>CAUZBP010000023.1:0-56365 GCA_963578105.1 Planctomycetota bacterium
CCCGCTCGGTTATGCGGGAGAGACACCAGCGGGTTACGTGTTACCCTGTTCGGTTGGTTCGACATCGCAGTCCGCGGAACCTCCGCAATGGGCGTCACTGGTAGCGGACAACCAGGCTCAAAATGACGAAATAAAAGGGAGTGCGGAGGTTTCCTCCAGACTGCCCCGCGACGAAACGCCTTCGCGCAGCGCGCACGAGCGCACAACGAATCGTCGTGCGGTTTCAACCGCCTTTGCCCAGTACGAGGTGGACCGGCGGTCCGTTGGCACGTTGGCTGCGTTTCGTGTCAGGGGCGAGCGTGGAGGGGTCCTGTTGACAGACGATGTGGACGTTGGCGGAAAATGGAACACGCCATGGCCGGGCCGCTGAAAGCCCCGCCGACGCGAAGTGACTCAGCTGGTTGCCGCACCTCCTCCCGGTCGGCGTCCAACAGCGAGCAGGATCCCCAACAGAAGCAGAATCCCAGTGGAAGGCTCGGGCACTGCGAGTAGGAATACGGAACGGTCACTGGAAAAATACAACCCGGAACCGTCCGAAGATTCCACCAGGCTGGTTGCACTGTCGATGGAGCCCACCACATCGATTCGGTTGCCCAGCGCATCGTAGGCGGCCAGAAGGCCGTCGCCCAGAGCCTGTCCCGTGAGCGGATCCAGGTCTCCCTGCTCCAGAACGTACAGGTAAGTTCCCTCCGGGTCACCCAGCACGGTTCCGTTGGCGAAGGCCATGGACAGGGGGTTGTTGAGGTCGGAGACGAAGGTTTTGACCTCCTGAGTCAGTTCGTCGATGACCAGAACCGATCCCGATCCGTTACGTACGGAGGTATCGGTAAACTCTCCCACGTCCAGCACGAAGGCTTCAGACCCGTAGTTGCCGAAACCACCAGGTGAGAGTTGAAGGTCCACAGGGTTGTCCACCCCCAGGTCCGAGACCAGGCGGGTCACGTTGCCCGATCCGTCAACTCCGAGCAGGCTCGCCGGAGCGTACTCGTCCAACCCGAGTTCCGTGACCAACATCTCGGCGCCGCCGAAACCCGATTTGGAAAAGGCGAGGCTACTCGGGGTGTTGAAACTGGTCGAGAGCGTCAGCGGAGTGCTGACTCCCGTGTCCGGGTCGACGGTCAGCAGACCCGCTGCGGCCGGGTTGATGTTCCCGCTATCGAAGCCGAAACTCTGCAGCGCGTAGTACTTTCCGCTTGGCGATGCGACAAGGTCCGAAAGGTATTCCAGACCCACCGCGTTTCCCACGGTAAAGGTGGGACCATTGGTGGCGTAATCGATCGGGCTGGTGAGGGAGGACTCGTCCACGGAAGAGTAGAGAAGGTTTCCATTGCTCCCCAGCAGCAGGTTTTCGGGCTCCAGAGCTGTGGCCACTTCCGTGAGGCTGACCCCGGTCACCATGGAATGGGGAACCTGTCCGACCGTGGGGTAATCGATCAAAGTGGGGTGCGGTGTCGCCTGGTAAGTAACGGGAGTGGTCGGGGCGTCTTGCAGGGTCCAGGACAAGTCCTGAGAAATCCAGGCGGCCATCGCCGTCACGGCACCCGCCGTGCGACTGGCGCTGACCTGAAAGTCGAGATTGACCGAGTAATTTCCATCGGTGATTCCTGTCTTCGAGTCGCTGTAGATGGCGCCAACGGGCGACAGACTACCAGCACTGGAACTTCCGAAACCGGCCGAAAGGGTGGTCGGGTTCGGCGAGGGGCCCGGGGTCTGGGTGGTAAACGGCGCCACCGCAATCGAGGAAGTCAGGGATGTTGTACCGCTGCCTAGCAGTTTTGCCAGGCCGACGGCGCCAATGTAGTTGTGGTAGGTCGCCGTTCCCTCCAGCACGCCGTCGGCACCACCTGCGGGCGTTCCGGCCACGCTGTAGCGACCGGCAATCGACAGGGATCCGGTCGCGGAACTTCCACTGAACAGCTTGGTGAAACCGTTCAGTCCGGCAACCGCGAAGAGTTCGAAGTTGGGTGGCGTATCTCTCGGATCGACGATCCGGATCGTGTTGGTTCCGTTTCCCGAGTATTCGTAGGGTCCCGGGTTCACTTGGAGGATGCCGCCGTTTCCGTCGTTGTAAGGCGAACTGATGGAGCCTGACAGGTGGGTGTAGTTCAAGGTCGAGGCAGTGGAAACGGCCGGGGAGAGGATCAACAATCCCACAATCCACAGCCATCCGCCGGGACCTTTGCGACGCCTCGCTTTGTCCTGCCTGTCGAATGGACGGAGAATTGCAGGAACATCGGTCGTAAAACTCTTGAGTAGCATCATTGTCACCTCCACCGGTTAGCTGTCATGCTTGACGATTGCGTCCTCGCAGAAACAACTTGTGATTGAAAGCCTTTTCACCCGACCGGACTGCCGTGGGAACGGGTCCGACACGGTCGCTTCGATGTGCGAGTCTGCAGCGAATGAAAAGACCACTGGAAATAGAAGCCCCGTTGCCATTGTGGTTGTCAGAAGCTGTCAGGAGTCGGCGAGGGGTTGCTGGCCCGAGCGACGCGTCCCGGCAGGGTTTGTTTGTACTTTTTGCCGTAAAAACTCTTGCCCAACAGAACCCGGAACGTTCTGGGAAACGGATGAAACAGGTTTGCCCGTGATGGATGAATGTTTTTCCCGGCGAGGGAAAGAAACCTGTGTTACTACGGTCTCCCGGTCGTTTTCCGGTGTGGAACACCTGGTCTACAGTGGTCGGTTTAGCGTCTTCGTAGAGGGATGACGGCCAACAATCCAAGGCAGGCGATCACCGCGCTGGATGGTTCGGGTACGCTGGGCGCTGCCAGATTAAAACCGAAATGGGTCGTCAGTTTGTCGAATTCCATGCCGTAGATCGGCTGATTGCTGACCAGCGCGAAGGCAACGTTCGGGTTGCCGCTCGTGATGGTCGAACCGTCGAAAACGTAAGTATCGGGGGACGTGGCATCGTTCCACGACCAGCCGGGCATGTCTCCGGTGGTAATGGAACCGGCCGGTCCGGTTCCCGGACCGCGCACGGCATACGTTTCGTCAAGCCAGGGAGTGGTCAGCAGATTTCCGGAACCGTCATAGGCGGTCAGCTGCGCCGTTTCGGCTAGGCCGGACCCTTGGTCAACGTCACCGAAGATGAAAAAAGTTCCACTGGGAAGATAACCGAGTGGGAGCGAGGTGAAGTCGTAATCGGCGATTCCCGAATTGGTCGAGGAGGGAATGGTACCCGTGGCGTTGAATGTGCCGACCCAGTCTGCTTGAACGGGAGCCGTCCAGGTGCCGGTAAAAGCGCCACCTGTGTCGACAACGGTTGCCGACACTCCCGGTTGCCAGGCCGGGTTGATGGTCGGAATGGGCAGGTGCATGCCCGAACCGGTGAGCGGTGTTGCACCGACCGGCATGGCTGTGAACAGCAGCAGGAACAGACTGGTAGCGAAGCAGAGTTTGCGAGTTGTGGTTTGTAGAGTCACGATCACTTCCCCTTTTGAAATGCCTGACGGATTGGGATGACTTGCGAGCAGAATCTTAAGAACTCCCGTGGGTTGTGGTTGCCTGTTGAGGGATGTCAGGTATCAGCAAGTTGTCACCAACACCGGACAACGGGAAACATGTTTTATTTCTGCGGGCCTGGGTTCTGAGCGCACCGGGCAGTTGCCAGTTTTCCGGTTGGGTGACTGAAAATGTTGTCCGACACTCTGAACTGGTGACGACATGCCGCCAGCCCCACCAGCCCGCTGAACAGCAGCATCGCCGTGGAGGGTTCCGGGACCGCCGTGCCGACGTTGAAGAGTACGAAATCCACCTGTTGGGCGTTTTCTCCGAGGCTGCTGGTAGCGAGCGTTAACTCAATCCGGCCCACGTCGACAAGCCCGCCGAGGTGTACGAGACCGCCTTGTCCCATGTTCGCGTCACTCAACGGATCGACCACGCTGAACAGGGTGGACAGTGCGACGGGCGTGAGTGTGGTGTTGCTGGTTGAAAAATAGCCGGAAGAGCCCGGGGCAGTGCTGTCGTATTCACCGAGGAACGACCACGAATTGACGTCAATCGGGGCGTTGCTGGAGTCCCAGGCCGATAGGGTGTAACCGTAGTAGTTGTGGATGTTCCCGAGGATGAGTTCTCCACCACTGCCCCAGTCGTACCCGGGTGAAAAGTCGAAGGTGATCGTGTTTGCCAGGCCACCGAGACCGTGCACCTGAAACCCATCGGTCAGGGGTGGTTGGCTGGTGATTGCCAACGGCAGGCCGTAGCTTCCCGGTTGACCTGCAAATCCGGGGATCGGGTTGGACCCGTTGATCGTGCCCGAGACGCTCGTATTGGTGTAGGTGTAGGATCCACCGGCGTAGGCCGAGGTCCAGTCGTGAAAAACAATGCTACTTGCGTTGGCTCGGCCGGAGCCGGCAGCCAGCAGTAAGACGAAGCCGGTGAGATAAATCTTGAAGAAGTGGTTCATGGATTTTTCCTTGCAAGTGTAAGGACGATTTTCGTGTTCAGGCGGATACCGGCAGCCAGGTTGCCGGCGCCTGCGGGACGGGTGCACCCTGCACCTTGTCCCTCCCCAGCCGTGCCCGTTGTGGTTGATTTGGCAGCTCCAAAGCTCCTGCACTTTGTCGCTCCGTGTCCAAATATTTTTTGCCGTTGTTTGGTGCAAAACCCCTTCACTTAATTACTACGGACGACGGAGGGGCATCCTGCGCAGGGGGGGAACTTTTTTCCTGCGGGGGTGATTAGAAGTCGAGAAATAGCCGGATTGGGTATCTCCGGGCCACGAAATCCGTCCCCTGGAGAGGGTGGACCGTTATCAAACCGGACTGGCTGGTGAGCCCCGGTGTAACGGAGCGGGTGCCATGACAACGCGCAATGCGTCGGCAGAATCCGCCAAGAGTGGACGCCAGGTGAAACGGTGACTCCTGCTGACGCGAATCGGGTTTTGGGTCTGGAGAGAGCCCCGTTTAACGGGTTGGCAACGCAAAATGGGTGTTTTTTCCGCCTTTTGACGATTGATCAGGACAATGAATGGGTTACCTTAAAGGATTCTTGTGAATAGGTAATTTGGCTAGTTGGCGTCCTGAGGGTGCGATTGCAGACCTTGTCGCAAAGAGTGAGGAAACGCTAGGCCCGGAAAGAGACAGACCACGTTGAAGCGACCTCCTTCTGCCTGACGGCAGTGGCAAGCTGCTCCCGTCAGTTTCGCATTGTACATAAAATAGAAATTGAAACTATTTTCACTCAGAGATGACCTCATGAAACCTGCTCTCAAAATCAGCCTTCCAGTAGTGGTTGGCGCTAAAGTGTTCATCGCAGCAATCGTACTCACCTGTCTCGTACTCACCAGCGCCGCCCAGGCGTCGATTGTCACCATGGGATTGATCCAGGACTTGAACGCGGATGTTGGTGTCACCGGCACCTCTCCGGTCACCGCCTGGGCAAACCAAGGCTCGCTCGGCGCTGCTGGCAACGTTTCGTCAACCGGGGGCATAGGCTCCGTGACGCTGCTCAGCGGTGTAGCCGGCACCCATAACGCGCTTAGATTTGTAAGCGGATCCCTGTTAGGCACCGATGCTTCGTCATACGACTCACTCGCCAACGGCAGCGGCTTTACGTGGTTTGCCGTAATCGATGCCGATCCCGCCGTTGGCACGCCCAACTCGATATGGGGGACGCTTACGGATGGTGGACTCCCTTATTCGGGGACCACTGGGGGGTCCGTGTACGGCAATACGGGGATGATACGATATCGCAGCAGCGTAGGCACTGATACTGTCGTGCGGGGGACCACCGATTTGTCTGCGGGCGGTTACAACATCCTTGTGGGACGCCTGGCGGCAGGCACTGGTAATCAGACTGCTGAGATTTTTGTCGACTCGGCCACGGCCGACAGTTTGCCGGCCGTCATTGACATTGACGGAGCAACCGATTCGGAAGTCCTTGTCGTCGGATACGAGCGGCCATCAGGGGGCGAGGGCTTCGAGGGTGATCTCGCCCGCCTCCTGATCTACAACAGGCCGCTCAGCGACGCGGAACTTACGGACACCGGATTAGCTCTGGGCACACTCTACGACATCAATTTTGTTCCCGAACCGACAAGCCTGGCATTGGCAGTTATGGGCCTGATCGGTTTCGTGACCTTTTCACGCCGTCGCAAGAAGTAGTCTCACGTCCAAGTTGGCGGTCACACTCCGTTACCGAACCGAACCCGGCTGCCCTCAGGCAGCCGTTTTTTTGTCACTGCGGGGGGTGATTGGAAGTCGAGGAACAGCCGGATTGGGTCTGGAGAGAGCCCCGTTTAACGGGTTGGCAACGCAAAATGGGTGTTTTTTCCGGCTTTGACGGTTGATCAGGACAATAAATGGGTTATTAAATGGGTTATTTTAAAGGATTCCTATGAATAGGTAATTTGGCTAGTTGGCGTCCTGAGGGTGCGATTGCAGCCTTTGTTGCAAAGAGTGAGGAAACGCTAGGCACAGCAAGAGACAGACCACGTTGAAGCGACCTCCTTCTGCTTGACGGCAGCGGCAAGCTGCTCCCGTCAGTTTCGCATTGAACATACAAACTAGAAATTAAAACTATTTTCACTCAGAGATGACCTGATGAAACCTGCTTTCAAAATAATGCAAGAGCTTAAGATTTTTGGTGTTTGTAATGCTCTGGCGGTGCTGGGCCTGGTCTTCGGATTGGCCTCAACAGCCGTGGCAACAACGTTCCCGGCAATCACCACCCAGCCGGTCCTCTGGTTGGACGCCGGCGCGGGGGTCACCCCGGGCGGCACCTTTACCTGGGCGGATCAGTCGGCAGGTGGTGCCGGCGGTCATAACGCCACGCAGGACGGCGCCGACAGTCAGCCGACGCTTCAGACGAACGTCATCAACGGGTTGCCAGTGGTACGCTTCGACGGGAACGATGATTGGCTGCAAATCGCCGACCACGCCGATCTTGACATCGGCCATGGAGTCGGCAAGGGCTTCACGGCGTTCGCGGTGTACAATTCCACCGGCAGCTCGGCCCAACGCCACCTATTCGACAAGCGAGGTACGACTTTCGATTATGGCGTCTTCAACGTGAGTAACAGGAGCAGGTGGTACGTGGCCGATCCTGCACATCAAAATGCCTTACTAGCCAGCCCGGGTCCCTTTAGCATCCTCAGTTACGACATGGACCAGTCGGGCGTTGACGGCACGTCCGGCACGACGAACATTTGGGTGGACGGCGTTGCCGACAACGACAACCCCCAATCGTACAGCGGTAAGGTGGCCCAAAACGACGACCCCCTGTTCATCGGCCGTCACGGGGCTATTCTTAGCGGCTATAATTTGCAAGGCGATTTGGCCGAGCTTATTATCTTCAACACGACGCTGAGCGCCACGGATTTGAACGACACGGGTTATTATTTGGCGGATAAATACGGTTTAACCACCGAGTACGCTATTCCGGAACCGACGTCGATCCTGCTCATGCTCGGTGGCTTGGTCGGGATGTTGCTGTCCAGACGAAGACGGCACGTGTAGAAACGGGCTCCGAAAAAGAATGCCGTGGGATCTGGAATGACGGACAGATTCCTCTTCAGCAAGATCCTCTTCAGTAATCGTACGCTAGGGCTATGCGCCCACTCGGCGCCGAGTGGGGTGTGCGATTCGGAAGCGTGGAGTGATGGAGTCGCGGATTGAGACTCTAATACTTCAAGGGGATCGGATTGCCGTCGTTGATCGAGCCCAGCCAACCCCAGATGGTCGTGTCCACCGTTTCGCTGATGAAGCTGACGTGGCCATCGCCGAACAGGGTGTTGATCCCGCCGGGGTGCCAGCTTCGGGCGGCAGCGTAGTGCTCGTCCTCGCTGTCCGTGTTGCTCATACAGGGGAGGTTCTGTTGAGGATCGTTGGAACACTCACCGGGATACAGGTTGTCCGCGCTGCTGGTATTGGGCGTAGTTCGGTGAGTGTAGACGCAGCCACCCATGTTCGGCCAGGCCCACAACCCGCGGGCGTCGTAGTCGACGCCGCCCTCGTCATCCAGGCCGGCCACGATCTCGGCAACCACGACAATATTTGACGTACCGTCGGTCAAATCGGCGATCTTTCTTGGCCTGCCGGGGCAGAAGGCGCCGTCGTTGTTCACAGTCCCGCCAGCCCAGTACACGTATGCGACAAGCGTGCCGTCCGAATCGTGGACCATCGTGTCCGAGC
This sequence comes from Planctomycetota bacterium, assembly GCA_963578105.1. GTDB lineage: Bacteria > Planctomycetota > Planctomycetia > Pirellulales > Pirellulaceae. The sequence goes on from CAUZBP010000023.1 coordinate 8,139, forward strand.
CCAGACAGACTGCGTAGTTGGAGCGCGCGAAATAATGGTCGGCCGCAGTGTGGTACCACTTACGGCCCTGGGCGTTGTCGCTGGGGCATTGGTAAGTCGAGATCTCGGAGCTGGTAGCCAGGCGATTCCTCTTGTCCAGGGTGCGATACTCATATTGGAACGCTGCGTCCACGTTGGCCTGCTCGATGTAATTCAGGAGTTGGGCGAAGGCCGTGTGCTGCGTGATCCCGCCGAACACCGGCGCCTTGGTCCAGGCACTGGGAAACTCCCCGTAAGAAGTGTGGTGATTGTGCATCGCTATCCCGACCTGCTTCTCGTTGTTCGCGCAGTGAACGCGGCGCGCCGCCTCGCGCGCCGCCTGAACCGCCGGCAGCAGCATTGCGAGCAGGATGCCGATGATGGCAATCACCACTAATAGTTCAACCAAGGTAAAACCGGGAATATTCCGCGACTTCATTTTGTTCCTCGTGGTCGCCCCAGGCATCCGCGTTCCAACTCAGGCAGTCGTGGGAATGATTAACCTACCCGCACAGCGCAACTCTGACTGTAACATGAATGGTCGTCGCTGTAACGGTTTTCTCCCGTTCAAGAAATCCCGAATCTGCTTACCGGAATGAAGCAAAACCGAGCTACTGCCCGACGATCGTGCCATCACGAGGGAGAGGGCCCGGGAGCAGGCTGCCCCAGACCGAAATTTGCGGTAGTGTGTTATTTTGAAGTGATTGTGGTGCACTGCCGAATTTGCCAACGAGGCGGCGACCAGATACTATATCCGTAGTACTCATCGAAGGTCAACGTCTTCTTCGCGGACGGAATCGATGCCAGGAAATGGAGTAACAATATCAAGATGATTTCGTGTCTCTTGGTGACCGCTGCCTGTTGTGTACTGGTGTTTTCCGGCTGCGAAGGCGCACCGCAACGGCAACCGATTGAAGGAATCGTGACCCTGGATGGGCAGCCGTTGGAGAAGGGCCACGTTTCCTTCGTGCCCTTGCAAGGTACGAAAAGCCCGACGGCCGGTTCCGAGATTGTCGATGGGAAGTTTTCGATTCTCAGAGAGAAAGGGACGTTCGTCGGCAGATTCCGTGTCGAAGTCACGGCCGGACGACCCACCGGCAGGAAAATGGCCGACCTGATGACCGGTGAGCCGAGGGAAGTCTACGAGCAGTTCATCGCCGACAAGTACAACACGAAGAGCGAGTTGGAAGCCGAGGTGAAAGGCGACGGGCGAAACGTTTTTGAGTTTGCCGTCATCTCCAAGTGAGTCGCCCCCTCGCAGATCACCATTGGTTGGCTCCCCTCAGGATGACAATTCGGCTGCCATTTCTCTAACCACCCACGGTTCCGGAGCCGACGTCGGCCATCCTGTTGGCTTTGGGCCTGCTCACCCTGCTGGGTAGCGGCAGGCGGAGTAACCGCTAAATAGCAAAGGTCGGTGGCTGGACTGGGGGGAATTGGTCTGCCGACGCCCGAAACGGCGCCAGAGCCAATGGCCGGCAAAAAGACTTGCCACGCCGAACGAGCTGCTAAGCTCCTGTGAACAGGAGCTTAGCAGCTCGTTTTATAGGTCATAACGGTGACGACATCTTGAGTCCCCTGCCCGGTTGATCCGTTGCTAAAGGAAGGTCTACTGGAGCGATTCTCCTTGGGAGGAGTTTTGGAAGAGGGTGCTGGAACTGCCGGGCCTGACGCTGCTGGCCAGGCGACATGGGCGTTCATTGACGATTTCATAGCAAGTGGTTGGAAATCTGAGAACGGCGTTCCAGAGCGGACTACCGTTGTCGTTCCATGACAAGTGCACCCATTCCTATTCCTGCACCTATCAACGTGCCCCCCCGAAAGATCTTGTTGGCGTGGGGATTCAGGATGTTTTCAAAACGCTATGTTTTCAAAACGCTATGTTTTCAAAACGCTATGTTTTCAAAACAGCTGCGAAGCAGTCTCGCTTGGAGTCGAACTAAGACAAATTATCCCGCTTGGACTTGAACCAAGACTAAAGGAACCAGAATCCTTCGTGCTACCAATTACACCACGGGACAAATTCAAGTTAGCGAAAAGGATTTCTTCTCAGCCAACCTATCCAAGGTAAGTCTGCTCCTGGTGGGGGTCAAGGTCACCCCTTTGCCTGTATTCGGCCGAAGGTGAACTATCTGCCGTGCTGCGGCCACATTACGGCTCTTTGCTGGGCGATTGGTTGACGTCCATATCCGATAGTATTTAGAATCGCGCTCTGGCAACTGCATCCCCGGGACGTCCAGGATCCCACCACCTCTTGCCAGGTACGCCGGCTTGCCGGGTTGTGCCTGATGAGACCGCGCAGAGCGAAGGATTTGAAACGGTGCCTCGTCTAGAAATCACCAGCGGACCCGATAAAGGACAGCAATACGAGTTGTCGGGGGGGAAATATGTTCTAGGACGTCATCCCGATTGTGAAATCGTGGTCGATGTGGGATCTGTCAGCCGTCAACATTGCCAGGTGCTGGCCGAAGACGACCGTTTTTTCATCGAAGATCTGCACAGCCGCAACGGGACCCTGGTCAATGGAAATGCTATCCAGCAGCGGGTTGCGCTGGCGGTTGGCGACATGATCCAGATTTGTGATGTCAGCTTTCGGTTTCTGGACGAGTGGTCGCCGCCGGCGAGTCCTGACGCGGAGTTGTTCAACGAATCGAGCGTTGGCACGCTGATGTTCGACGACGATGTATCCAGTTCGATCATCATGTCGAAAGTGGAAGTGTCGACCCATCATGGCCAGTTGAAACTCGTCAGCAATGCGGAGGTCAAATTGGCCGCCCTGGTTGAAATTAATCGCAACCTGGGTCAGGCGCTTGCCTTGGATGAAGTGCTGCCGAAAGTTCTCGACAGTCTGTTCAAAATCTTTGTACAAGCAGATCGCGGGTTCATCATTCTCAAAAATTTGGAAACCAATGCCTTGATTCCACGCTGGACGAAACTTCGGCGTGAAAGCGAGGGCGAGAACCTGAGAGTCAGCCGTACGATTATCAATGAGGTGATGGAAACCAGGGAGGCAATTCTTTCGGCCGATGCAAAGAGTGACTCACGCTTCGAGATGAGCCAGAGTATCGCTAATTTCCGGATTCGATCCATGATGTGTGCACCGCTGGTGGGTACGGATTCGGTGTCCTTTGGAGTGTTGCAAATTGATACCCTGGACCAGCGCAGCCGATTCCAACCCGAGGATTTAGAGGTCCTGGCGAGTGTGGCATCTCAGGCGGCCATTGCAATCAACAGTGCTCAAATGCATGAAGCCGCCCTGAGGGAACGTGAAATCCAACGTGATCTGGAACTGGCTAAAACGGTGCAAAAAAGTTTTCTTCCCGGACAACCACCACGGGTCGATGGGTACCGGTTCTATGACTACTATCAGGCGGCGAATCAAATCGGTGGGGATTATTTTGACTACGTGATGCTTTCGGACGGTCGAATTGCGGTGATTGTGGCGGATGTCGTAGGACATGGAATTGCAGCCGCCCTTTTGATGGCCAAGTTGTCGGCCGAGGTGCGGACTGCCCTGGCAACGTGTCCCCAGCCCGCCCAGGCGCTGACGCAGTTGAATGCGCGGTTGGCTCAAGAGGGGATGAGTGATCGTTTCATCACGTTTGTGATGGCGGTGCTTGATCCCCGCAGCCACGAAATGACCGTGGTAAATGCTGGGCACATGCTGCCCATCGTCCGGCGCCGCGGATCGGAAATCGAGGAGGTGGGAGAAAAAGAAGCAGGAGTTCCCCTGTCCATCGATGAGACGTTTGAGTACGAGCAGGTGACAACCAGGCTCGAATCGGGCGACTTTGTCACCATGTATACCGATGGCATCAACGAAGCCATGGACCCGCAAAGTCAGTTGTATACTGTCGAGCGGATTCGCCAGCAGGTTTCCGAGGCAGCGGGACCCGAATTGTTAGGCGCGCATATCATCGCAGATTTGCAGACTTTTGTAGGTGACCATCCACAGAACGACGATGTGTGCCTGGTCTGTTTTGGCAGGGAAAGAATCGCTGAAACGACGTAATTCTGCCGAACACGGGTGTCATTCGGCACCCGGGGTCGGTGATGGGCTGCCCCAAATTGCATCTTCGGCAGGCACTTGCGAGTTTTCGCTAGCTGTCCTGATCCGGGCTGTCTGTTCGCCAGAGGAGGACTCTCCTGTCTCGACGGACGATAAACCTGTAAGAAGAAGCAGGTTTTTCCTGCCGCGAGAGCGGTCCAACTGGAAAACAATGAAATTTTCCGTGAACGGTGAAAGGGTAAAATCTGCAACTTTTACAGGGGGAGCACCTTGTTGATGATCGGTCTTCGAGCATTCCCGACAAGTATTTACAATTTGCATCCCAAGACTGCCACCGGGTGGCATGCCGGTTGGACTCGTGTGGCGATTGAAGGCTGACCGGGCCTCAGGAGATACCGGCCTGCTGTGAGGCGTACCCCGCGGTACAGCAGCTGGCTGCGGGTTATTCTGAAGATTGCCGTCAGCCTACCGGCAGATTAAACTCGAGTTTTATCAGAAGAGGACCCGCTTTTCGCTTGTCGAGACAATTTTAAATCGCCACTTCTTGTCTCGGCGAGTTGAATGACGATGATTTGGAGACTCATGTCGGCTCCAGCTATTCTTGGAATTTCCTGCTTCTATCACGACTCCGCGGCAGCCATGGTCTGCAATGGCGAAATCGCTGCGGCGGTTCAAGAAGAACGATTCACGCGCAAGAAGCATGACAGCAGGTTTCCCAGCCAGGGCATTCGTTATTGTCTGGAGCACGCCGGGCTGACCGCCAAGGACCTGGCGGCCGTCGCCTTCTACGACAATCCCATGTTGAGTCTGGAGCGACTACTCAAGACCATACTTCATGCAGCGCCGGACGGAATGCCGCAGTGGTTGGAAGCAGCCCCTTCTTTTTTGGGAAGGAAGCTGTTCATTTCACGGATGATCCGCAGTCACTTGGGCATCGAAGCTCCCATACTATTTGCCCGGCACCATCTTTCTCACGCTGCCTCCGCTTTTTATCCTTCTCCTTTTGAGCGGGCAGCCATTCTGAGTGTTGACGGGGTGGGTGAGTGGGCGACGACGAGTATTGCTTACGGCGAGGGCGACGATATCCGGGTGATGAAGGAGGTCAATTTTCCGCATTCCTTGGGATTGCTGTACAGTGCTTTTACTTACTTTTGCGGTTTCAAGGTCAACTCGGGTGAATACAAGCTGATGGGACTGGCCCCTTACGGGAAGCCCAAATACGCAGATCGTATCCGGGAGGAACTGATTCAGCTGAAAGCCGATGGCTCGTTCCGGCTGAACATGGAATTCTTCGGCTACCTGCGGGACAATCTGTTAACGAACGAAGCGTTCTACAACCTGTTGGGCGGACCGCCGCGGCCACCCGAGTCTCGGATCACCCGCCGGGAGATGGACCTGGCGGCCTCGGTTCAAGAGGTTGTTGAGGAAGTCGTTCTACGTTTGGCAACCCATGCGCAAGAGATCACCGGTGCTTCTAATCTGTGTCTTGCGGGTGGAGTGGCTTTGAACAGTGTTGCCAACGGCCGCTTGGCGCGAACCGGAATGTTCGACGAGATTTGGGTACAACCCGCTGCCGGCGACTCGGGCGGGGCGTTGGGAGCCGCGCTACTGGTGGGGCATCGGCGTTTCGGGCTGAAACGCAAGCTGCCGGGGAAAGGCCGTGATTCACAACGGGCGAGCCGTCTGGGGCCCAGCTTTCCCAGTTCCGAGGTGCGCCATTTTCTCGACAGGAACGAGTACCCTTACGTTCATGTTGAGGACGAGGCTGAATTGGCAAAGCGAGTGGCGCAAGAAATTGCTCAGGGGCGGGTTGTCGGTCTGTTTGCCGGTCGCATGGAATTCGGACCGCGTGCCCTGGGGGGCCGATCGATCATTGCCGATCCCCGCAATGCAGAAATGCAAGTTCATTTGAACCTTAAAATCAAGAACCGAGAATCTTTTCGCCCTTTCGCTCCGGCGGTGCTCCGGGAACACGCTGGCAAATACTTTGCATTGCCCGGTGACAGTCCCTACATGTTGTTGGTAGTGCCGGTTCGGGAGGAACAACGGTTGACACCCGCTTCCGACGATGACGCGGAGAACGACGACTTGTTGGCGGTCGTGCGTCAAAATCGCAGTTCGATCCCGGCAGTCACCCACGTGGATTACAGCGCACGCGTTCAGACGGTGTGTGAGGAGGACCACCCGGAGTTCTGGAGGATACTCGACGCTTTTTATCAATTGACTGGTTGTCCGGTGCTCGTGAATACGTCGTTCAACGTGCGGGGAGAGCCCATCGTCCTCTCTCCTGAAGACGCTTATCAATGTTTCCTGCATACGGAAATGGATATTCTGATCCTGGGCGACTGCCTGTTGGTGAAGGAGGACCAGACCGCTATGGACGAAGTGTTTGAATTTGCAGACGAGGAGGAGGAGGCCGCCGGCCAGGTCGCCGACAACGAACTGCTGCGGACGTTTTACGATCAGGAAGTCGTTCCGGTGGCGGATCAGATAAGAGCCCGAGATGTTCAACTACTTACCATCGACAATGACGAGCACGATCCGACCTGGTACACGTCGGTTTCCGAGGACGAAGAACTGTGCGAAATTGACGAGGATCTTCTTCTCGGTTCTCTTCAAGAAAGATGGGAGTCCCAGGGCCTGCCTGAGCTGGCAGGACTCGCGCCAGGACTGCTCGAACTGGCCGAAGAAATGGCGGCGGCTTCCGATGACGAAGATGACGAGGGTTTTAGTTCGACGATTTACAGGATGTTCTGATACCAGACGCGACCTGAAGTAAACGGAGAAGACAAGAAATGTCTGGGGATTCCAAGACGGGAGCCAAGTCCGGGTTTGCGAGTCCGTACGTTGTTCTGAAAAGAATCCCTCAGTTTTTTCTTCCCAGGGTTGGTCGCGGGTCCCGGCATTACGTGATGACGAAGCGAGCCACGCAGGTGGGGCTCCTGCAAAGAAAAGTACCGGTTCATTTTGCTGCGCAGAAAGCTCCTGAGACTTACCGTGTGTTCGCACTGGGCGGGTCGGCTTCCCTGGGCTGGCCGCATGCGTTTACCAAGTCCTATCCGCACTTTTTGCAGCACAAACTGAAAAAGCTGCTACCCGCACGCGATCCGGAAGTTCACAACTTGGGGGGTATGATGTTCCCCACCTACAAAGTACGCATTCTGTTTGAGGAGATCATCGAATACGAACCGGACCTGATCCTGATCTACGCCGGCAACAACGAATTCCTGGACGACGCCCTGTATCTTGAGAATCCGGACCAGGACCGAGTTGCAGCCGACTCGTCTATCAGGCCACCCCTGCAGCGACGATCCGATTCGTTTTTCGGGATGGACCGCCGAAGTATTTCCTGGAGTTTTCACAAACCCAATCCCGTCTGGACCGACCCGGACCAATTCGCCACGGCTCGGGCTCATTACCGCCACAACCTGGAGGCGATGGCTCACGCCTGCCAGAAGGCGGGCATCCCCCTGTTGTTATTAACGGTTCCTGTGAACCTGGAATGGAAGCCCAACGTCTCTGTGCATGAAGCCGAGATCACCCCGTCACAGTTGGAACTGTGGAAAAAGAACTACGCGGCGGGTTGGCGCGAGTTGGAAGCAGAGCGGTTTGAAGGGGCCATTGACTTACTGCAACAAGCGTGTGAAGCCGGAACCAAATATGCAGAGAGTTGGTTTTATCTGGGGAGGGCTTTGCAGGGCGCTGAAAGATATCAGGAAGCGAAGCAGGCTCTGGAAAAGGCCCTGTTCCTCGACGCCTATCCGTTCCGCTGCCTGTTCAATGAGGATATTCATGAAGTCGCCCATCAGCTGGAGGTGCCGCTGGTGGATTCGGCCGGGGCCATCGAGCGGGTGGCGAGCAACGGGACCGTCGGCTTCGAACAACTGGTGGATTATGTCCACCCCACGGTGGCCAGTAATGAGCTCATTGCACAGACGGTGGTCGACCGTCTGCTGGAACTCGACATGCTGCCCGAGCCGGCACCACTGTCTACAGGATCATTGAGTGGTCCGGTGGGAGCCGATGACGAGGATGACATTACCACCCTGCGACAACTGATGAGCCTCTTGCTCAGAATGCACCAGTGGGACGAGCTTCCCGGCTTGGTCAATCGCTTGCATGCGGTGATTGACACGAAATTCTCGGACAGTAGTTTTTATCAGGATTTGCGAAAAAAACTCGACGTCTGCGTCAAGATCTACACGGACTACTGGCGACTGTTACGTAGTGAGATTGATCACCAAATCGAATTCAGCCGTGAAGAAGCCGAGGCGATCTATGGCGTTTACGTGGATCAGATTTGGACGGAAATGGATGAGGAACAGTTTGTCAGCCGGGACGACTTTAAAGAATGGGTTCCTTCCAAAAACTTCCAGGCTCTGGCCCCCTGCCCTACCGACTCCGCGACCTTTCGCCGGGTTGCCGGCTCGCGGATCGAACTGTTCTCAACTGATGGGGGAGGATTTCAGCTGGTCTGTCAACGAGATGTTGTGGAAAGGCGTTTTGCGGGGCACGCGGAGATGAAAACACCTGCCCAGTTTGTCTGCTCGCTGAATGACCAGCCATTCACCCGGCAGGATCTTCCGGGTCATTTCGAAGAGCAGCAGGCCCGTGAGTTTCTTTCAGGTCTGGTGGGTAGCGGCATTCTCGAAATTGTACGCGATTCGTCGACCTGGAAACCGGCGTAACGACCTGAGTCACGTTATCAGCCCGGACCGGGTGGAGTTTCTCGAAAGGAGATAACGCGCAGTCGTCGCAGTAAGGCGAAAAGGCGAATCAGGAACGACTCCGAAAGAGGTTCCCGGTTGCTGACAAACTTGTTGAACAGCTCTTCGGTGGTGGTCTTTCCATCCAACAATCCGCCCGCCAGCCTCTCGATCACTTGGACTTTGTGCGGGTCCGCGATGGCCAGCGATTGTTTACCCCAGGGTGTTTGCACGTGGAGTGTGACCGACCGTGGACGACCCGGTGACCAGCTGATGGCAGACTCCGGTATGATCCAGTACGGGTACAGACAAAGGAAGGTGTCAAAAGCTTCTTTTTTTCCGACGATTTTGTCCTCGAGCACACAATAGTCCAACTGAGTCATGAGAAGACACCAGAGGGCGTCTTCCGGTGTCTCGACGATTGGTTCGCCCATCACGTTGAATGACGTGTTGAGCAGGATGGGAACCCCGGTCTTCTCGTGGAACCGTTGCACGAGTTCGTAGAAGATGCCGTTCCCTTCTTTTGTGACAGTCTGAACGCGGCCCGTTCCATCGACATGAACCACACCGGGTACTTTGTCCTTTTTGTCTTCGAGAAAGTCCATGACGCGCAGCATGAACGGGCTGACAGGATCGACGCCTTCCACGTCGAACCAGTTGGCTACTTCTTCAAGCAGAATCACCGGGGCGAAGGGCCGGAAGGCTTCCCGATGTTTTACACGGCTGTTCAGTCGTTCTTTTGCGTCGGGACGGCGCGGGTCACACAGGATACTGCGTTGTCCCAGCGCACGCGGCCCGAGCTCTGCAGGACCAGCGAACCACCCGACGATGGAGCCACTGGTCAGAAGGTTCACCACGTCCGAAACCGTGTCGGTCGACTCAACCGTTCGAATAGCAGGTGTGCTGGTGATTGCCCTTGAAACTTGCTCCGCATCGTAGGTGTGACCGAAGCCATCACGCAGGAGCGGACGGGGTGTGTAGCGACCAGTCAACTTCCAGGCCCCATAATAGGCAGCCCCGATGGCAACGCCACTGTCTTCTGCTGCTGGCATCACGTAGACGCGCCGGTAACCACTTTCGCGCACGAGTCGCTCATTGGCGACGCTGTTCAGCGCCACGCCACCCACATAGACCAGATTTTCGCTGGGGCACAACTCGCGCAACCGCTCCACGAAATACAAAATCGCCTGCTCGAGTGCGACCTGTGCCGAGCACGCCAGGTCCTGGTACTCCTGCTGCAAAGCGGGCCAGCGAGCCTGCTGCGAGAACCGCTGCTGTACGGCGTTGCGGAAGATGAAGCGGCCTTCCACAATTTCGAAGAATTCTTCTGAAGAAAAAACGGGGGAGCCGTAAGGAGCCAGGCCCATGACCTTACCGGCTTCGGATTCGTCACCGAATATTTGTTCTGCCGAGGCTGAAAAGATCCCACCCAGGCTGCCGAAGGTTTTCATCGATGAGCCTGGCGGGGGTTCATCGAGCCACGCACCATCCTTGACCAGGTGTTTTTCCAGTGCCTTCAGTTCCGTGCCGGAAGCTGAATACAACGATGTCGTTTCCCATCCGTTGCTGACCGGTTCGACAATGGCACTCTGCTCGTCTGCGGAGAGATCGGCCTGAGGAGATCCCATGCCATCCACGACAAGGACTGCCGCATCCGGATAACCGCTGGTGGCGAAAGCGCTGATGGCATGACCCGCGTGGTGGGAGATCACCTCCAGTGGAACGCCGTTGGCGACGACGTTCAAAAATGGGTTTGATCGGACGTCGTTTTCAGGGCTGCGAGAGGGCAACTGGGCGCTGAGCACGACGAGGTCCAGGTCGGAGGGTCCGATGCCGGCCTCTTGCAGGCAGTAGTGGACCGCCAGTGAGGGACGCCTGCCGTTGAGCGGAGCCCGCTTGAGTCCGATCAACCGCTCCTCCTGAATAGCGACAACGATTCGATCGCCCTGGAGCAGGCATGCTGCCCCGTTATGAGAGGCACTTAATCCCAGGACCCAAGGTTCGGAGTTGCTGGCCATACCATCTTTCCGTTGTTTCCCAGGGCTCGCAAATAGGGGTTCAGCGCAAGCAGGGCCCTGCGATCCAGCCAATCACGGAAAGGCGCTTCCCTGCTTCAATAGGCGTCACTCGATGGAGTAAGAACGAAGGGAAGAGGATCACGCAGCCTTTCTTTCGTGGAACGGTGAAAGGCTGTGTGGCAACCATGATCTGCAGGTCACCGCCCTGGTATTCGCTGGGATCTGTCAATTGAACCACCACCGACAATTTTCTGTTGGAAGAAGGCCCCCGTTCGAAGTCAAGGTGCCAGTCGAAGCATTGTCCGGGGCCGTATTTAGCAAACTGAAGAGGATCCTGGATGCCCGTGATATGGAATTGGAAGATACGCTCATTGGCCAGCTTGGCGAGCGTCTCGAATCGTTCATAGATCCATTGGCTTTCCGGCTGGTGGCGAATCCAGCGGATTTCCGAATTTCGACTGCCAGAGACTCCCTGTGCCTTTTCACCGTACGCTTTTCCCTGCTTCTCTTCAAACGTTTGAGCGATGTCGACGATCTTTTGAACCTCGTCGTCATTGAAACCATCCTTGAAGGTTTGCAGGTTCTTGTAATGATGGTTTTGTGTCAGTGCTGGTTGTGCTTTGTCCCATGTGTATTCCATCAGAAATCTCCTGGACCTGCAAAAACCAACGGATATTTGTTTGACCACCTGCAGGGGCTTTGACAACCTCTCGTGACCAATCAACTCACCCTGAAGGATCCGGTCTCCCTTTCCAGTCTAATTCAACCCTGCTCAGCCTAACAAGCGTCTGGTCAGCGGTGGCGATCAGACGAACCGTAGACCTGCCGCACTCGGTTGGCAGGTGCCCGTCCGAGTCGCGGCATGCCGCCACAGCAGTGAGTGAAACGCAGGAGCGTTTCACCGCGGGACTGACCGGAGAAAACGCCCCAAGGGAAGTGAAAACAGACAGGCACTTATTATATCGGCATCTGGGCAGGCGGACTCAAGACTGTCAGCCGGACCGTACAAAGTCCCGGCAGCGGCACTTCGTGTAGTGAAAATCTTTGTCCACGTTCTCAGACCCTGGCCGACAGAGGCGGCGCGTGATAGCACTCCGTGGTGTCTTTGTGAGCCGGACAGCATCCCAGCAGGGAATAACGGTTGCAAATGCGTCGTTCGTCGCCGCGGCTGTCGAATCCAGTTTGGGATACCCACGGTTCGGCCGACCAGATATTCTAGTGAAGCTCAGGGGTTTTGCCTGACAAAAGTGCAAAGGTTTACCGCTTCCCACTTCGACGAGCGCACGGTTCATGAGTTTCCTATCGCAGTTTGAACGTCGCTTCGGGAAGTACGCCATCTCCAATCTGACCGCTTCGATTGTGATTTGCCAGGTCGCCTGTTACCTGATGCAGCTTCTGGGTGATCCGGAGTTCGTGACTTGGCTGACTCTCACACCCGAGGCGATCCGGGCAGGTGAGGTGTGGAGATTTTTCACCTTTTTGTGTGTACCACCAGCACTGAATGAGATTTTCGCGATTTTTTATTTCTGGTTGTTTTACGTGTGGGGAAGAGCCCTTGAGCAGGAAGTGGGTGATTTCAAGTACAACGTTTATTTGCTGATCGGCTACATCGCCACCGTTGGTGTTGCGCTGATTGCTTCACCGTTCGCTGAACCCGGGTTTGTGTTGGCTGACAGTGCCTTCATCGCGACATCCGTTTTCCTGGCGTTTGCCTACGTGTTCCCCGATTTCGAACTGCTTCTTTTTCTTGTGCTGCCCGTGAAGATTAAGTGGCTGGCATTGCTGACCTGGTTCGGTTGCGGACTTGGTTTTCTGGCAGGACTGACGCATTTTTCTCAGGGAGGTTGGCTGCAGTGCCTTCTGATACTGGCGTCGGTCTGTAATTTCTTCTTGTTTTTCGGACGGGATTTGTTCCAAAAGGCCCATCTCTCTCGCCGGAAGGCAACACGCAATGTGCTGGAAACCCAGCGGCGCAAGGAGCCTCGGCATCGTTGTGCAATTTGCGGGGTAACGGATCACATGGATCCCAAAATGGATTTTCGGTATTGCACCCAGTGCGAGGGCACTCCCGGATATTGCACGGAACACATTCACAATCATCAACATCTTGTGGCCGCGGGTGCCCCCACAGACTTTCCGGAAGGAGTCGACAATCCGCAAGACCGGGCGCCGGAGACACCTCGACCCGTAGCGGGGTCCAATGATTCAAGCCGATCCCAGCCAGATCCGGCAGGAGAGCGTGGCGACGGCGCCGAAGCTGCCGGTGAAATTCTGGCAGCCGAGCTTGTCTCTCCACAGCCGGCTGATGACAGTCCGGATGCTGGGAATCAAGATGTCCCACCCACCTCTCCGCTTCTGACGCTGGTCACCGAGTTGTCAGAAGCCCGTCGTCTGGGGGATGAGCACGCCCAGATCATTCAGCGGTCGCTGGGCCAGGTGCTGGAGCTCACGATCGAGGTTGAGCGGGTCGCTGCGACCTATCGCTCGTCGATTGACGCTTCTCACCGCCAGGGAAAAACGATCACCGGCACCATTGCTGGCAGCCGGCAATCCGTGGAACTGTTGACGCTGAACGAGAGCCACATCGGTGGTCTGGTGCGCGGCGAGCAGTGGCAGGGATTCGCCGTGGTATCCGACTGGGACGCCCTCTATCAACGGCTCAGGATGCTGGAATCGCCGCGCAGCTGAAGAACGCTTTTGCAAGCGGATGCCGACGGGGTTCAACCGTTCCGCTTTGGCGTCCCGTTGAGCGGGACGCGCTATGTCGAATCGTCCAGGAGCGACACCGCCCGGCAGCGAAGTTCGTCGAGCAGGGCCTGTAAATGCCGACTGTCGGTCAACGGATTGATCAGCGTGAAGTGCACGGTCCGTTCCATCCCCGACTCGACATTTTCGAAATGATCAACCAGAATCTGTACCAGTTGCAGGCCGGCTGCCCGAATGGCTTGCGGAGAGAAGGCTGCAGAGATTCGTTGACGCGCAACGTTGTTCACAGGTTTCAGCGATTCCGGAGGTGCAGCCTTGATTTGCCAACGTTCCGACATTGGCGGTGCAGCACTTCACATTACACCAAATGGTCCCCGGATATCAACCAAGGAGTCAGCACCACGAAGGGGATCTCGTCGGTCGAGTGCAGCGATGACCTGTGAGGCCGTTTTGTGCCGACCTTTCGCACGCTCGACTGCGATGTCGTAGATATCTTCTGAACCGCTTTCGGTTGACTGTGTCAGACGCAACGCCCCTGGAGGCAAGAGTTTTGCATCCCCTGCCGCTGGGTGACCGGCGGCAAGCAGCCAACGCTGGCCTTCTATCTGTGATCCAGAAGCACCCTGCGTTTCACGGTTGGCTGTCTGGGAGCCGTAAAGAAGTTGCGAGCGTTTTGGAACCGTCGGGATTTTGCAACACGAGATACAAAATCGTCCGGAACAGAAGATGTCTCTGGAAGTGTGGCGGGTGCGGCACTGGTCGCCGAAACCAACCGGGAGTCCGGGGAAGGCTGCTGATCCGTCACGGAATTTGTCGTGCTGTGGGGATCTTGTTTGTCGGTTGCCTCTTGGGATTCCGAGATTTGTTTCCAGGTATTGGAAGCAAGCACGCTGATGGGAAGGTCGGATGAAAACTTTAAACCGGGCAGCACCTGATGATGATAAAAAGCAGCACCCAGCATGCCGCAGGCGGTGCATAAAATCAACGTAAATATCAGCCTGCAAGTAGCGCGTATAAGGAACACGAGCCAACTCCAGTCGTTGTGGCGAATGCCGTCAGGAGAATCGAAAACTGCAGAAAAGAATTTTGAAAAGCGATCACGCAGAACGCGTGTCTCACTAGAAGACTAGCATCTTATTTTTCAAACGATGACTGTTGAGATAAGCAGATTAAAAAACGTTGCATTGAGTCCGCGGCAACGGGCAATCACGATAGTTGTGAGGAACGGTGGGACTGGTGTTCCCTCGGCGAATTGCGCATCACCCCGGACGTTGTGTGTGGCTGTCATGTTCTTGCGTACCCGAAGGGTGCGGACGCTTGTCTCGCGGAGCGATCGGGTCCAGACGTCGGCCATCGTCCTGCCAGGAGTTGTTTAGTCGACGCGACCAGGCGGAACGGGCCATCTGGTCGGTGTCTTCCGGATCAGAATCGGTAAATCGCGACAGTTTGTGTAGAAGGCCAGTGGAATCCTTCGAATGATGTGGCTGGACATCATCGGAAATTCGTATCAGGGATGTCCCCACTGCCGCGGCTATCACAAAACTGGTTGCGACGGCAAGTGTCGTACTGACGCTGTTTTCTGAACTGGTCATGGATCCCGCCCTGCTTTGTCTGTGTGTTCAATGGGTAAGCCAACTGTTGACTGGTGATGAAGATGGCTTCTCAAGTCTACCTGCGCTGTATCTGAATAAGTTTGGATTTTTGGTGCTGTTGAGAAAATGCCACGGGGGTTGAAATTCATGCACTTCAAGACGGAGTTTGACCAGTCGGTATTGGTCTGTCGAATCGGTTCCACTGGCTGGTCCCGACCCGGGCCGGAATCGATCATTGACTTGGAACGGCCTGTCGATGAAAATTAAGAAGCGTTGGTACTTACTGAACTCATTGAGACAGGCAGACAAATATGTTGGATTTGGTTGGTGCAGGCCGAGCTCATACCTGCAACGGACTGACCCGACGTGATTTCATCAAGGTGGGGACCTTGGGCCCTGCCGGTTTGACCTTGACGCAGCTTCTGGCGGCCAAAGAACAGGGCGCTGTGCACGCTTCTGCGGACGACAAGTCCTGTATCATGATTTTCAATCTGGGGGCTCCCAGCCAACTCGACACGTTTGATTTAAAGCCGGACGCTCCCGCGGAAGTACGGGGTCCGTTTCAACCGATCCAGACGGTGTCTCCGGAAATCCGGATCTCGGAAATTTTTCCACGTCATGCCAGGATTGCGGACAAGTTCTCGTTGGTCCGATCGTGTCACCACCGTGGAGCTGCGGTACACGATTCCGGCTGGCAATACCTTCAGACGGGACGCGTCTTTCGGGGCGGCGTGGAGTCCCCCCATGCGGGTTCTGTAGTGAGTTATCTGCGTGGACGAAAAAGCGACTTGCCGTCGTTCGTGATTTTGCCAGAAACGATGGGACGTGGCGGAGGAAATATTCCAAACGGGCAAGCAGGAGGATTCCTCGGCAAGGCCCACGATCCTTTTGCGCTGATGGCCGATCCTTCTCAGCCTAAATTTCAGGTCCCGGATTTACTGCCACCTCCGGAAATTGGCACGGTGCGTCTCGAACGTCGCAGGCGGATGCGTGACATCGTGGATTCCGCGGTGAAAGATTTTGAGGCCAGTGAGGATGCCCGTTTACTCGACGAGAATTTCCACACTGCCTTTCGCATGATGACCAGCCAGGAGGCACGCAATGCATTTGATCTGTCGCTGGAAAAAGATAAGGTGCGGGAGCGGTACGGGATGAATCGTTTCGGACAGTGTTGCCTGCTGGCACGGCGCCTGATTGAGGCGGGCGTTCGGTTTGTCACCATCAACACTTTTTTAACAGTGTTTGGCGAGATTACTTGGGACATTCACGGTTCCAAGCCCTTCACTTCTATTGAAGGTATGAAAAATATAGTCGCCCCGGTGTACGATCAGGCTTACAGTGCTTTGATCGAGGATCTGGATCAACGTGGACTTCTTGATGCGACCCTGGTGTGTAACCTGGCCGAGTTCGGCCGTACACCCAAAGTGAACCCTGCCGGAGGACGTGACCACTGGCCGCAGTGCTTCACTTGTTACTTTGCGGGTGGAGGTGTTCAGGGGGGCCGAGTCATCGGTGAAAGCGATCCTGTCGGGGCAGTCCCAGCGGACCGGCCTGTCGAGCCTCCGAACTTGCTGGCCACCGTCTATCGTAGCTTGGGTTTTGATCTGGAGACTCATTTGCCGGGCCCGTCGGGACGTCCTTTTCCACTGGTTGATTTCGGGTATCCTGAAATTCATGAGCTCTTTTAAACCACCACTCGGCGTTGGTGTGCGGGCTGTGCTGCAATCTTCGTTGTGGCAAGCGGCGAGTTTTAGTGCGGTGCTCATGCTGTTTTCAATCTTGACAACGGCCGCGATCCCCCTGGCCCGACTGCATGCCGAACAAGAACTATTCCAGGTGGGTCTCCGTAGTTTTCGTAACGATGTCTTGCCAATCGTTGCCAAGGCAGGTTGCAATTCAGGCGCCTGTCATGGAGCCTTGTCTGGCAAAGGAGGCTTCAAACTTTCGCTGCGTGGTTATGACCCCGTCAGCGACTACATGGTCATTGCGCGGCAGGCCGGCGGGCGTCGCCTCGAGCTATCGGATCCCGGGCGCAGTTTAATTCTGGCCAAGCCTTCCGGGGGAATACCTCACAAAGGTGGCCTTTGCTTTGAAGTGGATTCACTCGAGTATCGGATCATTGCGGAGTGGATTGCTCAAGGAGCCCTTCCTCCTGCAGAAGATGACCCGCGCATCGATCGCATTGAGGTTCTTCCCAAACGAGTTTCTCTCGACGTGGGACAAAGTCAGCAGGTGCGCGTACAAGCTCACTATACCAGCGGCGAATCGCGGGATGTGACTCGCTGGGCCAAGTTTAATTCGACAGACGATTCAGTGGCGATCATCTCAGAGGACGGTGAACTGACCGTTACGGGTCACGGTGCAGGGGCGGTGACAGCCTGGTATGCGAGCAAGATTGCCGTGGGACGTATCGTGGTGGCCTATCCCAACGAACTGAACCGGGCAACCTGGGATGAATTTCAAGTTCGCAATTTTATTGACCAACATGTCTTGGACCAGCTAGAGCGACTCAATCTGCCACCTTCGAGACCGGCAGATGATGCCACGTTCCTGCGTCGAGCGTTTCTGGATACCACCGGCGTCTTGCCGGCGGCGGAAGAGGTTCGCAACTTTCTCGCGGATACGTCCAAGAACAAGCGTGACCGCGTGATTGATTCTTTGCTTTCTCGTACGGAGTTTGTTGATTATTGGACGCACAAGTGGTCTGACGTACTTTTAATCGATGGCAAGCGTTTGCCGCAACCTGCAGTTCAAGCCTACTATCAGTGGTTGCATCGTCAGGTGGAACAGAACAGGCCCTGGGACCAACTTGCCTATGACGTGATTGTAGCGCGAGGCAGTAGCATGGAAAACGGAGCGACCAATTTCTATGCACTCCATGCCGATGCTGAGAGTATGACAGAAAATGTGTGTCAGGCATTTCTCGGACTGTCGATCGGTTGCGCCAAGTGTCATAACCATCCTTTGGAAAAATGGACCAACGACCAATACTATGCCATGGCCAGTCACTTTGCCCGGGTGCGTGCCAAGGGATGGGCCGGCAGTCCTACCGCGGGTGATGGACTCAGGACGTTGTTTGTCACTAGCAGTGGCGAGTTGATCCAGCCGCTGTCCGGGACCCCACAGCCTGCCACACCCCTGGACGGAGAACCCCTGGATGCCTCCTTCCAGGGTGATCGCCGTGTTCCGCTCGCGCAGTGGCTGACATCTCCGGAGAACACTCTTTTTTCCCGCGCCGTCTCCAATCGTATCTGGCAGAATTTTTTAGGCGTAGGACTTGTTGAACCGGTGGACGACCTGCGTAGTTCAAACCCGGCGAGCAATGAAGAATTACTGGTCGCGATTGCCGATTATCTTGTCGAACACGACTTTGATCTGAAGGTATTGATGCGTGCCATCCTGCGATCCAGCACCTACGGTCTCAGTAGCCGGGTGATTCCTGGCAACGAGAAAGAAAGCCGGTACTACTCGCATCACTACCCACGACGCCTTTCGGCAGAAGTGTTGTTGGACGCCGTTTCTCAAGCCATAAATGTTCCCAGTCGGTTCAATCGTATTCGACTGCGAGGGGCCGACTACAAGGACACCGATTTCTATCCCGAGGGTACTCGTGCGGTTCAACTTTACGATGCTGCCGTTGTGTCCTACTTCTTAAAAACGTTTGGCCGTAATCCAAGGAATGTCACCTGTGAGTGTGAGCGGTCCAATGTACCGAGCTTGGTCCAGGTGCTGCACATTGCCAACGGCACGACGATTCGAGAGAAACTTGCAGACGAGAGAAGCATCACGAGGCGTTTGTTGACCTCAAATCTTCCGACCTATGGCAAGATCGAGGAAATTTATTTGGCGGCATTGTCCCGCTACCCCACGGACAAGGAACTACAACAACTGCTTCCCTATGTTGCAGGAGTTGAAGGTCAGCAGCATCGGGAGTTGCTGGAAGATTTGATTTGGAGCGTGCTGAGCAGTCGTGAGTTTCTCTTCAATCATTGATGTCAGGCTGAGAAGACGATTGGCAAACTGAATGTGAAGCAAGTGTTGAAGGGCGAGGGGATCGTGATGCAAGACATGCGACGCGAAGTGCGGTACAGATGCCTGGAGCAGGCGCGGGTTACAGATTGGATCCTGCAGGCTGTGTCTGGCGTTCCACAAGCACCGGTTGTCAAAATTCTGGCCATGTTGGTCCTGCTCGTCGGCTTTAGTAACGGGGTTGGCAACGCCAGTCCTGACGCAATTGACTTTGATCGCCAGGTTGCTCCTCTGTTCACAAAGTACTGCGTTGCTTGCCACAACTCTGAAGACCGTGAAGGGGATGTGTCCTTAGAAACCTACAATGATCTGATACAGTCGTCAGGTGATCGCCCACTGGTTGTGGCTGGTCAGGCAGAAGCCAGCCAGTTGCTGCGAGTCCTTAACGGTACCGCAGACATCAAGATGCCGCCCGAGGATCAGCCGGGTCCTAATCAGCAAGAGATTGAACAAATCCGGCAGTGGCTGAACCAGGGTGCCCTGACCTCTTCGGAGCCATCTTCCGGTGCCCCGCGGCTCGAGGTTCCACAGATTCGTCCAGCCGGAGAGCAGTTGGCGGCCATCACGGCCCTGGCGCTGTCTCCCGACGGTCGAACACTTGCCGTTGCTCGTTTTGGCAGGATTGAGTTCATCGAATCAGTGCTTCAGGAGAAATTCCGAAGCATTGATAATTTACCTGGAAAGATCAATGCGCTGAGCTACTCGTCGGATGGAAGCCACTTGGTCGCGGCAACGGGAATCACGGGGCTCTACGGCCGTACCGACCTCTACACGGCCTCGGGCGACAAGCTCCTGCATTCTTTTGTTGGACATCGTGACATCGTGACCGATGCGGAACTGAGTCCTGATGGAGAATTGCTGGCGACTTGCAGTTATGACCACAAAATAGTGATCTGGCGTGTACGGGACAGAAGGAAGTTACACGAAATTACGGGCCACAACGGGGCAGTGTTTGACATTGAATTCAGTCCCGACGGGGCGGTGTTGGCCAGTGCCAGTGCCGACGAAACGGTCAAGCTGTGGAGTGTGGCCGACGGACAGCGACTCGACACACTCAGCCAGCCGCAGGCCGAGCAGTATGTTGTAGGTTTCAGCCCTGATTCACGTTTTGTAGTGGCTGGTGGCGGGGACAACCGAATCCGTGTGTGGGAATTTCGTTCCAAAGAAAGACCGCAAATCAATCCCTTGCGCTACACTCGATTTGCACATGAAGGTACCCTGATTGGGCTGAGATTCTCTCCTGATGGGACGAACCTGGTCTCCACGGCTGAAGACCTTTCCATGAAGTTGTGGGAGACGGGGACGTTTTCCATTTCGACATTGCTTGCCCGGCAGCCGGATGTCGTGTCGGGCCTCGCCCTCTCCGCATCCGGTGATCAGCTTGTCGTGGGCCGGTTGAATGGTACCTGGCAGACGGTTTCCATCCAGTCCGAACGCCAGGCGTTAAGAGAAAGAAACGCTGATGCGCAGGCAACGGCGACCCGGTCTCAACCCGCCAAGGACACGGAGATCACGGTGACTCCACCCGCCAGTGTCGAGGAAGTGGAACCGAACGACCTTCTTACGCAAGCCATGGATTTGGAACTACCGGCCCTCGTGCACGGAAAAATCTTTGCCTCCGCGGAAGACGTGAAACAAGACATGGACTTTTACAGGTTTTCGGCGAAGTCCGGTGAACAACTCCTATTTGAAATACGAGCGGCTGGTAAGGAGTCATTACTTGATTCCCATCTCGAAGTGCTTCGTGAAGATGGAAGTCGCATTGAGCGGGTGTTTTTGCAGGCGGTGCGAGATTCTTACTTTACATTCATTGCGATAGATTCTGATACGGTCGCTGGCCAACGCTTGCACAATTGGGAGGAAATGGAATTGAACGAATTGCTCTACGCCAGGGGCGAGGTCTGTAAGCTGTGGCTTTATCCCAACGGGCCTGATGCGGGTTTTTTTATGTATCCCGGCGAAGGCAAACGTTTCACTTACTTTGACACTTCGGCGATTACCCATGCATTAAACGAAACCTGCTTCATTGTCGAAGCTCACCCTCCGGGTGCGGAACTTGTGCCGACTGGGCTGCCCGTTTTTCCGATCTATTTTGAAAACGACGACGATGCCAGGCGCGAGTTGGGTAGCGATTCACGACTTTATTTCACTGCTCCCCAAAGCGGCAACTATGTCGTACGCGTAACCGATGTGCGAGGTTTCGGAGGTCAGCAGTATCACTACGACCTGACGGTGAGACATCCCCAACCGGATTTTGAAGTGACCGTGGAGATGGATGAACAATCGATCAGCGCAGGAGGTGCCGGAGAGTTTACGTTGCGAGCGAAGCGGGTGGACGGGTTCGAAGGAGAAATTCGCGTCGAGGTAAGCGAACTGCCAGTGGGTTTCTTTGCTTCTGCCCCGATTGTGATTCAGGAGGGACAAACCTTTGCCCGAGGAGTGATCCGGGCTGTCAGCAGCGCTGTTTCGCCGTCTGCCGATGATTGCAGTCGAATTTCGGTGACGGCTGTCGCCACGATTGGGAACCGGGCTGTGGAGAAGCGGGTGACAGCCTTTGAACGGTTGGAACTTGTCAAAAGCCCCCAGGTGCTGATCCGTATTGTTTCAAATGATTCTCCCCCGAATTTTGAGTCGGACGACTCACTGACGGAACTTGTTATCGCACCTGGTGAAACCATCAGTGCACGGGTTGTTGTTCAACGTCATGACATAGAAAAGGTGCTCTTGTTTGGCAGAGACGATGCCGGACGGAATCTGCCACACGGAATCCATGTCGACAATGTCGGACTGAATGGTCTGATGATTCGTGCCAATGAAAACGAACGGGAATTCGTTCTCACAGCTGCCCACTGGATTCCCGAAACGACGAGCATGTTTCATCTCAAAGCCAATAAGGACAAGAGGTCGGGCATCGATCGGGAGGAAGCATGCTGGCCGGTGATCCTGCATGTACGTAAACCAGATTCCACCGGAAACCAGACAGCTTCGGTTCCATGAAGCTGCTGTCCCGCTGGGCTGACCAGGAAAAAAGGTGCAGAACAATGGCCAGAATGATCAACAGACGCAATTTGATGAAGTCGGGTATTTGCCTGACGTCAGGCCTGGCAGGTGCCGGGACTGGTTTTCCAACAGTGGTCCACGGGGCCCCGGAGGCACAGCCGTTCAATCTGAACTATGCGCCCCATTTTGGCATGTTTCGACATGCGGGGGGTGAGGATCTGATTGGCCAGTTGGAGTTTGCGGCCGAGCAGGGGTTCACCGCCTGGGAAGACAATGGGATGCGCGAACGGTCGGTTGCTGATCAAAAGAAACTCGGTCGGGCGATGGACCGTTTAGGGATGCAGATGGGTGTATTTGTAGCCACCAAGGAATTTAAAAAGGTTACCTTTGCCGGAGGCGACCAGGACGTGTGGGATCACGTACTGGCAGATCTTCGTGATAGTGTTGCTGTTTCGAGACGAGTCAATGCCAAGTGGATGACTGTTGTTCCCGGACATTATGACAAGGGTGTGGAATGGGATTATCAAACGGCCAATTGTATTGAACTACTGAAACGCTGTTGCGACATCTTCGAGCCGGAAGGCATGGTCATGGTGCTGGAACCCCTCAATTGGTGGAGGAATCACGAGGGGTTGTTCCTGCACAAATCTCCGCAGGCCTATCAGATCTGCCGCGCGGTCGACAGTCCCGCCTGTAAAATTTTGTTTGATATTTATCACCAGCAAATCAGCGAGGGAAACTTGATACCCAATATCGACCGGGCTTGGTCGGAAATCGCTTATTTTCAGATTGGTGACAACCCCGGGCGTAGAGAACCCGGGACCGGCGAGATCAACTACCGCAATATTTTTCGACACATTCATCGCAAAGGCTTCGGTGGCATCATGGGGATGGAACACGGAAATTCACAGGCCGGTGCTGCGGGCGATCACGCCGTCATTGATGCGTATCGGCGGGCTGATCGGTTTTAATTCTGCTGCAGTCGCCCGGGGGTTTGCCGGAATCGCCAGTCAAGCTGTGAGCCCGGTCAGGAAAGGCACGTTTCGAGGACCGTGGTTCGACGGCCCGTTTGAACGCAAATTAGAAACCGGCGGTCACTCCCCCCTGTCGACCCGTTCTTCCGTCCCCGAGGCAATTTCATCAGGAATCGTCTGTCGGGAAAATCTCGGCAGTGTTCACCAGGGCACTACCCGGCTGCTCCACCGGAAAAGGATTCCAGTTCGTTGCAATGCCCCTCCAGGTTTTCGATTTCCAGGCTGATTAGTTGCCCGATGAGTTCGCCCGTGCTTTGCGGCCGTCGGAGTGGGTCTTTTCGAAGCATGTTGTGTACCAGGCGAGTGACCGCCAGTGGCACATGGGGCACAAGTCGTCTGAGTTGTGGTGGGGGCTGCTGTCGATGTGCTTCGATGAGTCCTGCTGCGGACTTGGCTTCAAAGGGCCGGGAACCTGTGAGGCATTCAAACAGGGTGGCTCCCAGACTATAAATGTCGCTTCGTTGGTCAGTTGCAAGTCTGGAGGAAAAGCGTTCGGGCGCGACGTAATGGAAAGAACCCGCGAAGGGATTTTCAACCACTGAAGAGGACTCACGCCTGCTGGATGCAAAACCGAGGTCAATCAACGTCACGTGTCCAACGGACGACAACAGGATGTTGCCCGGCTTCACATCGTTGTGAATCCAGCCCGCTTGATGTAACGCTTGCAGTGCTTCAGCGACCTGTCTGGTGGTCCACAAAATTTGTGCCAGATTCAACTTCTGTTTGTTGGACAGGGGTTGCTCAAGGGGGACCGCTTCCAAACGTGGAAACACCACAAAATAAGGAGGCTCATGAATTTGGCTTGACAACGCTGAAACAAGATTCGGATGGGATACGGTGCTCGCAATCAACGCTTCGCGTTGAAGCAGTTTTACTACTCGCGAATCACTTTCATACGCAGCCTTCAGGACCTTCACCACGTAATCGAGAGGCCATTCTGCGGGGCACGTTGCCGGACGGGCAAGGTAGGTGTTTGTGAGTGGACCTTCGGCCAGTAACCGCTCACAGCACCAGGAACCAAGCACCTTGGTTTTTGGTACCGATTGGTCAGCGCGTACTGGGCGCGAAGAGGCAAATTGGACGCTGGGAATCTGGGCCATTACGACCGGCGGAGGGACACAGGTGTGCCGGAGAACCGAAGCAGGGGAATAGCGGGTGGGAAAGGGTTGACCGTTATAGGTTCCATCGTCCTTCAGGCAATGAAAGTTGAATATTCAGTCTCCCGATAGACAGCTTTAGGCCCCCTGGGGTCCATTTTGCAGCCTCTCAAAAGACTCACCCGGGTTCGGGTCTGCCGGTTTGCGACCGGCACCCAACTTCGGTCGAACAGAGGCGCCGGTCTGAAAATTATGGCGGTTCCTGTCTGTTTTCAGGTTTTGGCAGGTGCTAAAGGGATCAATTTGACATCGAAACGCCACGTCGGTCGCGTTGGAGGGCGAACAAATTTTGGAACCGACGGATGAGAGATGGCCCCTCGTGTGTCTACTGGAGAACCACTCCGGGGATCGACGCTAGCAGGCTGGTGTCCTTTCAAGCAGACGACATGGCCAAAGCTTGTTGAAAAGCCTGCTGAGAGGCCCCTCAGCTCCAGACTTCACCGCTTATGCTCCACAAGTCGAACGGGCATGGTGAGGGTGCTTGTATTCGCCTGTCCACACGATCGAAATGACCTCATGTGAAGTAGCTAATAATCCGGCCTTCGTGGTACAGTATGCCGTTCTCATCAACACCTCCATGGGCAGCAAAGACTCAATTTTTCCAACGGAGATGGAACACGGGGAAACAGAAAAGAAGAGTGAGGAGCAAGACGGTATTTCCTCCCCACTGCCTCCTTCTGGCACCTCTGCCCTGCGGCCAGGGTTCTGCTCAACGCGTTAATCCTGCGTTAGTAAGACTATGCGGAATTCATTCTATCGCAGTTTGGCGCCGTATATCCTGGTCACGAGTCTCGTTGCGTTGCCTTTTCTCGTCTTCGGTGCCTATTCCGCGGTACAGAGTAACGAGAACGTGGTGACGGACTGGTTACCACCTCATTTTGCTGAAACGCGAGACTTGAAGTGGTTCATCGAGCGCTTTGGTACGACCGAGATGCTGGCAGTCAGTTGGCAGGGATGTACGTTGGAGGATCCACGTGTTGCGCAACTCGCCGAATCGATGCGGAAATTAAAAGTAGAGACTGCTGGTGACGAGGTCGATCTGTTCCGCGAGGTTTTTACCGGTCCGGAAGTTTTGGAAACGCTCACATCTGCGCCGTTCAATTTAAAGGAGCGACGAGCTCTGTTGCGGTTACAAGGCTGGCTGGTTGGTTCCGATGGGAAGCTGACTTGTGTTGTGGCGAGGCTTTCGCGGTCGGCTGGAAGGCTCCGCCATTATGCTCTCGATACGGTCTACGAATTGGCCGAGTCCGAGTGTGGCATCGCTCGGGAAGAACTTCGTGTTGCTGGTCCATCGACGGATTCCGTAGCGATTGACCGCACCAGTCTCGAGTCCATTGAGACCTTGAACGTTTTGTGTTGGAGCGTCTGTTTGCTGGTGGCGTCGATTTCGTTTGGAAGTTTTCGAGTCGGCGGAATGGTGTTTGTTGTCGCCCTGGTTTGCCAATACCTTAGTTTGTCGATCGTTTACTACACGGGTACCACGATGAATTCCATCCTGATGATGGTGGGTTCTTTGGTTTTTGTGTTGTCTGTTTCTGCGTCGGTACACCTGATGAACTACTACCGGGATGCGATTGCCAGTACGGGTGTGGAGGGTGCACCTGTCGAGGCTGTTCGCCTGGGTTGGGTTCCCTGCTGGCTTGCGGCGGGCACCACATCGATCGGGATGGCATCGCTTACGGTCAGTCGCATCAAGCCTATTTTTACCTTTGGTCAGTACGCGGCCATTGGCGTGTTGGCTGGTTTGGCATTTGTGATGATAGTCCTGCCTTCCTGGCTGACTTTGCGGCCCATGGCCGTTTGGAGCAATCGTTCTGAACGGGTGAGGCAGCAATCGTTCAAAGAAGATGGTCGATGGAGTCGGTGGGCGAACGTTGTTACGTGGCTTCACGGCCCCATTGTGATTCTTGGCATCGGGTTTCTGGCGTTCGCTGGATTCGGGATTTCGCGGCTGCAAACCACGGTGAATTTGCATGACATGTTCCGGCCGGATGCACAGGTGATCAAGGATTATAACTGGATGCAGGACAAGATTGGCCCGATGGTGCCGGTGGAGGTAGTAATCCACATTCCGAATGCGAATGAGGCTCGTATGCTTGATCGCATGCGATTGGTGGAAGAAATTCGTCGGGAAGTCGGCCAAGTTGAGGAGGTGGGAGGGACCATCAGCGCTGCCACATTCGGTCCCAAGGTCTCCTATGGAGGAAGTGTACTGGATGTGGTGCGTCGTACGGTCACCAATCGAAAGCTTGAAAAGCACCGTGAGGAGTTCAAAGACAATAAATTTTTGTACGACGACGGGGATGAGGAACTGTGGCGGATCAGTGTGCGCGTGAAGGCTCAGACCCGGATCGATTACGGCCTCTTTTTAGATGACCTGGAGGCCACTTTGAAACCGGTCATTGAAAAGCACGAACAAGCGAGTCGCGGAATCGCGGGGGTGCGAGCGACGCTTTGCGGTGGCGTTCCACTTGTTAATAAAGCGCAAAAACAGCTGCTCAGCGATTTAATATGGAGTTTTTGCACGGCGTTCGTGCTGGTGGGCATTGCCATGGTCATTGTGTTACGAGATTTGATCGGCGGCTTGTTGTCGATGCTTCCCAATGTCATTCCCGCAATTTTTGTGTTTGGAATTATGGGTTGGGCGGATGTGGTGATCGATATTGGCGCGATGATGACTGCGAGCGCCGCCCTGGGGATTGCGGTCGATGATACGTTGCACTTTGTTGTTTGGTTCCGCCGGGCATTGGAATGCGGACTCAGTCGTCGACAAGCGGTTCTCAGTGCGTTTCAACGCTGCGGAAACGCGATGATTCAGACTTCGGTGATTTGTGGTTTCGGTCTGCTCGTCTACTCGTTCAGCCCTTTTGTACCTATTTCACGTTTCGGCTGGATCATGTGCCTGATGCTGTTTACAGCCTTGCTCGGGGACCTGATTTTTTTGCCAGCCCTTCTGGCTGGCCCTTTGGGACGTTTCTTTGAATTGAAGACCAAGGAGCCGGCTTCCCGCGATGCAATGCAAATTGCGCCTGTGAACGCTCCCGTCAGTTAGCTGATTTCGACTTACATTTTCCCAAGTGGCAATGACTATGACCGTTCGAGATGCACGGTTTCTCGGGGCAGACCTGAGTACCACCGCACTTTCGGTAGGTGTGCGATCGGAGGCGGGTGACGAAGATTTTGTTTCCATTCCCGTGGCGGGTCAAACCACCTGGCAACAGCAACCTGGTTTTGATCTTGAGTACCTGCCGCAGATGATTGTGGCAGCTCTCGAACAATTTGTTCTTCGAGAGTGGAGATTTGAGATACCGGGTTCCCTGTCATTTTCCGTACGGCAGCACGATATGGTTTTGATGGATACGGATCGGATGCCTTTGATTCCCGCGATTTCCTGGGAATGTCATGTGGCGGAAGCCGAAGTTATCGAATTGAAAGAACTGGGAGTCGATCAAATCGTAGGCCCGATTGCGCCCCGATTTATTCTTCCGAAGCTCATCTGGGCGCTGCGTCAGGATCCCGGGTTAGTTGCAAGGCTCGATGCGGTCGCGGCGACAGGAGACTACATCGGGGCAATGCTGACCGGGAATTTGTGTCTCAGTGCATCGGATGCACTGAGCAACGCGTTGCTGGTTCAATCGACCAAGCAACTGGCTCGTGAAGCTATCGACAATACATTCGCGTCAGCCACGTGGTTTCCGGAAGTGATCCGCAGTGGGGCGGTTGTCGGACAAGTACTGGCCCCAGTTGACCAAGCATCTCCATGGAATCAGGTTCGCCAGCTTTTACAGGGTTGGACTGTCGGTTCCAGTTTGGGAGATAATCATGCCAGCGCTGTGGGATGCGGATTGGCGGGTGAACAGACGATTGTGATTTCAGGAGGTAGTAGTGGCACGGTAGTGCGCGCGTGTCAGCCTGCTTCCAGACTCGCCGGCAAGGCGAATTGCTTTGAATTTTATGATGACCGTTTACTCCTGATGATGCTTCCTGACTGCGCCATTTGGTATGCTCGTTTTCTACAACGCAACGAGCAATTACCCACCGATCACGAAATCTTGAACCAGGCGGCCCTTGACGCTGATTTATCGCAGATTTGCCTTATTCGACAGGAGGCGAAGCTGGGGGACTGGGTCGAAGTCTATCCTCCGGGTTTCAACGACTTGGCTTGGCCCATCCAAGTGGCCAGTACGCAGTTTTCGATCGCGTTGGAGCTAGTGAAGCTGGCGCAGAAAATGTTGATGGAGGTACAGGGTGTCGAATTGGCGACCCAGCAATTCGTTCTTACCGGAGGGTTGTGCCAATCACCTTTCCTACGGGCTGTTCTCCAGGTGGGATTGAAGCAGTTGGCGCCGTCTGTTTCGGTTTGCGTCAGCGCACGGTCCGACCGACTCGCCTTTCAATCTGCAACCTACGGTGCTCTGATCAACAGCATGTTGCTGGGCGAAACTGCACATTTGCGCGAAACCAGCGCGCGTCTTTGTCCTCAGCGCGACTGTGAAACACCTCCGGGCGATCAAGCGGCAATCCTGCAGGCATTGATCGGTCAGCACCTGTCTGGTAGCACTGTGGAATGAACGCAAGATTACCATGGAATTTGTGCCGGCTTGTGGTTTGCACCGTCTGGGTTGGTTGCCAGCCAGCCTCTCCCACATCCACGGTGGAGCCCCCTGTTCGGACGAACACGCCGGTTGCCCTGCGTTTGCTTGTGGTCGATGATCCACCACTGGCCGCAACGATCAAAAGCGAATATAACGCGCGCGCCAACCGTGATGTGAAAGTGAGCCAGACCACGTCCGCTGAGTTTCTGACAAGGTTGAAGAAGAACAATTCGTGTGACGCGGACGCGATCGTTTATCCGGCCTGGTTACTTGGGGAGCTTGTTGAAAGGGATTTGATTGTATCCCTGCCCGATCACGTCCTGAAAGATCCACTGATTGACCTGCCCGATTGCTTTTCCATGTTGCGTTTACGAGGAACCAGGTGGGGCGCGAGGACCTACGCTCTTGGTTTTGGTTCTCCGTCTTTTGTGTTGTTCTACCGGAAAGATATCTTGGCGCAGTCCGGCCTGGAACCACCACGCACGTGGGACGAGTATCAGTCCCTTATCGAGCAGTTGCGAACCGTCTCTCAAGACAGACCGGCAGGGGCCGCGGATTGTCAATGGGTTGCATCGGCTGAGCCTTTAGGGCCTGGTTGGGCATGCCAGGTGTTATTGGCACGTGCTGCGGCATCGGCGAAACATCCCAATAACTATTCCACGTTCTTTCACTACAAGACGATGCAGCCCTTGATCAATGGCGAGCCTTTTGTCCGTGCCCTGAAGCAACTTGCCGCCGCCGCCCGGGCAGGACCGACAACGGCGATGGAGTTGACGCCTCACGACGTCCGTAGGATGCTGCTTGAGGGACAGTGTGCCATCGGACTCACCTGGCCTGTTGCTGCCCCGCAGGAAGCCGGAGATGCGGAGCAGCAACCATATGCGGAAATCGCATTTGCCGAACTACCCGGCAGTACCACGGTCTTTCACCGTCAAGACAAGCAGTGGCAGGAGCAAGATTCACAGGAGCCGTTTCGGGTCCCCTTGTTGGGTGTTGCTGGACGGTTGATATCAGTCACTGTCGAATCGGCTCGGCCTGCTGCCAGTTTTCGACTGTCGGGACGGTTAATGGGTCAGGAGCTAGGTGCCATTCTGGCCCCAGCCAGCCAGGCCACCGGTCCTTTTCGGCAATCTCAACTGCCCGCCAGGGCGTGGTTTCCGCCAGGTGCTACACCGGGTCAGCTACAGGAGTACACGGAGATTTTGCACACGAGGGAGTCACGTAATTCATGGCTCACCTCCTTACGAATACCGGGTCGCGAGCGTTACATGGCCGAGTTGGACCGGGCTGTCTATCACGTACTGAGGGGTGACATGGAGGTTCAGCAGGCGTTGGACGCGACCGCCGCCGCGTGGAGGAAAATCACGGAGGAACTGGGGACCGATCAGCAGGCGCAGGCCTATCGGCATAGTTTGGGACTGGATTTTTAAAACAGAGGCCACGATTGCCAGCGACTTGTCGGCACGTGACTCAAACAGCGATCGGGCGCATTGCCCGGGAAGTTGGCGTCGCCTGGACAGCCTCGCATCTCCCTTCTAAAATGTCTTGCACCGCGGGGCGGTAGCTCAGTTGGGAGAGCGTAGCGTTCGCAATGCTAAGGTCGAGGGTTCAAATCCCTTCCGCTCCATTTTTTCTAAAACCTTCCGAACCGGGATCTTAAATGGCCGGCGGCTGGTTGGCAGTACGGTCGGTTTCTTTCGCCCCCAAGCAGGCTATCCGGGTGAAGCGTCTGTCAGAGTTTTGTTTCAGACACTTCTGATCGGAGCAATACCTGGTATTTCGGTTGATCTTCGATAATGCGGATGTGCATGCCCGTGGGAACCGAACTGAACTCCTGGACCGTTCCCGCAGGCCATTTGACGGTCAGGCGGTCTACCTTTTGCGCACTGCCCAGTCCAAGCTGGACCTGGCTGGCCTGTGATGTGATGAAGTTGTTATCGGGAAACACCTGCCGCAGGATTTTTTGTCCTTCAACTTCCGCGATGACAGAGGCACCAATACCCCCAGACCGTTGCTGGCCACCCCCTCCAAGGAGACGATAAGACGACTGGACGGAGGGAATCGATTGGCATAAATCCTCACTGGACCACCTCCGGCTTGGCAGACCACGAGATCGGGCTGCATATCACCGGTAACGTCGGCGACCATGACGCCGCGACCGTCGCCATCCGAGTCCGCTTTGGTGAGATAACCGATATTCAGAAAACCATCTTGACTGAGGTTGAGGAAAATCTGGTTGCGTTCGAATGCGCTCAGGTTCTGTTTGAGCTTGGAAACCTTCCACGGGTTGCCGAACCAGATTTCTTCCCGCGATTTGTCAACATTCCAAAGTGCAGGAAGGTCCTTGAACCGATTCGATGGTTGCGACACGGCAACCCGCCAGACACAGGTTCAGCCATCCGGTTTGCCGCGGGTCACACTCTGAAATCCGGCCGGAGAATAAATATCCAGTTTCCCATCACCATTCAGGTCCACAAGACCCGGGCCATATGCCCAACCGGTGTTCGCAACACGGGCGGTCACTCCAATTGGAAAAAAATCTCCGCGTTCGCGATTTTGGTACAGTTCGTTACCTGTCACAAAACCTTCAATCCGTTGGAAAGCGCCGGGAGGATAATCTTCCTCGCGAAGGTTGCCAATGATCCGACTGCCGGCCGCAGAATACATATTGGCGAGATACAGGCCGGGGTCACCGTCGGAGTCCAGATCCCCGGAGGTGGCTCCCATGCTAAACCCCCCGAATCCCTCGTTCAGCATTCGCTTGGTGAACGTGCCGTCACCCTGATTTTCCCACAACAGGTTATTGCCCATATGATTTGCCAGAAAGATATCGGCATCGCCGTCGGGTTCCACGTCCAGACACAAGGTGGCGAATACATCAAGGTACTCGCCAGTCACGCCGGCTTGTTGGGAGATGTTGGCGAATTGCCAGTTGCCCAGGTTTTTCAGTAGCAATCCTTCTTTCGATGTCTGGTCGTTGATCCAACTGGCGACTTGTCCCGTAGGTTTGGGGCCGGCAAGTCCGGCGTAGATATCGACCAATCCGTCTCCGTCAAAGTCTGCCAGGGCAGTTGCCCGGAACAGCAATGAGAACTCGAAGTGGCTCAAGTTGTGTTCCGTGGGCAGCAACCGACGAAACGTACCGTCTTTCAAGTTCTCATAAACATCCACTCTGCGTTTTAAAACTGGTTGGCCCTGCTGGTTGCGGACGGAAAAATTAACGATGAAAAAGAGATCTTCGAATCGGTCGTTGTTCAGGTCGGCCACCAAGCAGCCCATCAGCCGTTCTTCTGTACTCACGGTCAGCCCAGTCGTCACGATCGAAATCCAGCATCCGGGCTTGTACTGTGATGGGTGTGTATGGCGGTCCAGGCTTCTTCCAATTATCCGGCAGCGCGTCGACATCGATGCCACTTTCGTTTGTGATCTCTTCCATTAATGGATGTTGAGTAGCCGTAAACGATGCAGTGTTTACGATAAAATTTGTGATCCAGCCATCGGTCTTGGCGATGTCTTCATTGAAACGCTCGAACCGCAGCGAACAATTGAGCGTGTGTTCGGCCAGACTGCCGTTTTTCAGCTGGCCGGTCACGTGCATATCCCAGGCGACTCGCCATCCACCACTCAGGTCACCATGGACTTCCGGGCTCATGGTGGTCACGTGGAAGGAAATGCCATCAACCACTTCAGAATTTTCCCCATAGGTAGCCAGTTGCTCCATGAATGCCTGACCATCCAGCCGCTTCCTGTCGTGTGAGTCTTCATCCCAAAGTTCCGCGGAAATCGGGTCGAGTTCCAGGGTCGTACCGGTTGTTTCGAACATCAATGCTTCGAATTGGGGACTCAGAAATTTCGAGAGGCGAGCGGAAGTTCCCTTGCGTACGACAGTGCGAAACTCCGCCAGAACGTCCTGGTCAACAACCAATACCAGGTGTTCGATGTCGCGCAAATACTTCTGGGTTGTTTCGGGAAGTGAAAAATCCGGCGTCAGTTCGGTAGACTAATTGGGGTGTTCTTCTGTTGAACCGGTTACTGGAAGTGCGGTTGCGCCGGACCCTGACTGGTCGCCAGCAGAATTTTGTTGATACGGCGATTCTACGTCGCCGGACCGGTTGCAACTACCGGCGGTTGACAGGCCGACAGCAAGCACCATCAGGTAACAGCAAAACCTCGATCGCAGAAAGCGTTTTTTCATCATGCTTACTGGCAACTCCGAGAGAAACATGCCAATCGTCTATCACCAATCCTCATTCTAATCAGCACCGGGAATTGTTAGCAACTGTTTGAAGCCCAACGCCGGGTTGTCGGGTTTGTGGTATGTGTGTCTCGCCGGCAAGTTGCAACTGGATTCCGTGGGAAGGTAAGGGTTATATAAGTTGGAGCACGGGTCTTGGTGTTTCAGCACCTGTTTGCCCCACCGGACAGTTTGGCACAAACCCTGCTAACTTATTTTGGGCAGAGCGGAAGGTTGAACAACGGGTTTGCCTAGAGTTGGAATAAGCGGAAGAACCGTTGCAGAACTATTTCCCTTGGCTGAATTCGCGATTGGTCTGTTGATGCCCCGCCCTCAATTGGACCGACGGGAAGAAGACCGTCGCTGGGGAAGCTGACGTGATTACGAGGACCACGGATTCACGCCAGGGGCGGGATATTCCGGCCCCCGTTGGCCAGCAAGTCGAAGCAAAGCTTGAAGTTCTCGAGATGTGGAAACAACGAACCGTTGTTCCATCGCAAGCCGCCCCTCCGATTCTCATCTCTCCCTCGAAAGTGATCGACCAGGAGAGCGTCAGTCGCCTGCAACGCGACCGGGACAACAGTCCGATCGTGATTAATGAATAGTCCAGCGGGATGATTCCCAGGAGCAGCCGGGAAAGCCAGGCCGTCGATGAAGGTGGCTTCACGCTGTTTTGTTTGTTTACCCGGTATTTGAACCGGTCAGTTTGCGCAACAAGGTTGCAGACATTTTTGTTCTTGAGCAATCGTTGCCACGTATTGACTCCGGCACAAGGTCACACTTGTCTGCAAGGGATTGCAAATGATGCGGTGGCGAATACAATGCCGGAACATTAAAAAAATCCGGCATTTGCGGCTGATTCCAGTCTTCCCTCACGGTCACAGGTTCAAGGGTTCCAGTCCCTTTTGCTTCATTTTTCCAGAGCCCGCCGGAGTGTGATTCCAGGTGAGCTGCCGGTCGTCCAGTAGCGCAACCCGTTTGGATCGACAAAACGATTCAAGAACTCTAAAAATGCAGGCGACTGATTGTCGTTGGCAGGACGATAAATAACCAATGAAGGCTTGATAGGGAAGGGAACGGACCGGAGGTCAGGCAGCGGGTTGTCCCGGAGTTGAAATTGATGGAAGGATCATTGTCGAGTCGCCTTTCCGCCGCCTGAATTCTGGATATTTTAGCAATGTGTTTAACGTGGAAATGACGTTCACAAAACCGCGGCGGGCGTGGCTCGCTGCTCTGTTGAGTCTGCTCGGTGGTCCCTTGGGCCAGGTGTACAGTGGCCACTTCGGTCGCGGTGTCCTGCTGTGGCTGATCGGTGCAATTCTTTTTCCGATACTCTGGTTCCTGGCGGTCTTCCTGCCGCTGGGAGGTAGAACACCGTGGTTGTTATTGTTGTTGAGCGCCTTGGCATTCCCTGTTTTTCTGGCAGTCGACGCGTTTTTTCTCGCACGGCGAGATCCGGGCGGGCCGCTGAAACGCTACCAGCGGTGGTGGATTTATATACTTCTGTTTCTGGTATTTTTTGTGGCAAACAGGGCCGTCGCTTACGCGATCCGCTCCTTGGTTGCCGAATCTGTGGTGGTGGCGGCGCGCGCCATGTCTCCCGCGATTCAAGCAGGTGACTGTGTCCTGGTCGATAAGTGCTGTTCCAGGGCGGATCGTCTCCGTCGTGGTGACATCGTGGCCTTTGACAGTGGGGTTCCTGACTCACCGCTGTTTGTGATGCGCGTTGCCGGTCTCCCCGGCCAGACGATCGAGATTCGCAATGAACGTGTACTGATAAACGGCATTGAGTGGGACGATGACAACGCCGTGTTCGAAGGGTCGTTGACGTCCCAGGTCGACCTCGCGAATTTCGGTCCCCTGGAGATCCCGTCGGACTGTTTTTTTGTGTTAGGGGATAACAGGCGAGTTTCAAAAGACAGCCGGTTATTGGGCCCGGTTTCATTTGCGGACTTTCACGGCAAAGTGCGCATGATTTATTGGTCCCAGCCACGCGTGTTTCCGGATTTGCGGGACACTTCCCATTACCTACCGGGACCGATCCGCTGGGATCGGATGGGGACTCGCCTTGATTAACCCGATCACGCAAAATGCATGGCATGGCGAACGGACCGACCGGAGTGGGAAATGCGGAGCAGGTACGTTTCTGGCACAACAGGAAACAGGTAAGTTGAACGGCACATGGGGATAGTGGCTTGTCAGCCCAGGATGCTTGTGGTGATGAACATGGTTGACTCTTGGCAATTCGGCATCGGTCTGCTGATCAGCGTGCTGGTCGGCCTGTTCCTTGTTGGGTGGCTTGGCGCGCGTCGCAGGGCGCCGGTGGCGGGAATTTTGCATCCGCGCACAACGAAAGGCGTCGTGGCCTTCCGATTTCTGAGTGTGATACTCGGTTTGACAGGCGGGTTACTTTTGGCCGAAGCCGTTTTGTGGATTGCAGGTATCGAGCCTCCCAGACTGCGCGGCAAGCAGACGCTCGTTCGAAGGTCGGAAACCGGTAACTACTATCACTGTTACGCGTCGAATCCAAATCAGGAGTTTCAGCCGGTGCCGGAGGAGGTCCAGAATGAATCATGGAAGTTGCTGGACAACCAGTTGAGGAAAAAGCCGGTTCCGATTGAATGGCTGGAGAAGACGCCCTGGTGTGTAGAGTACAAGGTATCCAGCCAGCAGATTCGTGATCGCGAGTACCAGGTTCCCCTGCCGACTGGGGTCACCCGAATTGCGATGGTTGGGGATTCGTTTGTCTATGGCGAGGGAGTCCCGTTTGAGGCGATCCTTCCCAAACGAGTGGAATCGTTACTCGGAGAAGGGTTCGAGGTGGTCAACGGAGGCAGATCGGGCATTGGGACCCACGCAGAGGTTCAGATGTTGAGAGGGCCCGTGCAGCGTTTTGGGTGCTCTCGTGCAATTGTTGTGTTTATCGCGAACGATGTGGAACTCACCGGCAGACTGAAACAACGACAGAAGTTTATCAACGATTTGATCAACGTCCGCGAAGAGTACCTGACTGCACACGAGTCACGGACCTGGTATACGGGGCACTTGCGTACACTTCACTTTCTAGGGGCGTTTCTGGAAATGCGCCGCATTCGTCAGGAAACGATTCAGTGGTACCTCGATTCCTACGACTGGAGGTGCAACGCCGAAAATCTGAATCAGTTGAACGCTGACTTTCGCGCCATGGCTGCGATTCCCGGGTGTCAGGTGGTACTCGTGCTCTATCCGCTCATGGAGGGATTTGAAAACAAGTATCCTCTGGCCGCTGTTCACCAGCGCGTAATCAGGTTGGCTGGCGAGGCGAACCTGCCGGTGCTGGATCTTGCTGAAGTGTTTCAGGGTATGGATACGCAGTCACTACAAGTACATCCTTGCGATCACCATCCCAACGGCAAAGCTCACGACATTGCCGGCCGGGCGATCGTTCAATGGCTTCGCGACGAGGTGCCGGGTTTCCTGGCCAAGTGACCGGCGATAGTCGTACAGGTCTTCTGCATGGTCGTTTGTTCGTGTTGCGACCAGAACTTCGAAGAGTCCGTTCTACAAGGCCTTGCCGTCGTTTGAGATGGACAGTAGAGATGCCTGGTGCTACCATGAAATTCAGAGTCGTTGAAGAGAAAGACTGCAGGGAAAGTTGTTTTGATAGTGATCCCGTGATCCCGAACAAGATGGCTGGCAACAACTTCTTTTGATGTTCACCATTCCTCCCCAAAATGTGCATCCGGCAAACTGGCTGTTGTGCGTCGTGTTGGGACTGAGTTTCTTATTGTCCCCTGGTTGCGCGGACAGGAAAGAGCCCGCGACCAGCGAGTCGGGTCACGAGAGGATGCTCGCCCTTTTGCAGGAGGTCGAGCAGGAAAGTTCCTACGAAGCGCTCGCCGAAGACTATGTCCGCAGTCTCAGAGACCGTCTTGCGGTCTTGGCTGAACACGGTCCGGTGTTTGAGCGATGGCAACTCAAATTCGAACTCGGAATGGCCGAACTCGCCCAGGGGAACGAACAGGTGTCCATTCGCCATCTGATGGATGCCCGGAAGTTGGTTCCACAGTTGAAAGACACGGTGGACCCCAACGCGCTCCATACGCTGACGTTTCGCCTGGGCGTGGCATTCATGAGGGTGGGAGAGACTGAAAACTGTTGCGCCAGGAACTCACCTGATAGCTGCATCCTGCCCATCCGGGGAGAGGGGATCCATACCGAACGGGAAGGATCGCAGCGCGCGATCGAGTATTTCATGGAAGTGCTGGAAGAGACCCCGCCGAGTTCTGAACTGCATTTGGCCAGTCAGTGGCTTTTGAATATCGCCTACATGACCCTGGGCCGCTATCCGGATTCGGTACCAGTCGCCCATCTGATTCCTCCCCGTGCATTTCAATCGGAGGAAGAGTTTCCTCGATTCATCAACATCGCATCCAAGATGGGACTCGACACTTTTAGCCTTGGCGGCGGAGCCATTGGGGACGATTTCGACAATGATGGGAACCTGGATCTAATGGTTTCCACCTGGGATGCTTCCGGACAGATCCGCTTTCACCGCAACAATGGAGACGGAACGTTTACTGATCGTACAGTGCAGGCGGGCCTGACGGGAATCCTCGGAGGGCTCAACCTCTTACATGCAGACTATGACAACGACGGCCATCTGGATGTCTTGGTGCTGCGGGGCGCATGGTTGGGACGGGCAGGCCGTCAACCCAACTCGCTGCTACACAACAACGGTGACGGCACGTTTACGGATACAACGTTTGAGGCAGGACTGGGAGAGGACCACCGCCCTTCCCAGACAGCATCTTGGGCTGATTACGACAATGACGGAGATCTCGATTTGTACGTTGGCAACGAGGCCAAAGACGACGACTTTCCGTGTCAACTTTTTCAAAATAACGGTGATGGGACTTTTACCGATGTGGCAGAGTCAGCCGGGGTCGAGAACCTGGGGTTCACCAAGGCAGTTGTGTGGGGTGACTACAACGCCGATCGCTTTCCCGATCTGTATGTGTCGAATTTGTTGAATCCCAATCGCCTCTACAAGAACAACGGTGATGGGACCTTTACCGACGTTGCCCAGGAGCTAGGGGTCGCCAAGCCTCGCCGTAGCTTTCCAAGCTGGTTCTGGGATTTTGACAACGATGGGAATCTCGATCTATTTGTCGCCGCATATAATGCCGGTATCGACGAACTCGCCGCAGCCTACTTAGAGCTTGAGGTCGGCAGGAAGAACCTGCCACGTCTCTATCAGGGGGATGGTAAAGGTGGCTTTCGAGAGGTTTCCCGAGAAAAAAATCTCGCTCGACCGAGTGCACCGATGGGTTCGAACTTTGGCGATCTGGATGGCGATGGATACCTTGACTTTTATCTGGGGACTGGCTATCCCGACTACAAGCAGATCATGCCCAACATCATGTACCACAATCGTCGTGGGCGGGATTTCAAGGATGTGACTGTCGCCGGTGGCTTTGGGCATCTCCAGAAGGGGCACGGAGTCGTGTTTGCTGACCTCGACCATGACGGTGACCAGGACATCTTTGAACAGATGGGCGGCGCTTATCCGGGTGATGGATTTAACGACGCCCTGTACGAAAATCCGGGTTTCGGGAACCATTGGGTCAACGTGAAGCTTGTGGGCGTCCAGTCGAACCGCTCAGCCATCGGGGCTCGTATTCGGATTGATTTTCAGGAAGAAAGTCAGCAGCGAACAGTCTATCGCTATGTAAATAGCGGCGGGACGTTTGGTTGCAATCCCCTGCGGAAGAATGTCGGATTGGGCGCAGCGACGGCAATTGAGAGCTTGGAGATTTTCTGGCCGACTACGGGACACACGCAGCGTTTCACAGACGTACCGACCGATCGTTTTATTCAGATCGTCGAGGGACAGGAACACTACGAAATTTTGCCGATGCGCTCGTACAAGTTTGTTTTGTCCGATTTGCCGCGATCATTGCAAGATCCTGTGGGGCGTTGAGAACCATCGCGGCGCTGGCAGGCTGCTTGATGCAGG
Source organism: Planctomycetota bacterium (assembly GCA_963578105.1). GTDB lineage: Bacteria > Planctomycetota > Planctomycetia > Pirellulales > Pirellulaceae. Next base: position 47,235 of record CAUZBP010000023.1, read on the forward strand.
CGAGGAGTTCTGCGATGCAGAAATTCCGGCGTTCCGTTTCGGAAAATCAGTCCCCCCGGGCTTGCTGGTTGCGATGTCCTCTAGTTTGTGTCACAGCCTTTTGAGTTAAAACAGTCGGGCTGTTGCCAGCATGGCGGAAAGATCCAGCAGGGATCATTTCTAGAAAGTGTTTTTCTGTGCTTGGCCCAACTGGTATATTGTCTGAAAGGGTGTAAGAAGTTGTTGTTGACCCTAGCGGTGGTTCTGAGAAAATACTCTTCCTGGCTGGACCCGGCGGGTCTTCGGCGCGGGAAACTGGAAGACACGTCCGATTTATTTTTCATTTGATGATTGAGATAACCGGGATGCACAGGCAACGAACCAGCTACCTTGCGGGTTTCCTGACGGTTCTGATAACGGGTTCGATTTACGGCCAGGCGCCGTCCGATCTTGCATCGGATGTGGAGGCGTTCGTGACGCAATATTGTGCGGGGTGTCACGGAGAGGATGAACCGGAGGCCCGGCTGACACTGACGCTGCAGGTGGATTTGCAATCCATCCTCAGTCAGCATGAAACGTTCGAACGCGTGCTCCGCGCCGTAGAGGGAGGTACGATGCCGCCCGAAGACGAATTGCAGCCTCCTCCGCAGGAAATTGCTTCCTTCGGAAAGGCAATTCGTGAACTGTTCGAACACGCAGAACTCACGGCTGAGCCGGATCCCGGTCGCGTTACCATGAGACGCTTGAATCGGACCGAATACAAAAACACGGTACGCGATCTATTTGGTGTTGATTTCAATCCGTCAGAGGATTTTCCGACCGACGGCATTGGTTACGGGTTTGACAACATTGGTGACGTGTTGACGATGTCTCCGTTATTGATGGAGCGTTACTTGGCTGCGGCGGAAAGCATTGTGACGCGAGCGATTGTCCCCGACCCGGCGGAACCGCTGCGACACGTGGTGAAAGGGGAAAATGCGAAGCCCAACGATGGCGATCTTTTGCTGGAAGATGAGTATCGTATCATTGCCAGCAACGGAAGTTCGCCCGTGGAGACAGGACCTCTACTTTGTCCATGGGCCTGCGACGAAAATCAGGAATACGTGTTTCGCGCCAAAGTGTACGCTCCGTCGGAGACCGGGCCGGTGAAGGTCGCCGTGCTGTTGTTGGGCGACAACCAGCCAGCTTCACCGACTGGTGAAGACGCAACGGCAGTTGTGCTGGGAGATCTTGCCGACCGGTTCACGGTGGGTGGGATTTATGAAATTCAAACCGGTTCACCGGAAGAGGCGGAGGTCATTCGGCTTGACCTGCCGGAGATGCCGGTAGGGCGGCGAGTGGCACTTGCTCTGGTGCAACCTGCTTCCGAGGAAAATCCGGTACGGTTGTTTGTCAAGTATCTGGAATTGGAGGGGCCGCTCGATACGCGACCCACCAGTCATTACAAATTGCTTGCGCATGATCCGCAGACGGACCCATCGAATCGGACCGGGCAAGTCGTGCGGCGGTTTTTGCGGCGGGCCTATCGCAGGACACCAACCGATGGGGAACTTCAGCGGGTGATCGCACTGGCACAAGCCGAAGAAGCGGGCGGAAAAAAATGGGAGGAGTCGATCCAGCGCGCATTTCAAGCGGTCCTTTGTTCGCCCAAGTTTCTATTCCGTGTCGAGTTGGATGAGCAGCCACAGTCGCCGGAAATCAGGCCGCTGGATGAGTTTTCACTGGCGGCTCGCATGTCCTACTTCCTGTGGAATTCCATGCCGGACGATGAATTACTTGACCTGGCAGAAGGTGGTGAGTTGACGTCTTGTTTGGACGAACAAGTGCAGAGGATGCTTGCCGATCCCAAGGCGCAGGCGTTGGCCGAAAACTTTTTGCCACAGTGGCTTCAGATCCAGCGCTTGCAGAGATCCACGCCAGACCCGGAAAAATTTCCGGATTTCGATGAACGTTTACGACAGGCGATGTTCAAGGAGACAAAATTATTTTTTGCATCCGTGATGGATGAAGACCGCAGTATTTTTGACTTATTGGACGCCGATTACACGTTTCTGAATGACTCGTTGGCCAGGTTCTATGGAATTGGGGACGTGAATGTCGGGCAAGATGATCAGGCAGATGGGAAAGAGTCGGAACGTGACAGTGAATTTCGTCGGGTCTTGTTAGAGGATCGCCAACGAGGGGGCCTGGTCACGCAGGCCAGCGTGTTGACGGTCACGTCCAATCCAACACGTACCTCGCCGGTGAAGCGTGGACGTTGGGTGCTGGAACAGTTGTTGGGCGAACCCCCTCCGCCCCCTCCGCCCAACGTGCCGGAATTACCTGAACACGATCAAGCCACCGCAACGACGCTGCGCCAGAAGTTGGAAATTCATCGCGCCGACCCGAGTTGTGCCAACTGCCACGCGAAGATGGACGCGATAGGGTTTGCCTTGGAACACTACGACGCCATCGGGGCCTACCGCGAAATGGACGGAGTGGCTGAAATCGACGCCGTGGGGAAATTTGCTGACGGGACGAGATTTGAAGGTGCGGAGGGGTTGAAAGCCGTCCTCATGGAAAATAAAGCCCTGTTTTCTAGGTGTTTGACGGAAAAGATGCTAATCTATGCACTCGGCCGTGGTCTGCAATACTATGATCGGAGTACTGTGAGCCACATTGTAGAAGTCATGGCTGATGACCGATACAAGTTTTCGGCTCTCATTCGTGAGATCGTCAAGAGCGAACCGTTTCTCACCCGGCGCAGCGAGCCAACTCGCCAGCTGGAAACGAATCCCTAGGAGCAACAGGATAGTATGACTCCCAGAACACTTTCTCGACGTCGAGTGCTTCGTAGCGGAATCGGGGTCGCAGTTTCACTACCGTGGCTCGAAGCCATGGGTCCGGTTCAGGCTTGGGGTGAAACGGGGAAAGCTTCGCAAACGCCCAATCGTTTGGCAGTTCTTTACGTGCCCAATGGAAAAAATATGGCGGATTGGACGCCGGCGACGGAGGGAACTGATTTTGAATTGCCCACGATTCTAGAACCATTGACGCCGGTGAAGGATCAGTTACTGGTCCTGAGCGGTCTTACAGCAGACAAGGCACGTCCCCACGGGGATGCTGGTGGCGATCACGCCCGCGCGCTGTCTGCATTTCTAACGGGAGCTCAAGCACGAAAGACGGACGGAACAGACATTCGCGTGGGGATTTCGATGGATCAGGTGGCCGCCTCAAGAATCGGTCACCAGACCCGTCTGCCCTCGCTGGAGATAGGTTGTGAAGCGGGCAAGTTGGCCGGTGGATGTGACTCGGGGTATAGCTGTGTCTACTCGTCAACGATGGCCTGGCGTTCCGCGACACAACCGCTTCCGAAAGAGGTGAATCCGAAATTGGTGTTCGAGCGATTGTTCTCGACCGTCCCCGATGACGTTCGTGTACGGCGCAACGCGCGCAGTAAAAGTATTTTGGATTTTATACGTGAGGATTCCAGGGATCTTTCCCGGCAGCTTGCGGCCGGGGATGTGCGGAAATTGGACGAGTATTTCTCGTCCATACGTGATATCGAACTGCGAATCGAACGCTCTGAAAAACTTCCACCAGTCGCGGTGCCCGAGGTCCCTCAACCGGAGGGGATACCAGCCAGCTACGAGGAACACATCCGCCTGATGGCTGACTTGCTGGTGCTGGCCTTTCAGTCAGATGTGACTCGAGTTTGCACCTTTGTTCTGGCCAATGAAGGCAGCAACAGGAGTTACCCCACGGTCGGTGTCAGCGATGGCCACCACTGGCTGTCACATCACGGGGGGGAAGAAGAAAAGCTAGATAAAATTCGCCGGATCAACACCTTTCACACCCGGCAGTTTGCCTACTTGCTGGAAAAGCTGAAATCCGTTCCTGAAGGCGATGGTTCCTTGTTGGATCACGCCATGGTCGCTTACGGCAGCGGGAACTCCGACGGCGATAGGCACAATCATAATGATCTGCCAATTGTCCTGGCGGGCGGCGGTTGTGGAACCTTGCAGACAGGTCGACACGTCAGATACGCGGAAGAAACTCCTCTGAACAATCTCTGGGTTTCGATGCTGAATCGAATCGAAGTCGATGTTGAAACGTTGGGTGATAGCAGCGGCGTGTTACCCAACCTCGGTTGAACTCGCTTCATCTGGATGTTCCGAATCTGCGCGAACATCGAAAATAGCCGTCGGCGGTGTTGAAGGTCGTAACTCCGACGACTCGTTAATCCCGCCTTTCCTTGGAAGTCACTGCCGTGCCCGAGAGGCCAGTGCCGATGCGTATTCGTTGGAATGGATGCTGCCACGGAACAGCACCTCGGTGCACTGTGCAAAGCCAGGGATGGTTGAACGTCGTGATGGGATCGACCATAATTTATGCGTCTTCATTTGCGAGAGCACAACTCCCGAACCAGTGATGAAAGCAGGGCTTTCTAAGATGCGTACCAATCTGATCGCCACAATCGGTTCGATTTTGATCTCCGCCGTTTCTATTCATGAAGCGGACGCGAAGAAAATTTTGTTGGCGAAGGATGGCAAGGCGCTGCATTCGGTTGTGGTCAGTGAGAACGCCGGGGAAAGGGTAAGGGCAGCAGCGCGAACGTTGGCCGATTACCTGGGCCGGATCACCGGCGGCACCTTCGTTGTTGAGAGTGGTGACGGCTCCAGTGGCATCGCGGTCGGGCTTCATGATGATTTCCCCCACACCGGCGCAGGCGCCGCCCTGGCACCGGAAATGATTTCGCGCGCGGACGATTTTATCCTGCGCTCGCACGCCAACGGCCTGTACGTGATCGGCACGACCCCGGTGTCAGTCGGCCATGCTGTTTGGACCCTGCTTCACCACCTGGGGCACCGTCAGTTCTTTCCCGGGGCGACCTGGGAGGTCGTTCCGGGCGAACCGAACCTGCGTATCGCCATCGACCAGGTGATTCATCCCGATTATCCGTTCGCGACGATGTTCCATTCGATGGGCAACTTCTCGCCGGAGGACAACAAGGAGATCAACCGGTGGCTGGAATGTAATCGGATGATTAACAGCCGCGATTGGGGTTTCGGGCATGTCTACCAGGAACTGCCGAAGGAGTATCCCGAGGTGTTCGAGAAGCATCCGGAGTATTGGTCATTGGTGAATGGCAAACGGGCGGGCGGAAAGCTGTGTCTGTCGAATCCGGGCCTGCGCAAGTTGTTTGTGGACCGCTCGCTGAAGTGGCTGGAAGAACATCCGGAGGTCGTCGTGATTTCCGCTGAACCGGCTGACGGCGGCGCGTGGTGCGAGTGCCAGTCGTGTAAAGCGTTGGGCGGTCCCTCCGACCGCGCCCTGGGCATGGCCAATGAAATCGCACGCGCGGTGGACATCGCGTATCCCGGCGTGGAACGGTATGTGGGTCTGATGTCCTACGCGAATCATTCACCGCCGCCCGAGCGTGTCCGGGCGCACCCTCGCGTGTTCATGAGCTTTGCGCAGGGATTCTACTTCGGGCAGTTGATCGGCATGGACCTGGTGGACGCCTGGGTGGCGCGGGGCGTGAAACAATTCGGTATTTACGACTACTTCAGTATTTATCAGTGGAGTCATGACATGCCTGGTCTGCCGGGCGTCGGCGCGCTGCAGCGGACTGCGCGCAAAATTAAGGACTTTCATGACCGCGGTGCCGTACAGTGGATGGGCGAAGCGACCAATAGCTGGGGTCCGGCGGGCCTGGGAATGTACATGGCGGCACGGTGCCTGTGGGACAAGAATCAGGATGTGGACGAACTTGTCGACGACTTCCTGACGCGCTGCTTCGACGACGCGAAAGCCCCCATGAAGACGTTTTACGAATTGACGAATGGCGACAGTGCGGGACTGGTCTCCGATGACCTGGTCGGTCGGATGTACAGGACTCTGGATGCCGCCCGCAAGCAAACGAAGGATCCACGGGTGCGGGCTCGAATCAGGGATCTGATCCTCTGGACACGTTACGTGGAGTTGTTTCGCAGTTATGTGGCCGACGCGGGCGAGACCCGGCAGGCGGCATTCGAGCGGATGGTCCGCTATTCCTACCGGATGGCCCCGACCCACATGGTCGCCTCACGCCCGCTGTACTACTACTACAACGGGGGCATGGATCCCAAGATGAAGATCCCCGCTGAAGCCGAGTTTGAGATCAAGGAGGAAGAGAATCCCTGGAAAAGCAGCGAACCTTTTACCCGGGACGAGATCAATACGATCGTCAAGCGCGGCATCGCCGCGAATTCAATTCACAACATTGACCCGGTTGCCTTTAGTGATGCACTGGTCCCGGCAACGCCCCTGGGTCTGAAGGGTACGAGAACACCTCAGGTGTTCAGCGGGGCCGGGGGCCGCCGCGTGTTTTACACCTGGGTGGCTGAGGGGCAGCAGGAAGTCCTGTTTTTGATGACCACGGGGACAGCCATCCCGGCATTCCGCGAGAGAGGGCCGGCGAAGATCAAGATGTTCTTTCCTGCCGATTCCGACCGTGTGGTCGCCAAAGGTCTGGCGCCGCCGACAGGCAACCCAACGGGCGAACTGACGAAGGTCAGGCTGCCCACCTCGCATACCGGGCTGCATCGGATTGAGGTCCATTCGCGGAGTTACGGACGCGCCGATATGCAGCCACCTGCGCTTTTTGTCGAGAAGTGGACCAGTCAATCCGATGTGAGCACGGTTTCCTGGTTTTCGGCTTATTTCTTCGTTCCTACCGGCACGAAGTATGTCGGTGGCTACTCTCCGGATGCGGTCGGATATCTAAAGGATGGCAGCGGCAACAATGTACTGGCATTCACCAAGCCGGAGTTCCCCGGTTACTTTAATGTGGAAGTTCCCCCTGGACAGGACGGAAGCGCCTGGCAGTTCTTCTACTGCGGAAAAACTCCCTGGTTGATGACGGTCCCCTCATTCATGGCCCGCAGTCCCGAGGAACTGCTGATTCCCGAAGAAGTACTGAGCAGAGAATTGACCGCCCGCAGGAATCGTTAACGGCCGTGGCACTTACGCATTGAGCGGAACGACGCGAGCCGTCCGGTGCGATTGATGACGAATCGTCGTCACCAATCGTTCATGGTGTCAGACCATGCATGCCAGAGAACTCCAGCGAGACGATGGTAACGAGCAAGGTGTGCCAAGCGACGCTCGTGAGACTGCATCGGGAGAAGACCGGTTGACGAAGAAAAACCCCCTGTCAAATGTCCGGCCTGGACGGTGAGCGAGAAACAGATCTTCCCTCGGTCGGGTGCTTGTGCCAGGATGGGCGAACCGCAGAAAAACATGGTTCGTGCGGTGGCTGCTGGTCCCTGCCATCCCATGTTGATCCTGCCGTAGGTGCGGTTCTGACGGGGATTCAGGGTTCTACCTGTCGGACATGAAAGGAGAAGTCAACCGTCTTGGCAGTTCACGAATCATCCCCCCTGGGAAGACACTCGAGTTGGCTGGGCATTGCAATCCTGTTGGCCGTTCTGATTGCCTATGCGCCCGCGCTGAACTGTGGGTACATCTGGGATGACGATGACTATATCCTTCACAACGACACATTGCGTAGTCTGTCTGGGCTGTGGCAGATCTGGTTCGAGCTAGGCGCCGTTCCGCAATATTATCCCCTGGTGCACACGACCTATTGGCTGGAATTTCAGGTGTGGGGAACTCACCCTGCTGGTTATCACCTGTTGAACGTTTTGTTGCACGCGGCGAGTGCGATTCTTTTGTGGCGCATTCTTACCAGGCTTGAGGTCCCGGGGGCGTGGCTGGCGGCAGCCATTTTTGCCCTGCACCCGGTCCATGTGGAATCGGTGGCCTGGATGACGGAACGAAAGAACACCCTGTCAGGGCTGTTTTACTTGCTGGCCGCGATGTCGTATTTTCGTGCGGACCTGCGGTTTTCTCCGCAGCGTGGGGAGTCTGAAGATCAAAACAGCATGCGGTGGGGCTGGTACCTGGCAAGCTGGTTCTTGTACGCTGCGGCGCTGCTCAGCAAGACGGTGACAATTACGCTACCAGCGGCCATTCTGTTGATGATTTGGTGGAAAGAGGGATCGATTTCGAGGAAAGACTTCGTGCGCTGCCTGCCAATGTTGATTTTAGGCCTGCCGTTGGCCTGGCTGACCGTGTGGATGGAACAACATTATGTCGGAATAAAACACATCGACCTCGGGCTGGAGCCCGTCGATCGTTTGCTGATTGCCGGTCGGGCCTTGTGCTTTTATGTGGAGAAAATTATCTGGCCCGTGGATTTGGCTTTCATTTATCCACGCTGGAACATTGACTCGACGGATTGGGGACAGTACCTGTTTCCACTCGTCTTTTCCGGAGTGCTACTCGTGCTGTGGGGCCAGCGGCGAACCATCGGTCGCGGTCCATTGGTGGCCTGCCTGTTCTTTGCAGGAACGGTGAGTCCGGCACTGGGATTTGTCGATATTTATCCGATGAGATTTTCGTTCGTAGCGGATCACTTTCAGTATTTGGCGAGTATTGGTTTGATCACGTTGCTCGCGTGTCTGATACGCCACTGGATATTTGTCCCATTGCGCGGGAACAGGTCCCTGATTCTGTTGTTCGTGCTTGGATTGTTGTCGGTACTTGCGACGCTGACCTGGCGGCAATGCGGAATCTACAAGGATTTGAAAACACTATGGGGTGATACGTTGACGAAGAATCCTCATTCAGCCATGGTGCACCATAACCTGGCTACAACGCTCGCTGACAATGGAGAATATCAGCAGGCGATATCGCATTTTCAAAGAACATTGGAATTGGACCCGGACGATACGGATTCACATTACAATTTGGGAGTTGCGTTCAGCAAACTTGAAGAATGGGAGCAGGCAGTTGTGCACTTGACGCGCACCCTGAAGATGGGGCATCTGGCCCCGGCTGTTTACAGGAATCGAGGTAGAGCCTACCTGAACCTGGGCCAATTGGAACACGCGTTGGAAGACTATACGCAGTTGGTCGAGGTAATGCCGGTAGCATTCAACTTTGCGGAACGTGCGGAAGTGTATGCCAGGATGGAGAATTGGACCGCCGTGGTGGCAGATTGTGATGCAGCGTTGAATCTTGTTCCAGATCGTGCTTCCATTTTACTTCAGCGGGGGGTTGCCAAACTCTGGTTGGGCAGGGATGCGGAGGCGCAGAGCGATTTTTCCCGCTGCGTCTCGCTGCAG
>CAUZBP010000024.1:0-55609 GCA_963578105.1 Planctomycetota bacterium
AGCAGCGGACGATCAACTACACGGTTTGCAAGCCCTGCTGGGAGACCAAACAGCGGACGATCAACTACACGGTTTGCAAGCCGGTTCAGGAGACTTGCTACCGCGAAGTGTGTCACACGGTTTGCAAGCCGGTTCACTATACGAAAACGGTCAATGTTTGCTGCGGCCATTGGAAAACTCGGGTCACGGAAGTTCCTGGTCCTGTGGTCAAAATCTGTGTGCAGGAGCCGGGGTGCTGGATTTGGGACCCTTGCTGCTGTCGTTGTTGCTATGTACCGGGTAAATGCCGGGTTGTCCGCCGTCAGTGCCCTCCTCGCAAGGTATGTTGCAAAGTCTGGGTGTCGGAAGTCAGAAAAAAGACGATCAACTGTGTGCGTTACGAACGCGAAGTTTGCAAGAAGAAGGTCCCTTACACGGTTTGCCGCATGGTACCCGAGTGCCGGACTAAGGTTTGCACCTACAAGGTGTGTCACATGGTACCCGAGAAACGAACCAGAGTTTGCACCTACAAGGTTTGCAAGATGGTACCTGAGCAACGGACCAGGGTTTGCAGCTACAAAGTCTGCAAGATGGTTCCTCGGCAGTGCACGAAGGTTTGTACTTATAAGGTTTGCAAGATGGTTCCGGAACAGCGGACCAAGGTTTGCACCTACAAGGTGTGCCACATGGTTCCTGAGCAACGAACCAGGGTTTGCAGCTACAAAGTGTGCAAGATGGTTCCAGAACAACGGACCAAGGTTTGCAGCTACAAAGTCTGCAAGATGGTTCCAGAACAGCGGACCAGGGTCTGCACTTATAAGGTTTGCAAGATGGTACCTGAGCAACGGACCAAGGTCTGCACCTACAAGGTGTGCCACATGGTTCCTGAGCAACGGACCAAAGTTTGCACTTATCGTGTCTGCAAGATGGTACCCGAGCAACGGACCAAGGTCTGCACCTACAAGGTTTGCAAGATGGTTCCAGAACAGCGGACCAGGGTTTGCAGCTACAAAGTCTGTAAGATGGTTCCTCGGCAGTGCACGAAGGTGTGTACCTACAAGGTTTGCAAGATGGTTTCAGAACAGCGGACCAAGGTTTGCAGGTACAAAGTGTGCAAGATGGTTCCAGAGCAACGGACCAAGGTTTGCACCTACAAAGTGTGCAAGATGGTTCCAGAACAGCGGACCAAGGTTTGCAGGTACAAAGTGTGCAAGATGGTTCCAGAACAACGGACCAAGGTTTGCAGCTATCGTGTGTGCCGCTTAATTAAGGAACGTAAAACCAGGAAAATTTCTTACAAAGTCTGTCGTTATGTAACTGAGAAGCGAGTCAAGCGTGTGCCCTATTCAGTGTGTAAGCCGGTTCACACAAAGAAGACGATTCAAGTCAAGAAGTGTGTGCGACGCTGCGTTCCGTACACCGTGACACGATGTGTACCACGAGTTGTTTGCACAGAAGTTCCCGTAACGGTTTGTTGTCCAGCCCCTTCCTGCTGCGGCACATAAGCTGACAACGTGGGATGATGCGTACTCATCGGTCATTTTCACTCGGAAAGTGTTCTGGTTAGCAGACGGCGGGTCGAGCAATCAACGCTCGGTCCGCCGTTTGTTATTGATGCTGTTGCAGTCGCCGTGTCATATAGCTCAGTACAACGAAATCGTAGACGCTGTGCGCTACCATCGCAGGCACCAAGCTTTCCGTTGCCATTACCAAAACTCCAAAATAAATACCAGCACCTGTAGCCAGGACGAAATAGGTCAAGGTAATCGCGTGGGCCAAACCGAATAACAGGCTGGATCCAGCGAGGATTAACCAACTGGACTCAAAATGATGAAGGATCCCTTCCAGCAAGGTGCCGCGAAACAACAATTCTTCACTGAACCCTGCAACTCCGGAAATCGCTGCCAACTCAAGCGTTGATCGGCCAGCACAGAGCCAGCGAACAAATTCTACCAACAACCGTTTGATTTCTTGCAACGGTTCCCAGTTCAGCATCTCCACGGCTGACGGGATCAGCAACATGGGGAACACAGCCAGCAATCCCCACAAGACCTCTTCGGCCAGAATCTTTTCATTGCAACAGGTAGCCTGGAGGTTTCGGATGGGGTGATAGCCCATCAGCCAACCCATTCCAACGGCCAGAACGGCGAGAAACGCTTCGAATAAAATCGCGTAGAAGAAGATCGTTTGTCTCTTGCAGTTTTTTGGAGCCATGACAACGTTGACTACGAACCTGGGTGAGATGAAATTGAGACCGATGGGTGCCTGCCGCGATTAGGGCATGATTTCTCACTGTTCGCACCGGGTTGGTTCCTGGACCGATTCGATTGACGGTAGGAAGCGATATTGTTAAACTCCCTGCCGCCAAGCGCCTAAGCAAGATTCTCTCCTTCCTCTTCCATTGACACGGAACAAGGCAGTCTGGATGCTCTTGGCCGGGGCGCCTTATCGGTGAACCTACAGCGGCAAACTTTTTTCCTAAAAAAATCTGGAAGGCTTGCTGTCTCTAAGGAATCCTACTTGCTTGACCACTGCATTGGCTAGGCAGCCTGAAGGATGTGTTTTGGACCGCATCCACATGAAAAGTGTGAAGACACCTGTCGCAGATGTTTTTTAGAACGAAAGGCTCATCAAATGGCCAAGAAAGCCAAGTCGAAGAAAAGTACTCGTATGACGTACTATTTCGGAAAAACTCGCACCGACGGCAAGGGTACTTGGAAAGACCTCTTGGGCGGGAAAGGGGCTAATTTGGCGGAAATGACTAGTATTGGGTTACCTGTGCCACCCGGCTTCACGATTACGACGGAAGTCTGTGGCCAGTACTACCAGGCTGGCGAGAAATTGCCCCGGGGCCTCATGGCAGATGTCAGGAAAAACGTGTCTTTGCTCGAAAAAGAGCTTGGCAAGAAGTTCGGAGACGCCCGAAATCCCCTGCTGGTCTCCGTTCGATCGGGGGCCGCCGTTTCGATGCCCGGGATGATGAATACCATCTTGAATTTGGGATTGACCGATCAGTCGGTGGTGGGCATCGCCACCGCCACCAAAGAAAAGCGATTTGCGCACGATGCCTACCGGCGTTTGATTAACATGTTTGGCGATGTCGTGATGGGAGTGGATCACAAGTTGTTCGAAGCGGATTTCGATAAAATCAAACGCAAGTATCGTGTTCAACTGGATACCGAGGTTCCCACGAAGGGGATGATTGAGCTGTGTCAAGCTTATAAAAAAATCTACAAGAAGCACGTCGGCGAGTCCTTTCCCCAGGACCCGTATCGACAATTGGAATTGGCAATCGAAGCGGTATTCGGAAGCTGGAACACATCACGGGCAGTGCGCTATCGAGAAGTCGAGGGTATTCGTGGACTACGTGGAACGGCCGTTAATGTTCAGTCAATGGTTTACGGAAACATGGGTGAAGACTCGGGAACGGGGGTCGCTTTTACACGTAACCCCTCCACCGGCCAAAAGAAGTTTTATGGGGAGTTCCTGGTGAACGCCCAGGGCGAAGATGTCGTAGCGGGCATCCGAACTCCGCAGCCAGTGAAAGAGATGCTGCGCTGGAACAAGAAGGTCTACAAACAACTGTTGCAGATCAAGGAAATACTGGAAAATCATTATCGGGAAATGCAGGACATTGAATTTACGATTGAGCGCGGTACCCTTTTCATGCTTCAGACGCGTAGTGGAAAACGCACTGGAATGGCGGCCGTAAACATTGCTTGTGACATGGTGAAGGAGGGGTTAATCGATCAGCGAACCGCTTTGTTGAGAATTCCCGCTGGCGATTTGACGCAACTTCTGCTTCCCAGTTTCGATCCGAGTGCGAAGAACAAATCGGATGTTTTGACTCGCGGTTTGCCGGCGTCGCCAGGAGCTGCTGTGGGCTGCCTTGCGTTCTCGGCCGCTGAAGCAGTTGAACGATCTCAAGCAGGTGAGCGCGTTCTGCTGGTACGCAAGGAGACGAGTCCCGAAGATATCGACGGTATGCACATCGCCGCAGGAATTTTGACGAGCACTGGCGGTATGACCAGCCATGCTGCAGTCGTCGCTCGAGGTTGGGGGCGCTGCTGCGTGGCCGGAGCCGGGGAAGTTCAGATTCACGAAAAGTCACGTACCATCTCCCTGAATGGTCGGACGTTTACACACCAAGACACGTTATCCATCGACGGCTCAACGGGTGAAGTGATGTTAGGTTCTGTGGCGACGAGGAGCCCCAAATTATCTAAAAATTTCGCTCGAGTGATGAAATGGTGCGATAAACACCGACGATTGGGCGTGCGAACCAATGCTGATACTCCTGCCGATGCACGGCGTGCACGCCAGTTTGGAGCGGAGGGAATCGGTTTGTGCCGCACGGAGCACATGTTTTTCGAAGGTAATCGTATCAACGCGATGCGACAGATGATTGTGGCCGAGACGAAAGAGACACGCAAAAAGGCGCTCGGCAAGTTATTGCCTTTTCAAAGGAAAGATTTCGAGGGAATTTTTGGGGCGATGAACGGCTTGCCGGTCACGATTCGGCTCCTCGATCCACCACTCCATGAATTTTTACCACATGATTCGAAGAGTCAGTCAGAACTTGCCAAGCTGCTTTCGATTCCACTTGCCAGGCTCAAATCGAGAGTTTCACAGTTAAGCGAATCCAATCCCATGCTGGGGCACCGTGGCTGTCGCTTGAGCATTACCTATCCCGAGATTCTCGTCATGCAAGTCACGGCGATTGTTGAAGCGGTCGTCAATTGCCGCAAGAAAAAAATCGACGCACGTGCTGAGATCATGATTCCCCTGGTCGGTACTCAAAAGGAGCTCAAGACCCTGCGTGAATTGGCTGAACGAACGATTTCTGACGTAAAGAAAAAGAAAAAGTTTCGTGGCAATTTGAATATTTTGATCGGTACGATGATCGAAGTTCCTCGAGCTGCATTGACAGCGGATGAAGTAGCAAAGGACGCCGACTTTTTTAGTTTTGGAACCAACGATCTGACACAACTTACATTCGGTTTCAGTCGTGACGACGTTAATACCTTCCTGCCCGACTACCTCTCGCAGGAAATTCTGGTAGGGGATCCATTTCAGTCGCTGGACACGACCGGAGTGGGACAACTCGTTCAGATGGGCTTCGAGAAGGGCCGTCAGGCCAATGGGGCATTAAAAGTCGGGATCTGTGGAGAACACGGGGGAGATCCCAGATCGATCGAATTTTGTCATGACGTGGGACTGGACTATGTGAGCTGTTCGCCGTTTCGAGTACCGATCGCGCGCCTGGCTGCAGCCCAGGCGGCACTCAAGGCGTAGCACGGGTTGGATTTGCAGGTATTTGAATCGGTGATTGTCGGATCCACCTTCTTGACAGAATTCCTGAATGGCATGTTCGACAGAATTTACTTTCAATCTGTTGACGGCCCAAGGAGAAGCTCGTCGATTGCTCTGAGCGCCTGTTGGTATGCACCGTACGAAAAGTGCAATGCGATTAGCGATTATTTTTGACGGCGCCATAAAAAAACTCTCGCCACCTGGCGGTGACGAGAGCTTTAATGATGCCTGATAATTTTCCCGGAGGTTTAAAATTCGGGAAGAATCTCACCACCTTGAATCGTCGCCAAGGGACCATAGAGGAAAACCATGTCGATCGACTCGGTAAGGAAACGTACATTTCCGTCACCCATCAGGAAGTTAGCACCGCCCGGGTGTCGGCTCATGAAGCCGTAGGAAAACTCAGGCGACACGTCGTACCCCGCTCCGAGCCAGGACATCGAGCCAGTCTTCGGCATGCTCTTATAATGGTTGATGGGGGTATTGCATTCGCCCACCGCACCGTCCCAGCTTGCCCACATATTCTGCTTGGCTAGCTCAGGGATTGTTTCTCCGAAAACGAGAGTGTTGCTCGTTCCGTCTCGCATGTCACGGTCTGAAGTCGTAAACAGGGTCCCGGTTTGAACAGAACTACAGGGTCCGCCGGCGCCGCAGTTTCTGCCCATATATCCGGTGGGACAGTCGAGGGTATCGTTCGGATCGCACTTCGTGGCACTTTGGACGGAGTTTCTCCCAGACTGGGTCGGATTTGCGCCGGCGACGCACTTGTAGTTGGCGACACCATAGAACTTACTTGCATCCCATCCTGGGGTTGGGTTTCCTCCTCCCCCTCGTTGATCCATCGTGCCATTTCCCGTGTCATCCGAGGGGCACAAGAGCGGTTCAATGACGGCAGTCGCGAAGAGGGTGTTGTCGTACACGTTTGTCTGAGAAATACCAAGTCCCCCGGCTTGGTAAAACTTTTCATACAACGCTGTTTGTTCCAGGCCGGGTAGCATGGGGATGAAAATGCCGTGTCCCATGGTGTTGTCATTGAGGACGCCGTCGCCCCAGTTCATGGGAAATGTAAGGAATGCGGTTAGGTAATTATGCATACTAATGCCGATTTGCTTCAAATTGTTGGCGCATTGAATTCGGCGAGCGGCTTCTCGAGCCATTTGAACGGCTGGCAGCAAGAGTGCAATCAAAATAGCAATGATCGCAATAACCACTAGCAGTTCTACAAGTGTAAAACCACGTCGTTTCATAATATTTCCCCTATTATGACAGAAAGATTGGCTGATTAACGGTGTATCTTTTTCCTGAACAGTTCACACCACAATAAGTCGAAATCGAGGTCGACGATGGAAAGAATGAATGATTACTAATTTGCAAGTCGCCGAACTCAAGCAACACACTACTCGTAACGCTTTACCTCATTCCTTTGTGAGGTAATTCACAAGTTCATAGGCGGCATCCTGCTTTTGGTTGCGTAACTAAAGCGAGTGCCTAACTTTTCAAATAGAACTGCATGGTGAGTATAATCCTAATTTGGTTCCCTGACTAGAAGCCCAGGGGGGAAACATTCCTGCAAAAATCGAGGATTTAAGGGTCAAATCCCAAGGGACCGGCTGCAGGCCCTGCTGCCTTTTCAAGATGGGACCGATTTCCTAAGTCATTTTAAAATAATGGTTTAAGGACTTCAGTTAGAGATTTTCGACCTTATTCTCGTGGCTCAAATGGGGTTGTTGTGGCACGGAGAGACCCCCTTTGGTTGCACACGGATTTAACGCATCCGGATGCCATGAGTACCTCTGCAGCGGCGGGCCGTCATTCGATGCACTGAAACGCCGTTGGGGGCGATTTGCTGTAATCAGCCGCGCTGAGGACAGGCAGCGTTTACCAAACAGCCAATTGTTTCTGTAGCCGGCGAATTCATTTTTTCAGGTGCCAGCTTACAGTTTCAGGCGTCAGAGGAAACCAGAACGCTGGGAATTTCGATCAGAGCTTAAGACGTTAGCCCGCTTTACGCGTGTTGGTTTGTGCGACTGGTTGCTCATGATTCCCACGAAACTTCAGAGTTGTGTGCTGTGTGCCCCTGCGCTCTGGAGTGATGCCGCGTTGAGAAGCACGGATGAAGCAAGCAAACAAGGAGGCTGGTCCTTGGGAAAATCGTTCCTCCAGCATCGGAGTGACCTGTTCCCACGAATGACTACGGCGGTAGATGACGCGGTAAGCTTCTTTAAGTTCGGCGATCTGGTTTTGATTAAAGCCGAAACGCCGCAGTCCGATCAGATTGAGACCTACCACCTTGGTGCATTCTCCGTCGATCGTAACGTACGGCAGTACATCTTGGGTAACTCGTGCCATGCCTCCGACCATACTCAATTTTCCTACGCGGCAGAACTGGTGAACGGCAGCTCCTCCACCAAGGTAGGCACGGTCTTCGACGACGACATGTCCAGCCAACATGACGTTGTTCACCAGGATCGCATGATTTCCCACGTGACAGTCGTGAGCCAGATGAACGCCTACCATGATCAGGCAGTTGTTGCCGATCGTGGTTTTGTCGGAAGAGTTCAGAGCACGGTGAATCGTTGCGAATTCGCGAACAGTGTTTTCCCGGCCGAGAACCAAATGCCCGTTGTTTTCCCCGGCCTGGATATGCTGTGGGACACCTCCCAGTATGGCGGCGTCCCCAACGTAATTGTCTGCTCCCAAGATCGTACCACGCTTTACGACGACGTGGCTGCCAAGTTGGCACCCGTCCCCCAGTACTACATTCTCTTCGACAACACAGAAAGGCCCAATGGTCACAGAGGAGCCGATTTCGGCTTGCGGGTGAACGCTTGCCAGCGGGTGAATGTTTGACACGACTCGTTGAACCCCAAGATGCTGAATGCAGAAAACGAACAGGAGTGTTGGCCACCGAAGAAAACCACGGCTGTCGTTTCTGCAAGTTCCTCAGTTCAGTGCCGGTTAACGAACGGGCGCCTGCTGTTACCGTGAACTGCAGCCAAAGTATTCTTCGGCCAAAGAACCCCGATGTGTGTAGCCGGGTCAGTTGAATTGAATGCTAGCTGGGCGGTGTCTCTTGAATCTTAAAGAGACGTGCTCTTCTTCCTTCTGGATGACCACCCCCATGATGGACGACTCGCGACGCCAGCTATACACCTGTTGTCCTGCGAGCCTGAAATTTCTTGGTGTCCGGTCGCCAGGGCTAGCACCAAAGAGCGTCAGTTTTCAGGCACCCCTCGAAATTTACCCCAGTCAGTGGTATCCTGCTTGGCTTACTTGAGCTGGACCAGAGGTAATTGAAATGGCTGAGTTGCACGAACTTTACAGCATTGCTAGCAAGCTAAAGGACCAAAACCAGAATGAGGAGGCGATCAACAAGCTTGTCGAAATCCTCGAAATCGACGAGTCTTTTGTCCTGGCACACCTCGCCTTATCGGTGGTTTACGGAAGGGTCGGACGGCATCAAGAAGCTTTTCAGCATGGGCAACGGGCTTGCGAGTTAGATCCCCGTGATGCATTTAATTTCACCGCGTTAAGCGTCACCTGCCAAAGGGCATCTCAGGCGGTTGACAATGCTGCCGACAATCAACGGTACATTCAGGCTGCGGAAGAGGCGATGGCGCAGGCACACCAACTGCAGGGTGGCATGTAGGCCGGGAAAAGTGGCTGGTCATCGGTAAGTATTCGACTGCTGAATACGCACTGGCTGGGTCGGAGTAGTCCGAGCCTTGTTTTCACTGTCTGGTTTGCCCTACGACTGTTCGTCGATGACTAGCCCCGCTTCTTCGATGTGATAAGGGATAACGTGGTCGCTGCAGGCGCTTCCACGGTGCTTGGCGATGTACAGGGCTTTACCCAACTGGTTACCCTGTCGAGTCCGGCCCATATAGATCAATGTGTTGGCATTGGACAACACATCTCCTTGCTCGAGTGGCCGTGTAATCAAATCGTCGAGCATGGTTTCGTGGGAAGTGCAGAGCAACAGGCATCCTATTTTGTCGGGACTGTACGTGTTTTCTGAAGCTAGTTGGGCAAAAGACCGGTAATCTTGTCGAAACAGATCACGGGCGACCCATTCCGGGTCCTTGCGGAGAACCTGATGATAGACGTATTCGAACAGGTGGATTTGCACCGAGTCGGCGGGCCGATTGCTGGGCTCGACTCCGTCGACCACGACACGCCGTACCTGTTGCAGGAAATTGCCGTAGAAAAACGCGATCGCTGAGGCGAGCCGCGAGTTGAGATCCGCTTGCCACTGATTCCAGGTGTCAAAATCCAAGTCGTCGCGCGTGACTCGACGTCCTTTATATTGGAAAACTTGTAAATATTCTCCATGCTCCCTTTCGGGAGAAAAAAAATGGTTCCAATTGCAATCGACAGTCGAACTTGCAACCACCGGATTCCAATCACCGATGCGTTGAGCGTATTCCAGATGGCTTTGGGAATCACCGCGGGCACACATGTCGAAAATGATTCCACGTTGACCTTCTTGTTTGGCGCCGGCGTTTGCAAATTGGATTCCTAATTGAGTTTTCCCGATTCCTGTGGATCCCACGATGACCGTGAGAGTTCCCGGGAGCAGGCCGCCACCCAAGTGTTGATCAAGCCCTGACACCGCGGTGGCGAGACGAGGTTCGTTAGAGTTGTTTCTCATTTGTTTCGCCGTGTGACTAACACGAGGTCCCTGTTGGCTTCGGGCGAGTTTTAGATTGCGCTGTTCGACAAACTTTCCCATGCGTCGAGTAACAGTTCGGCGGCTCGCTGAATGTCTTCTTGCGAAGTGTACCAGCCAACACTCAATCGCACGGTTCCACGAGTTGTTTCGGGGGTAAGACCGATGGCGGCCAAGGTAGGAGAAACAGCGTCGCTTCCACTGTGGCATGCCGCGCCTGTCGACGCACAGAGATCGGGAATGCGATTCAGTAGTGCATGAGCACTCACATCAGGCAAATTGACACTTAAGGTGTTGGGGAGCCGGTCGGCGCCTTTGCCATTGATAGTCAGTCGGTCTCCGAGGACCGCTTCCAAGCGTGATGCAAGGTCATCCCGCAAGTCAACAAGCCTGTCGTGAAGTTCGTCACTGGCTTTCGCTGCCAGTAAAGCCGCCTGCCCTAAGCCCACGATATAGGGAACGTTTTCGGTTCCGGCTCGTACTCCCTGTTCGTGGTCTGCTCCGTGAATCAAGGGTTCTAACGCCGTTCCACGGCGGACGAACAGTGCGCCGATTCCTTTGGGTGCGTAGAATTTATGGCCGGCAATCGAGAGAAGATCAACTTCCAGTTCATCGGCGATGATCGGAATTTTTCCGGTGCTTTGCGCTGCGTCGGTATGGACTAAAATTTCCCGGTCATGGCAAATTCGGGCGATGTCACGGATGGGCTGGATCGTGCCAATTTCATTGTTGGCGTGGATGATGCTGACCAGAACTGTATCATCACGCAGTGCGTCTTTGACTTCCTGGGGGTCAATGGTGCCTTGGGGACCACAGCCCACGACGGAGACGCTATACCCCAAGCGTTCCAGGAATTGTGCCGGACGGACCGTCGCCGGATGCTCCAATGAAGAAATGACCAGGTGACCACCAACCGAGGAAGGGTCTCGCAGGAGAGCGCCTTTCAGAGCCAGGTTGTTACTTTCGGTTCCCCCTGAAGTGAAAATGATCTCTCGAGGATCCGTACGGAGCAGGGCGGCCACGTGGCTCCTCGCGTCCTCTACGGCTTCATGACAAGCACGACCCAGAGCATGAAGACTGGACGGATTGCCGTAATGTTCCGACAGGAACGGAGCCATGGCCTCCTGAACGGTGGGAGCGATGGGAGTGGTGGCATTATAGTCGAGGTAGATTGCCCGCATCGAAGTACTTCAGATGATGAAATTGCTGAAACGTGGCGATCTTGAGCCGGTCCGTTGTTGTGCGAGGGAGAACTTTGAAAGACTTCGCGACTCGAACTCCTACCAGGTTGGACTCTCAAGTGATCCTCCAAAGATAATGTCCCGCGTCCAGAATGAAAAGGTCCGGAGATGCAACGTCGTTGCCGAAACGGTAGCCGGATGAGAATTTGGAAACGCCCAGCCGTATCGTCAGGCAAGAGCGCCAGAGACTGGGAGTACTTGTCCAATCTACCTGTGGGGGAGTTTTCGTGGTAGGCGCAGCGACAAACCCACATCGGGTAGAGGGAATAAAGCTTCCATTCCGGCCAGACGTCACGAACTGGTTGTCAAATCAGTGACCCTGGTTGTGGAAGGAACGACTGATTTCAGAAGATTTACTCCTATAGTGTTGCGAAATCAGTTCCGAATGGATGAAGGCCGCTTACATCGTCCAGGGACGATCAACACCCTGGAATTCCGTCGTCGGGAACTCCTTCATTCTCACATTCGGCTTCTGGCTTGACGTTAAGTGCGGAAATCGATTCGGCCAGGTCTTGTAACTCGCCAATGACCGCGTTGCGGACGGCACCCACTCCACCGATGATCCCAATTACCAGCACGGTAATCAACAAAATCCATTCAAGAGTTAAAACTCCGCGGCGGTGGAATGCTGATAGTCGCGGGCTGCTCTTCATGATGGTTCCGTGCCGAAATTCGGCAAGCTACAGGTAGCAGGTAAAGGAATGCGAGCGTTGAAACGACGCCCTTCAACTTAGAGCAGACCGCGTACCGAACCGACGAAGTTTTACGTGGTTTTAAAGTGTCGGTTGCAAGGTATTACAGCGACGGGTCTTACGGACCACTTCCTGTTTTTCCAGGAAATTCGACAGGCACCGGATGTGTCAACAACAAAACAAATTTTACCGGTCGATGTTTCTCAAATAAAACATCCCTTGCCGGGTTGCCGGAAATTTAAACGGACACCGAGACAAGGAGGAAGGGAAGGGCGACATTCCGGATGTGCGGACTGAACGGGACCGGACTCCTGAAAATCAACCCACATTCGCTGAACCGGATAAGCCGGTCAACATGACCTCGCTCGGAGGAATACTGTTTGTCAGATTGCCGGACAAACTTTTTGTTTCACAAGAAATAAAAGCAGCAGCCAAACCAAATTGTCATTTTTGGAGTTGGTTTGAGAGGTCTCAGTGGATGATGAGGTCCTGTTTCTTTATTTACTTTTTAATTTTGGGCGGAAGAAATCCTGACTCAAGAGGCGATCGGATTTTTGGAAATCGCGGTTGCGATCCACGGGTAGTGGTCCAGGAAGCTCTGGGCGCTCACCTAACGCTCGATGAGCAACTTCACGATGCCTGCGAAGGGAAGGGTGTAACATTGGATTAGCAGGAACGTGACCAGGTAAGCGATGCGGAACGCTTTTTCATCGTTGTGGCATTGTGCGACACCTAACAACATGAGAATCCACCCAAACCCTTTTACAGGAGCCACTGCATAGGTGGTGACTGCGAATACCAACAGGACGAAGTTACGGATTCGCGACACGAGCGGATGAGCGGGCATGAAAAACAACCAGGCCAAGGCGGCTTCGATGAAGATTGTCCACCAGCTCAAAAACCGGGCCAGCTTCCCGAGTTCGGGAGAGGTTTCAAGCGTGGTGTTCTGGAATTCAATGCCGTACAGATATCCTTCTCTCAACAGTTCCCAGAGTTCTCGATTGTCGGTGAGAGCCGTTGAACTGATGTTACCGAACGTGGTGGCTACCGAAGTGAAACGTTCGTCGACTAGTAAACAATAGTGAAAAAATGTCCCATCCAAGTAGTCCGGCGACATTAACTTCCAAAAAGTTGCCAACGTCATGCAGAGTCCGATCAGTAGCCGGCTTGTTTGTCGCAGAGCTTTCAGCTGGTCTTTCGGTGCCACCGAAAAAGTAGTGCACAGCGCCAAGCACCAGTAACAGATCAAGTATTTATGATTGTCCGTTGACTCCCAGTGAAAGTAAATTGTCGTGCCCCAGAGTACGGAAATGATGTACCAGAAAGGAGTCGCTTTTAATAGCTTGCGATAGGCCACTGCAATGATGCAGAGCAGCACGAGGGGAGTGTGTAAATACCAAGTGCTTAAGGGACTCAGCAGCAAAAGAAGGACTGTCAGCAGTGGTAGCAAGTCCAGTACATCGGTTCGGGCAACTTGCCGGATCGCGACAGCCAATCGATTGATGACGTTCTGGAACTTCATGGAGTACTCTTTGTACGTGCTATTTCTATTTCCAGATGCTTGCGGCCGTGCAAAGAGGCATGCCGGGAGACGAATTGATAGCGCCACAGTTCCACCCGTACCCCCTGTGTTTCAAGCGGCTGAAAGTGACGGGCGTTATCGTCTTGTGGGCTGATTGCCCGGAAATCCGGTGCCTGGAGTTGAGATGGCACGTTTTGTGGAGAACTGGACGAGTTCGTCAGGAGGAGGGGATCGACGTGGTTTGAGTCTGTTTCCAGCAACTGTTGTTTAATTGCTTCGCGGTGTAGTCTCTGGTTGTACCACTTCAACTCAAGCAGTCGTGTGGCAAAGTCTCTCAGTTTTGTCTCGCTGGGTGCTGCGCGGAGTTGATTGGCACGTTTACGAAGTGTGGACGGAACCGCCACGGGGATGAGATCCGTTTCTGTCACGAGATACAACTTGAGGTAACGGGCAGCACGTGCGTCGACGGTGGAAAACATGGCGAATCCCCCGCCTTTCCAGGGGGTTTGTTGGTTCCACTGAACCCGGTAGAGGTGCAGCAGGGCAACCACGCAGAGACACAGGGGGGCCAGTGTGATGCGCAGCCGGAAACGACCGGTGCCCTCTGTCAGCGGTGGTTGCGTTCGAGCCTGTCGAGATGGTTCAAGGTGATTTGCCAAGTCCGTTCCACTCAGATCGAAAGATACCAGCGATGTGTCACTTCACCCGGAAATTCAGGGATCGCAACCAGACCAACATTCCCGGATCCCTGATTTTGAGATCCGCCGCTTTGTTAAACGAAAAATAATGTGCCGATTTCCAGTAATACCCGGTATCTTGCGTTCCAAGAGCAAACTGGAATCGGCGGTCATAAAAATTCTAAACGGGATCGTCCACTCTGCTGGGTGACGATGATCCTCTTGAAGGGAAGGCGACCATCTGGCGGCCGCATCTCCATCAGTCGGCGGTACCGTACACGAGTCGAGATTAATTCAGCACGACTGATTCCAAGCCCAGGTCTTGAACCAAGCGTTGAAAAATATCTCGTTCGAAAGGATGCAAGTGGTGAGGTTTGAGACCGAGTTGAATTGCCTGTCGTAATTCACTTTCTGCCGCACTCGAATTGCGTTCCAAAGATTGAACGTAGGCTAAGTGAAAACGGAAGGCTGCCGTTTCATCGTCGTCAATTGCGCGGTTCAAGTCATTTTTGGCGTCAGGATAATTTCCGGCGGCGATTTTGGCCATTGCGCGAGTGTCCAACAGGCTTGAAGTGGGTCCTAGATGTTGGATGGCTTCCTCAATGAGTTGCAACGACTCGACGCTTTTTTTGTCCAGTGCCAACACATAAGCCAGGTTGTTCTGGACAATCGCCCGGTGCAGTGGCAGTAGATTTTCTCCTGCCAGGAACTCACGGTAAAGACCGACGACTCGATCGGTATTACCACGCATTGTCTCGAATTCAGCGAGTTGGAGCACCATGGTGTGTGAGTCGATAAGCGTTTCGGGGCCTTGTTGAAACCAGCCACTCACCTGAGAGAAATACTTTTCCTTGACTTCATGATCGATCAGTTCTCCCAGATGCAGTCGCAACGCGGTAACAGCGACTTCCGTGACGTCATGCAGTCGAAACACTCCTTTTTTTAGTCCCTGATTGCACAACTCAAGAACCTGGTCCAAGTTATCGAGCCCCTCTCGACGAGATAGGAAGGAGGCCAGCAGGAGGGTATTTCGGGGTGCCCGGCGGACATATTCCCGTAGAATTTTTTCGGCGGTTGAATATCGCTCGATTTCCTCAAGCAGGACAGCAACACTACGCAGCAACTCGTTTTGTGATTCGGGCAAACGACTGATAGGTTTGGGAAGCAGACGAAGCAATTGCTTTTCGGCCTGAACTTGCTTGCCTTCTTCAGCCATTAGCAGGGTGGTGATCCGGACTCGATGAAGACTGCTAGCCGGCAATTTTCTCAGAAGTGCTTCAGCCTGATCATTCCTTTTCTGTTTGACCAGTATTTCGATGAGCATGCTCACGACTTGTAAATTGTCCGGGTTGGTGGCCAATAAGTCGTAGAGCAATTTCTCCGAGTCATCGTTTCTGCCCACACGATCGTAAAGATTCGCCAACAGGATCTGTTCTTCATCCGTTAATTTGCGTTCCTGTTGGAAGTCTTCGAAGTCCTGAATCACTTTTTTGTGGGAAAGACTATCGGTACGAGTGAGAGTGATTTGGGCCAAGACTCGCAGGTCGTCGGGACCTAGACGGGCACCCGTGGGAACGTTTTTTCGAATCTCATCGACAGCCGTCATGTAATCCTGAAAGCTGCCACTGGCAGACAGTAGGGCAGCCTTGGAACGGCGCGCCCAGGTTGTCAAAGAATCCGCACCGGTATCATAGGGTTCGACCCCCTCCAGAAGACGCTCGATTTGCTGTAGGGCGCTTTTGCGGCGATTGATCGATACGTAGAATGCGGCACTTTTCTGCAATACCGCCCGATCGTCCGGACCGTTTGCCAGAGCCTGTAGATAGAATTGTTCGGCCCGCGCAATGTGCAGGCTCCGTTGCGTCGTTGTCAATTCCGCCTGATTGGATGCAATTTCATAGCAGCGCGCCAATGTGATGTGTGCGAAAGTCTCCGAAAGATTGATTCGAGCGTTCCGCATGGCGTCTTCCGCCGCCCGGCGTTGGCCCACCTGGTACAGATTTTCAACCAAAGAGAGCCACCCTTCGGGGGAACGGGGTTTTAAGTCGGTGACCCGTCGGAAGGCTTTGGTTGCGGCTTGAAGATGATTGTGGTGGGTGAGAGCCTTGCCTTTCCAGAGAACATCTACGGCGTCATCCGAATCGGAGGGGACCACGTTGTCGATGTCAGCGATCGACACGGATTCCGTGTTCAGGTCGATCAGCTTTTGATGGGCCCACATGGAACGTGATTCTTTGGGCAGGCGGGCGATCACCTCACGGGC
Organism: Planctomycetota bacterium; assembly: GCA_963578105.1. Taxonomy (GTDB): domain Bacteria; phylum Planctomycetota; class Planctomycetia; order Pirellulales; family Pirellulaceae. The sequence continues at coordinate 16,357 of CAUZBP010000024.1, forward strand.
ATTACCCGGCCGGTTCGTTTCCAGGTAAAGTGTCGCCAGTTTCTGGATGACTTTCGGATCGTCCTGTCCCGAATCGATCAGACGATTCAGGAAATCCTCTGCTGAGTCATGATCCTCAAGCAGGATACTGACTTGAGCCTGCAGGCGAAGTAAATCGGGCCAATTGGGACGATTCTCCTGAATATCGCGCATCAGGTTGCGGGCGTCCTGTAATCTTTCTCCGTCCTTCTCCTGGTTGGAATAAGACCAGGTCAGCCATTGAGCCTGGGCAAGTTTCCATTCGTTGCTCTCGGTGCCTTCCAACTCTTCGATCATTCGGAGCGCAGCGTCCATCTGCGCTTCGTTGCCGCCGATCAGACTCAATGTGAACAATTGTGAACGGCATTTCATGTCCTCGGGATCCGCTTCGGCAATCTCCAGTAGAAGGCGCCGCACATGGTTGCCGAGCAGGTTCACGCTCATGTGAAGTGATACGAGTCCGTATTTCAGTTGAATCTGGTCTTCAACCGGCCAGGCTTTGATACCCTCTTCCTGTTGGAGAAGAGCTTGTTTGACATCGTCGCCACCCTCGCCCACGATGCTTGCGGCTGTCGACAACCGCAAGCGGGGTGAATCAGGCATCTCTTCGGTTTCTGGAATGGTTTCTCCGAGCTTCTCAGCTAATTTTCGTTCGAAGACTTTCAGGGCCTGATCGTCGGGCGATGTCTTCCGATGTTTGCGGACCAATGCCAACGCTTCATCGTGTTTATTTTGGGCCGCCAGCAACTCGGCGGAGGCGGCCCACTTGCGGGGTTCCGCGACGCTGTCGTCAGCGGTGATGTGCTGGAGCACCTCTTGGCACTCGGTCCAGTCCTGTTCCTCCTCAGGAAGTGAGGCCTGATTGGAAGTTAAAAGCACAAAGAAGGTCATGGCAATGCCGGAGTTGAGTTCTTTTTCCGCTGCCACCTCTGATTCGTAGATTGTACGGTAACTCTCAATGGCCCGATCGTACTGCCGCTTGGCCAGGAAAGATTGTGCTTTGACTGACACAGCAGCTAATTTGTGGGGAGAATCGGATGGCACACTATCCGCTGCAGAGATGGCAAGGTCCCAATCCCCCAGATTTTCATAACACTGTGCCAGACTCAAATACACCTGGGTTGCCAGTTGGGGGTTCCTTGCAATCAAGGTATTCATAATTTCTTCCAGTTGCCTGGATGCCCTTCGCCAGTGTCCGTCGACCATCAGCATACGCACTTCAAGGTAATTTACCCAATCGGTGCGTGTGTCCAGTGAACGCAAGATCTCGAGGGAATCTCTGGCAGCTTCGACGTCTTTTTGGGCCAATTCATGTTCGCATTTCTTGAGCATTAAAATAGGGCTCTGGAGGTTTTCTTCCAGACCCTGCTCGAGCCATTTCATCGCCTCTTCCGGCTTGCCTTGCATCTGGGCCACGTCCGATCGCGACGCGATCAGCGCAACATTCTCCGGATGCTCTTGAATACCGTGATTCAGATGTGCTTCTGCTGTTAGGAAATCCCCATCACTGGCGGCGATGCCTGCCGCAGTCAGAAGAACTTGTTCATCGTCGGGACTTAAATCCAGGGCCCTCTCGATATCAGCCTTGGCCCTCTCCAACCGGTCTTCTCCGGTTGAATACCGCAGAATCGACTTGGAACGTTCCAGGAATGCCTTGTAATTATCCGGGTTCGCGCGAACTGCCTGATCCATCAGGGGTTCCGCTAGCTCGGGCTCAAAATCTGCTCGATACAAGGTTGCCAATGATAAATAGGCTTCGACGTTGTCAGGAGCCGTTGCTTTTTGATCGTCAAAAGAATTCGTCTGGGGATCGAATCCAAGTAATGCATGCAGTTCTCGCTTGGCAGAATCCGGATCCCCGATCATGATCATGCAACGTGCCAACTGAACTGCCGAAGCGGAATCGAACTCGGTGGCCAGACTGGACCGCATCAACTCCAAGTGATCGACAGCATCCCCGTACCGTCCTACCTGGACCATGAAGTCACAGGTTTTTTTTCGTAATTCGTGATGATCAGGTACCTGCCGTAACGCTTCTTCACATCTGCTGTAGGCTCGACCGAGGTCAAGGCGGTTGACGTCGTTATCGGGGTTCGTATCTATCAGCAGTAGGTAATCCAGAGCGAGTTGGCATAGCTGATCGGAATCCTCCGATTGATAAGCCAGATAACGTTCTTGGAGGCGGATTGCTTCACGGTAATCTTCGGCCTCCCGTTCGATGGTAGCTCGGTCAAGTAAATTGCTGGCATTACGACCAACTTGAAACCGCCACAGGAGGAATGTCATTGCTGGTACTACAGTGATTCCCAGCAACAGCATGGCCGCGAACTTGACATTAAGTTTCTTCATGCTTTGACAGTCTTGATGACTTGAATTGCAAAATACACACTGTGGAAACGAAGGCAGCCTCTGGGGCTAACGACCGTGATTTCAGAACCCTGCTGGGCGGAATTCGATCCGCGTCGGGATTTGTCTCGAGCTAAATTAGTTTTACTCCGGCCAACCAAACTGCACCCGCATCATGATCGTTGATGGTTCACACCAACTCAGGATCCGTGCGACCAGCCCATTTTGGCTTAAACACTTGGATGGAGAAGAACTTCTTGGAAAAGACTGCCTGTCGCTAGCATCCACCCCAAACTTCTTCTTCCAATCGTAGCCCCCAAGCCATCGGTGTCAACGAAAGTTCTGTATACAAGGCGTAGCGGTTGAGATGTCTAGCAGCACTTGCGGTAACTAGTTCTAGGGATTGTTCCCTGTGCACCTGACAAGCTTTTCATAAGGAGGGTGCAGAAGGCTGGAAATACGCGGGAAATCACCACGCCAACTATTCAATGATCCAAGTCAAAGGTTCGGGCAAGATTTGCCGATTATACCGAATGTGCTGGTCAAACGAAGTTTGTCTGGCCTTTGCATTGGTACGCGATCTTGTGCCGAGGGTTCATTCGAATGAGTAAGGAAATCGCCATGTGCAAGCGGGAGCACCAGAATCGTTGGAGTTGGTTGCCATTCCTTGTCTTGAGTGTAGGTGCGGTCAGCACTTCCTTGGCGGGGCAATTCGGGCCCTGTCCGAACTGCGAAGTTTGCCAGGGATGCCCCTACCACGTGAACGGGGACTGTATCACGAGTCCGCGCACGTTTGGATACTATCACACCAACTGGCGTCGTTGGCCGGGAGAACCGCGAGAGAGTTTACCTAGCGGCGGTCCCAATCTGGAAGATATGGAAATCGAGATTCCCGATCCCATCCAAGAGGACGAGCTAACCATAACACCCAAGCGGCGATTCGGGTCGGGTTCTCGTCCTGCTCCAGGGGATGCGGGTGCTGCGGGTACACCTGTTCTTCCACCATTTGAAGATGATTTGCACACCGATCCGTTCGAGGATGATTTGTCACCAGAAGACCTCACTGAGGACCTTAATCTGGACGAGGACCTTAATCTGGACGAGGACCTTAATCTGGACGAGGACCTTGATCTGGACGAGGACCTTAATCTGGACGAGGACCTTGATCTGGACGAGGACCTTAATCTGGACGAGGACCTTAATCTGGACGAGGACCTTAATCTGGACGAGGATACCACCATCGAAGATGAAATCCTCGCACCTCAGACTTCCACGCGGAGGCGACTCCCGCTTGGCAAGAACCGCTCCACAAAGGTCTCCTGGCAGTCACGACAAGCTCTTCGACCCAATTCACTCAGGAAGAAGACAAGACAGAGACCAAGGGTGAATCGACAGGTAGTTGCGTTGGAACCGGTTCGTGAGAAGGTTCGTGAGAAGGTTCGTGAGAAAAGGAATCTATCGCGATCGAGTAATAATCCGCTGCGGGCGTCCACTCGCACCGACTCGAATGCTACCCTAGCTAGAAACCGGGTGACGAAGTCGAACCCGCTGCGTTAGGACCGCTTGCCGCTCCTCTCGACGTTCCGCTTCAGGTCAGTTCTACCGGTGTCGAAGTTGTCATGGACTCTTGAGCAGCGAGTGTAGCACGGCTCACATTCCAGATTTCTTCAGGTGGGATCAGTGGTGAACCTCCCTGTGCAACGGCTTGCAGAAACTGCTTGACCTCGGCCGCATGTCCTTTGTCTTGTCGGAAAAGTCTCCAAGTTCGGAACTTTTTCCAGCCATATCCCCGTAACACGCGGAAATTGTTCAGTTGTAAAGCACGCTGGTCACAATAGACTTCAATCCGCTCCTTGGGAAAGCTACGAGGTCCGTTGGCAAAATACTGAATAGTTGTCAGGGATCCGTCCTGATGATTCAGTGCGACAGAGACGTGGTCGTTGCAGGGAGTCGTACCGGAGCGGAGATCAATCAGCGAGGTATGAACCTTGATGATTGGTGACCCGACTAAGTACCGAAATAAATCAATCCAATGGCAAACTTCGCCCACCACCCGGCCTCCGCCGGTTTCAGGGTTCTGAGTCCAGTGGTCAGCCGGGATTTGACCGGCATTGATCAGGGCAGTGGCACAGATCGGGCCGACCCGCCCTTGCAGTAGTTCTCGCATCTTTACAGCTTGTGGGGAAAATCGTCGATTGAAGCCCACCAGGAACTGAAGCTGCGGGCGATTTTTCCAGGCTTCACGCACACAGTCGATGCCGGGTTGGTCGATGGAGACAGGTTTCTCGACGAAAACATGCTTTCCAGCCTCCAGGGCTTCGACCGCCAGGGAGGCGTGCAGATCGTGACGCGTTGTGATGAACACGGTGTTGATCTGGTCGTTGTCTAGGATGGAGCGATAATCGCTCGTGCATCCTGAGAACCCGAATTTTTTGGCCGCATGAGCGGCGCTGACTCCCCTCACACTGGCGATGTCAATCAGCTGAGCCCCCAGTTTTTTCAGTTGAGGCAAAAGTACGCGTTGCGAGAAATTTCCGGCTCCGATGCAACCAATCGCAACTTGATTTTCCCGTTTGCAATCGCGTGCTTCTTCGATCACTACGGAGTGAGAAACAGGCGAGCTTGCTTCCGGATAACGGAGCAGCATGCCTAGCTGGGTACGATCGTCAGTGAGTGCTCGATAGGCATCGGAGACGTCTGCGAGAGCCCAGCGCCGGGTAATCAGTGATTCCACATCGATCTGTTCCCGGGCCATCATTTGGAGCACCGTCTGTAAATTCCGCTGTTCTGTCCACCGCACAAAAGCGTACGGGTAGTCGATCCCCTGCTCCTCGTATTGCGGATCGTATCTACCCGGGCCATAAGAGCAGGATACTTGAAAGGAAAGTTCCTTTTCGTAAAAGTCAGCTCGCTGCAACTCCAGGTTGACGACACCCACCAGTACGATGCGGCCTCGTTTTCGAGACATTTGGGCCGCCTGGTGGACAATGACGTCATTCTTGGCAGACGCAGTGATCAGAACGGCATCCACTCCCGCGCCCCCGCTCCAGCTACGAGCAGCTTCTACGACATCCGTTTGGTCTGCCTGGATCGTTGTGGCACCGAATTTTTTAGCCAGTTCCAGGCGAAACGGGTCGAGATCAATGCCCACGACCTGGACTCCCGCAGCAATCAGCATTTGGACCGAGAGGAGTCCCACCAAACCTAATCCTATCACGGCGACAGACTCTCCCAAGTTTGGCTGTAGCAGCCGGATACCCTGTAAACCGACGGCTGCCAGAACAGTAAACGTCGCGTGATCGTCGAGCACTTCGTCCGGAACAGCAGCACATAAATGTTCCGGGACGTGGACCAGTTCAGCATGAGGTCCATTGCTCGCTACCCGCTGCCCGACCTCGAAGTCTGTTACGCCCGGCCCGAGTTCGACGACTGTGCCCGCATTACAGTATCCCAGCGGCATGGGTTGATCGAGCCGTGCAAAGACTGCTTCCAGTGTTGGGAGTAATCCGTCGGAACGGATTTTGTCGAGCACCTGCTGGACTCGATCTGGTTGCTGCCGCGCTTTGGCAATCAGGCTTGCCCGGCTGAACTCGACCAACATGCGTTCGGTGCCGGACGAGATAAGACTGGAACGGGATCGAATCAGAACATGGCCGTCCGCTACCTGCGGACAGGGAACGCTGGTCAGGTCCAATAGCCCGGTTCGTAAATTTTGGAATAACTGCTGCACTTTCTACTCTGCCGATAGCCGATCGACCACTCCGGGTAAGACCAGCAGGAATTTGTGATTCATCGTTGGCGTTTTGTGTGATGAGGGGGCCTGTACCGATTGTTCGACCATCCGCCATGCGACGCCTGTCGATGTTTGTCTTCTGTTTAGCCTACCTTTTCATTCTGTATGAATTGATGCAAATCAGCTGTAACTTGCCAAACTGTGTCCGCGATCCTCTTCCCACGAAGGTGTGATTGTTACCAGGCTTGCTGCAAGATAAGATCCACGATTCGCGGTGCCGCCTGGCCGTCACCGTAGGGGTTGCTCGTGATCTGAAAACTGGAGTAAGTGTTTTCGTCGGTAAGAAGTGCAGACAGTCGTTCCATGATGCGTGTGGGGGATGTCCCCACGAGCTCTACCGCTCCCGCGTCTACTGCTTCCGGCCGTTCCGTCGTGTCGCGCATCACCAGCACAGGTTTCTTGAGTGACGGTGCTTCTTCCTGAATGCCTCCGGAATCCGTCAAGATGATGTGGGATCGGTTCATAAGCCAGACAAATTCCGGGTAGTCCGCGGGAGGTATGAGGTGCACGTTTGTCAAGTTTCCCAGGAGCTGATGCACGGGCTGTTGGACACGTGGATTAAGGTGGACCGGATATAAAAAGATGACTTCGGGGAACGTGTCGGCCAAACCGGCAATCGCCTGACAAATTTGTTGCAATCCTGAACCAAAGTTCTCCCGTCGATGTCCGGTGATCAAGACAACCCGTTGGCTGCCAAGCATTGAGTACTTGGCACTCCAATGTTCGTCAAGCTGACGTTCCTTGCTGACAGTCCAAAGGAGTGCGTCGATGACCGTGTTACCGGTCACGTGAACCGTCTCGGCGGCAACTCCCTCTTGCAACAGGTTCTGGGCGGAACGTTGGGTCGGCGCACAATGTAGCCGCGCAAGGAGACTTGCTGTGCGTCGGTTCATTTCTTCAGGCCAGGGGGATTGTAAATCATGGGTCCTTAATCCGGCCTCGATGTGGACCAACGGTACGCCCTGATAAAACGCTGCCAAGCTGGTCGCCAGGACACTGGTCGTGTCTCCCTGGGCGACGACACAGTGAGGATTGAATCGCTCGATCGTGGCATGGACACCTTGAAGACAACGCGCGGTCAAGTCGGAAAGAGTCTGATCGGGTTGCATCAATTCCAAATCACAATCAGCCTCGATCCCAAAATACTTGGTGACCTGGTCCAGCATCTCGCGATGCTGACCGGTGAGGCAGACGATCAATTCGACCTCGTCCGACCGGCGCTGGCACTCCTGGACTACCGGTGCCATTTTAATGGCTTCCGGTCGAGTTCCGAACGTGAGAAGAATGCGTTGCCTGGTCACATACTTTCCTGGGGGTGTGTGTCTGAAAATTCCGTCGTGTTGGTGCTGATTACGAGGTGATCGCTCTTGACGAAAGCGGTCTCAACGTGACCAGCGGTGATTTGTACCCGGCAGACAGGGGAGAGGAGGTACACGGTATCGCGTAAGGGATAAGGGGTGCGAAATGCTTCTGACTCCAACAGGATTTCCAGGGTGCTTTTCAACACCTGTTTTGGAATCGATCAGTTGCAACACAATTGTCCCTTTACCCGGGATGATTTTAAATACGGTCGGGCCAGTATGACTAACTCGAGGCACCACCATCGATCGCGATCACCTGGCCTGTGACAAATTCGGCATGAGGTGCCAGGAGGAAAATAATCCAGGGAACGACGTCCGTGACTTTTCCCAGTCTTCCAAGTGGTGTGCGACGTAGGATTTGTACCAGTTGTTGTTCCGTGATATCTACCGACATGTCCGTTTCCAGGTGACCCGGTGCGACTGTGTTGACGCGAATGTTTTGTTCACCCAATTCCCGGGCCAGCGAACGAGTCATGCCTGCTAGCCCGGCCTTGGTGGCGGAATAGACCGATAATCCTGCCACTCCTTGCTCGCCAGCGGTGGAAGAAATGTTGATAATGCTACCACCTTCTGCAAGCATCATGACACGCACGCATTCACGAGTCAGGATCAGGGTGGATTTAAGGTTGATGTCCAGCATTTCTTCGATTTGCTTGTCGGTCGTCATTGCCAGTACATTGTCTGAAACAACTGCAGCATTATTGACCAGGGCGTTGACGGTACCGAATCGCTCGTAGCTTTGATTCACGAAATTTCTTAAGGTGGCATCGTCTCGTGCATCGAAGGCTTGATAATAAAAGCGATCTTTCCATTCGGGCTGTATCTCAAGTTCTTTGACGTCAGACGTCTTGTGGCGACTAAATGTGGCAACGTTGTGTCCGATGGCTAGCAAATGCTGCACGATTGCGAGACCAAGTCCGCGACTTCCTCCCGAAACAATGATGGAAAGTTGGTCCAATGGAAAACTCGTCAAGAGGTGGTTGGTGACTGGGAATAGTTAGCTGGGCCCCGAACATTCGGTCCCGACAGACGAATTTCGCCTTCCGCGACAACTCCTAAAACATCCTTCGGGCTCTCTGACACTAAAACTTGCGTCGGATGTTACGCGGTGTTGCCGCTATCCACAAGTTGTCGAATCAGTACAAACGCTTCGGCAGCATGCCGATGCACTGTTGCCCCGCGTAAACGCGCGAGAGCTTGCAGTGCTTCCAGTGATCTCTCGTGGGGGAAATCTTGAAGCTGGCTTTTGACGATTTTTATGGCCGCGAGTTTTTTGTCCAGGTAATTTGAAATGTCGACAAAAACCTGAGGTTGGAATGCCGGACGTAGGTAAGGAGCATTCCAGTTTGTCTCGGAGAGCGTTTCGTAAGCTAACACAGTTGTCGGCGCGTCGGGTTTGGAGGGTCGCGTTGCCACCAGCGTTGCTTGCGCAAACAGTTGATGGTCACGATGAAGATCTCCTTCGAATGGAATGTAGACGGTGTCAGGTTTTGTCTGTGCCAGAATATCCTGGATGTGGCCATTGACTTCACGTTGAGGCAGCGTGTCCACGGCTGCCGTCGGCAGCGTCAACATGATTGTCTCTTGGACGCCGAGTAATCGGTGAGCTTCACGGACTTCTCGGCGACCCGCTTCGATGAAGTCCTCCGTGAATTGAGGAGGATAACCTTTCGTCAGAATGGCGACGTAGACTTCGTCGCCTTCCGCTGTGCAGCGTGCCATTGTGCCGCCGACGCCCAGAAGTTCGTCATCAGGATGCGGAGCCAGTACCAGGATGCGCTGATTCGCCATAGATCTACTTGCCCTGTCAGTCTCGGGTTATGTACTGCCGTGTTTCTGGTTGTGAGGGATCGACTGCCTCTGCAGGCGACCCGTGTCCATTCCCAGTTTACGATGAATCTTGAGCACCTCGATAGCGGGCTGGGCCGCGGCGTGTTCAAGCTCGACGGTTCGGAGGAGTACATGCCGACCGTCTCCACATTGCACGAGGACGCCGTTGTCCGTAATGGCCTGGACCTGTCCAGGGAGCCCGCAGTAGGGAGCCTCCCCCACCAGGTCGGCTTCCCAGATAATTAATGCCTGGTCACCATCATGAGTGAAGGCACCCGGATACGGCTCGCCGACAGCTCGAATTAAAGTCCAGATATCTTCCGCCGACCGGTTCCAATCGATCAGTCCGTCCTCCGGAGTTCTCTTGGCGCACCAGGACGCTTGACGGTGGTCCTGCGTTATTCGAGGTGCCTGGTTTTCCGCCAGTAGCGGTAATGCCTGATGAAGCAGCTGATTCAACGCTTTCAGGTGTTTGTCGTAGAGGGAGCGGGCCGTTTCGTGAGTTGTTACGGGAAAGGTCTGCTGTGCGAGAATGTCACCGGAATCCACACCCTCGTCCAGCCAAAACAACGTCGCGCCCGTCGAAGTAACGCGTTGCAGGATGGTCCAGGGGATCACCGCCCGTCCACGGTTCTGAGGTAAGGCGGCAGGATGAAATCCCAAAGCAGCCTTTTGAGGGACCTGCAGTAACTCTGGTCGGCAAATTTGCGACCAGCCAATCACCCACAAGTAGTCGGGGTCCAAGGCCCGGATCTGCTCCAGGAATTCTGGCGCATTGGAGTCGGGAGTTTCTATCACAGGTATCTGATGTTGTTGGGCCAGTGGCACCAGGTCAACAAAGTCCGAGTGGCGGTGAGCCTTTCCTTTGGGCAAGGTACACAATGCACTAGGAGGCATTTTGTGTTGAACCAGCACCTCCATGGCGACCCGCGTACTATCGACCGCTCCGATTAAGACATTCCGCATGTCTCTTTGCCTCCTCGATCGCGTTGTAGTTTGGATGTTCACCAAAGAAAAGAACCTGCCAGGTTAGCAGCATTATTTTCAGATCCAACCACGGTGAACAGTGATCGATGTACCAGACATCCAGAATCATTCGTTCATCCCAGGGTAAACGGACGTTGCCATTGACCTGAGACCAGCCTGTCATGCCCGGGAGGACCTCCAATCTCCGGTGTTGAAAAGCGTCGTAATGATCCAGGTAAGAAACCAGGGCGGGACGTGGTCCGATGCAACTCATTTCACCACGAACGACATTCCATAGTTGTAGGACTTCGTCCAGGCGAAGCCTGCGGAGAAGTTTACCGAACGGTGTCAGGCGTTTGTCGTCAGGCAGCAGGTGCCCATCCTGATCCCGCTCATCGGTCATGGAACGAAACTTCAAAATCTGAAAACAACTCCCGTCAAGTCCCGCCCGTTCCTGCCAGAAAAAGACGGGTCTTCCCAGTTTCCAACGCACCAGAATGGCGGTGAACACAATCAGTGGGACCAAAAGGAGAAGTCCTGTTACGCTGGCCACCAGGTCGAGGATTCTCTTTCCGTAGCGGCGGTACAGACAGCGTTGATTTAACTTCCGTTCTAACATGAGAAGGGGGGCCACTCGTCTGAAAGAATTACGGCTCGCGATTTGGTCGCCTGTTGTGACACACATAGAAATTCTGAAAGTCTGTCATGTCTTGTGATTCTGGTAATTTTCACAGGCCGATTCTAAGACGTGTTCCAGCCGGCCTGCCAGTGTTTCCCGGGCAAACTCGCGTTCGGCCAACGCACGGGCATTGGTTCCCATCTCGGCACACCGGCCGCGGTCCGCTTCGAGCGCTTCCAATGTTCCCGCCAGTTGCTGCGGGTCCTGCGGGTCGATTCCTTTGCCACAGCCATTGGACTCAATGGTCTCAGTCAACCACCCCGGGACATTAATGACGACCGGTTTGCCGGCTGCCAGGGCATCAAACATCTTGTTGGGAGACCAGGTGTGTTCCTTACTGGCCTTATAAATAGTCAGGCATACATCACAGGCGGCAACGAGTTCCGCGACGATCGACTTGTCTGGAACTGGTTCAGAAAACACGACGTTTCGCAGTTGGTAGCTGTTCGCGAGTTGCTGGAGCATGGTTCGCCGACCGCCGTCTCCGTGCAGGACGATCACGATATCGTCTCTTCCTCGTTCCTGAAGGATGCGTGCCGCTTCGATGACCAGTTCAAGCCCGTTTGCAAAACCGAGAGCGCCAAAATAGATCGCAGCAAAACGGTCGCCCAAATTTAGCCGGGCACGTCCCGGATGGCGATCCAGGTCCGGGCGAAAAAGATCCAAATCCGAAGCGTTGGTAATGACCGTTACCTTTTCGTCTGGTTCGCCAGTGGCCACAATACCCTCTTTCATGCCGGGAGACAGGGCCACAATTTGATTGGCCGCCCGGTAGATCTTACGCTCCATGCGGCGCATCCACCAGATCGCCAACGGGTTTTTCAGGGCGCCGAAATTGATCAATGCTTGGGGCCATAAATCACGTACTTCAAATACGAAAGGCACATCGTGATACCGGCTGATACTCATGGCCGGTAGTCCGATTGTAAGGGGTACGTGCGTTGCGAAGACCACGTCATGTCGAGGGAGTTGTTTTCCCACCCGCTCTGCGAGTTTTGCGAATTGCATAAACAGCAACCAGCGGCGGTAACCGCTCATGTGATTGATCTTCAAGGGATTGGCGCAGGCTGCCGCAATGGGAACGCACCTGATTCCGTCGACTTCAGTTTCAAAAAATTGCTTTCCGGAAGGTACGGTCAAACGTTGCTCATTGTGCAGGCCAGAGCAGAGCATGGTGACTTCGTGACCCTGGTTTACTAAATACCGTGCGAACTCGTAAGAACGTGTTCCAGTGAAACCACTTCGAGTCATGAAGTACTGATAGAGATAGAGGATTCGCATTACCAGGCAATTCCTTCGTACGTTCCCCGAGTGCGATCCACATCGGGAATTCCCACCAGGTCGATCACGGTAATATTTTCATCCAACCACGTATGTATCTGATCGGCTGTAATCGAGGCATGATTCACTAGAATCAATTCACATGAAGCGAGGTCGTCGAGCGTCGATACCAGCCAGGATTCCAAGTGGCCCAGAGCGTTTTGTACACTGACCTTGTTGCTTCCGATCAGTCTTTCCGGTTGAATGCCCTGGTCGTAAATCTTTAGTGACATTCCCTCTCCAATGAGCCGTTTGGCGACGGTAACGTAAGGGCTTTCACGCATGTCGTCGGTCTTGCTTTTAAATGCCAGGCCGACCAGTCCGACCTGCTGTGGCGCCAGTGCGACGATGCGATCGACGAGTCGTTCTATTTGCGAACGATTACTGCCCAGTACGGAGTGTAGCATCGGCATCTCGACAGAGATTTCAGCTGATCGGCGGAGAATGGCTCGCAAATCCTTAGGAAGGCAGGATCCCCCGAAAGCAAAACCGGGACGCAGATAACGAGGGCTGATGTTGAGCTTGCGGTCGGCACAAAAAACGTCAGCCACGATTCGGGCGTCAATGCCCAGTTCTTTTGCCAGGGCGCCGATTTCATTGGCGAAAGTTATCTTGACGGCATGGAACAGGTTGTCACAGTACTTGATCAGTTCGGCTTCGGCCAGTCGTAGGCGAAATCGAGGAGCCTGATAGTTCTGGTAGAGGTCCAGCAGTCGATCGGCCGCACCCTGGATGAGTTCACCGACAACGATTTTCGGCGGGTCATCGAAGTCGTTGACAGCGGAGCCCTCGCGCAGAAATTCCGGGTGAAAGACAATCTGGATGTCCCGCCCGACCGACAGGCCGCTGGCACTTTCCAACACAGGGACCAGCTTGTTTTCTGTGGTGCCGGGAAGAACCGTACTGCGGACGACAACCAGGGGCCTGGTTTTTAATCCACGCAGGGACCTGCCGATATCTTGTATTGCCCCGGTCAGCGAATCCAGGTCAATCCCGCCATCCTGCCGGGAAGGTGTGCCCACACATAACCAGAGCATTTCCGCACCACGAATTCCCACTGCCGGATCGGTGGTGGCCTGCAGTCGCCCTGCTGCGTGGCCTGCGGAGATCAGTTCGGCCACCTGAGGTTCCTGAATGGGGGTCTTGCCTTGCGACAGATCGTCAATTTTGCTGGATACCGGGTCGACGCCCACGACCTCGTGCCCATCTCGAAGCAGGCAAGCCAGCGAAACGACACCCACATAGCCGGTACCAAAAACTGAAACTTTCAAGTTGCCCTCTCCTCATTTTGAAGGGCCGAGTGATCCTTGAAAACTCTCTCAGCAGATCGCTTCGGCCCATTCAGTGTCAAGTCGTAATGCTGGCCACCGTTGCTAATGGTCCAATGTTGCGTTTCCTGGTCTTCGGAGCTGAGTTGGGCCGAGACTGTCGGTCCCGGACCGAGAGCCGTGACGATTCTCTGCGGGCCAGTGGCATTCCAAACGATCTCGACCGTTGGAATCGGTACTCGTTCACCGTAGTAGGGCGATGCGAATCCCTGGACCTGGTTCACTTCGTCACGTCCCCGGATGACCTTGAATTCAGCAGCAGTTACCGGGTTTCCTGAGACACAGAGGCTGAACGGGCCTTCTGGACCGTCCAATCGAACCATGTGGGAAGCTTCATCCAACTCCAGCGGCCAATCGCACAAATGCCAGAATGTTCGGAGTGGGTGATTCCCCGTTTGCAGCAGGTCATCCACGATTACCCACAACTCACCTTCCAGACTTAAAACAGATCGTCGGTGGAGTACTCGCCATGGTGACCGGTCGTAGTCGTAATGTTCCGCTTCGAGATAGTGAACGCCTCTTGCTACACTCCGATGATGGCGACAGTGCCCGCGCGGCCACGGGAACCAGAGGAATCGCGATGCGAGTTCCAACGGATCTTGACCGTCAACTTCGACCGTGTTGTGAGCCCGGACCGACTTGAAATAATGTTCCAGGTCAGGGCGTTCTGGAACGTAGTAACGATACGACCCGCTATCGCGTAACACATTATGACCGCGCCACCACAAATCCAGGTGAAGTTGATCGCATTGGCCCGGACGGTCCCGGTACGTGTGGCAGCGGAGCAAGCACCAACTGGTGGATTGTCGCAGGGTGTAATAGCCCCCTGAGCGGAATGCTTTCGAGGTTTGGGCTGTTTGCTCGGGACACTCCTTATCGACGGCATCAGCACCGAACAACCACGCCAGATCTTCGTCCCAAGGTCCCGCTGCCAGTTTCTTTCGACGCTGGGTCAGAAAATGGCTGGCCTGGACCACCGGTCGAAAATCAAGGAAGTCGCACTCATTGAGGGGCAAGATGTGGGCGCCGTCGTTGGCACCGTATAGGGGTGTACGGCCTGTTTCTGGATCCATCATTTGGAATAAGAACTCACTAGAGCGGTTGACCCTTTCATACATTTCTTGGCGAAAAGGTTCGCCGGCCAACTCTGCCAAACGCATTGCCAAGAGGGTCGCCTGCAGCATCACTCGTTGATAATTCAACGAGTGTTGTACGTAACTTCCGTCCTCATAGTTCTGCCGGGCGACTTCTCTGTACAAGACGTTGCGCCCTCTCGCCCGCCACTGGTCTGCTTCTCGCAGTTCGGGGAAAAGATAACCTGCCAACAAGAGACCGCAAGCTTCGGAGATGGCGTGATTGTTTTTTTGAGAGATGGCATAGTTGATGTGATGGTAGATGCGGAAACCTGTTGCCCACACAAACCGCGCAATCTGCTGGTAACGACTGGCCGTGGTTGTGGCGTCGTCCGCGAGTGCCCAAAATCCTGTCAAGATTGCCATCAACCGTACGGAACTTTCCTGGCCACATTTCCATTGAAAACCGTCAAATGGCGGGCAAGCGTTCATCCATGAGTCGACCCAGTGCCAGTAGAGCTGGCCCAGATCCTCGAATCCACCACGGGCATGCGCTCGAGCACAGTCCAATGCCCACGCCGCCCGGGATGGCTCCCACAGCATTCGCATGTCGCCCTGCTGGGGCAGATAATCGGGGATGTCAGAGAAATGTAAGCCGGGATCACTTTTTGCCCCGTCGATCGGGTTACGATACCAATCGATGGAAACGGGAGAGGGTTTATGGAAAAAGTAGACACACCGATCGTTTCGTAACAGATTGATCCTTTCACGCAGCGATGGATACCGATCAGAGGTTGCACGGCAGATGCCCGCCGGGATGACCGGTGCCTTTCCAAGTGGAAACAGAAACGTTGATTTCTGAGTCCGTTTAAAGTTGCTGTACCCGGCTGGGGAACACGGAGTTCCCGGCTTGCAGATGTCAGACAGCTCGATCGCTTTCCAGGAGCGAGAAGGGAATGTGTTTCGAGTTGATCCCAAGGCTTGGCGCAAGTACACGCCCGCTCGCAACCAGACGATGCGAGGTCCCAGGTAACGGAGAACGTTGAAACCTAATCGCAGTGGATTCACAGATGGAAACGGAATTAAAGGATCGTCGTCTCGGATGGCTTGCCACGATCGATCTTCATATTGCCAACCGATACGACCGTTTATGGATGATGGCCTCTTTCACTGGGGCAGTTCCAGATTGACATCGTTCAGGAAGCGTGGGACAGGTTGGTGTAGAAATGCAACAGACAGCGGCAGACGATTTTCACTCCGCCGATGGATGACGATCTCTAGGGTGCCGACGAGTGGCCTGCTTCGAATGTGAACGTTGACGCCTGGTTCGCGTGACAAATTGGGCATGTTTTTGCCAAGTTTTCTGATTCCTTATTATAAGTTCGAATTATTTTCTGGGAGGAAGTGAACTACCTGACTGCTGCACACTCTGGTCTGCTGCAGGACACCACTGGAAGCTGTGGATCTGCTCGACTTACCCCTGCGGGTCTCAGTCCTGAACCTTCTTGCAGGAAGCCGGCCTGCTCCTCCAGGGAATCAGTCGCTCACGCGGTGATTTGGCTTCCAGGCCCGCGAACTTTCACAGTACTGGTTTGTAGTCTGCAAAACGAGTGCCAACATCGAAAGGAATGGTAAGTCTTAACGATTAAGCAGTCTGGGGGGCCAAAACGTTGCTCGCTGTGTTTTTTGAGGGCAGTGAATTCCCGCAGAGTTGCTTCCACAAGATGCCGTAAAACAACGGGTGTTGACCAAATACGCTGGAGACCGGTGGGGTCCAATCAGCACCATGCCGCGCTGAATTGGTTTCAAAATCCTCAGCCGAAGTCAGACGATGTCTACCCTAAACCCAGTCGCTGCCGTTGATAATTCCCCGATGTGACTCCCTCGATCCATTCCCGGTTTTCCAGGTACCAGCGAACCGTCAGCTCCAGACTTTGTTCGAATTGAAACTCCGGTTGCCAACCGAGTTCCTGACTCATTTTGGATGCATCAATAGCGTACCTTCGGTCGTGCCCTGGTCGGTCGCTGACAAACTGGATCAATTGACGCCTGGATCCCCCAGGCAAATCCGGACGCAATTGGTCGATGAGATCACAAATGTGTTCGACAACTTCCAGGTTGGTACGCTCGCAATTTCCCCCGATGTTATAGGTTTCACCCGGCCTGCCCCGGTCGAGCACCCTGCCGATCGCATGGCAATGATCTTCGACAAACAACCAGTCACGTACTTGTTGCCCATCGCCGTAGACGGGCAACGGCTTGTTGTCCAGGGCGTTGAGAATGACTAACGGAATCAGTTTTTCCGGAAATTGAAACGGACCGTAATTGTTACTGCAGTTGGTGATCAGTGTGGGTAGGCCGAAGGTATGATGGTACGCCCTCACAAAATGATCGGAGGCGGCTTTTGATGCCGAGTAAGGAGAATTGGGTGCGTAGGGCGACTGCTCGGTGAACTTTCCTGTTGAATCGAGTGAGCCGTATACCTCGTCCGTGGACACATGCAGAAACCGAAAAGTCTGTTTCCCATTTTCATTCAATCCGGCCCAGTATTCCCTGGCGACGTCGAGCAAACGTACGGTGCCCGCTACGTTGGTCATGACAAAGTCCATCGGGCCGTCAATCGACCTGTCAACGTGAGATTCGGCTGCGAAGTTGACAATCGCTCGCGGTTGGTGTGTTTCCAACAATTCGCGGGTGACTTCCGGGTTTCCAATGTCACCCCGGCAGAACGTGTATCGGGCGTTGTCCTGAATAGACAGCAACGAGCCTAGATTCCCCGCATAGGTGAGTTTATCGAGATTGACCACAGCATCGGGTTCATGCTCGATCCACTGCCTCAGAAAACAGCTACCAATAAAACCAGCGCCGCCGGTGACTAAGAGGCTTGCCATGTTGAAACAAGAAATGCTGAAAAGAGCTGGATTGAATGTCAGGAAACGATTTAGTTGAGGTTACCAGGGGAAGTTCTTCCCTGCAACGAAGCTATGCTGGTGGAAGGTAGAAAGTTGTACAGCATGACAGAAAATAAGAGTTGGAATCATGGCACACAGAAGACCACCGGGAGCCTTTTCTAACTGCGACTTTTTGGCCAACTGTCGACTTAGGACACTTCAAGCCTACCTTAGTAAGTGGAGGACCGTTTGCAGGTCGTCAGGTAGCTGTGCCACGACTTCGATCGTCTTTTTGTCCTGAGGATGCTCGAAACGAAGCAGGTGGGCGTGTAATGCAAGACGTTCCAAGACGATTTGTTCTTCCTGACCGGTAATGCCAAGTTCCACGTTGGTAATTCGAGACCGACCCCCGTACAACCGGTCACACAGTACAGGGTGGCCCGCGTGTCTCATGTGTACGCGTATTTGATGTGTGCGTCCCGTTTTCGGAAAGATGTTGACGGCAGCGAATCCGTCGAACCTTTGCGAGACCTCGTAAAAGGTAGTTGCCGCGCGGCTTGTTGAGTGCCCCGCACGAATCGCCATTTTTTCGCGATGATAAGGGTGCATTCCCAGGGGTTGATCGATCACATCACGATCTCGATCCGGTACGCCTTGCAAAATAGCAAAATACTCTTTGTGGATCGTCCGTTGTTCGAATTGCCGTGCCAACTCCCGATGTGCCGCATCCGTTTTGGCAACCACAATCACACCACTCGTCTCACGGTCCAGGCGATGCACGATTCCTGGCCGAGTTGGCCCACCCAGCGTGCTCAACTGCTCGAAGTGAAATGCGAGTGCGCTGGCCAGGGTTCCTTGCCAGTGTCCCTTGGCGGGATGGACTACCATACCGGATGGTTTGTCAATTGCCACCAGGCAGTCGTCCTCGTAAAGGATGCTTAACGGAATCTCTTCGGCTATCGGTCCGTCCCGGGGTAGTTCGGGGAGGCATCCGGAAATCCGCTGCCCGGTTCGCAATTGAAACGCCGCCTTGACCTGCTGCCCGTCCACCAGGATTTGCGCCGCGTTGATGACGCGACGCAGATGGGTTCGGCTATGCGATGAAAAGACTCGTGCCAGAAAGACATCGAGACGCTGACCTGCTTCATCAGGCAAGATCACTCGATCGACAGTCTGCGGGGGGGAATCGCTGGAAGCCATGCCTGCGAACAAAAGGCTAAGGGCTGGTCGTGGGGGAAGTGTCACCTGCTTCAAAATCGAGGTTCGTTTCGTCCGGGTTCAGATCAGATCCTTCGACAGATTCCGAACTGGGATCAGCGACGTCCTCGTCGGGAAACAGCAAGTCCTCTTCTTCACCAAGGAAATCGAGATCGGCGTCGTCGGGCGATGCCGGTTGCTCGCCAAATTGGATTTGCCGTTCGCCCATGAGCGTTGTTGAAGGCTTGGGTTTCTGATCAAACAACCAGGTATAAAACGCTTCCTGTCGACGCACCCTTTTCAAGGCCTGGTCTGCCTGTTGGCCCAGCGCATTCGATGGCCATGTTTCCTGCAATACTGCAAAATGCTTTTCCGCATTGAGTAGGTCATTGAGGGCTTCACAGGACCGGGCCAGCCCGAAGAGTGCTTGCCTTTGGAGCAAAGGTTCCGAGGCTTTGTTGAGGACGTCTTCATAATACTGTTGCGCCTCGGTCAACAAGCGATTGGCGACATTGCGGTCATCGAACTGCATGCGACTTCCCATTGCGAGTTTCCCGTCCGCAACGGCACGCAACGCCCACAATCCCACCTCGCTGCTTGCGTGTCGCTGGGCAACATCAAGCAGATGGTCTTCGTTGCCCGTGCTGACTGCTTCATAGTACTCCTGCCAACCTTCGCTTCGAGAAGCCTCGCTACGATTGGACAAAAAGACGTATGCAATGAAAGCGATGAGTCCAATTCCCAGCATTCCCACGACAGGACGTGCATAGGATTTTGCAATTTCGACGTAACCGGTCAGCCGAGACGCAAGTTCGTTGTTGAGAAGTTCGTGCCTGCGTTCCGTCTTCATGTTTCGCTACCCTGTGACTGGGGTCGGTACGGATGGCTTTCGAAGACCATCAACATAGAACCGCAAGTATATGGACGGCTTCCGCTTAGCGTCAAGTGCGAACGACCAGTCTCCAGGCCGCCCGTGTTCTTATCTCGCACGGTGGCGAGCGGCTGACTTCGCACTGCTTCTTGCGTCACCACTGGCTGCGAGGCCTGTTGGCGTGTACTATCGTCGATTCCTTGAACTTGTAGAGTTCTGTCAGTTCCCCCCCCGATTTGTCATGGCACATCAACTGAATCCTGCTCAACGTGAAGCCGTTCAGACCGCTGCCGGACCTCTTCTGGTGTTGGCCGGAGCGGGCACAGGAAAGACGCGCGTCGTGACTTATCGTATTGCGGAACTGATACGTCAAGGCACCCCGGCCGGCCGGATACTCGGTGTGACTTTCACCAACAAAGCCGCCGGAGAGATGCGGCAGAGGATTCGTGGAATCCTGGGAAAACAAAGGGATTTTCCCGAGATTTCGACGTTTCATTCGCATTGTGTACGGATCTTGCGAAGACATATTCAGCATCTCAATTATCCGACCCGGTTTGCCATTTATGACCGGCGTGATCAGCTGAGTATCGCGCGCGGGGTGTTACGGGAAATACGAGTGGCTACGAATGTTCTTCGTCCGGATGATTTGTTGGCGATCATCGGAAGCTGGAAGAGCAATTCGATTCGAGCCGATCAAGCAGAGCGGCTGGCCGAGACTGATCGCCAACACGTCGCAGCGGTGGGGTATCGGCGCTATCAGAAGGCACTTCGATCCATGGGAGCCGTTGATTTTGACGATCTCTTACTGCTCACCGACGACCTGTTCAGCCAGCATTCCGGTTCACGGCGTGAAGAAGCGGCACGCTTTGATCAAATTTTGATTGACGAATACCAGGATACGAGTTCCAGTCAGTATCGGATCATTAAAGCCCTGGCGGTCGGCCATCGGAATCTGTGTGTTGTGGGTGACGATGATCAGTCAATTTACGGTTGGCGTGGTGCGGAGGTGGAACATATTTTGCGTTTCAAGAAGGACTGGCCTGACGCGAAAGTCGTCCGTTTACAGGAAAATTATCGCTCGTCGATGGAAATCCTGCAGGTGGCCAATCGTCTGATTGAATTCAACAAGAAGCGATTTGATAAACAGTTGCATTCATCCCGGATTGGTGGTGAGCGGCCGCAAGTCCTGCAATTCCGTGACGAAACCAAGGAAGCCGAGGCGATTGTAGCTGACATCTACCGTTGGGTTGAAAATCGAGGAATCTCACCCCGTGACATCGCCGTTCTATTTCGCACCAACGAGCAACCCCGCGCTTTCGAGTCGGAACTGAGACGAGCACAATTACCTTACACGCTGGTAGGCGGCAACTCGTTTTTTGACCGTAAGGAAGTGCGAGACATGTTAGCCTATCTTAAGGTTCTTTCGTCTCCACAGGACGAAGTCTCGTTGCTCCGGATTATCAATCTTCCTCCACGGGGGATTGGTGTGAAGACGGTCAGCAAGATTCTGGAGGCGGCAGTTTCCAGTGGTGTTTCGGTGTGGGAACTCATGGAACGACCGGGTGAACTGCCGGAACTTCCCGTTGCCGCCCTGCAGTCGCTTGACGGGTTCCGATCTTTGATTAAAAGCTTGCGCCGGAATATCGGCAAACGAACGGTCGTCGACATTGTCCGCAACACAGTGGAGAGGATCGGTTATCGGGAAGAAATGGAAAGAATTTATTCCGACCCCCATGAAATCCAGTCTCGCTGGGCTTCCGTCGAGGAGTTGATCAACGCTGCCGCCAATTTTGACGAACGGTCTGAATCGCCAACTGCCCTCGAGGGATTTCTGGACGACCTGACTCTCGATGCCCAAGATCGGGAATCGGACAAGGAAAAAAACTTGGATCAGAATGCGATCACTCTTATGACACTCCATGCGGCAAAGGGTTTGGAGTTTCCTCATGTTTACATGGTCGGTATGGAAGAAGGTATCTTACCGCACCATCGTAGTTTGAAAGACAACGAAGAGGACGTGGATGAGGAACGTCGGTTGTGTTATGTGGGGGTTACGCGTGCCCAGGACCGCCTGACCTTTTCGATGGCTCAAAGTCGTAGAAAATGGGGTAAACCACGTCTGACCCAGCCGAGTCGATTTCTTTACGAACTGACTGGCCAGTCTGAAGGAGCCCACACGTCTGAGACAGCCGGTTCGGTAAAACAAATTGCCGCTCCGGCCGCGCGACGCAGGGCAAAACGCAAAAGTTTAAGCTAGCAGGCAGCAGAGGATGCTAGCGGCGAACGCTTGTAGAAAATGAACGGGAACGCTCGGGACTACCCGGGTTTTCGGTCTCACAACATCAACATGTTGTCTCACGACCATCGATCAGCCTTCTTCAGCTTGCTGTTATTTGATCCTGTCACCAAATCGCCATAGGTGGAAAGTCTCGCGGACGTTAGACTGCGCGCGCTGTCAACAGGAGTTTTTCGAGCGTCGCGCTTTTGGCCCGAACAATTGTTTGCAGGGAGGTGACGGTGTCGGGTTTGCCTTTTCGTTTTCTACAGGCTTCCGACCTGCATCTGGAGCAACCGCTCTACGGCGTGGAGGAGATTCCAGATCATCTCCGCGAACTGTTTATCGAAGCTCCGCTCCGTTCCGCTAAACGAGTGTTTGATTTGGCGGTTCACCAGGAAGTGGAATTCGTTTTGCTGGTAGGCGATGTTTTGCATCCGTTTCAAGCAGGACCCGCCGCGTGCACTTTTTTGGTGGAACAGTTTCAACGCTTAGCAGAGCACGAAATTTCCGTTTATTGGAGTGCCGGCTCAGTCGAGAATTTTGAAAATTGGCCTGTTGCTTTAGAGTTGCCCGAACAAGTTCATTTCTGCGACCAGACTCGAACGGAACGCCTGGTTCACCACAGAGAGGGAGTGCCGTTGGCCTCGGTGGTGGCTGTGGACTTGAGCGATCTGCGTGGTCAGGAGCATGGTCAGGATGCTGCGGGTCTGTACAGGATTGCTCTCTCTCGTGAGGTACCTTCCGAGGAGATGATTTCGCAGGGGGAATTTTCGTATTGGGCCCTGGGCGGAAGGCATCAACGGTGCACTGTCCCGGGCATGCCAGGAAACACCACCGTTGCACATGATGCCGGATCGCCGCAGGGCAGGTGTCCACGGGAAGAAGGATCTCACGGAGTAACGTTAGTCCACGTGGAAGAGGATGGCTCTACGACGTTGGAACCGGCGGCGACGGACGTAGCCACATGGGTTCAGGAGCGTATTGAGATAGACGATTTGACGGCAGGGGAAGATTTGCAAGAACTGTTGAACGTCCGTGCCTTCGAACTGGCCAATGAGGGAGCGGGTAGAACTCAGCTAGTTACCTGGACGATCGTCGGAGGAGACTCCGTGGGTCGGCAGATGAGACGAGGTTTGCTGGCCAGTGAGTTGCTCCAACGGTTACGCAAAGACTTCGGTTACGAGGAGACAAGTGTCTGGTCACTGGCCTTGAACTGGGAATCTGGCTGCGACCTGCCAGATACTTGGTACGAGGAAGAAACGTTACGCGGCGAATTCCTGCGCCACGCGCGAGACTTGTTGGAATCGGGTCACAGCTTGCAATCCTTTGTTCCGGAACTGGAGGAGGGGCACTTGGAGTCGTTGGGTGTGAAAGCTGTAGCGGACGGTACTGGTGACGGGGAAGAAACAGAAAGGCTGTTTCGAGAGGTATCACTTCTCGCTGCGGACCTTTTGAGTGGTGGAAGGAGCGGCTAGGTGAAGATCACCGATCTTGAAATTGAAGGTTTTGGCGTCTGGAAGGGCCTGAATCTCAAGGATCTGTCTGGCAAGCTGACCGTCATTTATGGCCACAACGAAGCGGGTAAAACGACGTTGATGCAATTCGTACGATCGGTGTTGTATGGATTTCACCAGCAGGAACGTGCTCGTTACCTCCCGCCCGTCTATGGTGGTCGTCCGGGGGGAGCCTTGTGTTTGAATCACCGACTGGGTGAATATCGGTTACAACGGTACGTTGCGCCTAAGGGATCTGGAATTGATCGAGAAGAGATCGGGGTGACCGATAGCCAGGGTCGTGTACAACCGGATCACTTTCTGGGGAAACTGCTCTCTGGAATTGATGAGGCCATTTTCACGAACGTTTTTTCCGTTGGCTTACGAGAGTTGCAGGAATTGGGCACCCTGAATGACTCCGAAGCAGCCCAGCATCTTTACGCCGTTGCTGGCGGACTCGACCGTGTATCGTTGATTGAAGTACGGCGCGAGTTGGTTGTTTCGCGCAATCGACTGCTTCACGAGGAGAAGTCACAGTGCCAGATTCGCAAGTTACTTCAGCGCCGTCGCGAACATGAAAACAAAATTCAACACTACCAGGAAGAGACGCGTTGTTGGGCCCACCGGCGAACCGATGAAAATGACCTGACAACGCAGATCGAAGCCACGAAAGAAAACTTGGCGCAGGTTCGTGATGAAGTGCGTGTGCACGAGGCAGCCATGTCGGTACAGGAAAAATGGCAGCAACGGATATCTTTGGACGACCGCTTGTCCAAAATTTCACTTGCGGGGCGGCTTCCTTATGACGCGGTGGATCAGCTCGAAGAACTGAAAAAAAACGTGCGGAGATTTTCACGTCGTCAAAGTGCCCTGAGGGTGCAGATGAAACAATTGGATCGACGACGAAAAAAAATCACTCTGAACAGGGTCCTCCTGAAGCAGCGAGCTCGCATTGAATCTCTCGATGAACAACAGGCGTGGGCGACCACAGTCCAGTCACAGATCACGCGAATCGAAGGTGAAATTGACGAACTGGAACACAAGGTCCAGTTAGAACAAGAAAGGCTGGGCGACGCCACCCAAGATGCGGACAGCCCTCCAGTGGTTTCCGGACAGGCGGTGATAAAATTACGAGAGTCTGCTCAGGCCGTTCGTGAAGCTAAACGACGCCTGTCGGCTTTGAAGCAGCGCCTTGAGCGGGGCGAAAGTCTGCGTGAAAGGGATGCAGAACAGCTGGAGAATTTGTTGAATTCGCGGGGTGAAAGAGATTTGTTGGCAGCGGTAGAGACGGCCGGTAAACTGGTCGAACTACTCAGACGCCGTATGGAACTGGATGAGCGGCTGGAGCAGCTCAAGCGGCATGGGCAGGACTTGGAGGAAGCCTCTCGAGAACAACTGAGACGCAAGGTGTTGACGAACCACCAGATTGGCTTGGTGGGAGCTGTGTTTTCTCTGGGGTTGGTGTTGTTGCTCACTTCCGTGTTTGGTTGGATTCCTGTGCTCGGATTCCTGGCAGGGACCCGTTGGGTTTTAGCCTTCCTGGGATTGGGGTGCCTTGTGGGGGCGGTGGTTTCGAAGTCGGTGTGTGAACAGGCCGCTCACTCACGTTGGAAGGATTGCCAGCAGCAACGTCGCTCCATGACGTCTCAGGTTGCGCAGTCCGAATCCGAACGAAAGGAACTGGACGAACAATTGCCTGTCGGAGGTGGACCACTTGTTGTTCGACTGAAGCATGCCGAAGCTGATCTTGAGAAACTCCAGCAGTTGCTGCCGTTCGATGCAGAACGGCAAGCGTCGTCAAGTGCTTTAGATGCTGATCAGCAGCGCATTGCCGGAGCTGTGGAAGAATTTAAGGAAGCCAGGGGACGGTGGCGCCGGTTGCTCGTGTCCAACGGTCTATCAGCTGCGTTGAAATCCGAGGACTTGGTTGTTGTCGCCAGGCAATCACGCAGAATTCGTCAGCTGCAGCGGCAAATACGTGAAAAATCCAAGGAGCTTGAACAGCGAAAGCAAGAGATTTCCACGGTCACGGAGCGCATTGGCCGTTTGTTAGCAGAAACGGGGGTCGACGGAGACGGACGAGATGCACTTGAACAATTCGAAGCTTTAAACGGGGCATTGGCTGATCAGGTTAAACGGGTCGAACGCCGGGGTGATCTCAAGCGTCAACATCAAACACTGAAGCACCGTTATCTCAAATGTGGTCGCCATATCGAGAATCTGCGGCGTCGTCTACGAAGCCTCTTCTCTGATGCAGGCGTGGCGGACGAGCGTGAATTTCGCACCTCCGCCGGCGAAGCAAGCCGGGCATACAATCTTCGGCAACAAAGAGACGAGTTGACTCAACAAATTGGTAATGCCCTCGGTTCGCAAGTCAGCGAGGAAACCATTACGGAACTTCTCGGAGTCGCCGGGCAAGCCGATGTGGAGCAGCGACTTGAACAACTGTGGGACCGTCAACAAGAGCACGAGCAAGACCTGAACGCCCTTCACGAAAAACGAGGACAACTGAAAGCATCTGCGGAACAATCACGTCTGGACCGGCGGATTGCAGCGGAACTTGTGGATTTGGGGTGCGTAAATGAACAATTGCGGATTGCCTTCCAGCGTTGGAAAATGCTCGCTCTCGCGTCGCGAATCCTGGACGTGGTCTGTGAAAATTACGAGGCACAACGACAGCCCGAAACTTTGCAGGAAGCGTCGCAGCATTTGGAACAGTTAACGGACGGTAAATATGTTCGTATTTGGACACCTTTGACAGAGGATGTGTTACTTGTCCAGGATGATCAGGGGCAGTCACTGAGTGCGGAAACGCTGAGCAGCGGAGCGAGGGAACAGGTCTTCCTGAGCCTTCGCCTGGCGCTAACGGCGATGTTTTCTCGTCGAGGCATGGACTTACCCATGGTATTGGATGATGTGCTGGTTAATTTTGACGTGGAACGCAGTAGGGCAGCGGCCCGTGTTCTGCGCGATTTTGCCAAAGAGGGTCACCAGATCATTCTGTTCACCTGTCACGAGCACATTATGAAAATGTTTCGTGCGCTGCGTGTGGATGTGCGAACCCTACCCGATTATCGGAAATTAGCCCAACGTGAGGTGGTGCGGGCACAGCGAAAACGGCGCAAGACCCGTAAGAGTGGAGAGCCTGTCGAACGCTTGGAGGAGAAACAGTCAGAACCTGCTGAAACCGTCGCTGTTGAAAGCGCGGAGGTCCATCCGGTGAACCACGAACATCCTTCCCCACCTCCGGGAGAGGATATCCAGAATCCACCCCGCGAAATTTGGGAAAGCAATGTGACTTGGCAGGCAGAATCTTTGGAACCCGTCGGAAAAATCCCCGAGCCTTACAGCGCGGAGCAAAAGCCGACGGATCTGGCAGAGGATAGCCTGGAAAATGAACGGGGTGAATACCTGGTGGTTCATGCCGCCCACAAGGCTCAGCCGTCCGGAATCAAGGGCCGGCGGGCCAAAGAGGATTCAACCGAGGTTTCGGCCGATGGTACACAGGACCCGGGGAGAGATATGCTGGGCAGTTGACGTTGGGTCTGCCGGGTTTCAATCGGAATGCAAACTCACTGCCCGCAGAGCCGTTCCAGCCGGTCATGGAACCGTCCAATGTACCCGGGGCCGGTGACAATCAAGCCAATGGCAGTTCCGATCGCGGCTCCGAAAAGTATAT
Organism: Planctomycetota bacterium; assembly: GCA_963578105.1. Classification (GTDB taxonomy): domain Bacteria; phylum Planctomycetota; class Planctomycetia; order Pirellulales; family Pirellulaceae. The sequence continues at coordinate 43,480 of CAUZBP010000024.1, forward strand.
CACTTGGATAGTGGCTGCCTGTCAGTACCCGCTGCACGCTGGCCATACACCCTAACAAGATGATGTACCAGCTTGCACGCGGACAATACCAGCAAAGCGCCACTGTCAGTCCTGTTGCGGTCGCTGCGTGTGCTGAGGGAAAGGATTGTCCTGACCATCCTATGGAGACCTGCGAAATGAATGGAAACCAACTTTCGAACGTGGTGGTGGCTTCACCGTTCATAAAGGCTGGAACGAAATTAGCGGGTCGCATTCGTACGACGAGCATCTTACAGGCGACGGCCAGCAGCCCCGCGCAGTAGGCACTGAGGGCGATACGAGGCAGGACTGCCCAGCGCGCCGGTTGGAAAGCGACTAGACCGAGCAAAATGAGTGCGACTCCCGTGCCATGAGCATAAACCTCTGTCAGGTTAAATAACCTGAAAAAATCTCTGTAGAAATCATTTTCGACAACAGGGAGTTTCACTTCGAAGATGAACTGTGCAATGGGAATGTCGACGGAGAGAGAAGCGACTCCCAGTAGTGCCAACACCAGAGAAAGTAAGTGTGCACGTCGAATTGCAGTCCGCCCGATTCCTGCGGACCTGGTCGTATTTGGTGCCTCAAGTGTGACAGACATGAAAATGGTTTGATTTGGTTTGTTTCAAACGAATAGAAAAGTGCGGCTAAGATAGCGACCTGTGAGTCAAGCACCAAGATCAACGTCGGTGAGGCGCCGTGAGGAAAAACGTGCCAAACGGCTGTCCGCGCCTGGCATCGACCGCGTTGCTAGCAAAGCAAACGCGTGTCAGGGAGGTGAACTGCTTGAATCCCCAGGAGAAACACAGGTTGATCACGGCGACATCTGAGGACAAGACCAACGTGAATAAGCCGGATGCAGTGTACAACGGTGCTGTCAGTTCGTGGTAAGACTCCCGGTCCAACACACAAGCAGTGACGGCACAATTGCGTGAGTGTCGTCATATACGTGTAGGACGGCAGTGACTGGGCGAGGCGACGAAAGAATCCATGAACGAGCCGGACAGGGACTGGAGGGGACATCTTCCGTTCTCCGGATACCTTCATCGCCCACAAAACGGGCCTGGTGTAGAGAACAAGGATACATAAAAAATGCTAGCGACGATGAATCTTTTGGTGGCGTGAGTCAGACAGACGTGTGTGGCCGTTCAGGTGCATCGGAATCCAGAAGTCTGGAAATTTTAAAAATCACCTGATGCCCGAGATACCCAGATTCACTCCTTTGAAGACGAGAACCCCCTAGATGACCTAGACGCGCTTTGGTTTGTCATTCGAGGACGTACTTGACCTTTGCGGAATCGTGTTTTAGCTCTGAAATTGGCTGTTTTGCTACGATCTCGGGGCCTGTTATCGGGGAAGTCGTGTGTGCAAGCAGTGCACACAATTCTGTGCTGCTCTTGACGTACCAGCACTGATTCCGGTAATCCCTATCTCCTCGGGGGGTTGATTCACGGATGGATTAAGTTTTTCGGATCGATGTCAAGTAAGGAGACCAAGATGCAGAACGTTATTCAACAGCCTCAGGTAGCGCCAACGGTACCAGAGCCCCAGACAACTCCTATTATACCAGCGGTGACGAGTATCCCGCAGACTGCGAGCCCAGAAGGGCGCTGTCGAGAAGTACATCGGGTTGCCGGTGAGCTTTTCCAGAGGAGCCCAGATTGGGTCACTTTTTTCCGAGAGGTATTGGGTGTGGAAGGCGCTGCTCGACGGATATTCCCTTCTTCCGACGAATTTATGCAATTTGAGCAGACCGAGGAGTACAACGAAATTCAGCAAATGGTTGCCAAGCTCCGTGAAAACAGTCGTAGTCAAGCTCAGGGTACTGAGCCGACCCGGGTGATCACCGTTCGACTGCCCAAAAGCTTGCACGAGTCGTTGCGTACGGAGGCCCATGAGCGTCGAACGAGCATGAACAAGCTTTGTATATCGAAATTACTGCAAGTCATCGACTGGGATTTGATCCCACATGAGTAGCGTGAAAACTAAATGTCGAGGCTGATTCAAAGAGGTGGCCAGTGAGATGGCCACCTCTTTTTTTAGAGGTCGCAGAGGCGTTGCGTCTCAGACAACGTTGTCGGAATCATGAAAAGCGACAAGGTTCTTCAGTCGCCAGGATAGCTTGAGAAGTCGGGTTTCCTCTCCATGATGTCAGGTTCCCGCAACGGAAGCACTCCCCTCAGGTGACTCGTGTTGCTCATACTGGTGTAAACTTCGAGGAAACGAACTTGAACGCAGCGGGTCACGTCTTCCTTTTACAGCCTATTGATTTCATAATGCAGCTATGGTTTCGGAGTGGACCGGGTGGTCGCCGGTCCCTCAGGGGACGGGAGGAAAGTCCGGGCTCCGCAGGACAGGGTGGTCGGTAACACCGACCGGTCGCAAGGCCAGGGAAAGTGCAGCAGAAAGCAAACCGCCCAGAAGTTGGGTAAGGGTGAAACGGTGCGGTAAGAGCGCACCAGCAGGCAGGGTGACTTGCCTGGCTAGGTAAACCCCACTCGGAGCAAGGCCAAACAGAGAGCAAGTCCACCTTCGGGCGGACTGCGGATTTGTCCGATCCGTCACGACTCTCGGGTAGGTTGCATGAGGTGGCAAGCAATTGCCGTCCTAGATTAATGGCTACCACCCTGTTTGCGAATTTCGCTGACAGGGAACAAAACTCGGCTTATAGGTCCACTCCGTAACCTTTTTGTGACCGTATGAGTTGAGGACTACAGAGGACACGAACATCGGATGCGGGAAATTTGTTGGGGTTTGCCGGTATCGTTTCTTTGCTGAAACCCGTAGCGCCGGTTTTGGTGTCAGGGTCATCCAGGGAAAAAGAGGAACTGCAGGTATCCGCTTGCAGTTGATGTCCCTTGGCAATGTGAACTGCCACCTTGATTCCAGGTGCCTTCCCCGGATCGCGAAGCTCCGCAATTAGTTTGAACAACGGCGTGAAGATAAGAACTTGGCGAGATTGTAGAAAAGGTACCGCCGCAGTTCAGCGTTTCCTTGATGTTTGGTGACTGGTCACGGTGTGGCTGCCATGCGGCGTGCTGACCCACAAGCTGCCGGGTCTGCAATCTTTCTGCGACTTACCGGCCTGCATGCTTTCCCTGCCAACTGTCACGAGTCTGCCACTCTTCATCGACGGCGCGCCGCACTGCAGGTTTGTCCAGGCACCAGGAAGGGCCGATGAAATAGGCTGGCGGAGCTTCGCCACTGATGCGTTCGACAACGATGTCAGGGGGGAGGATCTCTAGAAAATCGACGAGCGTTCGAACATATTCATCACGCTCTATCAGATCGTACTTTCCCTGGATGACCTCTTCCCCAAAGGGGGTGTTTTTGACAGCGTACAGATTGTGCAACTTTACGGCGTCGGGCGCCAAACGCGCTACTTCATGTGCTGTTTTCAGCATATCCTGATGGGATTCACCCGGCAGTCCGAGGATCACGTGCAGGCATGTCTGGAATCCCCGGGAAACACTTCTTTTCATCGCGTCAACTGTAGCATCGTGGTGATGACCGCGGTTCATCCAATCAAGTGATCGGTTGTGAATGGTCTGCATGCCATACTCGACTGACACATAAGTCCGTTCGGCAAACTCCTGAAGTAGATCGAGCACATCATCGGCGACACAGTCCGGACGCGTCCCCACTGCCAGGCCTACCACTTGCGGATGGGAGAGGGCATCGTCATAAAGTTGCCGCAACCGGTCCACAGGTGCATAGGTGTTGGTGGCTGGTTGAAAGTACGCCATGAAATGATCGCATTTGTAGCGTTGTTTCAGACGCGAAATTCCCTCGCTGATTTGATTCAGCAACGACTGACGGGGGAGCCTGCGACTGGGGCTGAAACTCCGGTTGTCACAGAAGTTACACCCACCGACGGCTACCGTCCCATCCACATTCGGGCAGGTGAAACCAGCATCTACGCTGACACGTTGCACGCGATGTCCGAATCGACAACGCAAATCAAAATTATAGGAATAATACCGTAATCCTGCCTGTCGCCAGTCAAAAGCAGGTTCGTTCAAATATTCAGTTGACGTTCTTGTCACGTCGTTTTACAGTGAAAGTAGGAGGCACGGGGGCCTCTGGAAGGCGATCCAAGTTGCCTGACAGAGAGTCCCCAGGGTGTTAATCATGATCAATCATAGATTTCCGATTCATCGCCCGCAAGATTGGAACAGAATAAGAGCGAATGTTAGGTCAACTCATACCGCAAGGTGGAGGGGACGTCATCCCGCTGCTGGCATCGAAGTTGCTCGTAGGTCGACGTGAAAGTTGTGATGTCGTTTTGCGTTTCAGCAATGTTTCTGCTCATCATTGCGAATTGCAAATCAGGGAAGGTTATTGGTTTGTCAATGACCTTCAAAGCCGCAACGGCATCAAAGTCAACGGCGTTCGAGTGATCGAAAGATGCCTTGAGTCGGGAGACATTCTTTCCATAGCAAAACATAAGTACGAGGTCCTGTATTCACCCCAGGAATTGGGTGCGACGGGCCCCCCGCCCCTGGAATCTCTCCAAGAAGAGATTCTGACCAAGACCCTGCTCCAGAGGGCCGGTTTGGATCGACGTGGGTTGAACTCTGATTAAAAACTTCTGTTGTGTCCTGGCTGCCGTTGATGTTGTTGACCCGGGCTGACATGTGGTTCTGCTGTATTAATGCGGATCACGAGGTCCGTTTAGCCTGCTCCCGCCGACGGCTATTACTGCGTTGGCCAAAAGTCCCCAGAGTCCTGCATGAATACCCATCATCTGTCCGTGGCCGCTGGCTGTCAGGATGACGGAGACTGCCAGTCCCACCAGAACACCAACGAGCGTTGGTATTAATTTTAACTGCGGCCAGTGTAGGCCAAGGTAAAATGCGGGCGCCAGTTGCACGAGCAGGTCGAACTTGCGATTCAGTAGGGTTACCAAGTCAGTGTCCTTCCAGCGAATGGCCAGGATCGTAGCTGCCGCGATCAGGATCCACGAGCAATATCTACCGACGCGCATAAGCTGTCTTTCGTCTGCTTTTCCACGGGTGAGCGGTGCATACAGGTCCTTAGTGACCATCGATGAGACAGAAAGTAATACTGAATCGGCTGTGGACATGAGTGCTGCCAGGACGGCCGCGAACAAGACGGCAACCAGGATGCGTCCAAACAATCCCTGCTGTTGGATTTGGTGACAGACAACCGTCAGAACTTCATCCGCTTGCGCCTGGGAACTGGGAATATTTGCAGCGGCCATGATGCCAAAAATGACAGCAATCAGGGTCGTGACCAATGGCAGAAACACCATGACCGCCAGGCTCTTTCTTAAAGTAGCAGGTGACCGAGCAGCGTAAATACGTTGAATGGCTTGTGGATAGAGGGCCCCGCCGATTCCGACCAGCAGCACCCAACTTGTCCAGTGGCAGGCGCCGATCGCGGTCGGTGGTGCCGTCATTTCAGGCTTCTCCCGGCTCAGCCAGTGCGTTGCATCTGACAACGAACCAAACTCCCGAAAAACCATCAGGAGCAGTGCCGTAAACCCGACCATTAATACGGATCCCTGAATAGCATCAGTCCACGCGACGGCCCGGAATCCTCCCAGTGTTTCGTAGATAACGATGATCGCGGCCAACATGACGACACCCCAGACGTAAGCTTCGTCTGGATGTGCTGGAACGAAACCCCGCATCGCTTCGCCCATTGCTTTTAACTGAGCCAGCAGGAAATTGGCCAGAGCAATGACCATGATAAGTGTGCAAACGACGCTGAGGGATCGGGACTCAAAACGATACTGCAGGTAATCGCCCGGTGTAACAAATTTGAAACGCCTTGAGAGGTGCTGCAGTCGCGGTGCCAGGAGCAAATAGAAGACGACGATTGCCGTCATGAATTGCAAGCAAACCGTCCAGGCATAACCAATGCGGTAGGTGTTTCCCGTAAAAGCAAACAGGGTGTTGCCACTGTATTGCGTGGCATACAAAGTCAACAACAACACGAAAAAACCGATGCCTCGTCCAGCTAGATAGAAATCCTGCAAGGACTGTTCACGCCGGGCACGCCGACCGAGCCAGCCGATCCCGATAAGACTGGCCAGATATCCGGCGATCAACGTCAATTCAATCGGGCCAAACGGCAGCACGTCACTCGTCACAGGTCTTCCCCGGCGGCACGGCTTCCACGGGTTGGGGACATGGCTGGCAACTCGTTTCTTCGTCTGGCCAACGGCGTGAGATGAGTAGCCATGCCGTGTAACAGGAGGTGAGGGCGCTGCCAATCACCGCCACTACGACCCAGAGAGGCATGCCGCAAACCATCCGCATGGCCCATTGAGGAAACAGATTCCAGTACCAGGGTACGCTGAGGAGTAACAAGACTCCGTAAAACAGCCAGACGCTCTTGGAAAGATAGGGTGCTGGCGTGTCGTTGTCATGAGAGTCGCTTGCCATGATCCAAACAAACTACGGTCTGGCTGGGACGTGCACAAGGACCCATTTAACGATGACGACGGGTGCCAGTCGAGCGTAGGCTGAAGAAGAGGACCGTGATCAGGGTCAAGCTTGCGCTGCTTGGTTCCGGGACGAAGCTGATTTCGTGTGCTGTGTCGCCGAGGGCAGCGGCATAACCGGTTGGATTGAAATTTTGTGCCAGCAAGTTGTAGTCCGAAAGATCAATCACAAGATCACCATTGAAGTTGCCCTGTGTCCAAACATGGTCCGGCGTGGGGCTCCCAGGATTAAAGTGATCAGCAAGAACACTGTAGTCGTTGAGGTCGACTGTTTTATCGCCATTCACATCCCCCTCGAGGGCAGCCAGAATGTCGACGGTGACGTCCGACGACGACGATGCCAAGGTCTCCAGGAAGTATCCGTTTCCGAGATGAGATGATGGACCGGCGCCGGCAATATTTGAAAAACTTCCGCTGATATTTCCCGCCGTCAGCAAAGTAAAACTGCCAGTCGTTGTGCCGCGAATCTGCGAGTAACTATCGTCCACAACGATCTGGGTTCCTGTGATCTGTGCTTCGCCGGTGACCGTCAGCGTTTCGACAGCACTGACGGCATGCAATGATTCGTTTTGTAGGTTGCCTGCCAGGATGCCCCCGCCAGTGATGGCGCCACCGGTCTGGATTTCCACATCGCTGCTGGAGGATAGTGTTGTGCCCGCCGGCAGGTCGACAGTCATCCGCCCGGCGCTGCCTGAGACGCGGACCTTGTAAACGGTCGAGTTGATGTTGATGACAGCCTTTTGTCCCTCGGGAAAATTTATATTACTCAACGTCGCAAACCAGTTCTCCGCGGGAATGCCTGCTGCTGACCAGTTGGAATCAGTTTCCCACGTGGCAGACGTTGTGGGGGCAGTCCACTGATGTACCTCTTGAAAACTAGCCAGCCAAGCCAGGCCGTAATCAACACCTGATACGGGTGCAACAACTTCCAGTGCGTACTGCCCGGGTTCGAGCAGGATTCCCATGTCAAGTGAGTCATTCAGGTAGATGTGTTCTACGTTATCAACACTGCTTTCACTGCTGTCGATCAAGCTGCCCGGAGTCAACCCGCTGGCGTGATACAATTTCAGATCCAGGTTTTCCAGGCCGTTGAATTCCGGTGTGAACCCACCAGGAAACAGGCTGCCATTTTCAATGTTTCGATTCCAGGTGAGTAATGCCGAAAATTCTGATGCTGCCTGGTCCGCCGGAATTTCAAAGAAATAGAAGCTATTGGAGGCAGTGGTGGCGAAATCCCAACCCTGTGGGTCGACCAGACTGGAGTTGCTGGCCAGCTGTTGTCCAGCGTTCAAAATGTGATAGCTCCGGGAAACGTTGAGTTCACCGGAACCAAACTGTGTATCGAGGGGTTGCGCGGCGCTACGGGTCCAATTGGAAAACTCTTCTTTTGTTGCACCTGCCATCAAAACTGCCTTGATCACTTCGGTGTTGGTAGCACTTGAAAGTCCCACTGTGTTTGTTGCGTGTTCGATCAACAACGCCCCTGCGGCACTAATCATGGGAGTCGCATAGCTGGTGAAAATCTGAGGCGCGACGATTTCGGGTTTGCTTCGCCCTGATCCATCGAGATAGGTTTGCCCGTGACTGTGAGTGCCCGAGGTCACTCCCACGGTGAGTCCGTTGTAAAGTTGTGCAAGAGTTTCCGGAATCGGACTGGTGTCTCCGTTGTTCTGGGCCGCCACTACCAGGACATTGTCCCGATTGACCACGTAGTCGAGCCGTTGCAGGATTTCGATCGCTGCGGAATCACTTCCGTCTTCGATAATCCAACTATGATTCTGGATGGCTTGTGTTTCCACGACCGGTTCGCCAAATGTAGAAAGTCGCAGGAATCCCGAAGTCATCCAGTGATTGGCAATCCAGGAATGGATCACATCGATGCCGGGGGCCATGCTCAACGTGTTGCCATAATAGTTCCAACCCACCTGGGTGGCATGGCTTGCAGTACTGGTACCGACCGGGATACGAGTAATGACTTTTGAGGAAAATTCGGAGTCCGATTGGTTTGGTGAACCTAGTTCAATTTGGCTCACGGGAACTCCGGCACCGGTGGGAGTCGAGGCGCCCAACAGGTTCAGCAGGTCGGTATAACCCACGTCATCCAGTGGTCCGGCCTGGATAGCCGGCGGAATGGACCCGAAGATCAGGAGAAATAGCGTTAAGACGACCGTCAGCAGACGAATCGCCAGACAAGAGGGGAACAAAAAAGGTTCAGCACTCATGCTCGTTCCCGTACTGATTCACCTCGACATTTCCTGCAGCAACAGCGGTGCTTGATGAAGCGGGTGATTAACCCCTGTAGCCTTAGCGACGGTCGAAATCAGTAACTTCCCCTTTCATCTCTATCCTATTCGAAATTCAGCAAATCGTCAATAAACTTCTTGTTTTCAAGGCTCTCAGGCTCGCCGAAGCCTGCATGACGACCGCCTCTGCAAGCTTTCCTGGTAGACTCTCCGTGGTTGTAGTGAGTCAGCGGACAGCCAACGACCGACTCGCATGCACCCGTTTCAATGTGAGGAAAAACTTGTCGCCTGGTCAGGTCGACCTTGGATTACCGATCGGTTATAATCCGACACAGTTAGTAGGGTGTCCATCGTCGGACGGAGTTCCTTTTTTTCTTCTAGCTAACAGGGAAAAGACCATGGCTGGTTGGACTGGAAAACTGCTGCGAGTCAATCTCACTTCTGGAGAAGTAAAGACCGAAAAAATTCCCACCGAGTGGTTGCATGAATACATTGGTGGCCGTGGTCTTGCCGATCGCTATCTTTACGAAGAACTTGATCCGCGGGTTGATCCACTCTCGCCCGAAAACGTTATGATTTTTTCCACGGGTCCCCTGACGGGAACTCCTGCTCCTTGTGGTTCTCGCTACATGGTTGTCACCAAGGGAGCCCTGACCAATGCCATTACGACTTCCAATTCCGGTGGACATTGGGGCCCGGAACTGAAATTTGCCGGTTACGACATGTTGATCCTGGAAGGTAAGGCGGCCAAGCCGAGTTATCTGTATATTTATGACGATCAGGTGGAAGTGCGGGACGCGGGGGAATTGTGGGGCAAGACCGTTCCGGAAACCGAAGATGGTCTCAGGAAGCGACTGGGAATTCCAGGTTTACGTGTCTCTTGTATCGGGCCCGCTGGTGAGAATCTTGTTAAGTTTGCCTGCATTATGAATGACAAGCATCGCGCTGCCGGTCGTAGTGGTGTGGGTGCTGTGATGGGTTCTAAGAACTTAAAAGCCATCGCGGTTCGAGGGACCAAGGGTGTGGAAGTTGCCAATCCCAAAGCGTTCATGAAGGCCGTGTGGGATATGCGTGCCGTGATGAAAGACAACCCCGGACGCGAAGCGTTTGCTGATCAAGGCACCGCAGCGACCATCGACCTGACCAATTCTTTCGGAGGCCTCCCAACCAGAAACTTCGAAGCGGGACAATTTGACGAGTACGAACAGTTGAACGGGAACGCGATCAAAGAGACACGTTTGGTGGCAAACAAGGCCTGTTTCGCCTGCACAATCGCTTGTGGGCGAGTTTGTCGTCTGGAAGAGCACTCTGATAAATTTATGGTCAATATGCATCCGCGCAATTGGAAGATTTCTGGCGAAGGGCCCGAATATGAAGCGGCCTGGGCGCTGGGAGCGGACTGTGGCGTGGGGGACCTGGACGCGGTTTTGAAAGCGAACTGGTTGTGTAACGATCTGGGTATGGATCCCATTTCGATGGGCGCTACGTTGGCGGCAGCGATGGAACTCTACCAAACCGGGGTCGTGACGGACGACAGCGTGGAAATGCCGTTGAGCTTCGGTTCGGGCGAGGCCCTGGTGCGAATGACTGAAGCGACTGCCTATCGTGAGGGGTTTGGTGACGAGTTGGCTGAAGGATCCAAACTGATGGGCGAGAAGTGGAATAGTCCACACGTTTTCATGGGCACAAAGGGACAGGAGTTTCCTGCCTACGATCCGCGTGGTTTCCAGGGGATGGGTATCGCCTACGCGACTTGTAATCGTGGAGCCTGTCACCTCCGTGCGTGGACTCCGGGATTCGAAACATCCGAAGGAAATGACCCGCATGCTACGGAAGGTAAGAGCGAGTGGGTTGTCCATGAGCAGCATCGCTCAACGGCGCACGACGCTACTGGCCTGTGTTTGTTCACCGGTTTTGCAGGTGGCGGTTTGGAGGAATTCATCCCCATCACAGCTGCTGCAACGGGACTCGATTATACGCTGGACGATTTTGTGAAGATCGGAGAACGCACCTGGAATCTTGAGCGCATGTGGAATCTCAATGCCGGGCTGACGAAAGCGGACGATACGCTGCCCAAACGCCTTTTGAATGACGGGCACAAGGACGGCCCGGCAAAGGGTGTCACCGTCAACCTGGATGCGATGCTTCCTGTCTATTATCGAGAGCGTGGATGGGATGAAGAAGGAGTTCCCACTCCGGAAAAATTAGCAGAGTTGGGTTTGGCCTCCCTGTAGATTGCCATTTTCTCAAGCGGACAAAATTCGTCCATTCGTAGTTATTGCAAAGCCGGTCCGGCCTTTTCTCGGTTGGACCCTAGTGTCTTTCGCGGAGAATACTCACGGCTCGATCCGGGAAATCTGTGAAAATTCCATCAACTTGGGCCTCGTCGAATAAGTAATGCAAGAGGTCGTCAAAGTTGTCTACGAAGGTGGGTACGTCTTCCACTCGCATGGTATAGGGGTGCACCTTCAGCCCCAGTTCGTGTGCTGATTTGACAAGTGTCGAAGCGATCGGTTTTCCTGCGTGATCCGTTCCGTTGACCAGATGATTCAACCCGGGACCGATGGCTTGAGCATACTCGGCAACCTTTGCCAATCCTTGTGCGGTCCTGAGTTGATCAAAATCTGTCGTCGTCTCATTCCATTGATTGTCACCAATGAGTTGGACGAGTTTCAGCCGGGTCTCGAATTCCTCACGTAATCGCCTGTTCTCGTCCGCGTCAAAACACTGCAAAAAAATGTTGTCACCACTGCCCTGGTAACCGTGTCGGTTCAAGACGCCCAGGACCACCTGGCTGATATCCTTACCTTCGCCACGGTGCCAGGCGGGTGATTTGATTTCAGGATAGAGGCCGACGTTGCGGTTCCTGCTCTTATTCAACCCGTGTATCAATTCAATTTCTTCTGCCAGGGTCGGAATGTAAAACACGGAATCCCCAACGGGGAATCGTTCGGGATAGACAGCCTGACCAGTTTCCAAATTAACCCGTTCGTTAACCCGTAGTTGCCGGATTTCAGCAAGGGAAAAATCGATCGCATAGTAACGGCCGTCCGTGCGGGCCCGACTGGGAAACACGTCGACTACGTTTGTCACGGTATCCAGATAGATGTCGTGCAGGACAATTGCTTCACTGTCACGTGTCAGTACTACATCTTGTTCGATAAAGTCGGCACCCATTTCATGAGCGAGGACTTTTGCTGCTAATGTGTGTTCAGGCAGATATCCCGACGCGCCTCGATGCGCGATCACAACTTGTTGTTTGCCGGCCATGGCGACTCCAGACGGAAATAATATAGCAACGAAATAAGTTTTATGGTCCGTGACGGTCTGGTCAGTCAACTCGTCGGCTAGACCGGTGGGAGAATCCTTGTAGGTGGCAGTGCAAGTCCCGTTTGAT
>CAUZBP010000025.1:0-55059 GCA_963578105.1 Planctomycetota bacterium
GTGATCCCCGACTGCATGGATGTGGCGGTTGCTGTTGATACGGAGGATGGTTTGCTGGCGCCGGTCATTCGGGGTGTGGATGCCTTAACGGTTCGCCAAATTTCGGCGGAATTGCATTCGCTGGCGAGTCGAGCCCGAGCGCGATCTCTGGCAGTCCAGGACCTGCAAGGAGGCGTCTTTACACTGACCAATTTGGGCGCCTTTCATATCGATGCCTTCACCCCCATTTTGAACTTGCCGCAAAGCGGCATCTTGGGAGTGGGACGAATCGTGCGGGAACCTGCGGTCTTTGAAGACCGGGTCGTTCCCCGCCACAGGATCTCTCTCAGCTTGACGTTTGACCACCGGGTGGTCGATGGTGCACCCGCTGCGCGCTTCCTCGACTGGATTCGTTGTGCCTGCGAAAACCCGGGACCTCATCTCATGTAGCAGGGCTGCCTGGGTGTGAGATCAGGCATGGGTGGCAAGTACGGCGCATGCGACATCGCATGACCTGTTCCTGCCGTCGTGGAAATTCCCTGCGGCTGAGCGACCTGATTGGATCAACCCTCGACTTGCAGCCCGGCTGGCTGTCGAACCCCCGTCTTGTTGCAGCGACCCAGGCAGATGGCCTGACACGAAATGCTGGAACCTGTCAGGGCAGAGAGATTTCTACGGCTTAAGAAGGTAAGATGTCCGGGATGAACTTGATCGCTCTCCAGTCCGGTAGTAACGGCAACTGCTTCTACGTTGAATCCGGTGGTGTACGTTTGCTGTTTGACGCGGGCATTACGGGTGTGCAGGTTCAGCGGCGCCTGGCCGCTCGAGGGCAGGACATTCGAGAAATTGACGCGATGCTCATTTCACATGAACATGCCGACCACGTGAAGTGTGCGGGAGTCTACCACCGCAAGTTCGGATTGCCGATCCACATCACATCTAAAACGCTTCGGGCTGCCAGGGCCCGGCATGAACTGGGGCAGTTGGGAAAGATCTGTCACTTTCAGTCTGGGTCGATGTTGCAGTTTGGCCCTGTTTCAGTAGAAACGATTCCAACGGCCCACGACGGAACTGACGGGGTGGCCTTCGTCGTGGATGATGGAAACCGCCGACTCGGTATCCTCACCGATTTAGGACACATATTTGCCGGCTTGGAGGATGTCATCTGTTCACTTGACGCCGTCTTGTTGGAAAGTAACTATGATTCGGATCTGCTGGAGAGGGGACCCTATTCGAGCTCATTGAAAGCACGCATACGGGGCCCGGGTGGGCATCTGTCGAACCTCGAAGCGGCCGAACTGTTGTCGCGGGCAGCTTCGGATCGACTGAAGTGGGCCTGCCTGGCTCACCTCTCCGAGCAGAACAACCACCCTGACGTCGCTCGCCAGACCCACCGCAAGATCTATCGCGATCGGTTTGAGCTGTACGTGGCAGGGCGTTATGATGCTACTCCGGTGTTGAACGTCAAGTAGTTGAGAACAACGCCTCGCATACCAAAAGGACTTTGTGGCATGTAGCAGCGGCAAACCATTCACAGGACGAAAAAACTCCAACTGGAATTGCAAATCCAAACATGCCCGGCCCGCGGTTACCTCAGAGATCCTTCGGCGACAGTTCAACGGAATCCGGCCAGCAGCGTTTAATAATCTACAGCGATGGGCGGGGATACACGCCGCGGCGAACGAAAAACTTTCAGGTACGAACAGCTTGATGACACCACTTTCCACCGTCCTGTCCTACCACGATCGTACGAAGCACGATTTTCGTCGTTATGCGGCCTCGTTGGGGTACATGGATTGGGACAATCAGCCGCATCCTTTCCGGTACTATGAAGGGACCGAGGTGACACCACTTGAGATTCCCCGGAAGGTTGCCAACACTCCCTACGAATTGATCTACGAACCGAATACGATCCGGCCGGTTCCGGTGACCTTGCGAAGTATCTCTGAATTCTTTTATTACGCGATGTCGCTTTCGGCCTGGAAATCTACCGGAGAAAAGCGTTGGGCTTTACGTGTAAATCCTTCGAGCGGAAACCTGCATCCGACCGAGTCCTACCTATTACTGAAATCACCGGATGGCGATCCGGCGGCGCCGGTTCTGTACCACTATCAGGCAGAAAATCACTCGCTGGAACGTCGTGCTTCGTTCAGTTCAAGGATGGGCGAGTCGGTGATGGACCGGCTAGCGGATGGTTCGTTTCTGATTGGTTTGAGTTCAATTATGTGGCGGGAAGCCTGGAAATACGGTGAACGAGCTTTTCGGTATTGTCAGCATGATATAGGACATGCCGTGGCGGCCTTGCGATTTTCCGCTGGACTCTGTGGGTGGCAGTTGATGCTCGTTCCCCATTGGCCAACCGAAGCGATCGCAAGGTTGTTCGGGTTGCATCGTCAACAGGACTTTCTGCCTACCGAACACGAGGAAGCCGAACTGGTTGCTCTGGTAGTTCCCAGTCAGGAGCTGTCGTTGCCGTCATCACTTCTTCCCGCTGCGGACGAGGATTTTTTTGCGGAAATGGACTCCGCTACCTGGTATGGTCGTGCCAATCACCTTAGTCCCGAACACGTGGCCTGGCCCGTTATCGGGGAAGTCACTGAAGCCACGCAGTCGATGCCCGGACAGGAGTGGAACCAGGAGCGTGAAGCTGGTAGCAACTGGTCCTTTCCGGTGACTCCGACCTTCGAGGCACACGCCCAGCAGATCATTCGACAGCGCAGAAGTTGTCTGTCGTTAGATGGTGTGAGTACCGTCACACGGGACATTTTTCTCCGCATACTGCGTCGCACCTTGCCGGGCCCTCATCCTCCCTGGAATGCTCTTGGCTGGTCACCAAAAATTCACCTGGTTCTGTTTGTGCATCGTGTCGACGACTTGCCCCCGGGTCTTTATTGTTTACCTCGCGATCCGGCAAGCTTGGAAAGCCTGCAGCAGGCGATGCACCAGTCGTTCATGTGGTCGACTCCCGACGGAGTACCAGGCGGATTACCACTGTATCTACTGGAAGAAGGTGACAACTGCGACAAGGCACGATCCGTCAGCTGTGATCAGGACATTGCCGCCGATGGTTTTTTCAGCTTGGCGATGATCGCCGAGTTCGAAGAAACCTTGCAACATCATGGACCATCGTTTTATCGTAATTTGTTTTGGGAGACTGGCATGATAGGCCAGGTCTTGTATCTGGAGGCCGAGGCGGCCGGTGCGCGTTCGACTGGAATTGGATGTTACTTTGACAACCCGATGCACAAGATTTTGGGGCTGCAGGGGCACCGGTTCCAGGATCTCTACCATTTCACCGTTGGGATGCATGTCGAAGATTCCCGGCTACAGAGCTGGGATCCCTATGCGACCACTCAGTGACGGAAGTGAGCAATGAACTTCCCGGCAACCAGTGTTTCCGTCAGGTGAGAACGGAATCTGCACGGGTGGCGAGCACGCCGATTCTGTAGACACCAAACAAACGTCCGCATGGGCTCTAGGGAATCCGGGTCACCGCGATGTCGCCCGAGAAACAAACATCCACATCGGAACCCGGCTTCCGTGGCCGATCTTGATAGGTTGCACGATAATGGAATTGTCCGTTTTGAATCTCATACCGGACTGGAAGCGGGGCGGCTTCCAGGGGACAAGTGACGATTTTGGCCTCCTGGGCAGCTTGATCACGTTCCGGAAGATTGACATTCCAGAAGGCTCCCGCGGGAAGCGTTTCTGACCGCAGATGCGCGATCACGCGATGAACCTGTGGAATCACCGTCGTCCAGACGACAGGCTCTTTGCTACGGCGATATTGTGACAGGGCAATTGCCGGTTTACCCATCCATGCCGCTTCGCGAGCAGCCGCGACCGTTCCCGACATGTAGACATCGACTCCCAGGTTGCCGCCGTTGTTGATGCCTGAAAAAACCCAGTCGACGTCCGGAGCCAGGTGCAATAGACCCAGGCGAACACAGTCCGCTGGTGTCCCCTCGACCATGTGGCGGTCCGGAGCCAGCTGCGTGACTTGCAGCGGGCTGTGTGTGGTCGTTTGATGGCTGCATCCTGATAATTCTTGCGCGGGGGCCACGACGGTCACTTCACCCAGTTCAGACAGGACTTCGACCAGCGCCGACAATCCCGGAGCCTCCACGCCGTCATCATTACTCACCAGAAATTTCATCTTAGACCTTTGGGTTGGAAACTGTTCGAGGGCATCATATTAATGCCTGGAACGAGACCTTTCCATGGCGGCTGACGGGGCGTGCCCGGTAAAAGGACTGTCGGACCTTCGGAATGGGGGGCAGATTTTGTGCGGGCCGTTCTCTCTGTTCTTTTCAGGGAGTGTTGAAGAATCCTCCACCAGTGAACCACCGAATCCGACCGTTGGGATGTTATGCAGTTCAATCCTTTCCGCGTTGACTTGTCCGCGGAGCAGCGGAGCAAGCTAAATAATTTGTTGAATCGGTTGGGCACCTTCGACACCGACAAGTTTCTCGTCCAGGCCGTTGTAGAAATAGGTGAAGTGATTAGGATCGAAGCCGAGTTGATGCAAGATGGTGGCGTGCAATTGCCGGACATGTAAGCGATCTTCCACCGCGGCGCTACCCAACTCGTCGGTCTTGCCGATACTGACCCCTCCGCGGATGCCCCCACCGGCCATCCACATCGTGAAACCGTACGCATTGTGGTCGCGTCCGGTGCCCTCGGCATACTCGGCGACCGGTTGCCGGCCGAATTCGCCGCCCCACACGACCAACGTGTCATTCAGCATGCCGCGTCGCTTGAGATCTTTGAGCAGGCCGGCGATCGGTTTGTCCGTTTCTCCGGCGTGCAGTTCGTGATTGGTTTTCAAGTCACCGTGCGCATCCCAGTTGGCATCGTTGTGGTTTCCTCCCGAATAGATTTGTATAAAACGGACACCTCGTTCGACCAGGCGGCGTGCGAGCAGGCATTGTCGTCCGAATGTTTGTGAGCGCTGGTCCTCCATACCGTATAAGTTCATCGTCTCACGGGTTTCCTGGCTCAGATCAACCGCTTCGGGTGCCGTGCTTTGCATTTTGAACGCCAACTCGTAGCTGGCCAATCGGGCGGCAAGGTCAGAATTGTCAGCGCGTGGTTCCAAGTGTTGCTGGTTGTAGGACCGCAAACTATCAAGCAATGCGCGTTGAACCTTGTCTGACATACCAGCGGGTGGAGCGAGATTGAGAATCGGATTTCCCTTGGTGCGTAACACCGTGGCTTGATAATCTGCCGGCATGTATCCGCTGGTCCAGTTTTTTGCACCGCTGATCGGACCGCCTCGTGGATCGAGCATGACGACGAATCCGGGCAGGTTCTGATTGGCTGTCCCCAAGCCGTAATTGACCCAGGAACCAAGACACGGGTGGCCGCTGAGAATGCGTCCGGAGTTCATCATCAGCAATGCCGAACCGTGAATCGGAGAATCGGCCGTCATCGAATGCAGGAATGCGATGTCGTCGACACAACGGGCCAGGTGCGGAAACAGGGTGGAGACCGGCTTACCACATTCGCCAGACCGTCGAAAATTCCAGCGGGGTTCGACGATCCGCCCAAGACTCCTGTGCCCCGAACGGCCGAAGGTCTTCACGTTGACGGTCTTGTTGTCCATGCCCTTCATACCGGGCTTATGGTCGAAAGTGTCGATTTGACTCGGCCCACCGTACATGAACAAAAAGATGACGCTTTTAGCACGCGCTGGAAAATGGGAGCGCTTCACTGCCAGAGGAGGTTTCCAGGGGGTAATTCCGTCAGCCGCGACGGATTGTTTGGCGAGGAATCCGTCGCTGCCCAGCATGGCCGCCAGCGAGGTGCCGGTGAATCCACCGCCGGCCTGCCACAGAAATTCGCGTCGGGTCCGACCACAGAAGTTGCGTCTGGTTTGTCGCATGGAGTCCCTTTCAATCCAAATAAACGAACTCATTCAAATTAAATGTCATCAGACAAAAATGGTCGAGGCCCAGGCTCGCGTCCACGTTGTACTCTTTCTGTAACCGAGTCACGAGTTGGACACCCTGCTCGATTTCCTGCTGACTGGGTCGGCGTTGGAGTACTCCTTGTAGCACAAATTCTACTTGCTGTTGGAGTTGATTACCAACTCTGTGGCGGACATGGTTTGCCAGGATTTTCGCATGGCGATTGAACAGTTCGCCATTGATCATGGCCAGCGCCTGGGTCGGCTGGACGGTGGAAAAACGAACCGGACAGGTGGTGTCAAGATCTGGTCCGTCGAAGGTTTCGATGAGAGGCAAGACCAGAGATCGCTTGGTGTGAATGTAAATGCTCCGACGATTTCGTTCGGCAGAGGTTGACTCTTTCCAGCCATTGCCAGGTACTGACTGTCCGGCTTTCACTTCGTCCGAGACCAGGGGGTAAATGCTGGGTCCGTACAGCAGAGGATTGATACTCTGGTTGACGGCCAGGACCGAATCGCGGATTTCTTCGACCGTCAGGCGTCGCATCGGAAAACGCCACAACAAGTTGTTTTGGGGGTCTCTGGACTGGCCTGCCGGGTTTGGCCGTGAATTCATCTGGTACGACCTGGAGAGCATCATCTGCCGGTGGAGGGGTTTCAGTTTCCAGCCGCCTGTGATCAGTTCGTTGGCGAGCCAATCTAATAGTTCAGGATGTGTTGGGGTTTCTCCCTGCAAACCAAAATTATTTGGCGTGTGAACGATGCCTTGACCGAAGTGGTACTGCCACAGCCGATTGACAATCACGCGCGCGGTTAAAGGGTTGTCAGGGCTCACGATCCAATTTGCCAGGGCAAGTCTTCTGCCGCAGCTCTTAGCACCTGGGGACGGAGGCTCGATCCTGGGGTCGGGGAAATTCAGCACCGTCGGGAATCCCGGCACGACTTGCTCGCCCGCTGCGTGGGCGTTACCTCTCGCCAGTACGTGGGTGGCCGGAACGTTGATTCCGCGCTCGGTCACGCACAAAACACGTCGTTTGTCGCCAGGTGGATGATTGAGCAAAGCGTGTTCGGCACGACCCAGCACCTCGTACAAATGGACCCGATTACGAAGAATGTTGTTCTCGGAAAATTTTTTCAGAAGAGCAGGGCGGTTGCTTTCGTTCTGGAACTGGTCGTAATCCTGTGCGTCCATTGTTTCTTGCAACTGTTTCAGGATTGATTTGCGTTTGCCTTGGATTTCTTTCACCTCCTTCTTAATATCCTCAGCGTTGATGCGTGGTACTCGTGGGTCGACCGGGGCGTCGACTTCCCGGACGGACAACGCATGCACGGATGCGTGACTTCTGATACCATATCGTTCCACGTTACGGAAGAACGCCAGGAGACGGTAGTAATCCCGTTGCGGCAGGGGGTCCAGTTTGTGGTCGTGGCAGCGAGCGCAACCGATCGTCAGGCCCAGAAAGACCTCGCCCGTCGTGCGCACCAGATCATCGAGGTCTTCGTACAGTTCCTGAATGTGGTCGACCGGTTCGTCCTGCCAGATACCCAGCCGGTAGAAGCCCGTGGCAGTGATCGAGTCCGCCGTGACCTGTTCTAATTCGTCGCCGGCTAATTGCTCACGAACGAACTGCTGGTAGGGTTTGTCTTCATTGAATGATCGGATGACGTAGTCGCGATAATGCCAGACATACGGCTTCGCGCGGTCGCGTTCGTAGCTGTCCGATTCCGCGTAACGTACCAGGTCCAGCCAGTGTCTCGCCCATTTTTCTCCGTAGTGAGGGGAAGCGAGCAAGCGATCTACAGCGAACTCAAAGGCTAACGGAGAGGAATCTGCCAGGAAAGCCTTCACTTCGGCAGGTGATGGTGGCAGTCCGGTCAGGTCGTAGTAAGCCCGTCGCAGGAGAGCTTCTTTGGTTGCGACCGGCGCGGGCTGCAGACCGGCCTGACGTAACCGGTAAAAAATGAACGTGTCAATTTCGTTCCGCTGTTCTGTTGCCTGTGTGTGGAACGGTATCGACGGACGTTGGATAGGCTGGAATGACCAGTGTGCCCGAGTCTCGTCGTTGGCGGTTGGTTCCAGAGCACGTACTTTCGTGACTGATAGCGAAATCAACACCAGTGTGAAGCACAGCGATTTGCGGAGCATGACGACGTTGATGTTCTCGGGGCGAGATCCAAAGAGAAATGACCTGCGAATCACACGACACTCTGCTATGGTAATCCATTCATTTCAAATTCACAAACTACAATCGGCTGCTACCCGGACAGGTTGTTGATTGTCAAGCCTGGTGCATTCAGCATCGCGCCCAGGTGCTTACGTGGGAATGTCACCACGTCGGTTGGCTGCCTTGTGCTTACGAGTCCGTTCCCGGGGATTGTGATGGGGAGGGCGATCTCGACTTGGTGGTGTCAACCTGGGCCCGGGGTGATCGGGTGGTGAGTTGACACGGGCACCTGTTGGTCGCTACTTTTATTTCAGTAGATCGATGGTGTTGTCGCGGAAATTTTTAAAGGATCAGACTCATGACGCTTCTGGCCAGTGGCTGCAGGATTGGGTTGGTATCGGTTGTCGTCGCTTGTTGCGCAATGGCGAGGTCCGAGGAGACGGACGAACCTGAACCGCAGTATCATTCGGGGTCGATTCTGATTCCAGCTGCCTCGGCGGAAGAGCCGAAGCGGCTCGATTTTTCAGCAGAACTTGCGGATCGTTATCTGACCGACGGTGCGTTGGCCTGGTCGCGAGAGCACCAATGTGTCAGCTGTCACACGACCGGCTCGTATTTAGCCGTTCGTGGCGCGCTGACTGCTGAACTCGGTCCGCCACCCACCGAGATACGGGACCTGTTTATTGAGGAAACGAAAAAGCTGGCCGCGAAAAATCCCGAGGCGCTTCGAAAGGGTGCTAACGGTACAGGCTCGGCCTATGTCGCGCTGGGGCTGGCGGAGTGGGACGCGCATGTGAACAAAACCCGCTCGCCGGAAACCGACGACGCACTGCGCACCATGCTGGTGGCCCAGACCGAGGAAGGTTCGTGGGCGAATCCTGGTTGCTGGCCACCACTGGAATCCAGCGAGTTCCATGGCGCGACGGTAGCCGCTTTGGCTGTGGCCACCGCGCCGGGCTGGCTGGCGGAGCTTGTCGACGAGCGTTCAATGGAACAGATCGAAAAGCTCAGAACGTATTTGAGAGAAACAGAACCTCCTCATGACTACGCCCGTCTGTTGCTGTTGTGGGCCGGCACGAGGATGGCCGATCTGGTTGACGGACAACAGAAAAACGACGTGATTGAAATGGTGTTCCGCCATCAGCGTGAAGATGGTGGTTGGTCGCTACGCACGTTTGCGACACCTGAACAATGGGGAGATGGAGGTCGTGCCCAGAAACTGCGTGACGAGCCGGACTTGGACGACCCGGCGAGTGATGGACACATGACAGGCCTCGCGGTCCTGGTGCTGCGGGACGCAGGCGTTCCGGCGGAGGATGCCCGGATCCAGGCGGCGGTGCATTGGTTGAAAACCAATCAGCGGGAATCGGGGCGTTGGTGGACGCGCTCGTTGAATACTGACACCTACCACTTCATCACTTTCAGCAGTACCGGTTACGCGCTGCTGGCTTTGGCCAAGTGCAACGCGTTGTAATGTCCGGGGCGGGAGTTGGTTTGGCCGAGATCCGGCCGAATCTCCGGATGCCAAGGCTTCCACTTCAACTGCCCTGCCGAAGTTGCCGCGTGGCGTCGAGGTCGATACTCCGGCTGGCCATGTTCACGACGACACCGTAAATCTCGCGGGCCCGCCGCGGAGAAACTTTGCCGTCGAGTACGTCTTCCAGCACGTTCTGAGGTTCACGTTCCAACGGGTCACCATAGCCGCCTCCGCCGGGCGTCTGGTAGCTGACGACATCGTCCGGAGCCAACTCGAGTGTGATTTTTGAGGGCAAGTCCCGTGCTTGGCCGTCCGGGTTGAGCGTGTAAGAGGATGGCCTGCCCGGCTGTCCTCCAAAAAGTCCCCAGGGTCCCTTCTTTCGATGGCCGGAGAAAACGGTAAGTGTTGCCTGGTGGCCTGGAAATTGCCAGTCCCTGCGCAGTCCGAGCCCGCCGCGGTACCGCCCGGCCCCTTCCGAGTCGGGTACCAGTTCGTAGCGAGTGATCCGCAGCGGGTAATTGTTTTCGGTCTCTTCAATCGCCGAATTCTCGGTGTTCTGAATGTGTGCCTGGACTGCATCGGTTCCATCCTTGCTGAAGCGGGCACCGTAACCTCCGGCCAGGGTCTCCATGAAAGTGTAATACTCTCCGCTGTACGGATCCTCCCCGCCACATCCCATGTTGCAGATGACACTTTTACTGCAGGCCGGCACTTTTTCCGGCAGGGCAGGGGAGAGAGCTTTGAAACCCAGGTCGGCCAGGCGCATTGCGATGTCGTTGCCACCCATGACGCCAGCCGGATGTTTGGCGTTCACAACGGTTCCCTCCGGTGCGGTGACGTGAACCTGGGAGTAGAATCCGTCGTTGATGGGAATGTCCGGATCGATCAGGCAACGCACAACGTACGACAGCGCCGAATAACTATAGGTCAGATTGGCGTTCAAGGGCGATGGCCGCTGGGGATCGGAACCGGTCAGGTCAAAATGGACTTCCTCATCCAGGATCGATACCTTGACGGCCAATCGGATCGGGTGATCGGTGATGCCGTCGTCGTCCAGTTCGCACGCTGCGCGGTACTCGCCGCGGGGTAATTTGGAGATGGCGCTCTTGGTCCATCGTCGCGTGTACTCTATCAATTCGTCATTGAACTTCTGGATATCGTCATTTCCAAACCGATCGTACAACCCGGTCACGCGCTTTCCTCCCAGAAGGGCCGAGGCAACCTGGGCCCTGAAGTCACCCCCCATCTGCTTGGGCGAACGAACGTTGGCTGCAATCAATTGGAAAACGTTTTCAATGATCTGGCCATCTTGGAGGATTTTCGTGGGCGGGATGATGAGCCCCTCCTGATAAATGTCTTTCGAGATGCAGAGACCGCCCGGTGCCAGGCCGCCGATGTCGACGTGGTGGGCCACGTTGGCGGCGTATCCGACACATCGCTCCTTATAAAACAGAGGTACGATGATGCCAATGTCGTTCAAGTGCATGGCACCCAGGTGAGGATCATTCATGGCCAGGCCGTCGCCCGGCTGCAGACGCTGCGGGCCATATTTCCGTACTGCTGCGGGAATCATCCGCACCATCGAAGCCAGATGGATCGGTTGTGAGAATGCCTGGGCAACGACTCGCAGGTGTTCGTCGTAAAGTGCGCAGGAGAAGTCAGCTCGTGTTTTAATGTTGGTTGAATAGGCCGCACGACGAAGTGCAATCGCCATTTCCTCCGCTGCACTTTGGAATGCACTTCGCATCACTTCGAAGCGAATAGGGTCCATTCCTAACTGGGGCCGGGATGCGTGGACCGGTTCTTTGCGTGTGGTTTCCGGGTCGTCTTTTTGCATGTTTATTTTAGTCCTTTAGCACCGGTGGTGACCGATGCAAGCTATGATTCAACCCATGACATCCCTACCGGTTTCCAGTAGCAAATTTCCCTTCGCATCAACCAACGCCCTGAAATCAGGTGGAATCACGGTCGTCGCGTCGTATTCTTCGATGATGGCGGGACCGGAAATTTGATTGCCTGCTGCCAGTAATTCACGATCGAAGATCTTGCACTCGATGGATCCACCTGTTTCAGCAAAGTAGACGCTGCGCAGCGTGGTGACTGCTTTCGATGCGTCCGGACCGGCCTCGATCAGCGCAGGCGGCGAGGGCCGCCGGATGCGACCCACCGCCGTGAGCCGGACATTGACCATTTCGGACGGTTCTCGCTGATCTGCAAAGCCATAGACCCGCTGATGTTCCCGGCAGAACGTCGTGTGTAAATGGCTGATCCAACTCTCGCGATTCTGCCGGTCCCCAATGGGCATCGGAATTGTCAATTCGTGTGACTGGCCTTGAAATCGCATGTCGACCAGCGGCAGGTACTCTCTTTCGGTGTCTGCCACATGCTCAGAAGCAAGTAAGCTGGCACCTGCTTGTTGAAATTGTTTCAGAATCCCCTCGACTTCCCCGATGTCAAGCTGTCGGGTCGGTCTCAGGCAGGATTGCACAAAATCGTGTTTGATATCTCCCACCAGCAGGCCGAGTGCCGAAGCGACGCCAGGATGGGGCGTAATCAAGATGCGCGGAATCTGTAGCTCGCGGGAAATGGCAGCCGCATGCAACGGACCGGCTCCTCCGAAAGCGACCAGGGTGAATTCGCGCGGGTCAAATCCCCGCTGCACCGAAACGGTTCTGGCAGCTTCCGTCATGTTCGTGTTGGCAATTTCGATGATTCCGTGTGCAGCCTGTAGCAACGACATGTAAAATGCGTCTGCCACGGTTTGTACCGCCTTGGCTGCCAGTTTGATTTCCAGGCGTTGCTCGCCGCCGAGAAAGTTGTCGGGATTGATTCGTCCGAGAACAAGATTCGCATCGGTGACGGTGGGTGCGAGTTGCCCATTTCCGTAACAGGCCGGTCCCGGCATGGCGCCGGCACTGCGTGGGCCGACGCGCAGTGCGCCCCCGTCATCGACCCAGGCGATGCTTCCTCCTCCTGCGCCGATTTCTACCAGATCGATCACAGGTGTTCGCACCGGGTAGCCTGATGCCTGGTCCGCAATCGAAGTCTGGGTTCCGACTTCGAAATGTTGTGCGATGCGCGGAGTTTCATTTTCGACCAGTCCCAGCTTGGCGGTGGTTCCCCCCATATCGAAACTGATCACCTGGGAGTAGCCCGCCAGAGCACCCAGGTGTGCCGCCGAAATAACGCCGGCTGCCGGACCCGATTCGACCAGGTGAACCGGGTTGTCGCGTGCGATTGTTGATGAAATGATGCCCCCCGAGGAGGTCATCAAATGCAGAACGTCAGGTACGTTTGCCGCTGCAAGGGACTCTTCCAACCGGGCGACGTAACGGCCGACCACGGGTACCAACAGGGCGTTGACCACCGCCGTACTGCAACGATAGTACTCTCGCATCTCCGAACAGAGGTCCGATGAAAGAGTGATGGGTACGTCCGGCAGGTGCTGCGCAACAAGCCGGGCCACTCGTCTTTCATGGGCCGGATTGGCGTAAGAGTGCAGCAGGCAGACAACGATTGATTCGATGTTCTGATCTTTCAGCAGCTGTGCGACATTCTCGAGTTGTTTTTCATCAAGCGGTTTCAGCACCTGTCCCTGAGAGTCCAGGCGTTCAGGGATCTCGAAACAGCGACGCCGCGGTATCAAGGGAACCGGTTTGTCGCAAAACACGTCGTACAGGCGAGGCCGGATTTGGCGCCCGATTTCCAGCACATCGCGAAAACCTTCGGTGATCAGCAGCGCCGTCTTTGCGCCCTTACCTTCGATGACCGTGTTGGTCGCAACGGTTGTTCCATGAACCAGATGAATGCAATCGTCGGCAGCCGCTTGTTGTTCCTGCAGGCAGCGATGCAGAACTTGTAAGAAGGCAAGCGACGGGTCCTGTGGAGTACTGGCCATCTTCACCAGCGTGACCTCTCCGCTGGCTTCGTCCATCATCACCAGGTCGGTGAACGTTCCGCCCGTATCGATTCCCAGACGAAAAGGTCGCTTAGCACCCGCTGGTGTGTTTGACATGTGGCTGTCCATCGTGCATGCGTTCCGAGTTTGCACACCGCAGGGCTACGGCAACCGGGAGGAGTATTCTATCGATCGCCTGGAACTCGTGGCACGCCAGCCTTCCGTGATGGTGGCATTCAGCTGCCATGTTTTTTTCAATCTACCAATCGACCGGAACAGGGGGGACATACGAGGTCACTCGCTGGGCGAAATCGACCAGAGAACCAGTCATGATCCCGGAATCTTCGCTTAACAAATAGACGGACAACCGCGCTACATCAATCGATTTAATCAGGCGCCCAAAGGGCATGGCTTTTTCTGCCGTCTCGAGCCAGTTGTCCGCATGTCCTGTTTTTCGTCGAACCGCATCTTCTCCCGGGGTGTCTGTCCAGCCGAGAATGACTCCATTCACTCGAATCCGTTCGTCACGCAATGCATTGGCGCAGTTGGTTGTGAATGTTGACAAGGCACCTTTGGTCGTACTGTAGGCCACCAAATCCGGATGTCCACAGTAGGTAGCGACCGACAGGATGTTGACAATTCCTCCCTGGATCTTTTCCCGGCGCATGATGCTCACACATTCCTGTGTCAGGATGAACGGTCCGCGCACGTTAACGTCAAACAGGTAATCCCAGAGTTCAACCGTCGTGCCTTGCAGGTTGCCACGACTTGTGTCGGCGGCTGAGTTGACCAGGCCGTCGACTCGTCCAAATCGTTCGTCGCAGGCACGCACTACCTGGCGACAATCCTCTTCCCGGGATAAGTCAGCCGGGACGTAAAGAGCCGGACATCCGCGGTCCTCAATGGCCGTCTCGACGTTTTTCCCCTTCTCCTGTTGACGACCGCAAATGACGATTCCTGCTGCGCCCGACTCGGCGGCCAGTAAAGCGGTCACTTCACCCAGACCTTGTGTTCCCCCGGTGATGAGCAGGATTTTACCATCCAAACGTGGCATTCTACTGTTCCTTTGGTGAGAGAGTGTTGTACGGCTGCACCGCCAGTTCGATTGGCGACCGGTCATTTTTCTGCAAATGGTTAGAATAATTCCGTTATTGGCCTGCCTTCTTCCATCAGGTTGATTTTTTGGCCATCTGGTTGCGTGTCGGTAAAGTCGTCGATTCCCATGGCATAGTAAATCGTCTTTGCGATGTCCGCCGGGGAAACTGCTTGCTCGTGCGGAAATTCGCCAAGTCGGTCACTGGAACCGTAGACTTGACCGCCACGGATTCCACCTCCGGCGAACAAAACGGACATGCATTGCCGCCAATGATCCCTGCCGCTGGCACCCCCGACTCGTTTGTCTCCGATCCTGGGCATTCTTCCCATCTCGCTGGTGACCACAACCAGCGTCTCGTCGATCAACCCCCGGTCGCTCAAGTCCTCCAGTAAGGCGGCAAACATCTGATCGAAATTAGGAAGCAGGATGTCTTTCAGGCATGGGAAATTTTTTCCATGGGTGTCCCAGCTTCCCACACCGTTGCAGTAATTTTTTTTGTGGAGTTCCGGGTCCTCTTTCTTCCAGATTACGGTGACAAATGGTACGCCGGCTTCGACCAGTCGCCGTGCCATCAGCAGGCTCATGGCGTTGACGCCCTTGCCGTACTTGTTCCGCACGGATTCCGGTTCTGAGGCAATGTCAAAGGCCTTCTTGGTTTGGCTGGAAAAGAGCAACGAAAATGCTCGCTCCTGGTGCCTGTTGTAGTCGTTCATCAAAAGCGATTGTTCCAGAGCTCTCTCTGTACCCGAAATCTGACCGAGCAACTGGCGGCGATCGTTCAGACGCTGGACCGTCACATGTTGTGGCAACTGCAGGGCAGGTGTCGTGAATCGAACTGGAACATCGCGAGACCCATGAACGATCAGGGGATCGAACTGTTTTCCCAAGCGGGCAGCATACTGGCCCCCTTTGTCCGTAATGACGTGCAGCTTTCTGGGTAGTGTCACCAACTGGGGCAGGTAGGGATGCGGATTTTTTTTGCATGCAACGACCGAACCGATGAAAGGCCAGTCGTCAGGGAGCGGAACACGGTTTTCACCTAGCGCTGTAAAAGAAGGATCCGGCGGGTGCCCCGTCATGTTGTAATAGATGCCGGAAGTGTGATTGTTCGGGGACGATCGTACGTCCTGCCCTACAGACCGGACGAT
The DNA here is from genome assembly GCA_963578105.1 of Planctomycetota bacterium. Classification (GTDB taxonomy): domain Bacteria; phylum Planctomycetota; class Planctomycetia; order Pirellulales; family Pirellulaceae. The sequence continues at coordinate 15,672 of CAUZBP010000025.1, forward strand.
CGCCAAATGGTTGGTTTGACGGGCCAGACGCGGCAGATGTTCGCAAAGAACGATCCCCGGTGTCGAAGTCTGGATCGGTTGAAATTCGCCCCGGTAGTTGAGGGGCGCATCTGGTTTCATGTCCCACGTATCGATCTGGGACGCCCCGCCATCGAGCCAGATCAGGATGGTGGATTTTGCGGTTGGACGAAGCGGTAGGGCCGTCGAGGGGGCAGCGTTGATAAAACCGGGCAACTGCAGTCCACAAAAACTGACCCCACTCGCCACCAGGAAGGCACGCCGGTCGATGGCCAGGTGTTCTGAGTGATTACAAGCCATTTTTAATAACGCTGCCGTTCTTGTCACCAGACAATAGAAACCGCCCATAAAAGACGCTTCATTTTAAGGCGAGAATCAAAAATAGCAAACCAGACCAGTGGAGTTGATGCTGGTGTGGTCCAGTCCACGCAGTGGGCGGTTCCCTGTGGTGGTCCGTCCGGGTGAGTCATTTCAGCAGACGGCAGTGCACCCGTTTTACATAGAAATAGGGCGGCCTTCTGAAAAAACGATGGAACTGCTACGGTAGGTTTGTCGTCAAATAGTTCAGTTCCTCGCGTCAACCGGAACGAGATCAAAACGCTGGAAAATGATCAATCCGGCACGAGACGCAAAAAATCCCACGGCCCGAAGCCCGGCCACTTGAAATGTCTGGAGAAACCATGATGACACGATTGATCGCTTTGGGATTAGCCGGGGCTCTGGTGGTGCCATGCGGCGCGCAAGAGGTGACCCCGCCAATTGTTGAACTTCGCGATGTAACGCTTCAGAGGTCGGCCTACCAGGTGGCAAAAAGAGGTGTGCCGGTCGTGATCAAGTCGGCCGCCGCCGCTGCCAGGCACTTTGACGAGGCTGCCGTCGGCAAGCTCCAAAAACAAGTGGACTTTAAAAAGCAAATCGTGCTGTTGTTTGCCTGGCGCGGCTCAGGACAGGACAAGCTGGAACACGTCCTGTTGAAGTCGTTTCCGGAACAGGTGCGGTTCTCCTTGAAGCCGGGCCGCACGCGGGATCTACGGCCGCATCACCATGTTTACGCACTGCGGTCTAATGTCAAATGGAGCTCCAAATAAAACCGGCGACCTGAATAAAACGGGTTTTGAATCGAAGGCCGGCTCCCGGTTGTACCGTGCGACGACTCGGGTTGGAGGTTCTGCCACCGGATGTTGTTGGTTGAGACGAATCGTTGGATTTCATGCGACGACCGGTGTTCTATTCCAGTTTGCTTCTCTCGCGGCAGCCAGGGATCTGATGATAAATGACCTGTGAACTTTGCGTTTTGTTCGAGCAACTTCTATAATAAGCATTTAGGGATGCAATTCGATTCGTGGCGTTTTGAATGGATCTGATATCATCGCATCCTTTTGTGCTGTTCGATTCGAAAGAAAAAATCGTGTTACGCCTGTTGGATATCGTTTGGAATGGCCCGAGAGGTGCACGATTCAGCGTGTCAAGCCACAGAACAGGTCTCCGCCAGTCGGCGGTGTTCGAATCACTGGAACCGCGGGTCCTGCTTTCCGCATCCATCCGGTCGCTCGAACTGAATTCCTTCGACGGAGCAGAATTAGCCGCCTGCCTGGAGGCCGGCGATGAAGAAGCGGAGGATGCCACCTCCGGCGACCAACTGCGACCGACAGGTAGCTCGCCGGTCCCGGTCCTGACGCTGGACCTGTTGAACGACACGGGAGTGGCGGATTATGTGACGGAGGATCCCAGCATCACCGGTCAGATTGCATCGACCTTGCCAGTGACTTACCTGCTCGGTCGTTTTGGCGAGGTGCCCGGCAATGAATACATCGATCTCTTGGCCGATGTTCAGCCAGACGGTTCGTTCATTCTGGACACAGCACGTCTGGAGTCACTGTTGGGAGCACCTGTTGAAGAAGGGGCACACACGTTTCAGGCCGTGGTGGTGGATTCGATAGGTGGCACCTCCGGTTGGGTCAGTCTGTCTTATCTTTTCAGGGAGGAGGACCGGGGGATTGTCGACGAGCCAATGGGCCCCACCCAGCGTCACTCGCTGGGCGGTACGATGTGGCATTTCGGTCGCAATGCAGAACGGATTCAGGAGTTTCACACGTACGTTGCCAACCAGGGGTACACCGCGGATCAGTTGTTACCTGCCTCGCAGTTAGCCGCGCCCACGCATGCCAACCGGGTCCTGATTGACCCCGAATTGCTGCCGGAATCCGAACGTGATGGCTGGATCGTTTACGGCAACTCCCTGGGCAGCCATGGTGGCGATGGAGGTCCTACGGTCGATATGCCGCTGCATGTTCCGGCCGATGGGTTCTACCGGCTGTGGGTCTCGTATCAGGGATGGACCACCGGTACCGGGGTGACAGAAATCCGTGTCTATGACGCCAGCAATGTCGAGGCGGGTCCTGTGTTGAAGGACGAGATCTACGATTTCGCCGTCGCTCACAACGGGTTGTGGTGGAAAGACATGATGGTCAATCTGACGGCGGGTGACTACATCATCAAGTTGGGACACGTGACGCGTTGGTGGCACCATGGAGATGGGCCGAGTGGCTATAGTCAGCGTCGGATTGATTCGATTTACTTGACCGACCAGATTTCTGAGGATGCTCCGGACCCCACGGCACTCAATGCGATTCGCAACTCCGGTCCGGCCAACGGCATCCAGTGGACCACCGTGCACCTGCTCACAGCGGCCGAGCAAGCGACTTGGTCGACATGGGCCCTGCGCCCCGTCGACTGGGAACAGCGGTGGGATTACCCCGAATTGTTCGACTTGAGCAGCCAGTTCTGGCAGCAGAAGATCGATGAATGGGCTTTACTGGAGTATGACGAGTCGAATCCACCGGACTACCGAGAACCCGAGCGGCAGGTGATCTTTGACGATACCTGGAATATGGTGGCCAACCCGGTGCGGATTGCACGGCAAGCCCATGCGCTGCAGCAGTTTTCCGTCTCCAATTACCGCAACCGCGCCATCGCCCTGGGGGTGAACCCCGATCAGGATGTTTACATGTTGTGGTTGTCGCGTTTCGGTGCATTCTCACCGTTGGCACAGGAGAAATGGCCGATTCTTGAGGAGGTCGAGGGATACACCGTCGAACGCGATTTGCTCATGGCACGAGATTCGGTCGTTTCGGAGGCGTTGTTCCTGCGCAGTGTCAGCGGCGAGCATGTGACGCTGAATATTCACGCCGGCCCTTTAACAGGCTCCAACGGTACGTTCGAAGATGTCGTCGATTGGCGCGTGATTGGGTTTGCGCCTTATGGCACAGAAAAATCGACCTGGACTCCGTTCATGCTCATGAATCGTCCGCATATCACCCTGCCCACTTACAACGTGGCCGGCATTTGGCTAACGATCGACTCAAAGGATGTGCCTGCCGGCGATTACACGGCCGAAGTCACTATCTGGTCGGCGGGCGTACCTACACGAACTGTCAATCTGAACATCCGTGTGTCGGAAATAGAGATTGCCCCGGCCAGTCCGATTTTGAATTGGGGTTGGACGGCGCCACCCGAGGGCGAAGTGTATTTGCAGGACTACACCGACCATGGCATGAATGTCTGGAAAAAACCGATGGCCAAGGCCGAAATGGAAGCTCGCGGGATCGATCTGATTGTCCTCAGTCAATGGTCCAGTTACACTCCGGGGATCGAGAACCGGATCAACAAGATGGCTGAACTTGGTCTGGACTACAGTGATTATCTCTTCCTGATTCGAGATGAACCCACGGGTACCAACACCACGGACCTGAGGCCGTTCCTGCAGGTTGTCGAAGCGATCAAAAGCGTCGACCCCAACGCTCGCATTGCCTTCAATCCGGGTGAAGCGGCAACGGCGAAAACTTTCGAGCTTCTGGATCCGTACGCCGATTTCTGGGCGCCGTACGTGGGTCACTTGGGCAAAGCTGATCGCCGCGAGATCTTTGAGGCCAAGCCCTGGGTGTACTATCACACGCCCGACATGTGGGACCGCGATCCCAGTATTGCTGAATTTATTTATGGCCATCTTCGGGAATCCCCCGCCGAAACCGGAATGATCCGCGGTGCCTTCTACTTTGCACTCAACTATCCCTGGCGTGACGCTTGGGACATCGGTTACGAACAGATTGCGGACCAGGGCGTCATGATCCTGCCCACGCGTCATGGTCCGGTCAGCACGCGCGGCTGGGAAGCAAGCCGCGAAGGTGTGCAGCATGCGAATCTGGCACAGATGGTCAAGGAAAACCCGGCGGCCGGGGCTCAGCAACAAAACCTGATCGGTTTCGGATCAGTCACTGAGTTGATTCTCTGGCTGGAAGAAAATCGTCCCCTCGGGACCATATTGTGGGACGGTGATGCGCCGGTCGGAGTGCCCGGCGATGCAAACAGTTGGGGTGATGCCAACAACTGGACGTCGAACAATACGGTTGACGTTGCGCCACAGTGGGGGCTGGCGGAAAACAGCGTGACGTTCCAAACCGCACCCAGTGTGGGAACGATCCAGCTGGAAGCCGACCGCACTGTCGATTCGCTGACCTTCCAGGATGATTACACGCTGTCGGGTTACACCCTGAACGTCAGCAGCGGGATGATCACGGTTGTCGCTGGCGTGACGGCGACCATTGACTCGAATCTGGTCAGTGCTGCCGGGATCACGAAGCTCGGTGGCGGTACCCTGGTGATCATGCATAGCGCCCCGGACATAGTTGTGAATCAGGGGGAACTGGTAGTGTCCAGTACAGCGACGGTGGACGACCTGACGGTCAGTGGACCAGCCACCGCGTTCGTCAATGGCGCCGTAACAGGGACCCAGTCAGGTATGGGGGCGTTGATCGAGGCCGGCGATTTCAGCAGCAACGGTGTCATCAATGCGGAGGATATTGACTTGCTGTACGACCAGGTCCCCGGCAGTGTGGGAGCGGTCCACCCGCGTTTTGATCTGGTTGCTGACGGCATCGTCGATCAGGAGGATGTCGATCAACTGGTGCGCGGGATTTTGGGTTGTGTGTACGGCGATACGAACCTGGACGGCCGCGTCGACCTCACGGATTACAACTCGCTGGTCTTGTTTTTCGACCCGAGCGGCCACCATCCGGAATTCGGTTGGTGGCATGGAAATTTTGATGGCAATGAGAATGTCGATCTGAGCGATTACACGACCCTGGTCAGCAATTTCAATGTGCTGGGAAATTCGCCAATCGTGAATGCCGACAACCAGGGGACCGGCGTTTCGCTGGCAGCATCTGAACCGGAGGGGCGTGGCACGTTGCCCGTCGATTCCAGGCGTACAGCGCCTGACACACCGGCCAGGTTGAGGCGGCATGCTCGTCCGCTTGATGCGGAAGCTGCGCACCAGGTTGGCGAGTCAGGACAACGGCTCCGAGAGCACCACCGGTCAGCGGAACTGGCCGCCGTGGATGCCCTCTTCAGAAGAACTTCGGGCAGGCGAGTTGTTGCCAGTCGGTTGGACGCGCGGTTTGAAGCGTCGGGGATTTCGTCGGCCTAGGGTCCGGAAATCTCACTTGGCCGTGACCAACCCCGAGAGCCATCTCGACGAGGGACCGCGCCGGGCGCGAACTTCGCCCTTGCCATGCTGAACCTGGCTTGCGTAGTCCTATACCCAAGCGTCATTGGTTGGACTACGTTGGGGCCAGCCGATGACAAGTGCCGTCCATCAGGACCACGACTGTTGGGACTGGGGGAACCGAAGGTGGGCCGATTCACTTCGAGCCTGGAACCGGCTTGCACGATATCGATGGGCAACGTGATCTGTTCCGCCCGGCGTTTCTGTTGTTGAAGACCGTAGGAAGGGTGTCATGCGAATCAGCAGTCTTGAGTGCCTGCATGCCGATGCAGGGTTTCGGAACTTCGATTTTCTGAAGATCAGTACCGACGAGGGAGTTGTCGGTTGGAGTGAATTCAACGAGTCGTTCGGTGGCATGGGAGTCTCGTCGGTGATTGAACACCTGGCTCCCGTCATCATGGGACAGGATCCGCGGGCCTACGAACGGCTGGTTTCCCAGCTGTATGCCATTCGTCGCCAGGCGAGCGGCGGCATTGCTCAACAGGCAATCGGAGCGATTGAAAACGCGTTGCTGGATATCAAAGCCAGGTCGCTTGGCATTCCGGTCTACGAGCTGCTGGGCGGTCCAGTGCGAGAACGTATCCGTGTTTATTGGTCCCACTGCGGGTCGTACCGTTTGCGATCGTCTGAGGAGATGCAGATTCCCCCGCTGCGCACGTTGGACGATGTGGTGGAACTCGGCCGGGAAGTAGCCAATAGCGGCTATACAGCGCTGAAGACAAACATTTTTCGATTTCATTCCACGCCGTATCTGCACACTCCCGGATTTGGGCGTGGTGACGGTTACCCTGAACTGAATGTGGAGCGTGATCTTGTCCGGGACATGTGCGATCAATTGGCGGCATTTCGCGAGGGGGCCGGAATGAAAGTCGACATCCTGGTGGATTTGAATTTCAATTGCAAAACGGAGGGTTTCTTAAAAATGGCTCGCGCCATGGAACCTTATGATTTGCTTTGGGTAGAGATAGATACCTGCAGCCCCGAAGCGTTAGCGTATATCCGACAGGGAACCTCGATATCGATTGCTTCGGGTGAATGTTTGTTCCGGCGGCAAGGTTACAAGCCTTACTTTGACGCTCAGGCGATGGACGTGGCGATCATCGACAATCCATGGAATGGCGTGGCAGAGGGTCTGAAGATTGCATCGCTCGCTGACATTTACGAGATGAATGTCGCACCGCACAATTTTTATGGTCACCTGGCGACGATGATGAACGCCCACTTTTGTGCTGTCGTACCGAACTTTCGCATCATGGAGATCGATTGTGATTTTGTGCCCTGGCACGACGATTTGTTCACCGTCAAGCCACAAATCGAAGAAGGCCACTTGGTGCTGCCCAGTGGGCCCGGCTGGGGTACACAGATCAATGAAGAGGCGGTTCGCGAGCACCCACCGAAAGCGAAGCGGGGTTCCTGAGCGCGCCGGGACCAGCGCCTCTGCCGTTGTTTAACCGGGCCACAAGTTGAGTCGCAGCACCTTCAAGTTCCCGATAGCTCTAAAGCAAGGGGTGTCGAAATTCAGGTTGGTACACTGTCTCTAACGCGGAGGCTGCATGCAGCAGGGTGGCCTCATCGTAGCGGTGGGCTACGAGTTGCACTCCAATCGGCAAACCATCGTCGCTGAATCCGAACGGTATGGATATCGCGGGGGACCCGGTCAGGCCGAACGATGCAGTAATGGTTGCCGCATGCGACGGACTGACTTCTTGGCCTTCGATCAGGAGTTCTGCCGCATCGTGGGCATGGGCGACCAGCGGTGCGGTCGGGCAGAGCAGTAAATCAAACCGGGCAAAGAATTCGGCAAGATCTTTTCGAAGTTGCTCGCAACGGTCACAAGCATCAACGAATTGCTTCAAGGACGGCTTGGGCAACTGCATCAAGGCCGCAATGGATGAGGACAATAGATCGTCATGGCCCGCCAGGTAGGGTTCCAGGTATTGCGTGCCCTCGGCAGCCAACAGGTGGTAGCACACATCGATTGGCAAATACGCTTCCCAGTCAGGAAGCGAAACAGGATCCACATGACAGCCCAGGTCGTGGAGGGCCGAGGCGGCTTGGGCCACCGTCTCTCGAATCGATTTTTCCACAGGGTGAAAGGGACCTTCGGCGAACCAGCCTACGCGCAGACGTGGTAAAGGAGCATGAAGGTTTATCGCCTCCGGCATGGTGGCCCTGAATGCGTAGGGATCTTGATCATCCGAACCGCTCATGACGGAACTGGCCAGGGCCACATCGCGCACACTGCGAGCCAGCGGGCCCGCGTGCATAAAACGCGCTAGCAACTCCGGCCAGTGGCCGGTCAAGGGAATGCGACCGTGGGTGGGCTTCAATCCAACAATTCCACAATAGTGCGCAGGCAGTCGGTTCGAACCGCCCAAATCACTTCCTATCCCCAGTGGTGACAGGCCTGCAGCAATGGCGGCCGCCTCGCCACCGGTCGATCCGCCACAGGTTCGGTCCGGATTCCAGGGATTGACCGTCCGTCCAAAAAGCTCGTTCGTTGTTTCAGCCGATAGGGCAAATTCGGGAAGATTGGTTTTTCCCAGGAGAATGCCCCCCGCCTTTTTGAGCCGTTTGACCAGGGTTGCATCCTTATCAGGAACGCGGTCCTTAAAGATGTGCGATCCACGCGTCGTGCGGACGCCCCGGGTGTCGAAAACGTCTTTGATGGTGAAGGGAACACCATGGAGTGGACCAAGTAATTCGCCGCGCATCACAGCCTTTTCGGCCTGGCGGGCACGTTCGAGGCATCCATCAGCAAGCGTGACGATCGCGTTGAGCTTGGGGTTGATTGCTTCAACACGGTCCAGGTGCATTCGCATCAGTTCGACGGGCGAAAGTTCCTTGTTGCGAATGCTTTCAGCCAGTCCTGTTGCATCCGTGAAGCACGTTGCTTCTGCCTGTTCGGCCCGGGACACGCTGGGACTCAAGGTGCTCAACATGGGCAGAGCGATCGAAGCCCCGGTGCCACGAAGCATATCGCGTCGCGAAAATTTACATGGCTGCGACATGGTTTTATCATCCAACCCGGGTATTCGAAGTCCGGGACGACGCCTTCTGCGGAGTTGAATCGGAAACCGTTTCTAGTGGAAAAAGAGTAGGGATTGTAGTACTTGTCCCGGCAATTTTCTACGCTCTTCTCCGGCAAACCTTTTCACTGGTTACTGGAAAGACCGATTTGTCCTGCGGAAAAATACGTGATCATTGGCGGTCGCCCTGCCAGTCTGTACCCGCTTGATCAAATCGCACTCTGTCTGCTCATGTAAAGATGCGGGTTGTAGGGTTTGCGCGGACTGTCGTAACGCCTGGGCCCGATTCCATTCATGCGTATTTCTTTTCGCCTGACACCGCACTGAAAAAAAGGCGTATCGTTGTTTGAAGGGACGGATGACCACACGGTGTGGCCCCGAGATGAAAGACTCGCCGTCTCTTGGAATTCAACCACAGAATTCATTTATCCTTGACACTTATGGGACCTAGTTTAGTATAGAAGTCTACCTATTCATTGCAGTCTTGCATTTCAATTCGACCGGCACGAGTTCATTCTAACTTCCAGGCAAATGGTCGCGGATGGGTTCTGCTTAATCAAGACAGCCCTCGAAACTGAGGGTGCTTGAGCAACGTTTCTTTAAACTAGCTACGTTCCGTTGAGTGAAAACCTGTTTCGTCATGCGTTGGGACGGTAGACCTCAGGACATCATTCGTGGACGTCGCCTTCTTGAAGGAGTAGGTGTTCGAGACGGTTGTTGAACGGTTGCCCGGTGGGCTTCACTATCCTCCTCACACGTTGACTGATTGTTTGATCCCTTGAGCACTGAAGGCAACATCGTGGCGTGCGCATCGTCTCCCGACGAAATCCATTCCAAGGCGACTCGCGTAACGGTGATCATTCCTTGTTGTAACGAGGAGGCGGCGCTTCCAGAACTTAAGACCGTGCTTCAGAAAACGAGCGACCAGTTGGGGAAGTGTTGGCAGTTGCATTTTCTTTTTGTTGATGACGGCAGTACGGACGATACGTGGCCTGTACTGCAGAAACTGTTTGCAGAATGGCCAGTTGCGCGATTGATTCAACATCCGGAAAATCGGGGGATATCAGCGGCGATCATGACGGGCATTGAAGCGGCCGATTCCGAAATTGTATGTACTATCGATTCGGACGGGACCTATGACCCACGTCAGTTGGAGTCTTTGCTGCCACTACTGACACCAGGCGTCAGCGTGGTGACGGCATCGCCTTACCATCCGCAAGGGGCGGTTTACCAGGTACCTGGCTGGCGTCTGTTCCTGTCACAAGGTGTTTCTTTTTTATACCGACGCGTGATGCGACAGAAGATGTACACATATACTAGCTGTTTTCGTGTCTACCGCAGGTCAGACGTGTTAGAATTGGATCTGCGCGAAAGAGGATTTATTGGGATTGTTGAGGTACTATGGAAGTTCCAGCAGCAGGGCAGCCGGATCGTCGAAGCTCCTGCCAGCCTGACTGTACGCCACCAAGGACAGTCCAAGATGAAGATTTTACGGGTTGCCGTCGGACACCTTGGGATGCTGGGGCGTGCGTTGGTGGAACGTGTGTTGAAGTGAGCGCTGATTCAATTTTCTTTTTCGAGGAATTTGTATGAATCCGACCAAAGTGACGCCATCGGCGAAGGCTTTCAGTGGTGATGTATCCTACCCCGCCAAGCTCGATCTTCCGTCGGATCAAAATGCTTCCGGGCGATCACTGGGCGAGGAAGAAATTGCCAACCTGGCCCAGGCGATTCAGGCCGGCAGATTGACCAGCACCAGAGGGACCTGGGTCAGTGCCTTTGAATCTGCTTTTCAAGAGCAGCTGGGCGTGGCCAGCGCGGTTGCCTGTTCATCCGGTACGGCAGCGATTCATACCGCTGTCGTTGCGGTTGACCCGGAACCCGGTGAAGAGATCATCACTTCTCCGATCACCGACATGGGGGCTATCACGCCCATTTTGTACCAGGGTGCCATACCGGTGTTTGCGGATGTCGATCCGGTGACTTGTAACGTCACGGCTGCCACGGTCGAGCAGGCCCTGAGTGAACGGACCAAGGCAATCATTGTTACGCACCTGTTCGGCAAACCTTGCCCCATGCAGGAAATCATGGAAGTAGCGCGGGCCCGCCAGATACCCGTCATCGAAGACTGCGCTCAGGCGTATCTCGCGCGGAGCCAAGGCGAGTTGGTCGGCGCGATTGGTGACCTGGGTTGCTTCAGTTTACAGCAGGGAAAGCATATCACGACGGGTGAAGGTGGAATTGTTGTCACTTCGAATCCGGACTGGGCGCGGCGCGCATTTCTGTTCGTCAACAAGGCCTGGGGATATGGTGATTCAAAACCGGACCATTATTTCCTGGCTCTCAATTACCGGATGACAGAATTGCAAGGGGCTGTTGCAACGGCTCAACTTGAGAAGTTGGGCCGCTCGGTCACGGTTCGCGTCGATCTGGCAACGCGGTTGAACACTTGGCTGGCGGATGTCCCCGGAGTGTTCACGCCACAGGATGTTGGCCAGGACTATACAACCTATTGGAAGTACAGCCTTCGTGTTGACAGTGAGGTTATCCCCGGTGGCGCAGTAGCCCTGGGAGCGTTGCTTCAAGAGCATGGCATTGCCTGTGCACCACGGTATATTCAAAAACCAGCGTTCCAATGTCAGGTGATTGCTGAGCAGTGTACTTTCGGATCGAGCAGATGGCCTTTCAGCCTGGCGCGTCCCGAGGCCACCGATTATCGAGAGTCTCTTTTCCCTGGCACTTTTTCCGGTCTGTCACAAATTCTGGTGTTGCCTTGGAATGAGGCTTATACTACGGAACACGTTGATTTCATCGCCCAGGCGATTTGTGCCGCTGTCCAACAATTGAGTCAAAAATGAAAAATCATCAACAAATTCGCTTAGGACTGGTTGGCGCTGGAGCCATTGCCCAGACCTATGCACAAGCGATACCCAACTGTCAGACAGCCAATCTGAAGGCAGTGGCTGATGCACGACCAGAAGCAGCTCAGTCCTTGGCAGAGAAGCTCAACGCACCCGGATTTGACGATTACCAGCGCATGGCAGAATCCGTTGAACTCGATGCGGTCATTGTCTGTACGCCACCTGTGACTCACCCGGAAATCTGTGAATATTTTCTGGAGCGGAAAGTATCAGTACTCTGCGAAAAGCCACTGGCAATTGATCGGGACAGCGCGCGATCAATGATTGCTGCCGCCCAGAGTTCGGGGGCATTGCTGACGATGGCCTCCAAGTTTCGTTTTGTTCAAGACGTTTTCGAAGCCAGGCAGCTGATCAGCTCGGGGCTGATCGGTGAGGTTGTTTTGTTTGAAAATACGTTTGCCAGTTGCGTGGACATGTCCACGCGTTGGAACTCCGATCCCCTGATCAGTGGGGGTGGCGTGCTGATAGACAACGGGACACATTCGGTCGATATCATGCGATACCTGTTCGGCCCCGTGGCCCAGTTGCAGGCAGTCGAAGTCAAACGCATTCAAGACATTCCCGTAGAGGACTCGGTGCGGTTGTTTGTTCGCACCCAGAGTGGTGTGACCGGGAACATTGATTTGTCCTGGAGTTTGCACAAGGAACAACCGTACTATGTGGGTGTGTACGGTTCTCGAGGGACTTTGCTGGTGGGCTGGCAACAATCTCAATACCGGGTGCATGGCACCGAAGAGTGGATTTCCTTTGGCAAGGGATATGACAAGGTGCAGGCCTTTTGCAGTCAGATTGACAATTTTTCCAGAGCGGTTCAAGGAGAAGAGGAATTGCTGATTGGCATCGAAGACGCGATGGCATCGGTAGAAGTTATTGAAGCCGCCTACGACTCACTTTGGAAAGATTCATGGATTACCGTAGAGGCGAGTGAGAAAGCCGCCACGGACACTTCAAGGCCGTAATTGTGAGTTCCAAAATTCACTCCACGGCGGTTGTCGAACATGACGTGTTGATTGGTGCAAATACGTCCGTGTGGGATCATGTTCACATTCGACACGGGACCCGGCTGGGAGAGGATTGCATCGTCGGCGGGAAATCTTACATTGCCTATGACGTGCAGATTGGCAATCGCGTCAAAATCAATTCTTTTGTCTACATCTGCTACGGCGTGACCATCGAGGACGGTGTCATGATCTCGGCGGGAACGATCTTCACGAATGATCAATATCCGCGGGCCACGACTCCTGACCTGTTAACCCTGAACAGTTCAGATCCTGACGATCACACTCGCCCTACTCTGGTGTGTGCTGGGGCCACCATCGGTGCTCGCTGCATTATCGGCAGTGACCTCGAGATTGGCACGTTTTCCATGGTGGGAATGGGTGCGGTGGTGACCCGTTCCGTGCCCGCCTTTCATTTGGTGGTAGGCCACCCGGCTCGCTCGATCGGTACCGTCTGCCGGTGTGGACAGCGGACGTCTCGCCTGACGGAACAAGCGTCTGATGAACTCACGGAAGTCACCTGCAAATCATGTGAAAGACGTTACTCGATTCGCGGGACGTTGGTCACGGAACTGTCGCAGTAGGTCTGGGGCGTGACGCGGGGTTTGCGCCCTACGCCGCAGTGGTTTGCCGGGTACAGGCGGTGCAATGGTCGTTGACGATGGATTGCATCTCACGACAGCTCCCTTTGTAAGAGCCTGATTCCCGCATCGTAGGCCCGATCTTCATTTTCCCGGTAACTGCAGGCCGGATCCAGGCGATAAGGCTCAACTGCCATGACCGGACCTTCGTCAATGCGGCTTGTCACCTGGTGCATGGTCGCCTCCTGGTCATAGGCTCCGTCTTTCAAAGCCCTCGCTACGACTCCCAGGCCGCCATATTCCGGGATTCTGGCGCAATGAATGTTCAGCACAGAAATTCCTGTGCGAATGATCAATGGAGAGATGATCAGTCCTGCTCGAAAAAGGTAGACACGGTCAATCTGCTGCTCGTTGATAATTTCCAACAACTGCTGGTTTTTTACAATGGTCTGGCAGCCTGGAGCCTGGAAGTCCTGACGCCGGTACTCGGCCCAGAGCATCTTGAACAGCAGATGGGGTGACATCGACCGTTTCCTGAGCAGACGCCAGACTTTTTTCAGATTGGTAGAGTGGTCAAGAACTATTTGAAGGTCTTCGTAACCCTGCAACTGAGCGATCAGTCTTCGGCCGATCTTATCGTCGCCTACCAGCAGCAAGGTTTTCATAAACCCTCCCTCAGTTCAAAATCACAGCCGGGCCATGTGGGGAAATTGATCGCGCGTTCGGAGTACGATTTGGAAACGGGATAATCCCCGCGACTGTACTGACGATAGGCTTCCATGTAGGGAATCGAATATTCGATCAGCATGCCCAGTTGAACGCCGTGCTGCAGGTAGAAGTCCATCCATCGGGACCGGTCCTCGACCAGGGCGACAAGATGGCTGTAGGTGCAATCGGGATCAAACGGCAGACACCAGATGTCCTTGCGGGTCTTCAACGCTTCGATAATAGACCGGGACTGTTGCTGACGATCGGCGATGATGCGGTCGTACTTTCGCAATTGATTCCTGCCGACCCGAGCTTCGGTTTCGCAAGGAAGAAGATCCCAATCTGTGGGGAACGCAATGACCCCATCCTCGTAATACTTGACGAAACGATCCAGCCAACCGTTTCTTTCCAGGAAATGGACCAGGCCGTACACGTAATGGTTGAAAGCCAGATTCACTGCCACAAAATAAAGCAACCGTTTAAAACTTTTACTTCGCTCCCGGCGGCAGTATTGTTGGCGGAATGTCCGGAGGTTTTCCGAGGTGGCCTGGTCGTGGCAAAGCACCATCCCGCCAAAAATAGAATTGATGATTTTAGCGATATTCGAACCGAAAATGGAAGCATCCCCGAATTGAGTTACCATTTTTCCTTGCCAGCGGGCCCCGTAGCTGTGTGCGCAGTCCTGAATCACATAAATTTTGTGGCCATACTTTTCTTCCGCCCGACTTACTATTTCCGCCACGCGTTGTACATCCATGGCATAGCCCCAGAGATGCGTTACGAGGATGGCCCGGGTCTTTTCGGTCAGCGCCGCTTCCAGCCCTTCGCAGCTCATGTTGAAGGAGCCTTCGGCACAGTCTACAAACACGGGAATGTTTGAGCTGAGCACAACAGCATCTGCCACCACGACACAGGTGTAGGCCGGGCAGATTACTTCGGATTGATCGATCCCCCAGACTTTCAACAGGGCATAAATCGCTGTCCGTCCGTGGGCAAACATCACTCCGTGAGCGCATTCGAATTTAGAGGCGAACTCGTCTTCAAACGCCGCCACGTTGCCCTTGGAAAAAAAAGACAGGACCGCTTTCCAGTCGGACAGGTCATAATCTGGTTTCAGGCGTGGAATCATGAAGCATCGTCCTGAATGGCTAACTTCGTGGTAGCGTGATCCGTCACGTTGCTGACAAATCGTGGTCCTTCGTAACCTGTCAGGGGGTGATGCGTCACAACGTCTGGTTTCCATTAGATATTACGGCAGGGAAATGTCGGTAGTTCATTATTACCGGGGACCAGCATGGCCGGCCGGCTCCAGCGTCATTCAACTGGGTGACAATAACGACAGTAAATATTCATAAGACGCTCCCCAGCCGTAGTCACGGCTGAAAACTCTCTGGTGCCAAATGACCGTTGCCGAACCATGAACTGCTTGAATTTCGTCGATCCATTTTTTTAGCTCCCGTCGTCGGGAAGACTCATCCAATGGCTGGTAATCGTACAAATGGGAATCCATCAGTACCATGGGCATCGCCTTGAGACGCATTGGTCGCTGGTGGCGGTCGTCCCAGGGATGGTGGGCCAGGGCGCTACCGTTGCGCAGGGCGCACCGATCGTTAAATCCCAACGTGCTGTCCAGCTGAAAGCCGGCAGCTTGCTGGGCAACCCAGGTGTCTGCAAAGCTAAAACGTAACCAGTGCTGCCGGCAGCTTAGCACGTCTTCTCCCAAAGACTCCTCAAGATGACTTTTCTCAGCACGCATGCACTGACTGTCGTGCCAGTTATCGAAGGACTGATGAAGACCTATTTGCCAACCACCTTGACGCAGGTCACGGATGATTTTCTGAAGTTTTCCATCCGTAACCGAGTAGCGAGGGTCGAAGAGTTTCTCCTTCAGCGTCATACCGCGTTGGCCCTGCCCGCCATAGAAATTAAAGTAACTCTTTACACCTTGGGAGGTTTCCATTTCCTTGATGATTTCAAAGCAACAATAATTGTCGTGGCTGAACAAAAACCTGAAAAAGTCGGTTAACTTGGCCCCGGCTCTCCGCAAACGTAAATGGCTTGCCATTCTTAAAGCATTGAACAGATGGAAAGCGGCTTGTTTCAAGCGGGTGGATTTGGTTTTGAAGATTGCATCGACATCATGGGTTAGAATGATTTGCGGTTCTGGTAAATCGCCGAACAGTTCGGTTTCATCCTGCTTCTTTCGGTGTGCTGCCCAACGCCGTAAGAACAGGCCGATCCGGTTCACCCAGGCCCTCTCCCAAAGTCGCTCATCCCAGCCCTTCAGACGTACGCTGTAGGAATGAATTGTGCGATTCTCTTTTTCATACTGTCGTTCGGCAGAATTGTTCAGATACCAGAAAATCGTGGCAAACCAATCGACGTGTTGCCAGGCCTCGCCATCCGCTTGCGCAACAAATTTTTGAGGGACGAGAAGTTGCCCCTGCACACCACAGTCGTTCGCCCATTCGGGCAGAGACACAAACATCAATTGGGGTGGAAGTTCTTCATCGGAGCTGATTTTCAATTGGACAACCGGTAATTCCTCCACCAGGTGGCGGTTGCTCGTCCAATACATGGAAAGCGTATCCAGTAGATAATCTTTTTTTACTTGGAACACGTTGTCTTGGTTCATCTTGTCGACCTGGTATGACAACCGACCCCCATTCGGTTTTAAGTAATCAGCCGATGAACGACATCCGTCTTGCGTCAGCCCAGGCAGTCACAAGAGAAGTTTTTCGAGCCGGTCTCTTGGCCTGGCGGGCCTTTGACGCTGGGGCATCGATCTGTCTCGTTTGTCGCCTTGTCTGCTATACTGCCTCTGCTTTGTTCCTATCCCTTTATCGTCGATCGTGATGGCTTACGGCAACACGAGTCTTCCAACGAGTGTCTCGTGCATACAGGTAATTGGGGAACGTGAATCCACTTGGTGTGCTGTTCAGTTTTGCAGAGCGTGGTGACGAAGACATGGCTCAATGGTAACAATATGGTTGTGGAACACTAGTTTTCACAAGTTCAAGGTAAATTCCAGCCGAATCAGGTAGGGGTTTTGTAGAAGCATAGAGGTTGGGTCTTGTGGCATTGAGAATTCGCGGTACAGAGGCCCTGCTGGTTGCGGTGGTCATGCTTTACAGCTGGTGCTATGTCGCAGATTTCCAGTTGCGCCTGTCGCAGTGGCAGTATAGCGATAATCCCATTACGTTTGCCTGCGCTGCCAAATTTCCAGAACTTTTCGACAACGATTTTGTAGCCAACAATCAGCTGAGTGTCTGGCGTCGCTTCGCCGTGCGGGCCAGCATGCAGAACTGGATTCCAACGCTCCTTTACACCCGGTGGGATATTGATCCCTATCCAGTGACGCGTTGCTTGACGTTTCTTCAGGGTGCAGCCATCGGGTTGGGAATCTTTATTTTTGTCAACGTCGTGACACGCAATAGCTTGTTTTCTTTGATTGCCACAGTGTTTTGCTACCTGTCGAATCCCTGGGGTCTGAATCTGGCCAACTATGGTTTCGATTCGTCCTGGACCTTTATGCCCTATCCGGCACATGCAGCACTTGGTGCCGTGGTCGTTGCGCTGGCGCTGATGATGACGGAAAAGTACTGGTACTGGGCGTTTGTGTTCGCTCTCTATGCTGGCTTAATGCATCCTACCATGGGCCCCTATTGCTTCGCGGTGATGGGAAGTTATTACCTGGGGAAGCGGTGTTTCCGCCAGGTGTCCTCGTGGCGCCTGGTGATGGTGTTGTTCACTTTGTCCCTATTTGCAATCCCGGTGGTGTTAGCGGGTTCGGGCAGCCAGGGAACCCCGGTTGCCCGGGATGAACTGTTTGCCGGTTTGATGCTGAACAGGCACCACGTGCCGTGGACCGGCGAAGCGCGGTTCCAACACGCGTGGCCGGCCGTGATCATCTGGATGACCCTCTGTTTTTTAGGGTGGAAGCGGTGCGATCAATTTACGAAACACTACCGATTCCTTTGGTTTTCCGCGCTCTTTACGGCGGTGTTGCTTTCCCTGTCCCATGTAGCGGGATTTCTGTTTCGAATTCCTTTTCTATTGGGAATTACCGGTCTCCGGTCAATCACGTTATTGTCCCTGGTGAGCCTGCCCGTCGTGGTCGTTTATATGATCGAAAACCTGCGGTCCGGATCGGCCGTGCGCAGGATGTGTGCAATTCTGTTTTTTACTCTGCCGTTTCTGGGTGAAGAATATGTACTGATCGGTTACGTCACCCTGTCACTGCTGCTGATGGAATTCGGAGACGGTCAAGTCGGTCCATGGAAGACTGCCGTTTCTCAAAAAGCGCAGAGGACATGTCATGTTCTGGCGATGTTGATCCTGGTGCTCTGGATGATCAGTTTCATAGCGTTGGCAAGGATCGACATGGAGCATCCGGGATTGTTGTTTCAAACCCATTCGATTCTGACCTGGCATGCTCTTGCTGCCATGGGAGAAGCTGCGAACCCACCGTGGATGTTGTGCCTGCTCGTCGTGGTGTTCTGTTTGGTTCTCTGTGGACTGCTTGGTCTGGGTCAGGGGCGTTGGGGTCATTGGCTACCGCTGTTTCATTCAAGGTCTGAACTCTCGCAGCGGGTTTTGTGGGTCCTCGTGCTGGGGTATTGTAGTTGTTTCCTTGCGAATGCATGGTTGGACCGGGCGGCACCACTCAGCGTGGGTTCTCCTGTTCTCCAAGCGCAACGGTGGGCGCAAGCTCATGGTCTTCTCCAGACAGTAAGGCGTGGCATTCAAGGTTCTCCCGTACTCGAAGCGCAGCAGTGGGCGCGGAAACACACTCCGCCAGACTCCTTGTTTCTCACGACCTGGAGAAACGCCTGGATCGCAACGGCAAGGCGGCGGCACTTCTATCCGATTACCTTCGAGTTTTACAGCTACAAGGGATTTGAAGAGAATAAGGCCCGACGAGATCGTTTACTTGAGTTTTATGGAATTCAGCAGGAGTTTGCCGCCTTGTATCGCGGGCCCGGCCTACGACAACTTCAGCGGCAGATGCTGCGCGGTTTCGGTGAAGAACAATGGCTGCGCTTTGCCGACGAATTTGCAGTCACTCATCTTGTCACGATCAGGAATCGTTTTTACCGTACGCGACCGTTGACATTTCCTGTGGTGTTTCAGAATGAGTCTGTGCGCATTTATGAGTTAAAACGTAATCAGCAGGTAAAACGTCAATAAGAAGTAGTCCGGTGTTTGGTCCGTGACCGATCCGCAATAGACCAATGGCGCGGTCGATGTTCGGTTTAGTGTAACCAATGGCAACCCGTGACCAATTCGCAATCTGGCTTTGGGGAAATCAATGGAAGCGGTTGAATTTTTGGGGCTGAGTTTTAGATCATCCCATCATATGCATTGGTTTCAATGTAGCATGATGTTTCTTGGATTGAGCGTAATATGGTTTTTGTAACGAGATCGGACGATCTTCACAGTATAATTTTTTGGAAAATTCTCGGAGTGTATCACGCGTTAGCTTTCGTCCTTGCCGTGGTTCAATGCGATAATGGTTTTTATATACTACACAGGCTTGCTCGTTGCTAAGCATTACGAACTGTAACTAATTCGCAACGCGTGGTTGCAAGCGGGCGTTAAGAGAGAAGCGGAATCAGTCTCACTGACCTGTTCAGAAATACGGTTTGGACCGTTGTGGATCGGTTGAAGTACACTCACATGGAAAATGCCACCAAAATACCGGGTCTTGTCTGCAAGGCTAGGCTTGTTTGGCTGGCGGTCGTTGTGATCTTTGCGGTTCACACGTTGGGACTCGGTCGGATCCACAAGCCTGTGGAAGGAATCTGGAATGCAGACCCGATTGTTGAAAAGGACTGGTGCCTCCATTTTCATCATCTTCAATCTCAGGCAGAGTTTTGGCAGACCGATGGGCGCTTGTGGGGCTATAACCCGTACTTCATGGCGGGTTATCCATCCAACACGATTCAGGATCTCAGTATCAAGTTTTTCCAGGCCCTGGCGGTACTGACACCCGGCAACGAACGGGTTCGGGTATTCAAACTGTTAGTGTTTTTGTTCACCGCGGCGCTTCCCTGGATGGCGTTTGTTGCCGGACGGAATTTTTTTTGGGATACTCCGGCACGTCAGCTCATCGCGCTGACCTTCGCTCTCTTGGGGACGGCTTGCTGGTGGAACTCGCTGGCTCGCGAGATGTACTTCTACGGGATGGTGGGTTTTCAGGTCACTTGCTATTTTGCGCTCCTGACGGCATCGGTGTTTTATCGTTTGCTGACGGACCGCTCCCGTTCCAAGCGAAACGTTGTTGTCTGGATCATTTGTATTACGCTGCTTCCTTCGCTACACCTGATGTGGGCCGTGATCTTTGTTCCAATTGGGGCCTGGGTTTTGCTGGCGCACCGGAAATCATGTACCAGGGCTACCCTGGTGGCGATTGGAATGGGGGCCTTGGTCTCCGCCGCAGTCAATTGGCCCTGGCTGGGGCCTTTCCTGGCACATCTGGAGAACAGTATCACGGAGCAGCTCATTGCCGAGCGAATGAATCGTCAGGAGCCTTTCTTCAGCGCCGATCCTTGGACTTTTTTTAAGGACTATTGTACTTCTGACATCTACTTTGCATTCCGGACATCTCTTTGGGAGAAAGGACTCCGGTTGGGAGTGCTGCTGCTTGGTGTGGGTGGCATCTGCACAATGTATCGAACGCTTCACAGGGATCGAGGGTTCATCATTGGCGCTGTCATCGGGCTGCTTTTCTGCATGACGTATTGGGGATCTTTTTCTCCGATCAAAGGCTGGCAACCGATGCGATTCAAGATAGCACTCGACTTGTGGCTTGCTCTTTCGGCAGCTTACTTGACAGGATACATCGCGATGACTCGTTACTCTCGACTCTACAAGATGCTGTTGGGAAGTTGTCTGGGCCTGTCTTTGACATGCCTGGTAGTGAATCTGGTGCAGACGGAATGCCAAGGAAAAATGCGGCTCCGTTCAGGTTTGTCGCCAGTGAACAGGGAGCTGGTCACATGGGCCGAGCAGAGTACGTCTCCGGACGCTCGAATTCTGTTTGAAGAGTCTGGTGATGAAACACGCTTTCAATACAACGGCGCTTTTCTATCTTCCATTCTTGCTCATGTTACCGGGCGCCAACTCATTGGAGGACCTTCACCCTATTATAATGACCGTCACCATTTCGCCAATTTTCGTTCTGGAAAACTGTTCGGACGTGATATAGCAACATATTCTCCCTCCCAGCTCCACTCGTATTGTGAAAGATACAACATCCGTTACATCATCATGTTCCACCCACGGTCCGTGCAGGCTTTCCGGAACCTGGGGGAGCATTATCCATTGACCTTTTCTTACCAGACGAAGCGATTTTCCTGTGTAGAATTACGGCGCCAGTCAAACTGGTTCATTACGGGTAGGGGGCATCTCGAGGCGAAGCCGAATCGAATTCACTGTTGGGATGTCGAAGGTAACGAAGTTGTCTTGAAGTACCACTGGGTCAGGCAGTTGGTAAGTCAGCCGGACCTTAGGATAGAACCGCTACGCGTGGGGGATGATCCAATTCCGTTTATCAAGATCGTGAATCCACCTCGGCAATTCACGCTGCGGATGGGTAGGTGACCAAGGGGTCGAGGGTGGCCGGTGACAAAGGTAAAGTAAGACTTTTGTGCAAAACAAGGTTCAGTTTGAAAGAAGGCGGTTAACGAAGGCAGTCAGTATGGTTCAGACATTCGACAGTCGAATGTGCGATGCGCTGTGCTGAAGGATACAGATCAGGAGTCTGGCGCGCCGACGGATGCGATCCACCAACGGGCACTGGCACATATGCAGGCTGAAACAGAACAATTGCGGTCGAATCGTGAGCACTCGATCGATCAATGGCCTTGGCTGATCTTTGCAATCGCCGTCGTGATCCGGCTGACGTACTTCTGGCAGTATCTTCAATCTCCCTTATTCAATTATTTTCGTGCGGACCAACTGTACTACTTGCGCTGGGCCCGTGAGATCGCTGCTGGTGACTGGTTGGGCAGCGAAGCCTTTGAGATGGGCCCCCTTTACCCGTACCTGGTGGGCGCAGCGTTCTCGGTCTTTGGGGAAAATCAAGCTCTGCTATTGATCGTCCAGTTATTCCTGGGTGCACTTTGTGCTCCGCTGCTGTACACCTGTGGGTGTCGACTTTTTGACAGGCCGACCGGGATCGTGGCTGGACTGCTTCTGGGGGTCTACGGTCCGTGCATTTTTTATGAATGCATGATGATGAAGTCATTCCTTTCTCCCCTCTTGACCGTGGTGACTTTGTATGCGGCGGTCCGGTATCGTGAGAACAGGGCGGTGGTTTGGCTCTGGGTGGCTGGTGCTGCAGTCGGGATGGCGTGTCTTGTGCGCGAGAACCATATCCTTCTGTTGTTACCCGTTGGCATCTGGATTCTGTTGACCGGAGCCAAGTGCAATGTTGCCAAAACGCGTGTTTTGCTTCATGGGGCACACATGGTGGCGGGGCTGGTCCTGGTGCTGACTCCGTCTGCGGTTCGTAATTACGTCGTCGCCCGGGAGTTTGTTGTTGTCACCGCCGGCGGTGGAGAAGTGTTCTACATTGCGCATCGACCCGGCGCCAGGCCCTATTACTCAGCTCCACATTTTGTCACCGGCAACCCGTTTTATGAACACGAGGATTTTCGCAAGGAAGCTGAACGGCGCACGGGGCAGAGATTGTCACGCTCTGAATCATCGCGGTACTGGTACCGGGAGGCCGTAAAGTGCGTGCTCGACAACCCGGTCCATTCAGCCAGATTGACGGGCCAGAAGGCAGCCGTTCTGTTCAACGATTACGAAGTTGCCGACGGCGAAAATTTTCTGGTGACGCGCAGTTTCATTTCCTGCCTTGCCTGGCTGCCGACGTTCGGGTGGTTTGGTGGCTTGGGGTTCCTGGGAATGCTGGTCTGTTTGATGACAAAAAGAGCCGGCTGGATCGTAGTGGCTTTTGTCGGCGTACATGTTGTCTGCGTGTTGCTGTTGTATAACTTCGCTCGTTTTCGTCTGGGCCTGATGCCCATGTGGATGCTGTTGGCAGCTCTCGGGATCACATGGTTGGTTGATTTGTCTCGGCACCGAGTGAACGTGCCGTGGTTGAAACTTGGTTGCGCGGCGATTTTTGTCGGGACAATTACATGGGTCATGTTGCGGCCCCCGGCGGGGGGAATTCCGCCAGGACACGAGGTGGTGCGTGCCATTGCGACTGGGGATCTTTTCATGAAGCGGCAGAAGTTTGAACTCGCTGAACAGGAATATGGGAAGATCACCGCGGTTTGCGAAAGGAACAAGCTGAAGGGTCCCAATGTTGTTCGCTGGCGGTTGGCTGCTTACTTGGGGCTTGCCAGAATCTGCCGTAGGACCGACCGGCCGCAGGGCGCGTTGCAACATCTGCAAGCAGCGCTGGATATGCAAATGCGCGAGACTGGTCGTAGGATCGTACTTCGTCGCTGGATCGACTTTCTGGAGGAATGCGTTCGTGTCCAACTTCACCTGGAAGGACTGTCCGATCCCGGCAAGACACTCGCCGACTCGAAGGCCGAACTCTTGCGTCTGGATCAGTCACAGCGATGATCCGGCAGAAGTTCCTGCCGGGAGAGGGTGCATTGTTTCCGCTGACGATCTACTTCATCAGTCGGTGCTGGGAAATATAATCCGCGATTGCCGTTGCCGCACATGCATGCCCCGACACCGAAGGATGCAGGGGATCCAGCGAAATGCTCTCCTCGGATTGTTGGCTGCACTCTGTGAACGCCTTGCTCAGATCAAGGTGAAAAA
This sequence comes from Planctomycetota bacterium, assembly GCA_963578105.1. GTDB lineage: Bacteria > Planctomycetota > Planctomycetia > Pirellulales > Pirellulaceae. Next base: position 39,282 of record CAUZBP010000025.1, read on the forward strand.
AACCGTTGGCGGAGGACAAGTGAGCAATTCGCCGATGTTCGGCAAGTCGAATGTCCGAGACTTTAGCAAAGACTGGAAAGACTGCGACGAGAACATCAAAATCATGTTCGGAGGCAGTGGCACGAAGAAGTTGGAAGCTCTCCTCAACCGAATCCTGTTTTAACAGGGCAAGCGTTTCCTCGCGTTGTTTAAGCTTTTGCTCGCGGGTCCGATGCAGGACGCGGAAGTAAAGGAACCGGTAGAGTGCACTTCGGGACAGGAGTGGGTTGAGGAGGCTGTTCTCAATTCCAGCACGACTGTTCTCCAATGCGCACAGTTCCCGGATGATTCCACCATTCATTTCCATCCGGTCGTTCAGACAGTACTGTACGACGACGAGGTCCGGATCATAGACCAGACCTTTCTGTATCAGGGTTGCAACCTCTTGACGTGTGTTGTAGCCGGAGACTCCAAAGTTGAGGACCTCAGCGTTGCCTTGTAACGTTTTCAATCGTCGTTCCAACACGTTTGGAAAGATGTCTTCATCGTCTTTTACCATCAGTCCCATGGAAATACTGTCACCGAGTATCAAGATCCGATAAGTTCCCTCGGGTTTTTCGATGCGGTGCTCTCGGTCTCTGAACCCAAGGCTGTTGCTTTTTCCTCGAAATTCGTAGAACTTCAGATCCTCTCCGCTGTATTCGAAGAAAGGGACCGGTTCATAGCCAATGTTCGGATTTGGAGAAAGTTGAAATCTACCCACAGAAATCAAAGTGATTTCGGGCGCGAGACCGAACGCGGAAATTACGACTTCGCTGATGCCTAAACCCGCGACGAGTCCGACGATCAACAGGATGGATTTCTTTCTCATGGCAACGTCAAAAGGAATATCCCGGCTGTTGTTGATTCGGCCTACCAGGCGTCTGCGTGGCAACTGGCCCAAATTTTTTTGCAGTCAGTGCGAACACCGAAGGACCGCCATCCTCTGAACAGCCATTTTAGTTTCCAGAAACCGTATCGCAAAACCCGCAAATTCCGAAAGACAGAAATTTACAGAAGTTGCCTTTTCGATCGATCCAGACCCGGATTTTCCGGGACGGATGTCAGCATTTGTCGCACAGACGTTTTACCCCTGCCAGGGGCCTGCGGAGGTGGTCCGGTACGACCCCCGTTTCCCCCGGTTTTCAAAGCCGGTTCTCACAGAGTTCCATGTAATTCGGCGGATTCAGCGCCAACTTTCTGTGACGGAGTCTTCGCCACCAACTTGAAACACTCGGAATGAAATTGGGATCTCCGGAAAAATTCAGCGGTGGTGCAGGTCCAGGGTCGGTTGCTAGCAGCCGACACGGTTGTGGCGGAATTTTTCGCAGACTGGATCAGGAACCCAATGCTGGCGCCGCCCGTGATCAATTGAAAACTCGTTCACACCTGCCTGCGTGTACATAGCTCCGGAGAGGTTTTTGTGTTATGTCATGAGGCATACTACATGAAGCGGGCTCATGAAACTCAGAAACTTCGGGGAGCCACAGACAGTTTGGAGACTTGTTAAGGAGAAGGAGCATGTGCCGGATTCGAAGATTTGCGATGGCGGACGCCGATCGGCTGAAACAAATTACGGTCGAGGCATTTGCTGGCGTGTCAATCGCCCACAATATCGAGCAGCAGTTCGGAGAAATCCATGGGCATGATTGGCGATGGAGGAAGGCGCGAGAAATCGACGATGACATTGGCAAAGACCCGGAGGGCATTTTCGTTGCCGAGATTGACTCACTGATCATCGGTTACGTCACCAGCCGGATCGACGCCGATGCCGGCATGGGTTACATCCCTAACCTGGCTGTTGATTGCCGCTATCGGGGACATGGTGTGGGGAAAAAATTGATCAAGCAGGCGATCTCCCGGTTCAGCGCGGCGCAAATTACCCATGTCAGGATCGAAACGCTGGAACAGAATGAAATCGGTCAGTCCTTGTACCCATCCTTGGGATTCCAGTCGGTCGCTCGGCAGGTGCATTATTGCCTGCAAATTAAGGAAATGGCTGGTTGAAGTTGTTGTTTCAGGGATACTAGGTGGCATCCGCCGCAGCCGGCAATTCTGGTAGCCTGACGCAAGTCGGCTTGGTGGCATGTCGAAACGGCCCCATGGTGATTTTGGTTGAAGTGGAATAGTCTACAGACGCACCAGTGGCGATAGACATTGGTGGATCAGTTCTCCAAAGATTCAGGAGTCCGCTGGAATGTGGACTGGCAACTGACTTTTCCTGCTTTGGAATTGTGGAGATTTACTTTGTTCAAATCGATGATAGGATTTTCAGGTTTCTGTCGGTAAGGCACCCGGCGGTTATGGAATTGGACTTTATCAAGTCCGCGATGATGAAACATTTGTTCCCGGAAACGTGTAAGCCTCAACCGGGATGAACGTAAAACGTGGCGCGTATTATTCAGGTTGTGCCAGCAGCCGGCTTCTCAGTCTCATTTCAGGGTGTCGAACGCATGGTTGATGTATTATCTCAGGGAGCCGATTGCTCCGTATTACAGGAAGCTCAAGCAGGTCGTCGCCGGCTCAGAATCCTTTTGACTGAGGGCTCCAGCATCACCGTCCGCGAGTTGTTGTTTGCGATGGGGCCCCACCACACGATTGACATTCTTGATGCATCGAGGTTCTGCCAGGGACGATTGTCGCGTTATATGCGACGCTTCTATCAGTGCCCGTCTTTCTCTCAAGATCCCAGCGCCTATTTGTCCTTTTTGGTGGACCGCTTGCGTGCGGAACAATACGACGTCTTGATGGCCACACACGAGCAGGTTTACCTGTTGTCTCGTTTTCGAGAACCGTTGAGTCAGCTGGTAGGGCTGGCGGTGCCGCGATTTGAAGTTTTGCATCGGGTTTTCGGCAAAGCGGAATTCGCCCGATTGATGAAAGATTTGAATTTTCCCACGCCACTGACCAACATCGTACGTACACATGAGGAATTGGTTCAACATGATGCTTTTCCATGTTTTGTGAAGCTCGATTACGGTACGGCGGGTAAGGGTGTACGTCGGGCGGCAACGCGTGCCGAAATGCGCGACATTGCTACGGAATTTGCAGACGCAGGCTGGCTGGAAAACGAGAATGAGGTTGTCATTCAGCAGGAGGCCCAGGGAACTCAGGCTGCGTTTTATGCAGTGTTTGACCAGGGGCGACTTGTTGCCAGACATTGTGTTGAGATTCGTTACCCAGCGGCTGGTGGATGGCCGTCCTGTATTCACAGCGCGGAACATCCCATGGTCGTTCAGGACATTACTCGGCTGGGTTCGGAGCTTCAATGGCACGGAGCCTTATTTGTCGATTATTTCTATGATCAACAAACTGGACGGCATGAATTTATCGAGTGTAACCCGCGAATTCAGGCTGCCTTCCATGCGCAGTTGAGCGGTGTGGACCTGGCCGACCAGTTACTACGTGTGTCGCTGGGTGAGCGGGTCGATCCGTTGGAAGGTGGTCGGTCAGGGACCAGGTTTCATCAGGGGTTTCTGCTGCTCCTCTCGGAGGCACTGGGCGGCGCGAATCGACGTTCACTCCTGGCTGAATGGTGGCGCTGCTTCAAACAGCGCGGCATCTACGCAAACAGTCAGGACACCCTGACGAACCGGTCACTTGACTGGCCCAGCGTGCTGCCCGCCGCCCTGGTGACAGCCAGTTTACTCTTCTCGCCCCGCTCGGCGCAGTGGATCGTTGCACAGACAGTGGAGAACTACGCCATGCCGAGTTCGACAGCGAAAAAAATCCGCGAACTCGATCCGGAAAAATCATTTGACCTGATAGACAAAGTCCGGAAACAGGTGCCGGAGTCCGAAGGGTGACGGATCGTGCAGGAGGCCCGGGATCATCTGCGGTTCATGTCCGAACGCAATCTGGAAAACGAGAATGTATTTTTGTCGAAGACGATATGCGTCCTGATGGTAATGGCTTTAACGAAGCAGATGAAAGACTTAAAGCAGTAAAACGTGGTAACGCTCTTCAGCAGGCTTTTGAAAATGCAATCCATTCCAATCTCAGCTGCTGGCATCTGTTTCGACACACAATCGCGTCAATCCTGTTGTCGAATGCAACAATAGAATCTGAAATTGAAGAGATCATTGGCTGGCGATCAGACTCAAAAATGGTTCGACGGTATGCTCACCTACTCTCACAACGAAAACGCAAGGCTTTAGAAGGTGCACTTGGAATTACTGATGCTCAACAAAATGTTGAAGCAAACGTTTAATAACAAATCTAATCATATAAAGACTTCCGTCTGAAGAATTCCGTTAATTCATCTGTGTAGTTGATGGCTAGATAGAGTGCTACAGCAAAACAAAATGACACTAACAAATTGTTTCCAACAAAAAAGGAGTAGAACAAATGAAATGTTTGCACATACTATTGATGCTCTTCATTTTCATAATGTCAACAGATAACGCAGAAGCACAAAGGCGTTACAGACCAAAATACGCGCGGCCCTACCTTAACCGGGGGGGAGCGCTTGAAGCATCGAAAGGGTATGGAGTAAAATTTCATTGGGGAACGGCGATTATAGAAAGAGGAGGAATTAAAAGTAGAAGAAAGAAAATTCGACCGTCGGTTTGGTATTCTTTATATGATTGGTAAAAAATATGACCCATTGAAGATTAGAAAAACCCACCGCTTTGGTTGAACGTGAGTTACAAGACAATGCAGAAGTAACTTCACCTTCTGAACTTCACGGAATACGTTCTGTGAAGGCTTTTTAATTCCTGCGTTGTGACGGAGTCAGGGCATTTTCAAAAGGCCCAACACCGATAGTTTTAAAAGAGGACGCGTAGAGTGGCGGGCATGCGACACGTCCTTCATGGAAGGAAATAAAACAGAAATGATGTGTTGCCAGAAGTTGCTTTGTAGAGGCTTGATTTCTCTACACGCTCTCTACATGAAAAGAATCCGCACTCGTTGTGGATAGGGATGGAACCCAGTCACTAATGAAATTGTCTGATCTAATAGGCGCTTCATGACGGGCCGTAGCGCTATCTGATGTGATTTGGAAATTTGGAGCTCGATTTGATTTCCAGCGCAGGAAGCACGCGGTCAGAACGGTTGCATTGCGGGGCCGCACGGTTAAACTTTTTAGCAGTCTAGGATGGCCGTTCGACTTGGTGGGATCGAGTCCGGGCAATCCAAGTACTCTTATCAAATAATCACGAAATTCACACCGATGGTGAGTGCCGGACAGATCGAATATGGATGTCCCCGCTGCTTCACGCAGATGACGGACCCAACCGAGTCAGTGGGTCGCGAAGTCGCGTGTCCCAAGTGCAAAGAGTCTCTGCTCGTACCGCTTCCTGGAGATCGTTTGGCTGTCATCATCGGCACGATCCTTCCGCCCCGTCTTGAGCCGTTGTCCTCCGGGGCCTGCCCACTGTGTCAAAAGAAAGTCAAACTCTCGCCCCAGTTTTTCGGAAAACGGGTCCAGTGCAAATCTTGCAGTGGGGGTTTTGGGATTTCCAGTCATGGCGTTCCGTTTGATGAAAGTAAAACATCCCGCTTGCGTCTGCTGATGGCGGATCTAGAACAAACACCAGTTGCACCGAAACATTTGATGGTCCTCAAGCAACTGGAACACCTGCAAGACTGTCGTTGTGTGGATTATCTGTGCAAACTGTTGTTCTCCATAAGACGCGACGAGGTGAGATTTCTTTCAGTCACCGAACCCTGGTTAAGGCGGCGCCTCGATGAGAAAGAGATCTTGTATCTTGATGCCTGGTGCCGGGAATATCGTGACATTCACGAGAAGGGGTTTCTACACCTGGTGTTCGACGGATCATTTCGTCGCGAAGAGAATGAATTCTTTGCCGACCTCGAGTTGCGTGTTGTCAAGGCCTTGATTTCCCTGGGCGATCGGCGTTGTGTCCGTGCGTTAAAGGACAAAATGAAAAGCGTGATCGAGTATCGGGATCACAGTACCGATGATGCTGATGTCCACTTGCAATTGAGATTCAGCGACCCGAAGGACCAGCCAGTTTTCGATCAACTGACTGGTTTTGTTGGGTTCGGAAGCCAGTCCAAGAAGAGTGAATCTGCAGGCAGGAATGATGGATCTGCTCGATCCTGAATGCACGCGGTGAAAGTAGCCGTCTCAGAAGATCTTCTGGTGGGGTGTCAGTTTGTTTCAGGAGCCGAACTGCTCGTCTCGCCACGAGTGCAGCGGTTCCCAGCCAAGGACGTCCTTGACGTGCTGGTTCGAGATCGGGGCTTCGAACTCGTCAAATTCCTGCTTCAGTGGTACGTCGGGGTAGACGGTGTTGATGGCTTCCATGGTTGGAATGTTGATCATCGTGTCCTTAGCATTCAAGAAAAATCTGTGGTGGCCCTTCCAGTTGTCGTTCGTGACCGCCTCGACACAAGCTCTGGCAGCATCACGAATGTGCAGGTAGGTCCAGAATCCCTGGCAGCGAGTCCAGGGATCGGTGATAGGGTTGGCTTGCAGGTGGTGGAAATACCCGTCATCCCACATGCCGTTGAAACGCATGCTCGCGATCGCCATCCAGGGAGAGCGACGCGAGAACGCTTCCCCGATCTCTTCCCCGAGCCACTTGGCGATGGCATACGGATCTTCAGCCCGGGTCGAGGTGTGTTGATCTAACGGGAAGTATTCCGGTGGCTTGACGTCGCGCGCCTGCCAGCGTTTTGCCGTACTCATGGCACCCACTGCATTGTAGGAGGATCCCAGCACAATTCGCTTGACTCTAAGTTGCTCTGCTGCCCGGCAAACGTTCCACATGGACATCGTGTTGGTGCGCACGACGTCCTCTTCGACATAATTTGAGGCACTTGGGCGGGAAGCTAGTGAGATGACCACGTCACAGCTGTCCATCGCGGAAATCACTTGGCCATAATCGGAGATCTCGATTTCAAAAAAAGTTGGAAGTTGGGGCCAGTTCCCGCGCATGGTGACCGCGGCATCTGCGCTGGCGAGCGGTCCGGTCACTCCACTATGGCCAAGGTTGCTTGTCATGCGACACGCATCGGCGTTGATAACGTCATGGCCAAGTTTGTACAGCTCGTCAATGACGTAATGACCGACGATTCCTGATCCACCAGTTACCAGTACCTTCATTACGGATTCTCCAAAGTCATGCCAAGTCGTGAATCGATCTCTCTTGTGTGAACTTGATTCATTCTACCGCTTCATCCGTTTGTCGGCTTCGGCCCTTAAAAGTCGGTCCGAGATGGCCAGCCAGAACAGCAGTTTATGGCAGGCACTGCCCTGGCAGAAAACAGCAGTAACGCCCATTGTTGTTACCTGTCTGTTACACGGCAAGAGGCTGCCGACAATGCCAGGGTGATCAGCATGGTCCCAACCGTGAGTGAGTCGGTCACGCAAAACTCCTGCGCCGACGTTGGTTGAGCAATGCCGTCCGTTGCGCGCGTCAAAATGCTTCTGTGTTCCAATGTCGACTCAGTTGTCGCGGCATCGCATGCTCTGGCAGCGGGTATTGTGTGCCTGCCGACCGTATGATCGGTTCCGCATCAATCGTCGTGGTCAAAGACAGCTGCGCACAACCGAGTCTTTAGCATTGACCGATTCAACGTGATGGTTTGTGAACCCGCGTGTCTTGTGCTAGATTCTGTGAACGTCACGAGCATTCAGTGCGATCGAGAAATGAGCACGACCACGTGGATTTCGATGTTGCCGGTACCAGACAAAGGAGAGCTTGATGATGCGTCGATGCATTGGCTACCTCATTCTGATTCTACTGTTAGGAACGAACCATAGCGTGGCGACCGCGGCCACCGCGGGAGATCCCGGAGCCGATGATCTGACCATCGCGGCGGGCGGCAAGAGCGAGGCGGTCATCATCGTTTCGCCACAGGCTGGCGCGCAGGAAAAGCAGGCAGCCGAGGACTTGGCGCACTACATCGGGTTGATGAGCGGCGCGACGCCGGAGATAGCGCGCACCTCCGGGGCGATCGACGTGGCGATGGCAGGTAACGCCCCGTTGCTGGTGATCGGCCAGAAGGCGATTCAGGCCGATCCAAGCCTCAGTGGTGCCATCGACGCTGTTTTGAAGAAGAAGGCACATTTGCGCACCGACGGGATCACCCTGAAGCGTGACGGAAACCGTGTCTACCTGGCCGGAAATAATGATCTGAGCCACTACTTTGCCGTCGTAGAGCTGCTGCGCCGGTGGGGTTGCAGGTGGTACATTCCAACGGATTTTGGCGAATGCGTTCCCGATGAAGCGGAGCTGAGGGTCGGCGATTTGGACTATGTCTACTCTTCGCCCTTCGAAATTCGTGCCTACTGGATTTCCTGGAATGGAGATGGCGCCGGCGCGGCAGAATTCCAGGCCCGCAACATGATGACCGGACGTGGCGCGATGCCTCCAACCGGTCACGCGCTGGGAAAGTTTACCGGAGGAGCACCTGGTTCCAAGGGAATGTTTAATTTTTCCATTACGGCCCCGGCAACAGCCGAACATGTCGCCGGACAGATTGAAAGTAGCTTCGCGTCGGGAGGGAAAATTTCGTTGGGAATGGAGGACGGCAACTACGACTCGGACTATCCGAGGGACCAGGAACTCATGAAGTTGCAGTGGGACAAATATTTTCTGCGCTGGTCCGTGACCGACCCGATGTTGGAGCTTTACAACAACGTCACCCGCATTCTGTTGAAAAAATATCCCGACAGCCAGGCACAGATTGGTTTCCTGGCGTATGCCAACATGACCATTCCACCGGTTCGCGACATGGTTGCCGAACGGTCACTTTATTGTGAGCTGGCACCCATCGACATCGATCCGATCCACGGTATGGATGATCCGCAGTCGCCGCCGCGACAGGAGTACAGGGAGATGCTCCACAAGTGGGCGAAAGTCATGCAGGGGCGACTGGCAATCTATGACTACGACCAGGGTATGCTTGTCTGGCGGGATATTCCCAACCCTTCGCATCAGTCTTTTCGTCAGGACGTCCAGCACTATCGCGAGGCCGGTGTCCTGGGTGTGAACACGGAAAGTCGCAACGCGATCGGGACCACGTTCCTCAATCTTTACATGCGCGCCCGATTGCTTTGGAACCCGGATGAAGATGTAGACGCGCTGCTGGCGGAGTTCTATCCCAAGTTTTATGGTCCTGCTGCCCAGCCGATGCAAATTTATTGGAATGCGATTTACGAAGCTTGGGAGAACACAATCTGTACCGAGCACGAGTATTTCGTCGCCCCGGCGATCTACACGCCGGACGTGATCGAAACCTGCCGCAAAAGCTTGGCAGACGCCGAGAAGCGAGTGGCTCCTCTGAAGAACAAAGCCGCCCCCACCCGTCGCGAGCAGCAGGTGCTCGACCGCATGCGATTCACGCGTATGAGCTTCGAGATTATAGACGGGTACCTGTCCATGGTGCATGCCGCGGCGACCGAAGTCGACTACAAGAAGGCCGCCCAGATTGGCAACAAAACGCTGGCGGTACGAGAGCGCATGACCGAGATGAACGGCATCTTCACGACGTACCGCAGAATGCCCGAGGGCGGTTCACCGTGGTGGCCAGGGGAGGCCAGACAGTATTCCGAGCTGGCCGAACTGCTGAACGGGACGCGGGGGACGCTGATCGCAAAGCTTCCTGAAAAGTGGGCCTTTCGCCGCGACAAGGCGCGCGTAGGTGTGAAAGAGAAGTACGCCACCCAGGACGTGGACCTGGCCTACTGGGAGGCCAGTCGAGACGGCCTGACGGCGAGAAGTCGCAAGGACTATCCGGATGAGTGGGAAGTGCTTCGTACCGATCTCTATGCCCAGGCCCAGGGCATCCGTGACCCGGATCGTCAGAGCTTTACGGGCGACATGTGGTATCGCACGGATGTGGAGCTGACAGCGGACCAGCTGAAAGGCAAGGTGCACTTGATGTTCCCCGGCCTGTTCAACGAGTGCTGGCTATACGTGAACGGCGAGGAAGCCGGCTACCGCAAGCAGGGGGATCTGTGGTGGTTGAACGATTACAAGTTTGAATGGGACGTCGACCTGGCCGGTCAACTTAAGTCCGGCAAGAACACCATCGTTCTGCGCGCCAACTGTGAACACCACTTTGGCGGTATGTTCCGCCGGCCGTTCCTGTACCGGCCGACCGGCAAGGAGAACTGAGAACCCCCGGGGAAGTGATCGAGTCATCGCAGGGTCAGGTGGCCGACCCTGTTGGAATAACCGGTTCGGGTGCTCATGTCGTCTCTTGGCACGACGGGGCTCTCACGGGACGCAACCCTACAGCGAATCGCTTGCTTGCGGCAGCCAAAGGTGGCTGCTGACGGGCATGTCTTGGCCCGCGGGAGTCTGTCACAATAAAATAAAGGTGTCCGCACGCATTGGCGGCACCAACCAATAGATGACACACACGGAGACATGTATGCCCAAGTCTGCTACGGCCGTGTTCGCGACCCTCGGTTTCTCCTGGTTGCTGCTGCATGCGGCTAGCACTTGCTGGGGAAGCGATGACGGCCGCTCGTCGATCGAAATTGGTCTTCAAAAGCAATTGCTGGTCGATGACTATTCCCTGGCTGAAATGCATGGCGTGAGGCGTGAATTGGGGACGGTGAAAAAAGTTGGCGTGGTGCTGAAGCCATCACTGCCGACCGATTTCGTGGAACGCAACGGTAAGCGGATCGCTGTCCACATGGCGCTTTACCTGACAAGTGTGCGCAACGAAAAAGATGACAAATTTCAAATGTGGTATCTCTCCACCAACGACAACGGGGTCGCCTACGCGGAATCCCGGGACGGCATCCACTGGGAAAAGCCGTTGGTATCGAAGGACGGCAAGAGCAATATCGTGTTGGATGCGATCGAGTTCGGTTGCACCATCGACCCGACCGTACCGTGGGGGGCGTCCGACAAGTACAAGATCGCCTGCCGACCGGTCGGTACGGCAGGTGAGGACTGCGCTGTCCATTTGGCTTATTCCGGAGATGGGATTCACTGGACGTGGTACAACAATCGTCGCCGGGTGACGCATCGGGCGGCCGATACGCACAGCCAGATCTTCTGGGATCCACTGCGAAGCCAATACCGATTGACGACAAGGACCGATGGCGCCAGGCGTGGCGAACCCGAATATCGCACGGTTCGAATCATGTACCACGACCGGGGAAACGACCTGCTGAAGTACCCGGCAGCTTGGAAGACCGTAAAAGACCGCATTGCCATCGATGACCCAACGGACGAAGGCTATCCTGGTTCGTCAACACAGAAACGGCAATTCCATCACATTACCTGCTGGTTCTACGAGGGGATCTATTTCGGCATCATGAACGTGCTGGAAACCCCCAACCCGACCGGAAAAACACACGGGGGCGGCGATTTCGAGACGCGTTTTGAAGAGGATGTGGCGGAATACTACATTGGAACCAGTCGCGACGGCCTGAATTTTGACAAGAGTTGGGTGCACGCCAGAAAACCTTTCGTTCCACGTGGTCCGCCCGGAAGCTTCGACAAGGACAACGTGACCCCTTCTTCGCAAATCATCACACACAACGACGAGCACTGGATCTACTACTGCGGTATGAATGAACGGTTTTTTGTGTCAGGGCTTCGTCAAAGCAGGGTCGGACTGGCCAAGCTCCGCCTGGACGGGTTTGTCTGCCTGGCAGCAAACGACGATCCAGGATCCGTGGTGACCAGGCCATTTGTGCTCCAGGGTGACGCACTCGAAGTGAATGTGGACGCCGTCAGGGGCAGCATCGCCGTGGAAGTTTTAGACGAATCCGGACGACCCATTTCCGGATTTTCTAAGAGCGAAGCGATTCTCTACCGTGGTGAGAACCAGTTGCGATTGAGACCGCGCTGGGTGGATCAACCCGATTTTTCTCTGCTGCGGGGCCGTGTTGCACGACTCAAGTTCCATCTCAGGAACGCAAAACTCTACGCGTTCCAGGTGGTTCGGTGAGATTGGATCACGTGATCCAATTGCCACGAAGCTGACTGACCGTGAGGCTGATTGTCTGGCCGGCGGGGGTCCTCTTGATCCTGGTTTGCCACCTCGGGTTGGAGGCAGGTGGCCGGTCGAGTCGTAAAACGGATCGCAATGCAGGGGATGCAGTGTTCTTTTGGTTCTCCATCCCTAAGATGAGTCTGGATCTGCATAGAGCGGGTGTTCCGGATCCCCGCCTGTTTGCAAATAGGTCAGCAGGTCAAGAATCTGTTGTCGGGTAAGGATGTTGACCAACCCGGAAGGCATGGGTGACGTCTTGGTCCGGACAGCTTCCTCAATGTTTTCCCGCTCGACGGTCTCAGTTTCTTCGGTCAGCGGATTCGTTTCCACGACAATGTGGTACTGGTTGACGTTGATCGGTCGCCCCACAATGCTTTTCCCGTTGGTCATCAAGTAGGCCGTATGGGAATATTTGGGATCGACAACTTTGGAAGGCAACAGGATCGATTCCAACAAAGCTCGCCTGTCAAATCGCTTTCCAACTTGGGTCAGGTCAGGACCAACCTGGCCACCCGCTGCATGAATGCGGTGACATTTCAGGCAAGACGCTGTCAGCAAGGCCCGTTTTCCGGCCAGAAACGATCTTGGCTGAGACGTGGTTTTCAATTCGCCCAGCAGATCAGCCATCGTCCATTGCCGGATGACGGGCAGGGGAGTGCTGGGTGTCACTGCCTTTTTTTTCTCCAAGGCCATGATTTCAGCTGCCAGTTGTTGATGATCATCGACAGTCAGCTTGGCCAGCATGTCGGCCTGCGAACTCCTGACTTCGGCGGTGACCAGTTTGCCACCACCAAATTCACGGGCCTTGCTCAGCCACTTCAGGATGGCCCGTTTTGAGGCGAGCGTCCAACCGTGCTGCGCGTGGGTCAATGTTCTCACGTAACGAATCTGTTCTTCACGCGTGGAACTGCCGGTCAACAGTGGCAGAGTCCTTTCGACAACCGTTGGTGAATCGAGGTAGACAAGTAATTCAACAAGCAGGTGATTTACGTTCCCGCTGGCGTGTGGATAGATGGCCGTGCAGCGGCGAAGCAGCGTCGCTCTGGCAGCCGGGTGGGGTTGGCCCAGGCGGATGAAAGCCAACTGGTAGGTTCGCAAGGTTTTCAGCAGTTGCTGAACGTTAAAGGTCTCCCAGGGAAAACGATCCAGTGACCGCAGCACCGGGTCCAGATCATCTGGCTGGCCACAGTGAGCGACGGCCAACAGGGCGGTCACCGCGGTGCGGGAGGCGGTCTCCTGGAACGCACGATGTTTCCAGTCGGAGAGCGGTTGATTTTCCAGCGCGATCCGCGCTGCATGACTCAACCAGCGATCCGGACTGTTCAAGTGCTTCCAGATGAGCGGGATCGCCTGGCGGTCACGTCGGACGTGCCACCGCTCCAATTGGTGACGCAGTGCACGCTGTTGTCGAGATTTTCTCTTGTTCCTGCGTTCTGCTGTTGTTTCTGGTTCGGCCGGGGGCATCTTGCCCGTATAGGTCACCCGGTACAAACCCGATTGTGAGCCTCTGCCGCCGGTGATGAAATAGAGAGCCCCATCGGGACCGAAAGACATGTCGCAGACATTCAAGGGTCCGCCTTCGAGAAACAATTCGTACTTGCCAGCATAGGTTGCTCCCTGAGGTTGCAGCGTGAGGAGCAGGATGCGTCCATTTTGCCAATCGGCCAGGTACAGGGCTTCACGGTAGCGGCCCGGGAATTTGCTGCGGTAACCAAAAACCATTCCCGCCGGAGAACCACGTCCCAGGTCCAGCGTGCTTGGCAAACTGTCCGGAAAATAGACGGGCCATTTTCCGCTTCCCCAACGCCAGCCGTATTCACCACCTGAGACGACGTGGTTCAGGCGAGTCGGTCGATACCAGGGCAGGCCCGCATCCAATTCCATATCGGCGTCACTGGTAAACATTTCACCGTCCTGGTTGAATGCCAGATCAAACTGGTTACGGAATCCACCGGCAATGACTTCCCAGTTTTTACCTTCCGGGTCGACACGGATAATGTGGCCGACGCGATCATCCTGCCCGGCGTCGTGAGGATTGGGGATCAGGTGGTCGTTTTGAGAGTTGCGATAGGGCGAGTCTTTTTTGATTCCGTCGGGAAACGCAATGTCGTTGCCGTTGGCGACGTAAAGGTTTTGATCGGGTCCCAGGACAACCTGGTTGCTGCCATGTCCGAGACGACTGAGATAATCGATCCGCTTGAGCAATTCCATTTTGTCAAACTGATCATTCCCATCGGTGTCCTGCAAACGGTAGAATCCCTTGCTGTCGGTTGCACAGACGTAGAGACTTTTGTGTGCGTATAAAACTCCCCGGCAGTGTCGCAACGTTTTTTCGATCAGCTCGTAACGGGTGTTTTTTGGATCGTCAGAAATTGTCAGGCGGCCGATGCCCAGCACGTCGCGACCCAGGATCACTCGTCCCCGCTCGTCAAAGGTCATGCTGATCCAGGAACCTTCGTCGGTCGCTGCAGAGCGGACCAGTTCGACTTGAAATCCAGGCTGCGCGGTGATTGAAGAGACGGGAGTTGCCTCTGACCCGGTTGCCGGTTTCTGCGGATCGGCTGCCAGAGACTGGCGCTGATTCAACCGCAAGGTGGGCGTTGTCACCAGGACCGTGATCAGAAACGTTTGCCAGAAGAAAGAAGGTGACGGTTGTTGGATGTGCAACAAAGTAAGAGGTCCTTGTGGCAGAAGTCTGCGGTGATGGCGCCTCTTTTCGGGCAACCATGTCCTGAGGGGATCCCGGCTTGATCCCGAGTTTTATTTTCGGTTCTCAACGGAGCAATGGGTAGACGGTTGCCACACAATCCGTTGAAGAAACAGGAAAATCGATCGGCCCAAAGTCGTGAATGTTGCTGCCACGACCCCGAGTGACCGCTTGATTACGAGAGGTATGTTGGCCAGACTCATGACTGGCAATCTTTTCCCGGCATACCAAGGATGAAGCGAATGGATCTTCTCCGAACGAAAAATCGAGTCGTCTTCGTAGCAACCCTGCTGGTCTGGGGTGTCGTCACTCCCGCGACTCTGGCTGGTGACTGGCCAATGTGGCGTCACGATGCCGAGCGCAGCGCGGCGACGGCCGATGATCTCCCGGAAGTCCTTTACCTCTCCTGGTGGCGAGACTACCCCGTACCTGAGCCTGCCTGGCCGGAGGATCCGCGGCTGATCTTCGATGCGGTGTACGAGCCCATCGTCATTGGTGACACCATGATCGTCAGCCTGGGTTTGGCCGAGTCGGTCGTGGCGCTCGACACCGAAACCGGACTCGAAAAGTGGCGATTCTTTGCCGAAGGCCCGGTTCGTTTCGCCCCGGTCGCTGACCAGGGGCGTCTCTACTTCGGAGCTGACGATGGATACTTCTATTGTCTTGACGCCGCTGACGGCCGACTTATCTGGAAGTTGCGAGCGGCTCCTTCGCCGCGCAAGGTGCTGGGCAATGACCGCCTGACATCGGTTTGGCCGATCCGCGGTGGACCGGTCTTGGCCGGGAGAGAAGTGCACTTCACCGCGGGAGTCTGGCCCTTTGAAGGCAATTTTCTCTATTCGGTTGACATCGACAACAGTGAGTATTCTCCCCGTTACACCTCGACCACCCTCACCGGCGTCGTGCCACAGGGATACCTGGCCCAGAGTGATACGACGGTTCTTATCCCGGGAGGACGCGCACCGGTTACCGCTCATGATTTGAAGCAAGACAAAACGACTCAATTGAAGTACAGGTCACGCGGCCTGACGGACTACCACGTCACTGCCAAAGGGCGCTGGCTGTTTCACGGTCACCGGATCTTTGACCTGCGGGACAAGAAACTGTCCGATTTACCGG
>CAUZBP010000026.1:0-52855 GCA_963578105.1 Planctomycetota bacterium
CAGGCGGCATTAGCCACGGTGCGTTTGCCGCTGACCACTTCGGCTACGGCTTCTGGGTTTGCTTCGTTGGTGAGATAGGCGGGATCTCGTTCGATAGCGGGCTTACCCGCTGCCCGTCCCAGCAGTTGTTGGTCTGGCTCATAGTCCATAACCAGGCCATTGGGCGTTTTAGGGGCGAGTTCGGCATCTGGTGGTGGGTAGTAATTTTGTGCGTAAACTGCCGTGCCGAGCGCAGCCAGCACCATCGCACCTGCTGTGGCTGTGCTCAGGAAGTGGGGCCTGGCAGTATGGAAAACAGGGTTCCTCATCGCTTGATTCTTTCTGGCTTGTCGCATTTTGTTTAACTCGTTCTTACTAGCTTGGTGTTGGTAAATTGTCGAAATCCCTCTTTGGTGTTGATACGGCCGATACCACTTTCCTTGGTGCCACCCCACGGTGCCCCGATTGCACCACCACCGTGAACATTGATACCGACCACGCCAACGTTCAGTTGTTTTGCAATCTTCTGCGCCAGTTCAGTATTTTCGGTCCAGACCGAGCCGGTCAGGCCGTAGCTCGTATCGTTCGAAAGTTCTACAGCTTCCTGCCAGGAGTCAATCGCAACGATCGGCAACACGGGACCGAAAGGTTCTTCCCTCATGACGCGCATCTGGCAGGTCACATCGACAAGAATCGTGGACGGGTAAAAGTATCCCTTAATCTCAGGCCGTTTGCCACCCGTCAGGACCTGGGCTCCCTTGTCGCGGGCATCCTCAACAATCTGGGCGACCTTCTCGACCTGAAACTCAGCGACCAGTGGCCCCATATCCACGTCGCTATGGGGGTCGCCGTAACGAATCTGTTCAGATTCAGCCACGGCGGCTTCGACGAATTGGTCATACACCTCTTTTTCGACATAGACACGTTTAATCGAATTACAGACCTGCCCGGTAAGCGCGCTGTTCTTCACCACAATTTCGCGGGCAGTATTCGCCACGTTGGTATCTTTCAACACGATCGCCGCGTCAAGTCCGCCAAGTTCCAATAACACTCGATGGAGTTTTTCGGCACTGCTTGCCGCAATATCTTTGCCCGCTAGTGTCGATCCGGTGAATGCAACCAGGGCAACATCCTGTTCGACGAGTTGTTTTCCGTGTTCCTTGCCTCCCACGACAGATTGCACGATATTCTCGGGCAGTCCATGGTCCCGCAACTGGCGAAACAGCCAGTCCACGGTCAGCCCGGTTTGCGGCGAATGCTCAGAGGGCTTGACGATCACGGCGTTTCCAGCCAGCAATGCCGTGGTCATGGGCCTTAATGCCAACGCCAGGGGGGCATTCCAGGGACAAATCACCGCGACTACGCCCAACGGGTCGAATCGCACTATACCGCCCGGGCATGGTTCCGCTGCCAGCCACTCGTTCGCGTGGTCACAGTAATAGCGTATGAAACCTATTGTGGTTGCCACTTCCCCGCGGCTCAGGGAAATCACCTTACCCATATCATTGGTAATCGTTTCGGCGATGGTCTCTTGATGCTGCTCAATCAGGTCGGCAAGTTGTCGGATAACCGTGATTCGTTGATCGGGATCCTGGGCACCCCAGGGTGGTTGTGCTTTTTGGGCTTGCCTGACCATTCCAGCAATCTCTGGCAAAGCCGTTTCGTCAACACAACTCGTTTTTTCGGTAACCGGATTGGTTTTTAACATCATTTTGTCCTGCGACTGGTAACCGTGGTTCGATACCAGGTGCTATTCATGTTTCGGCAAGTTTCAGTGCCGTCGGATGACCTGGTGGTAGTTGATTTCCTCCTCGAGAAATCCCTCTGTGTCGAAGTCTGCGAAGCGGTCGGGCGAGAAGTCGGACACGTCAATGCGGGTCTGCCCGTCGATGATAAATTCCGACAACAACAAGCCGGCGACAGCGTGATAACCAAAGCCGCCGGAATTGAAATTCGTTCCAAGCCACAACCCGGGCAGTGCCTGGACTGGGCCAATGTTTGGATAACCATCTGCCGTGAGGCTGATGAGCCCGATTCGGTGTTTTTCGAATTCCACGTCCTTCATCATGGGAAGACGATCCCTCACCGCTTCCTTGATGAAGGGTGCTGGCTCGGGATCCAGATCCAACGCCGTGTAGTCGAACTCGATGCCGGGCATCTTGATTTCTACGGGATCGTGTGCACCTGTCCCAAAAAGCAACCGATGGTCCTCCGTCGGCCGGTAATAGATGTCGTTGGCTTTGTCATTCGTAGCCGAAATGTCTGGCGTTTCGGCCAGGGGTGTCGTGACGAACCGTTCGTGCACAAAATTCCGTGCCGGTAGGAGTTGGCCGACGCTTGCCAACAGTGAATTTGCCCACGCATTCACCGTGCACACGACGGCGTCCGCCGCCAACTCACCGGATGCCTGTGTACGCACCCCCTTGACCCGACCACCTTCGATGACAAAGTCCTCGACGGGCTCATCCTCCTGGATCTCCACACCCATTTCAAGAACTTTAGCCCGAAGTGCCCGAATGTAGGTGTCTGGTTCATTCCAGCCACCGCGCAAGTCGAGAACGCCATACTCATCATCGCCGATATGTAGAGCCGGAAACCGCTTCTCCAGTTCGTCCCGCCGCAGGATCTCGAATCTGGCCCCCGCGCGACGATGCATTTCCTGCTCGTGCTGGGATTCCAGGTACTGGTGTTCGTTGTAGATAAACAAACAGCCGGACTGGTGAAACGAATAATCGTTCAAAATCCTGCTGAATCGTTCAAAGATGTCCATCGTAATCGCACGGGCAAGGGTCGCCGTTTCGGTTCCCATCAGCATCGTATTGACCGCACCCGATTTGCTGCTTGAGCCACTGGCCACTTTGCCCTTGTCGATGATGATGACTCGTTTCACACCAGCGTCTGCCAGGTGAAATGCCGTGCTCAGTCCGGTAATGCCGGCGCCAACGATGACTATGGTTTGGTTCTTACCTGCCAATTTGAAGCTCCCTGGATTTTAAGATCCCTTGGTTTTGACGGAGCTGACCGCGCCCTCCGGCTTCCAGTGAACAAGGCCAATGTCTCGTGGTGATGGGTTGCGGCCGTTCTTGTCGGTTTGACTTCGGTAGCCGGTCCCGTAGGCGGTGAGCAGCGATCCATCGGGAAGCAACACGGTCGATGTTCCCTGGCAGCTTGCATACCATTCCTTTCTGCCCTTACGATTGCCCGACCACTTTGCAAGGACGTAACGATGCGGAATGTCCCAACTTTCTCCGTTGTCGCGACTGACAATGGCTTCGATGCCGAACTGTGGGAAGTCGTTTTCATCCCGTGGGTACCCGCGCCGGACGACGTATGACATAACGATGTTGCCATTGGGCATGACCACCATACAGGGATGCATTCGCCCACAGCCGTACAACCGGTCGACCGGAGACCAGGTGGTTCCATCATCCTTCGAGATCGAAACCCCCAGTCCATCGTAGTGGTCAATATTCCCCAGGTATTCTCTCGTCATCGCTGTGCGGCAACCGGCAACAATATTTCCGTTCTGTGCTCGCAGCAAGGCAATTTCTGAAATAGCGTACCACTGGGGAACCATGATATTCGGTCCCCACGTCCGGCCTCCGTCCATGCTGAACCGGATGTGCCCCTGGTCATAGCCTGTCGGTGCATCCCACCCACCGTTTTCCGAATTGCAGCCGGCCTCCATAACGCGGGTGGCCGCACCGGTAGTGGGATTGCGGTCCACGAGGTACGGATCCCACTGGCCCCACCTTTGTCCATTGGTTGCCAAGGGGATCGCAACGGGGCCCTGCCACGTCTCCCCGTAGTCACTGCTGAACCAGCGTTCATTTCCGCTGAAGATCAACTTGCCTTCACCCAGGTAAGTCAGGCATTTAGCGAGCCCGATGGCGCCATTCACCTCCGGGTCTTTGGAGACAGGCCGTGGACCACTCCAGGTGGCACCGTGGTCGTCACTGATGATCGTCATGGGTTGGTGGGAAAGCTTGTAATCGCAGTTAACAAGCATCAACACACGGTCCTTCTCCGGCATGTACACGATGTACGGCACAGCGGCTACGCGGTTCCAGCTCTCGGTCACGATCTGTTGTTTGGCTGGCCATTCTACCCCTACGGTGTCACCGTCCATTTGCAAGATTTTTGTCGGTTTCCACTGCCCGTGGCAAACGGGAGTGGTGATAGTTACGGTTATTCCCGCAATGACGAGGCATGCCACGGTTGACGTGAATGGTGGTAATATTTTCAAGATCTCTCCTCTCTTGCACCGCCATTATCCCAGTTGTCGAGACCCGCCAGGTTGTCATAAGCGGGTTCGACCTGCTCGAGAAGCAGGCGGTAATACTCGGTGTATTGGCCATAAAACCGATGTACGTCGGCACGTGGCTCAAACCGCTTGGTTTGCTGGATGAACCGTTTGGCGGTTGACGCCAAATCATCATAAACGCCTACGGCGTAACCGGCCAGTATGGCATCGCCAAGTGTAGACAAGTCCTGCCGATCCAGAGAGACGTACGGGAGTCCCATGACATCGGCTTTGATTTGATTCCAAAGGGTGCTCCTGGCCCCACCGCCATAGACCATAATCTCTGCAACCTGGGCCTCGGGGTAGGAAGCCTGTAACGTCTGGTAGGAGAGATAGTGGTCATAGGCAATCGACTCCATCAACGCCCGATAAAAGTGTTCGCGCCGATGGGTCCAAGTAATGCCCAGCCAGGTGCCGCGAAAATTGGTTTGATTCGGGCAGGCTCGTCCTCCCAGGTGGGGAATGAAGACAAGTTTTTCGGATCCAGGGGGGAGTTGACTTGCCCGCTTGTCCAGGTCATCGAACGCGGACTTGGGGGGGGCCGGTTTTTCAGCGGCTACTTCGTCGGGGACGGCAAAGGTTTCTTCAAACCATCGATGGGTAAGTCCCGCACCAATCACGTACGAGACAGGATTCCACAAACCGACAACAGGTGAGGGGAAAATCTCGGCCATCCTGTGCGCAAGGTCAGGGCGAAACTCATTGGTACAAAAGGCGATGTTCGAATAGGTCCCGGCCACATTCACCATGCGCCCCGGCTGGGTCAGACCTGCGGCAATGTATCCCACCGACTGATCGCCTGCGCCAGCAACGATCGGCGTTCCCGACAAAAGGCCCGTGCTGGTCGCCATGTCTGCCGAGAGCTTACCGATAATTTCCGACGATTTGACGATGCGGGGTAATTTCTCGATGGGCAGGTCCATGGCCTTGCACAAATCGTCTGACCAGCGATAGTGCCGGGTATCACTCAAGCCAGTTGCCCAAAGATGGGTGTGATCGACAAACGCTTCATTGCCCGACAAGCCCGCCATTTTACCCGACACGTAGCTGGTAATCGTGACGAACTTGGCCGTCTTTCGGTAGAGATCCGAAAATTCGTCCCGGAGCCACAACATTTTCGGGGCGAAAGTTGGCTGTCCTGACCCGGTTTGTTCACGGATCGGGTCGTGGAATTGTTCTAAAACGTGATCGAGGTGCGGTGTGAACCGCGTATCAAGTGTTGTGGTGTACGGCGTAGTCGCCTCTCCGGCTGCATCGATTCCCATCGTTCCACTGATCATGCCATCGAGGCAAAGGGCTGCCACATCTTTTGGCGGAACGTTGGATTGGACCAGCAAATCCCGAATCGCAGACAAGATCGATTCCAGAATCTGCGGACCATCATATTCGGCCACGCCGGCGCGCGGCTGTGACAGAGGGTTGTTGCGCCTCGCTTCACCAAGTTCGTTTCCCTGAGTGTCGAAGATAGCGGACTTGACAGAACTGGAGCCAATATCAATGCCGATGAAATATTGATCTTTCATGAACCTTCTCGATGAATGATCTTCTGGAAACGTTCAACCTCGGCAGCCGGGTCATCTGCGGCGAAAATATTCCGCCCAAACACGAGTCCCTTGGCACCTGCGTCAATCGCGTTGCGGGCCCGCAGGTAAGCAGCCTCCGGATCTTTATCCTTTGGTCCTCCCGCAACTAACACAGGAGCCGGACAACTTGAGACGACCTCGGCCAGGGCCTCGGTACTACCGGGATAGTTGCACTTTATCATGTCCGCGCCAATCTCTGCGGCGATGCGGCAATAGAGAGAAACGATCTCTACATCGTTTCTGTCTTCAGGATGAGAGTTGTCGCGGGCACTGAGCGGTTCGATCATCAACGGCAGCCCCCAGCGGTCACAAGATCTTGCCAGACGTGCGTTGCGTTGGATCTCCATCTTTTCCCGTTCCGGGTCGTCGTAGCCGATGTACAAATAGGTCATGATTGCATCGGCCCCGGCGGCCATGACATCTTCTACTGCGGCCAGTTCCACGGTGGTACCTGCTTCGTGAGACAAAATAGAACGCGAAAAACTTTGATAATCCATGTGGACCAGCAGCGACGGTTTGTCTCGGCCGAGGAAGGCATCTTCTAACTGGGGCAGCATGCCAGGAGTCACTAATAGCCCATCGGCGCCGGCTACACTTTGCGAGACGCGCTGCATTTCTGCGAGGGTCCTCATTCCGGGCTTCGGTCCCACCAGTACGCCGTGCGAGTAGGCGACAATTAAGGTATGCCCACTGGTCTGGTTGAAGAGACATCCCATTCTGATTTTCTTGCCGGTTCGTGAGTCCATAGTGACCTCTGCTTGGGTGGGACTAAAGCCCCAGTTTTCCAGGATTCATGTTGTTGGTTGGATCAATTGGGGCTTTGCCCTTTGCTACAAAGGAAAAATAGCCTCCTATGATGTTGTCGTATCCAGGGCAGATGAGCCAGCCCAACGCCGTAGTGACGGGAAATCAAGCCGCCGTGTTCCAGTGCAATTTGCATGGCTGTTTTCCGGGTTTCAAGTAAGTGGTGAGCACGGTTTTCAATTCTTGACCCATCATGCCGGCCTGAACTGTGACCACGACATCGGGACGATTGGACGGTTTGCCTTGCGCTTGCCCTTTGAACCGGACGGGCCAGCAATCGCAGCTGTGCCAAACTGTGTCGTCGGCGGCTACGATGACCTGCGTGGATCCAAACAAATCCACCAATTCGGAAATCGAGGTTGGTTTTGTCATTGATCGTGGTCGCGCAAATCGCCCTAGGTGACCGGCGTCGGTCGGCGTGGCAGGCTCGCGATTATGCAGAGTGCCACAACGGCTGCACCAAGAGCAAGCAGGTTACTGGACATACTACCGAAATGATCGGCCAGCCATCCGTGGGCCACCGCCGCGAAATATCCTAACGTACCCAGGATCGAGTAGATGGCCAGATTACGTTTGACCCGGTCCACATTGGAGGCGGCTGCCACAAAGTGTGGGTAATAGAGCCCGCCGAGTTCACCGGCGCCAAACAAGGCAAATGTTATCAGGTATGGGTATCCGCGAACGACCATGGCCCACACAACCGCCGAGACCAACAGGATCGAGGTGCCCAACGCGGGTGCCCGTGGGCCAAAACGGGAGAGTAGCAGACCGAGCGCAATGGCGGCGACACCCTTGCCAGCGTACCTCAATCCCGTGCTCCAGCCCGCTACTTCGGCAGACTCCACACCGATCACTTCGTCGACTTGCAGCAGTTCGTTGTTCATGGCCGTAAGGCCGGTCATGAGCAACAGAGATGCTACGGCAAGTCTAACTAAAATTGGACTGGTCAGAAAATTCCGAATCCCGCCAAGCATGAAGTCAGCGAATGGCTCTCGTGCCTCGACTTCTTCAACAGGAGGGACGTAAAGTCTCCAGGCCAGCAGTGCCTTGAGGAAAAAAATCAGTGCGGCACCGAAAAAGACCAGGGCAAAACGTTGCAGGAGGTCCTGCTTATCAAGATCTTCTCCCAGAAGACGTTGTGCACCGGCTGCACTCGCCACTGCCAAAAAAGGGCCAACGCCAAATGCGATGCTGAATACCTTGCCGCGCTTGTTCTCAGGAATGCTCCGGATGACCACTTCCCACAGAAAGATGCCGGCTGTCCCGTAACACGCCATGAGGATTGCCGCGTGGATAATCGTTACGACAATCCGAATCTCATCTGAAGTGTCAATGGTCAACGCCACGGCCACCAAAAGGACCGACAGGCCGGTCAACGAATATCCCATCGATATGGTGAACTTGATGTACCTTGTGGAGGGGATCAACCATGCCGCGAACAAGGGGACCAGGCCAAACACCGCAGCCGTAGCGGTGGGTAGGTTGGCGACCGTTTTCGATGCCCCCATGGTGTCAAACATGGAGGCATGAATCAGATCAATGTATGCAATCGGGGCTGCAAGGTAGCCGACGGCGATGAGCAGTCCATAATAGATCGCGTTGCGGGTCTGTTGCGCCTCGGTGAGCGCTGTGATGGAAGTCGATATGGTCTGGTCACGGTCGGCGGTGCTGGGCATATTGGCAGGTTTTGCAGCCATAAACGGTTGGTACTTGATTTCAGTTTTGAAGAACCTGACAATCCGTTGTGGCTAAAGTGATACGACTTCAGCAGTGAGATTCCTTGATCGCATTGCCCCAAGGGGAAATTGCAGGGATGGCTGGATTTTCCCAAGAGGATCTAAACGAAACGACTCCCGATACTATCAGGGTTTCCGCAAAAAGTCATCGGTATACGGTGCAAATGGAAGGATTGAATGATGGCCCAAAGCAACGAGACCAATGCCACACCCATCTATCGCGACCCCGGGTATTCTGTGATGGAGCGGGTGGAAGACCTGTTGAGTCGAATGACGCTTGATGAAAAGGTGGCCCAGCTGAGGGCAGACATTAGCCATCGTGTTGTCGGCCCGCTCTATAAAAAAGAGAATGGCCGTGTCGAAATGACCGACACGCTAAAAACACTACTTGCCGATCCGCCAGTAGGACAGTTGGGGTTGCTGTTGAGAGCGGACCCATTTGTGGGAGTCACTTCCGAGGTGGCGCTGACCCCCAGGCAGGCTGCTGAGTACGTCAACGAAATCCATCGGTTGGTCCTCGAAGAAACCAGGTTGGGTATACCAATCCTGATCAGTAATGACAACAGTCGCTGTCACGTTGGGGTACAGGCCACCATCTTCCCGGCAGTGCGCAACATGGGGTGCACTTGGAACAGGGATCTGATCAATCGCGTTAGCTGTGCCATAGCCTCCGAGTCGAGGAGTCGCGGGGAGACGGTTGCCTTCGCTCCTGATCTGGATGTTATACGAGATCCACGACTTGGGCGCAGCGAAGAAAATTATGGTGAAGACCCGTACCTCGTAGGCCAAATGGGGGTGGAGATGGTCAGGGGCCTTCAGGGTGATTCGTTAAATAGCGACCACACGATGGTGGCAATGCTCCGAGCTTATCCGGGAGCTGGTGACTTCGACGGTGGGCACGACTTTTCGGACGCCAGCCGCGGTATCAACGACATGCAGGAAGTTGGGCTCAGGCCGTGGGGTGACGCGGTTCGGGCGGGGGCGGAGGGGATTATGGTTGAGTTTGCCACATACGACCGTGTGCCTGCAGCGGCCAGTCATTATCTCCTGACCGATCTCCTTCGAAATGAGTGGGGATTCAAAGGGTTTACAATGACCGATTCGTGGGCAGTGCGCTTTTCAATTGCCTGCCGTGTTGCCAAAGACCGTATCGATGCGGCCGCGTTGTCGCTCAAGGCAGGCATTGATCAAAGTTCTCCCGATGGCGTGATCGAAGAAAGAGAATTTGGCGATACCAGCCGCATGGCTTATGGGCTGCTGCCCGAAGTGCTGGAACAAGGTCTTATCTCGATGGAGGACATCGACCGAGCTGTTCGACGAGTTCTGCGCGTGAAGTTTCTCGTTGGCCTGTTTGATGATCCATATGTCGATCCGAATCAAGCAGAGGCTGCTTCCCGAGTCCCGGACCACCTCGCCTGGGCCTTGGATTCGGCCCGCCAGAGCATGGTCCTCCTGGAAAATGAAAGGAGGCTCCTGCCGTTGCGCAAGGACCTGGCAGCGATTGCCGTAATTGGTCCAAACGCCGACGACGAGCATGCCCAACTCGGCGATCTTTGTCCCCCACATCCGCCGGAAATTGTTACCACGGTACTGCAAGGGATCCAGCAGGTGGTTTCGGAAAACACGGTGGTTCACTACGCGCGCGGTTGTGGCATCAGGGATCTTTCCAGAAATGGATTTGCCGAAGCCGTAGAAGTAGCAAAACAGTCCGACGTTGTGATCGCCGTCGTGGGCGGATCCAGTAAGGCCGAATATGTGACGGTCGACGGGCGGCAAACCGGAAAATTTTCGGCCGAATCGGACTGTGGGGAAAGTGGGGATCGAGCTACCTTGGATCTGATGGGGGTCCAGCAGGACCTGTTGAAAGAATTGAAGGAGACCGGAAAACCGTTGGTGGTGGTGTTGGTACACGGGAGGACGATGACGATCAACTGGATCGCGGACCATGCCGACGCCGTCGTGGATGCAGGTTATCCGGGAGAGTTTGGTGGACAGGCAGTTGGCGAACTGCTGTTCGGAGACCTCAATCCAGGAGGCAGGCTGACCGTATCGATTCCCAAACATGTAGGACAACTGCCGGTTCATTACTACCGATGGATCCGTGAAAAGCGCGATGACTACGTGGAAATGGAAGCAGGTCCGCGATATCCGTTCGGCTACGGCCTGAGCTATACGAGCTTTGAGTACCGTAACCTAACGGTAGAGCCGGAAAAGATTTCCGCCAAGGAAAAGGCACGCGTTTCGACAGAAGTTACGAACACCGGTAACCAGGCTGGTGACGAAGTCGTGCAGCTCTATATTCGGGACGAGTTGAGCTCCGTAGCAAGACCGTTCAAATTGCTGAGGGGATTCCAGCGGATACATCTGGAACCGGGCGAAACGAAGGTCGTAACCATGGAACTTGGCTGGGATGAGCTCTGCTTTTATGGACTAGAAGGAAAGTGGATCGTCGAGCCTGGCGATTTCACCATCATGATCAGCAAGCATGCGGAGGAGGATATCCTCACCGCGAAATTGACAGTCTGCGGCTAGGTGAAACATGCGCGCCATCCTCCAGTACTGTTTCCCGGCATGGATCGCCGGTTTAGTTTTCTTTCTGCCGGCGGTTTGCCTCGCGGGAGCCGAAGTCCCTTGGCTCAATTGGTCCGAACTACCTTCGTACCCCGATTCGCCCGGAGTTGCCGGTCCGTTTGTTGGTGTCAGCAATGGCGCACTGATCGTTGCCGGTGGGGCCAACTTTCCTGCAGAATCGCAGTCTCAGCAAAGCCATGAGGCCTACTCCAGTTCGGTGTTTGTACTGTTACGCACTGGCAAAGAAGCCCCCGAGTGGCGCAATGCCGGCAAATTGCCTCGGCCGATCGCGTACGGTACGGCGGTGACGACCGACCAAGGCGTGATTTGCCTGGGAGGGCGCGATCATCAGCAGAGCTACCGTACGGTGATGCGGCTTCGTTGGGACCAAGATCAACAGACGATCGAAATTGACCAGTCGCCGCCGCTGCCGGATGCCTGTCACCATCTCGCGGCCGCTGTCATAGGTACGACTGTTTACGTTGCCGGTGGGATGAACAACCATCAGCCACTGCACGTGTTTTGGTCTCTGGAACTGGCTACCGATCCGGGAAGTGGCGACACCTCGAGTTGGCAGGTCCTGCAGCCGTGGCCCGGTGCCGGCCGGTATGGCGCGTCACTGGCTGCGCAAAGCAGCGGCGGCTATGAATGCTTGTACATGTTCGGTGGCAAAGGTGGTGGGTCCAACAAGGCCAGCCTACGAGATACCTTTCGCTACGATCCTCGTAAAACCAACCCTCGTCAACGTTGGCAGTCGGTGACCTCGCTTCCACGCGGAGCGTTTGCGGCGCCCGTGATGGCGGTGGGGCAGTCTCACGTGCTGGTACTGGGCGGGTGGGATGATCGTTCTGCGGGGCGGCAGCCAACCACGAAAGAAACCGGCATTCCCGCGCGGGATGTGCTGGCCTATCACACCATCACCGATACGTGGGCAAAGGTCAGTGAGATGCCACAGGGACTGGCAGGCACGACTGCGGTCCAGTGGGGCTTGCCCTACGTCATTCCGGTTGGCCAATGCGGCCCAGAGGCAACAACGACCAAGACATACGCCTGGGAACTGGTCATTGCCGAACACTACTTTGCCGTTTTGGATTACGTCGGTTTGGTGGCCTACATCGTGGTCCTGGTGGCGGTCGGACTCTACTTCGCCAAACGTGAAAGGAGCACGGAGCGGTTTTTCCTGGGGGGACGTCAAATTCCTTGGTGGGCGGCTGGGCTAAGCATCCTGGCCACACAGGTTAGCTCCATCGGATTCATAGCGATTCCCGCCAAGGCTTATGCCACCAATTGGGTTTACTTCATTGGCGTACCCACTTGGTTCATCGTGGTACCGATCGTCACGAGATACTATATCCCCTTGTTTCATCGCCTGAACGTGACCACCGCGTACGAGTACCTCGAGGTGCGGTTCAACGTCGGCACGCGTTTGGTTGCCAGCACTTTTTTTTGCTTGATGCAACTCGGACGCATGGCGGGAGTCTTGTACTTGCCTGCGCTGGCCCTCTCGGCGGTTACCGGGTTTTCCCCATATGCTTGCATACTTGTCATGGGTGTGCTGTGCACCGCGTACACGATACTTGGTGGAATTGAGGCCGTTATTTGGACGGACGTGATGCAGGCGGTAGTGCTGTTGGTCGGTGGGATGCTTTGCGTTGTCGTGGTGATACTGAATGTCGACGGTGGAATTGCGGAGTTCGCGCGGATCAGTATGGAGGACAACAAATTCCACATGTTCAATTTTAATTGGGGCTACACGACTGCGGCGTTGTGGTTGGTCGTGACCGGCAACGTGTTTTCCCGTCTGGCCCTACTGACCTCCGATCAGACGGTTGTGCAGCGTTACTTGACGACGAAGGATGCAGCCGCGGCCAAGCATGCGTTGTGGGTGGATATTGCGGCTGGCATCCCCTGGGCGCTGACCGTCTTTGCGCTGGGCACAGCCTTATATGTGTTCTATAAAACACAACCTGCGGCACTGAATCCGACTGTCGGCACGGATGGAATACTTCCGCTATTTATTGCCCAACAGATGCCGCGAGGTGTTGGTGGCCTGTTGATTGCCGCGATCTTTGCCGCCGCTATGTCTAGCCTCGACAGCTCCATTCACAGCGTTGCTACCGTGGTGGTCACCGATTTTTTCGGGCGGTTTCGGCCCGCATCATCCGATCATACGCGACTGGTGCTTGCCCGTTGGCTGGTAGGGGTGTTGGGCTTCTTTGGTACGGGCATGGCGTTGTGGTTGGCATCGGCCGGGATTAAATCGTTATGGGATTTCTTTATCGGTCTCTTCGGCTTATCTATCGGACCGCTGTCGGGGCTTTTCATATTGGGATTGTTCACACAACGAACACATGGCCGGGGCGCTCTTATCGGTGTAATCGTCAGCGGAATATTTTTGTTTCTGGTGTGGAAATACACCGACGTCCATGTTCTCCTCTACGCCGCTATCGGGACAGTCAGCTGTGTTGTGGGCGGTTATATTGCTAGCCTGATACTGCCAGCCGGGCAGCAGAACGGAACAAAACACCCGCACCAAGGGTAATTATTCCTTAAGCACAAGATAGACGATCACCTTCATCGACGCCCCCGGTGGCAGTTCGCCCGTTAACCGCAACCAGCCTCCAAAATGGCTGATTCGTGAAAACGTCGTGCCGGGAGTTTTCGAGAGTGGTACCCGTGTGCCTTCATCACACCAGTGCATACCGTCGGGCGAAATCTCAACGCGGGCGTGGGCTCCGTCGGGAACTCCTTCGGCCTCAAGTGTGCGGACGAAATAGACGGCCTCCGAGGCCCAGGCCACTTCGTACGGCTCGGCTACGAATGCACCTTGCCAGTGTGTGTTCAACTCGACTGCCGCGGTATTGCTTTGACGCACTACTAGTCTCCCGACTTCGTGGATAACATCACCGAATCCAAATAAAGAAAAGCTCTATTGTCACGATCACTTTCGATCCAGAAGGAAGAGTTCAGCATGCAGGAGAGATTCGGCATGGCAGGTATCTGCATCGGACCAATGCCAGTCACGTCAAATACACGGTCGTTGCATTGAAAACGCCGGTACGACATGCTGGCCAAATCGAAGTCAAGCCGCAGATAATACCAGTTCTGCTTGGTGGCGATCTCGTTATAACACAGGCTCTGTTGGCCATCGGGGAGATCTTTCCACCCTTCGGCGGCCAGGTGAAAGTGAGACACCGTCTTGCCGCTGTCCCCGATGTCGAGCAGGGGTTCGCGGTCTTCCTTATACTGCCAGCAGCCTACCGGTTTGCCATCCAAGGAATTCAAGTAGCGAATGTGCGGCATGATTCGCTGTGGGTTGTCCGTTTTTTGGTCGCTGTCCTGCAAATCAAACAGGACCCCAACCGCACGGACGTCTGTTTCGCCTAAACGCGGTTTCGTGGCCTCGGGTTTGAAGGTGAAAAAGGCCTCCAAGCGAATCAGCGTCGCCAGACGAAACGTTGATCGCTTGACCGCGAAACCAAACGAACCCGGGCGAGGTCGGGTGGCCAACTTCAAAGCATAATTGCCGGTGAGCGTACCAACCGTGCCACTGTCCCACATCGAGAGGTTGCTGAGCATGGGGGGACGCATGTCTTTGTATTCCGGCAACATCGCGTCGAGTGAATCCTCATAGTTGCCAATCAGCGCCGTCCATCCCTGAAGCCCCTGGTTGAAATCGTCGTAGAACAGGATCCGTTCCAGCGGTTCAAACCGGCTAAGTTGGGGGTCCGCCGATAAGATGGACTGCCGAAGTTCAGTGGGCACTTGGGTGATCTCCTAAGTTCGCATTTTTCGTTCTTCCACCCGTCCGCCACCTCCGAGCTCGTCCCGGCAGGGGCCAGGAAGTGTGGTATTGGAACAGTGACGCAATCCAAGCAATTCAAAGCGATTCGTCACCACCCGGCATGGCCATCCTTAATCTTTTTCCCGAAATTTGGGTCTCTCTTGAGATTTTGCCATTAGGCCAGCGAACGAGGACCTCCTTTACTTTACCCCTTTCTCCCAGCCCGAAGTGTAATGCGGAAGTCGATTGTGCTAGATAACTGCCCCCCGCGTACACCTCTGCGGTTTGCCGTTGCCCATCCGCGGTCGTAATGGTCACGCGTGAGCCAATGGCGTTTACGTTTCCAGGATTACCCCGCAATGATACGACTAAGGCCTTGGATCCGGGAGCACTTTGGTTTTCGAAAGCGCAAAGCCGGTCATCATTCACAGATACCAACAGATCGTGGCTCCCATCGCCATTGAGATCCACGACACTTGCCGCCTTCGCGTCGCCTGGTATCGTGATTCCGCTTGCTTTCGGCCACATCGGCTGAAACCTTCCGTCTCCAGTGCCCAATAGCAGCAAGCTCATACCACCGGCCATACGTCCTGTCTCCAATTGAGGGCTATAGCTGTTTTGCGCCACAAAGAGATCCACGTTTCCATCACTATTAATGTCGGTGAATACCACTCCGTAGCAAGGCGCTATCTGGGCCAGCCGCGGCAGAGGTCGCATCTCAAACTGGGCGTTGCCGTTGTTTACAAACAGCACGGAAGTCAAAGTGTTAGCCTCAAACTGCTGCGATCCGTCCAACCCCAGCGGTGTATAGATGTCGTCCAAGGTGGCTCGCGCGAACAGGTCAAAACTCGGGAAACGCTCCCGCAGCATGGGTACGGCTGCACAGGAGCAACTTCGACCACGCTCCGGGTAGAGAATATCCTCTTCGAATTGGGCTTCAATGATTCGCGCAGATCCGTCCCCCTGAAAATCTCCGTAGTAAAGCACGACCGGGTGTTCCGCACTGGCGTTATATTTCGTATTCAGACCCAGATTCGTTGCTGCGTAATCGATATCCCCGTCGCCGTCGATATCTGCTCCATGGATGCCGTTCCACCACCCGGAAAATTGAGACAGCCCCGCCTTGTCGGTCTGGTTTTGGAGCACGCCGGCTTCATTTCTATAGAACGCGACTGGCCCCCAGTCGTAGGTAACGAGCAAATCCAACCAACCATCCCCGTCGGCATCTGACCAAATTGCACTGGTAACCATCCCGCTCTGCGAAAGACCGGGAGCCAGTTTGTCTGTGGCATCCAAAAAGATTCCCTCGTCGTTCACATAGAGTCGGCTCGTCGGCGACGTTGGGTATTGTCCCGGGACGACCCTTCCGCCAACAAACAGATCAATATCCCCGTCACGATCAAAATCGGCACCGGCGACGGCGGCACCCGAATCGCGAACATCGGGCAGGGTATTTTCGGGTGCCTTGGTGAACTGGCCGGTGGCATCGTTGAAATACAATCGATCACGATACATGGGACTGCCGGGATCGTGCTCAACGCCTCCCGAGACGACATAGAGGTCCAAATCACCGTCGGAGTCAGCGTCAAAAAGCAGGGCACCCAGGTCCTCCCGATCGCGGTCCTCTTCAAAAGGAACAACGTGAGAGGTTGCCGGATCCTTCATCAGAATCAGCTTACCGCTCTTGCCCGTGGCGCCACCCACGTAGAGGTCGTCGCGACCATCGCCATCCACGTCGCCGACGGCTATGCCAGGTCCAAGTTGGGAATGCTTCGCCGGAAGCAGGGGCTGTCGCTTGAAGTCGTCGAACGGCTGTTCCACATGCCGCACGTGGCTCACTATATCGCTGGGGTGGAACAAAGCTTCCTCGTGAGTCGGCCCGGGATTCTCCCCACCGTTGGTGTTTCGTTTTTGATTCGGCTCGACCAGCGTACAGAGGACTCCCGCTTTCAGGTTTTCAATGGTCTGCGTCACACCAACCGGCCATTGGACGGTAAGCGTCTGAATGGTTTGCTCATCGCCGAGCCCAAAATGAAGCAAAGGTTCGTTGGCTGACATGAACCCCTGGCCCGAGGTAAGTGTTTGCACATGGGTGTGGCTCGCGGTCTTTACCGTCACCCTGGCACCGATTCCCATCCGATTACTCACCGTGCCACGCAATCGAACCAGAATACTATTTCCCTGCTGACTGTTATTTCGATATACAGATACCGCTTCATTGAAGTTCGTCACCACCAGGTCCAAATCGCCGTCACGGTCGAGATCTGCCAGGGCGGCACCGTAGCTGACTGCTTCGTGGTTGAGCCCCCATTCTTTTTCCGCTGGACGAAAATGCAAATCGCCTAGATTCTTAAAAGCCAGGTTTTCCTGCTTGAGGAGCGGCGCCTTCTCCCACTTCGATAGCCCTCCTGGTCGAGTGACCCAATCACTATTCATGAAGTCGCGCGTCATACCATTTGCGATGAACAGGTCCACCCAGCCGTCATTGTCCAGGTCCGCAAACTTGGGAGACCACGTCCAATCCGAAGACGCGAGGTTGGTGAGGTAGGCTGCCTCAAACATGCGTGGGCCGCCGGTGTTTAGATAGACCGCATTTCTCATGTACTGTGGTGGATCGGCGACAAGAAATAACCGCCCCTTCTCCATGTCACCCATGCTCAGTTTTTGTTCGTAGTGATTGGTTCCCAGCATATCGGTTGCTAAGAAATCGATGTGCCCATCGTTATTGATATCCGCGGCATCGGATCCCATCGAATAGGCGGGCGTGTGCGGGAACACCTCGCGGCTGACATCGACGAAGGTTCCATCCCCCTTGTTCCTGTATAGTTTGTCCGGCCCGATGTAATCGTTGCTGACATAAAGGTCGGGCCAACCATCCTCGTTGTAATCCCACCATCTCGCCGCGAGCCCGATATGATGACCGTCAATGCCCGCTGCCCTGGTCACCGGCTTGAAAGATGCCCCGTCATTTCTATAGAGAACGTCTCGCCAGCCTGCAATCTCAACACGGGATGATCCATCTCCTTGATCGGCGAGACAAAAAACAGACTCCCACTGCGGGGCGACTGTAACTTCTCCCGACTTGTCCCGTACCAGAATGCCACGTTGAAAACTCTCCTCACTCGAATCAGGCATACGCTGCCTCAGGTCCTCGGCGATCCGGTGAGTGACGAGGTAACCATCAAGATCGCCGTCGAGGTCATAGTCAGCAAAGGCCATCATCACATTCGGCCCCTTGGACGACGAGAACGGTTGCTGCGTAAAGACACCATGACCATCGTTCAAGTAAAGCAGATTGGCACCGTCGAATACGGCTACAAAGATATCCAGGTCGTCGTCGTTGTCGATATCGACCAGGGCAGGTCCCGAACCCCAATGGCCCTTGCCGCTGACGCCGGCAATTCCCGTGATATCCTCAAACTTCCAGTTGCCGAGATTACGGTAGAGTCGGTTCCCATGCGTATAGTTGGTAAAGAATATATCCGGCAGTTCATCGCCATCGATGTCACCAATCGCCACACCAGAAGCTGACGCTTGATCTTGGATCCTTTGGAAGTTGGCATCCTCAGGAAATTGGTGAACGAGCGTAATGCCACTCTCCTCCGGTGTCAGCCGCGTAAACAGTGTGGCGGCCTTGTGGTCAACCCGGGAATTAAGGGGTGTGAAAAAAACGGTGCCAACGTCAGCCTGGTTGCCAAGTGCAGGCTGCTCATTGGACTTCGAGGCGCACCCAGCGAAACCGGCTGTGACAACCAGTGCGGCCCCCACGATCCAAGTCGGCAATTTGCGGTTTGCATCACGCATTGAATTTTCTGCAGTCTGCTGTGGAACCGTCTGTTTTCAACCCGAAAATCATGGTTCCTGTGTTGCGGACACTGGACTTGAGACAGAACATAATGAGAACGATCGCGTCACGCCATCATCTTGCCGGTGCGTCCTCCGTCTAGGTTAATTCGCGGAGTTGTGGTTGGTTGCTATTTCCGTACATGCCAATTTATTTTTCTAACCCGTTCCACCAGACGTACACGTCAGTCTGCGAGTCGTCACCCTTGGTCAGCAAATTTCCCGTAGCGAAGTCCAGGTAACCGTTGGCGTCAAAGTCTCCCACTGCAAGTGTCGGATGGGTACACGAGTTGGTCTCAACCTTGGTCCGCACAAACTCGCCGGGACTGGTTTGTTCGAGTACGACCACAGATTCCACGTCAATCAGCCTGAGCCTCTCGTTGACCTGCGGCGGTAAAAATGCCGTGGCGACAACGTCGAGGTCCCCGTCCCGATCAAAGTCGCCAGCCCTGGCTGCATGCACGCCGGGCATGTACGCAAGGTGATGATGAACAAACGCATAACCACCGTCGTTTTCCAGCCACTGTATGGAATGATAGGGCTTCGGAAGAAAAGAATCGAATGAATCGCCGTTGGCATAGAGAACATCAACATCCCCATCCTGGTCGAGGTCAACCAGCTGAATTCCACTGGAGCCATACGAAGGACGCTGTGCTTTCCACAAAGTTTTGTTCTCGAAAACGCCGTTTCCAGTGTTGAGAAACACCTCGATACTTTCATGTTCCTGACTGATTAATGCCACAAAGTCCAGCAGCCCGTCACCGTTGAAATCGATGGGGGAAACGTTAATGGTTCCACTCCGGTCATCAACCACATGCATCGAGAAGTTGGGATAGCTACCAGGTGCGACACCTTCGTTTTTCAACAGAAAAATCTGGCCAGTCTTGCGCCAGCCGAATTCGGCAACGATTAAGTCGAGGTCTCCGTCCCCGTCAAAATCGCCCGGGCGCACATCCGCAACGCGGCCAATCCGATCCTGTAAGACGCGTACCTCGAATTCATCTGTTTCCGCGCGTCGACGCAGCCAAACGACTCGTCCGGCCTCGTGGTCAGCGGGAAGAAAGCTACCCAAGTCAGCGACAATCAGATCAAGGTGACCATCGGCGTCCAAATCACATGGTTCGACATGGGCCGGGTGCCGTAGCGTCGCCAGTTGTTGCGTTGGGCTGCCTGCTTGCCCAGGCCACGCCGCAGAGACCGCCCCGGATTGCATGTCACAATAGATTAATGCACGTCCCCTGTTCAGCCCGAGTTCAATCCAGTTGACGTGCGACACAGCGGGCAGCGACACGAACTCCAGGGGAGATTCCTTCACGTTCTCCGAAGCCGAATGCAAGGTCATCATGTGTAGTGGCAACTCCGTGGGAGTGGAACCTGCAATCGTTGTGTCCAGCTCTAGTTCCACGGGCGCCTGCACTGTAAAAAATTTGAGAACTTCAGCGAATGGGGGGATTTCGAGGTCTTGTCGCTCCGATTCCTCGTAAAGCTTGTAACCCTGGGCGACCTCTTTTTTCCATTCGTGCCTCGGAAAACTCTCTGGCCAAGGCGTGGCGTGGCAGTTGCCGCAAAACGCCGTCACCTTCGGACGAACCCGTTCAATAAAGGCTTCGGCTTCCGGTGTCCCGGGTTGCGGTCCACCTGCAACGTCTGCTTGTTGGGATTCCCTGAATGGCTTGTCACTCTCGAACAGTGCCAGGTGTGACGTAATGTGTTTGGCGAGTTCGAATTGGCCGCCTGCTTGGGCCTGCTTCAATGCAGCCTGGGCGGTTTGGACTGCTTCTTGGAAACGGCCTGCTTCGGCGTAAGCGGCGGCTAGCGTATCCAACTCGCCAGCATCTGGCTGTTGCTTTGCTTTCACTCCCCGCTCGGCCAACCGGGTCGCTTCGGCACCGTTTCGTAACTTGGCGTCCGGGTGGGTGGCCAGGATCCACGCCAGGTTGTTCGCTAAAAAGGGCCGCTCCGGATCCAGTTCCAACGCCTTGCGATAATGTCCTACCGCTGCCTCGACGTTCCCCTTCGCAACATACGCTACGCCAATATGGTGGTGGGCGTCGGTGTTTTGTGGTTCAAAACGGATGGCCTGGTTGTAATGCGAAATCGCCCTGTCCACGTCCCCTTTTCTGAGCAGTGCTCCTGCGAGATTCATCTGTCCCATCACGAGCTTCGGATCCAGTGCGACGACACAAAGGAAGTGTGATATCGCTTCCTCGAAGCGACCAAGATTTTCAAGAGCCGTCCCTGCCTCGTGGTGGGCGTCGATATCGAACGTGTCGAGTTCGAGGGTTGCCTTGAGATGGAGGACCGCCTCCTCCAGTCGATTTTGGCGAGCGCATACCACACCAAGCACCTTCATCGAATAGGTGTTCTTGGGATCCTGATCGACTTCGCTCTGGACAAGTCGTTGGGCCTTGGCCAAATCATCGGGTTTCAACTGGTTGTCAGCTAGCTGGTCAAGTAGCATTGGGAATCGAGATTGTTGGGCGAGCAACTCGCGATTTCGGGTGGCGAGTTGTTTAGCCGCTCGTGCGTACCCCTTTTCGAGTAACACGTTCGCAAGTCCCGTGAAGTTCGCCCGTCCCGACGGGGCACGCCAGCGGTCGGCAAAGGGTGGCGTGGCACCGGCGGTCAATGGACTGTCACTATGGTCAAGTTGCTCAAAGTCCCAAAGCAGTCTCGCGACCGTCACCGGACCTTGATACATGACTGCCAGGCTTCCGCCCGCGTCAAGCAGGTAACTCGTAGGCAACGGCAAAGCCTGCGACTGGTCAAACAACTCATTGTGAAGGATCTTAAACTGATCGGCTACTTCTGCTGAAGTCACCGCCGATACAAATGGAAATTCACTCTCCTCGACCCAATCGCGAACTGCCTTGGTACTCCATTTGTCCCCGTCGGTCCCGTCGACAAAAAGTGTGACGACCTGCAATCGGGCTGATTCAATTTTGGCCTGATGCTTTGCAAACTCTTGCAACTCCTGTTTGCGCGGATCACTCCAGTTTGTCCACAGGTTGACCAACACTGGTTTTCCCCGATGGTCATCGAGAGAAGACAGCTGCCCCTGAAAATCTTGATATTCAATCGAAGGCAGAGGAACGCGGGCCGTCAATGTGATGGCTGTTCCCGAGGGTGCCGAAGGGCCTGCGTTGCGGTTCGTAAAAACCTCGTCGTTTTGTTTTCTGAATGTCCGAGTTGCGGCAACAGCGTCACCTTCATCACGACCTGTTTGGTCGGAGGACTGGCTCGACATCCACAACCACCCGCCTGCTATCGCGGCAGCCATGAGCACGGCGGCAAAGACGACCACCCGCCTTCCCGCCGATGGAGCGGGTGGTGGTTCCTTTTTCTTTTGTCGTAAGGTCTTCTTTTTTTCCATGTAACTACCTGGGCATGTCCTCTTAGCGATTATAACGAGGCCAGGGCTCAAACCAACTGGCGCCTGCTTCGCGCCTGTTTGATTCTAACATTTCAAGGAGAGATCGTTGGTGGGTCGGTTTCCCGGGTGAGTTGATTCTTGCTTTGACAGACAATTTGCGCCACACCTAGGGGCCACCGACATCGAGAGGTGACGACCCGCAGGAGCGTGAGGAGGCCGAGGCAGTGGATGGGAGAAAACAGTCCTGCGGACGACAAACATCGATGCCCGAACCAAAGGCGGTCGGGAGTGATGCCGGTGGCGGAACTCAATAACACGGGTTGCAAAGGTAAAACTTCGGCGAATTTCCTACCGGTTCGACAGGGGGGCGGCATATGCGGTTAAAATAATCGCTCTTGCGAGCCTGGAGCGGTTTGAAGCCCTCCCGAAGTAGAAAATGCCGGCAAATTAAGCTACTTAATAGGTTAAGCTATTTCTAGGGAAGCCGAGGTATCTGAACATGGAAAAACCAGCCCACACGAGTGGTTTTGCGCCAACAAATCGGCTCAGGGTACCCCTGGTGCCAACGATCATCGTCATTGTCGCGGCTCTAGCAGCCGTGCTGATCGTGGCGCGCCAGCCACCCCTACCGGAACCGTCTTTCGACATGCTCGCCTATCTGGACGCCCAGGTGGCCAATCAGGAGAACAACAAGGACGTTCGCTGCTGGAGTTCCACTTGCAAGTTACAGATGTTTTTGACTGGGGCCGAGATCGAGCCGGAGGCGATCGCGGTCAGAATTCAGGCGCACACCGATTTAATAGAATCGGTGTATCGCGAAGCGGAGGCTCAACACCCCGGCGCTTTGGTGTTGGGAGTGGACGCAGTCCAGTCAGTGTTGCAACAGCGGTTTCCGCACGATCGCGATGCGGCCGGTGGTGTCAAGTTCATTTTGGATGGTACCGAGGACCCGATTAACATTTTGTCGACTGCACTGAGCGACTATTCCGATACGATCGAGTCGTGGCGACTGTTGCACAATTGGGCCTGGCGACATACCGATGCGCAAGGACGGTTGACTTTACGACCTGGCTTTGATCAGGAAGCCCTTCATGTTCTGTGCGATTTTCTCAAATCGTATGACCTGGCCGTTCTTCAGCACGCACGGAGGATTGCCCGATCTGAAAAGTTGGCGACCATCGATTCGTCGGCAATGAAAAAGGCCTTCAACCTTGAATCGGAGCTGGCAAGATAATGCGGCGGTCTAGTCAGGGCAAGCAGAAAGAGCCAACGGCGAACTGGCGGGCTGGTTTATCCGGCCGCATCCGTGCCAGCTTTTGGACAGTTGTGATAGTCATCCTCTTTATCGGTGGTGCACTGTCTTGGCGCTGGTGGATAAGTCCTGTTGCCACGGCGACGTCACCGATAACCACCAATGTTCCCCTTCCGCGAACACGAGCCTTGATCGCGCAGAAGATTCATTCACTGGAAAGCTACAACCAGGCGATGCCGCAGCAAGAGCTGCTGCAGTTCTTCGAGCAACACCTGGGCCGCACCGTGCAACCGGAGGCACTTCCGGCTTTGGCCAAACAGGTCACTGGCGATTTGCTGCCACGATTGTGGTCGGCAAGTCACAATGAGGATTCAAGTGATCGGTTTATTGCGCACTTGGCGATGGCCGAGGTGATTCATCAGCGATTCCCGCAGCGCCTGCTTGCCAATGGAGACGTGATCCTTTTTCCAGATGACTCGGAATTGCGGATTATCGTCTCGGAGCCCGTCCAGGACTTTTTCCGTGACAGTGGTTGGCATTGGCGGTGGATGGGGGCCTACCTGGAGGGCCTTCCCGAACAGGATACACAGCAGTTAGGCGAACTGGACCTCTACGCCGCAGAAGAGTTGAGCGAATTCCTTTCGGTCTATGGTGTCGCTGCGTTCATGCTGGCGGAACGTGGGTTGGGGACGGATGACGCGGCGGTGGATGCCGTCGCAATCCAATCTGCATGTACACAAATGGCCAACCGCACTCCTTCCACGCATGCAATGAACACGCTAAGCGAGGTTGCGTACCGTGAGGAAACGAAGCAACAAATTCTGGCGTCGATTCCCAAGCCTATGTTTCAGGACGTCACCGAGCAGCTTCAATTTGACTTTGTCCACTCCCCCAATCGAGCGCTGTGGGGGCGCCGCAGCGAGCTCGAAACACCCGTGGGCATAGCCGGAGGTGGCGTCGCGTCGGCTGACTTTGATGGT
This sequence comes from Planctomycetota bacterium, assembly GCA_963578105.1. GTDB lineage: Bacteria > Planctomycetota > Planctomycetia > Pirellulales > Pirellulaceae. The sequence continues at coordinate 24,209 of CAUZBP010000026.1, forward strand.
GACGGTTATCCCGATCTCTACTTTGCTGGCGACGACGGTGGGCGTCTGTATCGAAATATCGATGCGAAACGCTTTGAGGACGTCACCGCTGCCGTTGGAGTTGCCGGTAAGGGTGAAAGCCGAGCAGGCTATTTTATCGATTACGACAACGACGGCGATCTGGACTTGTTTATTACATTTGTTTGGCAAGCGAACCGGATATATCGGAACGAAGGGACGGCCACGCCGCGGTTCACTGACGTGACCGACGAGCTGGGCCTCGGAGGCGGCCAGGAGATAACGCACGGGGCAGTTTGGTTCGACATGGACAACGACGGATTACTAGACGTGTACACGGCCAACTTCGGGGCCTGGCCCGAGGGAGCGTCCCCAACGATGGGACGAATTAACAACAATGGTGACCCGAATCGACTGTATCATCACCGGCTCGAAGATGACCGACATTTTTTTGTCGAGGTCGGCGCTGAACTGGGGGTCGACGATCGCGGTTGGACCCATTGTGTTGGTGCCTGGGACTTTGACCAGGATGGCTACACAGACCTGTTTTCATTGAACGATTTTAGCGCCAGCCTTCTGTTCCGAAACGTTCAAGGTCAGCGTTTTGTAGAGGTGTCCCGACCGCAGCACCTGGACGCGGCATACAATGCGATGAACTTTACCCTGTTGGATCTCGATCACAGTGGCGATCCAGCGATCTATGTCTCAGAGATCTTTAAATTGGTGCACCGCCAACGCTATCGTCGGCCGACCGAAGAGACCACGATTGTGTTCGGGAAAGAAAACCTGAACACGCTACGGGCCCTGGTCAACAACAAGCTGTACCGAAGGCATCGGGATGGTTTCTACGAAGATGTCCATAACACTGTGTTGGAACCGGCAGATCACGGCTGGGCATGGGATGCCAGTGTGATGGATTTCGAAAACGATGGGGATCTCGACCTGCTGTTGCTCAACGGCACGGAGAATGCATTGCCGACTGCCCCTTTCGAGTCCCGTCCAGATCATATCGAACAGCGGAAATTCATGTCCCATTACGGACGTCAGCCAAATGTCTTTTACGTCTCGCAGGATGGATACTTCTACGACGTATCCAAGGTGTGCCCCCTTGCATATGAAGGAAGCTCGCGAGGCTCAACTTTCTTCGATTACGATGGCGACGGAGATCTGGATGTGGCCATTAACGACTATGACTCACCAGCCCGAATCTTTCAAAACAACCAGCAAACCACGAATAACTGGGCGCGTTTTAAACTGGTGGGTACACGGTCCAATCGCAATGCTGTCGGAGCACGTATTGAGGTAAGGTTTGCCGATCAGGTGCGCTACGATCAGGTGGTCTCGGGCTCAGGATTTTTGTCACAGAACCCAATGGTTCTCCACTTCGGGATCGGTCAGGCTTCGCGCATCGATAAAGTCATTGTCCGCTGGCCCTCAGGGTTGATTCAGCAAGTGGAGGACTTAGAGGTCAACCAGACACACGAGCTTCGCGAAACGGGTGGGTAAAGACTGGCGAGATACTGGCTGCGTGCTACGAGGGGCAAGAGGTGAATTTCAGGTGTGCCAGCCTCGCATCTTCAGCCGTGACTGCCCGGCAACGTGCTTGCGGAGTTGAGCGGGAGGGTTCCTACTCGGTCGCCTTGAGCATTTTCACAGTCTGGGCCAAATGTTGTCTGGCCTTCATGTTGTCGGGATTCAGCAGTATCGCTTCCCGATAATGATCGATTGCATCTTTCAAGTCCCCTTTTTTCACCAGGGCTCCCGCCAGATTTGCGTGCCCCCTGGCGTCTTTAGGATTAATCTGCAGGACTTGGCGATAACGTTCAATAGCCTCGTCCAACCGGCCCTGTTCTTTCAGCACAACGCCCAGGTTGTTCATCGCCTCGGGCTGGTTGGGTCGAATGCGAAGGGCAAGCTCAAACTGATTCTCAGCCTGTGACAACTTGCCTTGATTGAAAAACACGTATCCCAGATTGATGTGCGCATCGACCCTTTCATAATCGAACTTGATAACGCTGTTCGAAGGGTCGCCGGTCAATTCTTCAGCAACGGCCAATACGTTCGAATAATGAGTGGAAGCATCTTCCAATCGGTTTTGATCAAAGGCAATGTCCCCCAACCATCCGTGCACGATGGGTATCTCCCACTTCCGATTGAGGATCTCCAGACATGCGGCCTTGGCTTGTTCCAGGCGATGCTGCTTATAGTACCGGTCCGCTTTCCAAATGCGGTTGAAGACGTGAATGAAATCTTTCGGATCTTCCATGCCAGGCTTGAATTCCAACTCCGTAACGACCGCGCCGCCGCCCACATAACCGAGTGCCCGAAGTCGAGCCACCGCCTGCTCGTCTAGCAGCGGCGACGCCTGGTTGTCATCGGCATGGCTGTGGTCGGCCAGCATGGTTTCCAACTGATCATGGAAGTTACGTGCCTTTTCCGGATACTCGTCAAAAAGGTTGTGGAGTTGGGCGGGGTCGGCGGTGAGGTCATACAACTCCGGTTGAATCGAAGAAACATATTGCCAATGGTCACAGATAATACCGCGCAGCGGACAGCAACCGTACATCATGGGCCAACTCGTCTCGCAATAAACGGCTCTCTCCTGGTTTTCTTCCGGTTGTCCAAAGAGGTAGTCTGTGAGGGCGACGCCCTGAACCTGCGACGGGGGGCTCAAATCCAACAAGCTGAGAACCGTGGGGACAATATCAATCACGCTGACGGTATCGTCGACCTGGCGGCGGCTAGAGTAGCCTGGCGGGCGAATGATTAGCGGCACCCGGATTGTGCTCTGATAAATGTAAAAGCCGTGTTCCATTTCATGGTGCTCGTTTAGGCCCTCTCCGTGGTCGCCTACAACGATGACGAGACTGGAATCGTACAGATCCATCTCTTTGAGTTTCTCAATAACCTGGCCCACGCAGTAGTCCGTATAACCGATTTCTCCAGCGTATGCATTTGTCCCGAATTTTGATCCAAAAGGTTCGGGCGCTTTATACGGGCTGTGAGGATCGAAATAGTGTAAAAAGAGAAAAAAGGGACTGTCTCCGTGCCTGTCCAGCCATGCCATTGCTTCGGCGCTTACGACCTCTCCTTTGCGCTGGTTGTACGAATCCCCTCCATCGTCCATGCCAACTTCGTCACCATAGGTATCGAAACCTTGAGCGATACCAAATCTCGAGTGTAATGGGAATGCGCCAACGAAGCCCGCGGTTTGAAAATCGTGATCGCGGAGAATTTCGGCAAGTGTAATGCTGGCATCGCTAAGATGGTAATTAAAATTACTACGGACACCATGAAAGGGAGGGATGGTTCCGGTGAACATCGAACAGTGGGCCGGAAACGTCATGGGGTTGGTTGACTGTGCCTGTGTAAACATGACACCGTCAGCGGCAATCGCGTCGAGAACTGGCGTGGTTTTAATTGGGCAGCCGTAACAACCAAGGTGATCCGCGCGGCAAGTGTCGAGGCTGATGAGAACAACATTGCGAATGGCGCACCTTTGTGGCGGACCAGCGCTGGGCCTCGAGCACGAGAGGCTCCCACCGCTCATGATGAGCAAGGCCGTAACGTATAGCCACACGACCTGGATGGTTGGTTCAAAAGATAATCGCATTACTTTATTTAGCGTTGCTTCGCGGTTCTCGTCAAATGGAAATGGTGAAGCTTATGCAGATGGATTGTAACTTGTTGTATAATAGGCAGTTAGTAAGCGTCTGGCCTAACCGTGGGAGTACTGCTAATCCCACATTTTTTTATTCTGAACTTGACGCCATTTTTTTATTCTGAACTTGACGCCAATCGGGGCACCGCCTATACTGCGGACTGGCAGCGCAAAAAAGTAGGCGCTCAAATTTTTAGTTCGGAGGTATCTCCAGGGGAATTTAGGGCCGGTTGTCAGCCAACGAGCGAAAAATAGAATTCGCAAACTCGTAAATGCTGGCAAAGGCTCGCACCTTAGTTAATAAGAAAGGGGGGGATGGGCCAATGAAAAGTCATCGACTTTCAAATGCCATTCTAAAATTGTTGGTGGTAGGTTTGATAACCTCCGCTGGGTTGTTTCTCGGCCAATCCGTGCAAGCGGTGAACTACGCAACCGTGCCGGTCGGCAATACGGGAAACAGCGATTCTAACTACGGTGATGGCACACTGGGTGCCGTGAACTACCCATACCAGATCGGTAAGTACGAGGTCACCGCTGGGCAGTACACCGAGTTCCTGAACGCTGTGGCCAAATCTGACCCCGCCGGTTTGTGGCACAGACATGATGGTAAGGGCTGGTCCTGGATGGACGATTACGGGAACCCCGGTGGTAAAGACGATTCATTTGGGGCGACCTGGGGCCAACTTGGGCCGCAGATCACTCGGAGCGGCAGCGATGGCAGCTACTCTTACAGTGTTGCGGCGGACTGGGCAAACCGACCGGTGACCCATGTCAGCATGCAGGACGCAATGCGTTTTGCAAACTGGATGGAAAACAGCCAACCCACCGGCGCACAAGGTTTGACGACCACCGAAGATGGGACGTACTACCTCAACTTCACGGCAATGGGTGACAGTAGCAGTCCGGATCACGCCGAAGTCTTTGCCGCGCTTGCCAATGGACGTAAGGCTGGCTCAACGTGGGCAGTACCAAATTGGGATGAGTGGTTTAAGGCGGCCTACCACAAGAACGACGGCGATACGGGCAACTATTGGCTCTATCCCACCGGCAGCGACACGAAACCTGGCGGCATTACTCCTGGTCAAATGGCCAATTATGGATGCACGTCGGGATGTTTGGTGGACGCAAATGGTAACGTTGTTTCCGATCCGGGCAACATGGCCACTTTTGGAACTGGTGGTGGCAGCGGAGTCTCTGGAATCGGCGGCCCGTACTACCGCAGTGAGGTCGGCGCGTGGGTGAGCTCACCGAGCCCCTATGGGACCTTCGACCAGGGCGGTAACGTCCAGGAAATGACAGAAACGATTACTGTCGCGGAATCGACACCAGGAGATTCGACCGGGGAGCTTGCTCGTCTGGGTGGGCACATCGTGTATGACACCAACCTCAACGCGGGTAGTAATAACAACAGCGGACCGTGGGGTTCGAATAACACTTCAGGTTTCCGCCTGGTAAATTCGGTTCCTGAGCCCGGAAGCGTGGCCTTGCTGCTTGGAGGTGCTTTGGGACTTCTGGGATATGGTGTACGGAGGTGGAGAAAGTAAGGGAAACCTTAAGTTTTCTCCGGTTGTTTTAACTCGTCATGCTCAACTCCCGACCCAGCCGCCAAAGGCGGCGGGGTCGGGACTTTTTTTGCCCAAATTTATCAACGCTAGTCGGCGAATCTCTGAGTTTTGAAGGTCGACCATTCTTGGGTACCTGGTCTTAAGCCAGCAAAAACCGTGGTTTCCCGTTCGGGTTGCGACTGTTGGTAAAACAGCGGAAATCGCAACATTCGCACTTGGGGGAGTGGAATCTTGAGTCGAAACCTGTTTTCCACACTCGGTTTGCCTCCCAAGTTGCAGGCTCATATCATAATAGACTTGAGTTCCAAACCTCCCTTCTTCTACCTGTCGTGTGAGCATCCGCCTCCCCATGAAGCAGATCAGCACATTTGGCATCTGTGCAAGAAAGTTCTCGCGGCATTGGATTCCGATCGCCTGCGTGGCCGCATGCGTCTATGGCGCCTACGAACTCGTCGCTAGTCGTTGGTCGACGGCCAGAAATGACGAGGTCATTGATGAGGTTGTATCCACCGAGGAGTTAATACTTCGATTGACCGATGAGCTTGTCCACTTGGAGCGGAGTGTACTTAACTTGAGGTTACCCGACGCCCGCGCCACCAGGATGTTTTGTAAGCAGGTGGGTGTCGTGGGCCTCTTGGCCAACCACGATGGCTCCAGCGATGACGGATTTTACCAACCGCTGATTCGTAAAGAGGAGTGGCAGATAGCGCCCAGCGAACGGGTCGTCGATCCACATCAGCTGGACATGTGGCGGCCGCTCCTGGACACGGTGGCCTATTTCGAAAATGCTGCGTTTCGGATTGTACGCGGCCGATTCGTCGGCGGGGACAGAACGCACTTTGAAACGGACGTGCAATTTTCAGGGTTGGCCAGGTCGACCGATGGGCAATGGATCTGGCTACAGGCGCTTCAAACCGTCGGCTGGCAGAAAACGATCCCGACAAGTCCTGGCCAGCTTGACCACTGGCAAATTGATGGCTGGCACCTGTTGAACTTCGCAGGCAAGTCTGCACCGCAACGATGGTTTAGCGAAGTGCTCGACGTTGCGTTACCTCGGCCGCGAGACCTGGAGCGGGCGCGCCAGTCGGTGCACGAGCAGATACTTGCCAGCCAATTCACGGGTGTTCCAGGACCTCGGCCGTCACCCAGATACGATCCCTACTTCGCCATACCGTCAACGGAGTCCCATCCTGGGCTCTCGGTCGTAGATCTCGATGGCAATGGTATGGACGATCTGTATGTCATGCCGCGTTGGGGTGCTAACCAGCTGCTACGTAGCCGCGGCGATGGAACTTTCGAAGATGCAGCCCCGGAGCTGGGCTTGGCCGTCAATAGCCATTCCACCAGCGCCATATTCGCCGATTTCGACAACGACGGCGACAAAGACTTGATGCTTGGTCGCTATTTGGAACGAAGCATGTATCTCGTGAATGAGTCCGGACGCTTTGTCGATCGCAGCCGCGACCTGATATCGACGCCACTGCCCGCGGCGGTCACGTCCATTTCGGCCGCTGACTACAACGGTGATGGCCTTTTGGATATTTACATGGTCACCTATCCACCAGTCACTGACCAACTCAAGCAGTGGGCAGAAAAATTCCTGACGGCGGATGAAGCGAGCGAGCTGATGCAGCGGGTTCGCAAGTCGCACCACTATGTTGATTTGAAGGGACCACCAAACGTTCTGCTGGAAAACCGGGGCGGTGGCCGCTTTCAGCTCGCTAAAGAAAATCAACAACTGCAATTGTGGCAGGCAAGCTTCCAGGCGAGCTGGGCTGACTACGACGAGGATGGCGATCCGGACCTTTATGTATCCAACGATTTTGGCCCCGATCGCTTGCTTCGCAACGACCACCCGAGCGGCTTCGTCGACGTGACACAAAGCGACGGACACGAAACGATGCTGGGCTTCGGAATGGGGGTCTCGTGGGGAGACTACGATGGCGACGGGCAGCAGGACTTGTATGTTTCTAATATGTACAGCAAGGCGGGGCGGCGGATCACTGAGAAGTTCACCGGACTGGACACCCGTTTCACCCGGTCGGCCGAGGGCAACCGCCTGTACCGCTACGACGGAACAAGGTTTCAACTGGCGTCGGGATTCGAACCACCCGATATCACCGTGGTCAATGCCGGTTGGTCCTGGGGCGGTCAGTTTCTCGATGTCGATAACAACGGACAATTGGACCTCTATGTGTCGAGTGGGTATTTTACTGCGCCGGCAGGTACGTCGACCCAGAAGGACTTGTGAAGTGAGTTATGGCGCGGTGTGGTTCGCACCGATGACGGCATGGGCGGGGCGTTCAGCAGATCGAAGAGGTGGCTGTACCAGGATGCAGCGTTCCGCAGACCGCAGCTGCTGGTCGAAGAATTGGATAATGGTGATCAACAACTACACTCGTTGAGCGGGCATGAACGTAATCACCTGTTCCTCAACACGAGTCGCCCAGGCCAAGCCAGCTTTGAGGACGTCTCGGGCCTCTCTGGCCTGGATCACATTGGAGACAGCAGAGCGTTCGTCCTCTTTGACTATGACCGCGACGGCTGGCAAGACATCGCACTCGTGAATGCCAATGCTCCACTGTTGAACCTGTACCACAACGAAATGGGCCGCTTGCTGCAGACCACCGGAGACTCTCCGGCAGGAATCGTGGTGGTGAGGTTCGTCGGTGGCAACTCCCGATCGCAGCCAGATTCCAGGTTTGCGTGCCGCGATGGATATGGGGCGGTCGTGTCGATCGAATTGGATACCAGGAAGCTAAAGCGCGAGTTCCGCTGTGGGGAAGGCTTTGCTGCTCAGAATAGCGATACGATGATTATCGGCATCGGCCAAAATTCCCATGCTCGCCGAGTGGCTGTCCGCTGGCCATCCGGAGAAATACAGAGTTTAGACAACGTTGCCGAAGGAACACTCGTCACCGCGTTTGAAGACCCAGTGCAGTCGCCAGATGGGTCCGGCTTTTCGATGCAGCCCTACCGACTTCGGTCGCCGCATATGAATCATCTTCGGCTTGCAGCCGAACCAACCGCAAAGTTCACATTGGCTACGTCGCGGGAAGCTGAAAACGCACCCCCGCAGTCAAAGCTTAGTATGTATACGACCATGGCAACCTGGTGCGATGCCTGCAAACGTGAACTGCCCCAACTGCGGCACTTGCGGACCACGTTGCCAGCAGATGACCTTGCCATTTACGGATTGCCCATTGACGAGAACGACGACTCCCAGCGGCTCACCGCGTACGCTGCGACCTACGCGCCGCCATACGAGTTGCTGTCCGGGATCGGGTTGGCTGAACGCTTGGAGATCACCGAAATCCTGGAAGGTCAGCATCGGTTGCCGGGGTTACCTTCCACCATCGTTACCGACGCGAAGGGGATCATACTGCAGACCTATGCTGGCATCCCAACAATTTCTGACCTGCGCAAGCTGATTGGCCAATAACCTTCAATTCGGCTGGGATTCTGCGTTTGAACAGGTTCGCTGATTATTCCAGCAACACCAGTTCCAAACCCGCGCACCGTTCAATACGTTGGAGGAATGGCGATGCCCACCTCGTTGGCGGTGTCAACGATCGTTTGCCAGGTGCCGTCGGGAAACGGAATTCCCTCCCGCTCGCGCACCCCGCGGGTGCGGATTTCCATTTCGCCTGGAATCAAAATCTCGTCCGTTTGTTCGTCGGTCGGCACGGATTTTACAGCCGCAAAGTACGCATCCACGCTACGTCGAAACGTGTCGACGTCGACGAATCGAGCGACGTCGATCGCGATCAGGAATGTCCCGTTGCCCTCAATATAGTCATCCTGGTAAGCAGCACCGTACCCGGTGAGAATGCCGGCAAGGACTTCGGCCATCAATGCCAGGGCGTAGCCCTTGTGGTTACCGAAAGGCCGCATGGCCCCGATGATCTCCAGATCGAGTGTCATGAATTCAGCCGGATCGGTGGTTGCCCGTCCGTCCTTGTCATACACCCAATGATCAGGGATTGATTCGTCGTTTTGCAAGGCCATCACGACTTTGCCAGCCGCGGCGACCGCCGTGGAGATGTCGGTGACCAACGGCGGGCGCGATTTTCCCGGAACGCCAAATCCCATCGGGTTGGTCGCCATGACACGTTGGGTCCCGCCAAATGGTGCCATCAAACCCCCACGCGGACCGGCACTGCACCACATCAGTCCGATCAGCCCTTCGTCGACGATCCGTTTCACGTAACCCCACAGTGCACCCACGTGATTGCAGTTGGTAACACCGACGGCGCCGATACCCAGCGCGTTGGACTTCTCGATGACATGTCCCACCGCTTCGTTGGCACTCTGCATGCCGAAACTGCGGTTCCCGTTCAGCAGCGCCGTCGGGCCCTCGCTCCGCACAACGTGCGGTCTTGCGTCCGGGATAATCTTGCCGGAACGAATGTCACTCACAAAGCGCGGTATTTGCAGACAGCCGTGCGAATCGTGCCCGACCAAATTGGTTTCGACCTGGTAGTCAGCCACAGCGCGTGAGATATCCGGAGGCGTGCCCAGTTTATCGTAAATGGCGCTGGCGAGTTGTCGCAACGATTGGTGGTTGATTGTGGGCATGTTTCGTGCAGGCCAATCTTGGGCTTAGCGAAGTTTCATCCGTTTTCCAATTCGGCATGCGCCACAAACCGCCCTCAGCTTCGCGCACTTCAGATAGGCTACGGTTAAAGCTGAGCACCTTGCCGTCCTCGAGGAGCTGTGCGAAGCGACGGCACGCATACGCCGAAAAGATAGGATAGCGCGGCTGCTCGACGGCGCCAACCGGTTGGCCACCGAGTAGGGCGATCTTTACGTCGGACCTGGGCATGGTAGTTGGTGGGTAAGTGAGTCGAGAGGGAAGGGCCGCTAAAAATAGAGGTGTCGTGCCGAAGCCCCGCGCCCTGATGGATAAGGTAAAGCGACTTTCGCTCTCGGGCGGTTGCACTTATGGTTGCAGCCGACAAAGCCCACCAGGCCCAGGGCCAACAGCGCCAAGCTCGACGGTTCGGGGATGTAATTCAGTTCCACCTCAGGACCAAACATCCCCCCTGTGGCAAAAGAGCCATTGGCGGTCAGGTGCTCGAGGAGAAAAGCCTCAGGCAGGTTTGCCGACGCGACCTGGCCGAAGTCGACTTCGCTGAACTGGTTGCCAAAGGTAGCCTTGAAGATTTTCTGGTCGTTGTCCACGTCGAACAGACCGCCCAAATTCCGGGCCGGGTTGGCTGTGAAGATGGCAGATGCCGATTCAAGCTGGAAGCTGTTAATCGGATTCGTCGTTCTAACACTGAAGTTGCCGTCGTTCGGGTTGTAGGTGACCGTCACCTTATCGCCCGGGCTTGCCGGTCGTGCGGTCACGTATGGACCGGTCTCAAACAAGTTCGTGGCCAAGATGGCGATCACGTCGCCGCTATTGACGCGCCTGTTGCCCGCGGGTCCCACGCCACCCTCGACCGTGAAACCGTAAGCGGGCGCGCCATTCACATCGCCGTCCTCCCAACCCGCGTCCACATCCCGTTCATATTTGTTGGCCGCCAGGATTTGGGCAATGTCCCCGCTGCCAATTTTTCCGTCCTTGTTCACATCCCCAGGTTGCAGTGTAGTGCCGACTGCAGGTGGCACATATGGCGTCTCTTCCCAGAAGACGACTTTCTTTTTGTGAAGCAAATCAACTTCCTGATCGACGACGTTCTGTATTTGTGCAGACACGGTTGCAGATACGACCAGCTGTTCGGATGCCTCGCTACGAAGTACGTCGTATTCACTGGGATTCTTTGGACTTTTATCGTACAGATCACCATGAGTGATCATCTGTGTGACGTCATACAGGAGAACGCGCGCGATCGAGTCCCCGCCGCTTCCTATCATATGATCCTCTAATTTTTCCGTGCGGTGTTCGAAGGCCATGTATTCTTCAATAATGTTGCGCGGCACAGCCGACATGACGGCGCGCTCGTGAAACCAGCGCATCTGGCCGGGAAGAATTTCACCGTTTTGCAGATGTGACACCAGGGTCATCAGAGCATAGACGTAGTTGGTGTTAGCATCGATATCAAGATAGTCTACATTGAGACCATATAATTGATTATGGCCACCTGCCACCAGGCGGCCATCCACAGTCATATGGCCTGTACTGGCCCATTCCTCCTCGATCGTAGTGTCGATGACGTTAGGTGGCGTATACGGCGTATCTTCCCAGAAGATAACTTTCTTTCTGTCAAGCAAATCAACTTCCTGATCGACGACGTTCTGTATTTGTGCAGACACGTCTGTAGATACGACCAGTTGTTGGGATGCCTGGCTGAAAAGTCCGTAGTATTCACTGGGCTGCCTTGGACTATTGTCGTACAGGTCACCGTGAGTGATCATCTGTGTAACGTCATACAGGAGAACGCGTGCGATCGAGTCCCCGCCGCTTCCTATCATGTGATCTTCTAATTTTGCCGTGCGGTGTGGGAAGGCCATGTATTCTTCAATAATGTTGCGCGGCACAGCCGACATGACGGCCCGCTCATGAAGCCAGCGCATCTGGCCGGGAGGAATTTCACCGTTTTGCAGATGTGACACCAGGGTCATCAGAGCATAGACGTAGTTGGTGTTAGCATCGATATCGAGATGGTCTACCTCGAGACCATATAATTGATTATGGCCACCTGCCACCAGGCGACCATCTACAGTCATATGGCCTGTACTGGCCCATTCCTCCGCGGTCGCAGTTCCAACAGAACTGATCAAGCACAGTACAATTCCCATACCAGACACATAAGTCATGTAACGTGTCGTAGTTCTCATAATTTAGATGTCCCTTCAAGGTTTACCGTTGTGAAAAACCACCGGATAGGAAATTTGATCCCAGGTGGGCCAGCGACACGTCGATCAGGTCTGCGTTGATCAGGTCCGCGCCGGGTTCCAGATTAGGCCCTGCATAAGGGAGGACCTCGCCCCAAATATTTAAAATCGGATTGACAATGGTGCCGTCGGTCTTTTGATACGAATCAGCACCCACCGAAGACGCCGCCGGAGCGGCGAGAAGAAACAGTGTGAACAGACGCATTAGTTCTCTCCCAGTGAACAGTGACCAACTGCAAAAATTGTCAATCCGCTCCCGGCAGTTTTACGTGCGGTTGGTTGCGGGAAGTCAACGTTGCCAATTCTCGTTTTTTGGGATGGCCCAAATAAAAAACGATAACCGGATGCTCCCGAATTCCCCACGGCCAATAGGCAACTGCGGGGAGAAGGATCCAGATGTCGTTGATTGAACTAAATTAGCGGTGCCTGATGAGGCAATGTCGCACTGTTAACTGTCAGTAAGAAGAGAACATACCTATGACTTTTACGGTTGTCAAGCTACCGTATCCCTTTTGCCCGCAGCCCCCTACCGGGCGGCGAGGTACCTTGGTTGTCTGCAAATAGTGCGCACGTGATCTGGGTTAATCAAAACTTTTGAGGGTTGACCTGTCCCCCCTAAACTTGAACCAGTTGCACGGAGAGAATTCTGTCGGGTCGAAGGCCCGGGCTGGATTTTCTCACACGCACTGGTGCTTTTCATGGGGGGAAGGTCATAAACTGCATGCGTTTCTCCGTTGCGTCGCCGGAACATTAGCCCTCTATCACATGCCCAAATTGATCTGCTGAGGCCCAAATTGATCTGCTGAGTGTGTGTTCCGACGCATGGGAGAAAAAAGGCAAAAAAAGGAAAGGGGACGCAGCTCGAACTGCGTCCCCTTTCTTCTGGGCCGACTAGCGTTCGCCGTCCGAAAAAAACCGCGAAATTGTCTCTTTCGATAAATTCCTGTGAGGTGTAACGCGGTCGCGTTATATAATCGTGGCTGGACTTGGCTGACCTTCCGAGTGTGCGACCGTAACAGGATTAACTGACAACGCCAGTATCAGGATCCGCGAAATGCACCGCAATTCCCGTCGTGGTTTTCTCGCAGATGTTGGCAAAGGAATGCTCATCGGTAGCGTTGGACCAGCTTTGGCTGTCGATCTGGGGCTTGCACCGGTCTTCGCGGACGAGGTAGCAGACCGCCTGTCATTCGGCACGTTGGAGCCGCTTGTGGCGCTGATGCAAGAGACGCCGCCGGACAAGCTGCAGCCTCGACTTGTCAAAAATCTGAAGTCCGGAACCGATTTGCGCACGATGGTTGCAGCGGCGGCTTTAGCGAATGCTCGAACGTTCGGTGGTCAGGATTACGTGGGTTTCCATACGATTATGGCGCTGGCGCCCGCTTTCGAGATGGCCGCTGAACTGCCTAAACTCTGGCAGCCCCTTCCTGTCCTGAAGGTCCTTTATCGCAATGCCAACCGGATTCAGGAATTCGGAGGCCGTAAGAACGAAGTCCTGCATCCGATCGAGCCAGCAGTGCTGCCAAAAGGAGCCGCTGGTGGTGAGCTATTGCGTACGGCCACTCGTCGGGCCAAATTCGATCAGGCCGATCGAACCTTTGCCGCTTTGGCCAAGCAGCCGGTCGGAGAAGCGTTCAATCATTTGCAGTTCGTCGTGCAGGACGAGATCAACGTGCATCGCGTCGTCCTGGCCTGGCGTTCATGGGTCTTACTCGATTACGCGGGCCCAAAACACGCACACACGCTGCTGCGTCAGTCAGTTCAATTCTGTGTTAATCACGAACAACGCCGGCAGCGCGCAAAACGACCGGACCCGCCAATCCGAACCGTTCTGCCGAAACTGCTTGACCAATACCGATTGCTCAGCCGGGACTTGGGACAACGCCAGGCCGACGATGCCTGGATCAACGAATTGAGTCGACCGATCTTTGCCAGTGAACGAGAGCAAGCGGCTGATGCCGCCGCGGCAGCTTTGGCCGAAGGCTTTGATCCGGAGGCTGTCGGCGAAGCCATTTCAGTGGCGGCGAATCTGCTCGTACTGCACGACCCCGGCCGCCAAAAGGCGAACATGGGTCCTAACGGTAATAAGCCGGTCGGCAGCGTCCACGGCGATTCGGTCGGTGTGCATGCCTCGGACGCGGCCAATGCCTGGCGTAACATTGCCAGAGTCAGCAACCGTCGCAACACCGTCGCCAGCATGATTGTCGGAGCGTACCACACGGCCGGTCGGGCGGGTCGTGTTAACAAACAACCGTATCCGCTGACCGAACATCTCGAGAAGGTTCGCAGCAACGATCCGAAGACGCTGTTAAAGGATGCCGACGCTGCGATCCGCGACAAGGATCAGTTCCGCGCCAGCGCGCTCATCCAGCGCTACGGTGAATCGGGGCACGCTACTCGACCGGTGTTCGACCTGCTCTTGCGTTACGCCACCAGCGAAAACGGTGCGCTGCACGCAGAGAAATACTATCGAACCGTGACTGAAGAATTTGCGACGACTCGTTCGGCCTTTCGATGGCGGCAGCTGGTAGCGCTGGCGCGAGTGACCGCCAGCGAGTACGGAAATCCGGCCCCCGGGTACGAGCAAGCTCGCGAGTTGCTGGGCCTGACTTGAATGGCGATCGAGTTTTTTCTGTGATCGAGACGATGCGGATTTGGGGGGGCGCACGGTCGATCGGCAACGCCGTGCACGATGTTGAGCCTGTGAATCCAGAGGTTTGCAGCGTCTTGTGCCTGGATGCCTAACGGCTCAGCCGCGGGCGCTAGCCCACGGCTCGCTGGTTCTTGGTGCGTTAACCAGTTGGGTCACCGGCACTTGTTGGATCAATCAAAGGGACGAGTGACATGAAGTACCGCATCCTTTGCCAGTTCTGTTGTCTTTCTCTGGGGATTATTTTCGGAAGCGGTGCGGCCCTGGAGCCGATTCCCGACAAGACGGTTGTACTTACGTTCGACGACTCCGTGAAATCCCATTTCACGGTCGTTCGACCAATTCTCAAGAAATATGGATTCCCTGCGACGTTCTTCATCACCGAGGGGTTCGATTTTCCGGTAAACAAGCAGGACTACATGACCTGGGAACAGATTGCTCAGTTACACGCGGATGGGTTTGAGATTGGCAATCATACCCGGGATCATTTGGGGATTACCGACAAGACCGTTAATCAACTGCCCGTACAACTGGAAGGAATCAACCAGCAGTGCCGACGGTATGGTATCCCAAAACCGATCAGTTTCGCCTATCCGGGAAATGCGATTACGGAAAAGGCGTTGTCGGTTCTGGGCGATCATGGAATCAAGTTTGCTCGACGCGGGGGTGTTCCGGAGTTTCCTTACGAGGAAGGACGTGGAGTTGCCTATGAACCAAATCTGGATCACCCGCTTTTGGTTCCTTCGGCGGGAGACGCTCGGCCTGCATGGGAATTAGGAAACTTCACACGCGCGCTCGATCAGGCAAAGCAGGGTAAAATTGCCGTCCTTCAATTCCACGGAGTTCCCGACACGGCACATGCCTGGGTCAATACACCACGTGACAAATTTGAAGCCTATATGCGCTACCTGGCACGAAATGATTTTAACGTTATCGCCATGCGAGAGTTGGCTCTTTACGTTGATCCCGGCAAGGTTCCCCAGGATCCCAACGCAGTGATCGTGGCGCGACAGCAGGCACTGGCGGCGAAGAAGACGCCGCACAAGGACTGACCGGGGCTCTGTCCTTACCAGGGTTGTTTACCAAAGGAATCGGTTGGATCACAGCAGACTTCGTTCAAATCCTCGTGGGAGAGGGCTGTGCAGAGAAGCAGCAGGGTCACTTGGATCGCTCCTCGATTCACCAATGGATCCACCAGGAAAAATACCTTTCGGCGCGATCGAAAACCTCTGCCCCAGCGTAGGCGACCGTCAAATCTGAGTCAGCTACTTCTTTTCGTTGTCCGCTTGCTGCTTGGTTTGCTCTTTTTCTTGCTTCATATAATCGCCGATGACAGTCTTTAGTGGACAGACCGAGACTGCAGGGCATTTCTTACAGCTGGCAACTATCGCGATTGGGCATATGATCATCGCACTTCTCCTTGGTTGGTTGTTGCACACCGGGCGGATCATGACGTGCTCCTGGGCACCATTGTGGGCGTGTCGAGGCGGGAGTGCAACGCTACCTCCGGAAGAGCGTTTCTGGCGGGGTCCTTTGTCCGATGTCGGTGCCTCGCCAGTTCACCGTGCTTCGTTTAATGTTCGAGAAAGGCCTTGTTTCCTCACTTCCGATAGGATTAATTCGCGGGCAACCATTTTTCAAAAGCTCCTTTCAAAGGAGTGCACTAATCGCTAAATGTCATACTCTAGCAGTTGGCCGTTGTCTGTGAGCCAGGTTTTATATTTTTTGACCGCTGGGACCGGAGCTTTTACGAACTTCCAGCATCGTGGAGTGTGATTTGATTCGATCATCTCAAAACAGCGGTCAGGAACTCAATTTACGCGAATGCAGCGGGTTTCCATGCCTGTCGACACACTCCAGCGTCGATGTTGTAAGCCGAAGGTTACAGCCAAGCTGAAGTAAAATTGACAATTGGCTGGTGTACAGACGAGCTGGCTCAACGTTATCAACACGTGACTAGACAACGCAGGAGATCAATTCTGGAAACTCTCCGCCAGGAAACGCCAAGCGTAGAATTCAACGGCTTTGGGTGTCCCACAGGTGTCTCAGGCTGACAACCACCCATTACCTGTGCCGCATCCGCAGCGGCACAGAGGCCAAGAGGGCCAACAGCATGGTGGCCGGTTCGGGAAAGATGCAGGAGATCACGTAGCGGATTGGTCCCAGGCAGAGATTGGTTACACTGGTTGTTCCTCGTCTTTTCGAAAAACGATAACTTACTTCTCTTTCGGCGCATCGGAATCGCTGCCCCATTGCGACCAGCCTCGCACGAACACTTTGACTTTGGGATAACCGGCCAATTCCAGCGCAAAAGCCTCGACCGAGGCTCGTCCACCAGTTTGTCAGTAACAGACCGCCGTCTCGTCGGGCATTATTCCTCTTTTGCGGAATAGCTCCCGCAATTGCGATTTCGTTTTGAAGCGACCGTCCTTGGCGACGAGTTCTTTCCATTCCAGATGTGCAGCGCCAGGAATGCGACCACCCGCAAATTCGCTGTCGCTGCGAGTATCGACGATCTTGAGTTTGTCTGACTTCAACGACTTCTTTAGCGAATCAATTTCCTCCACCCGGTTAGCCTGAAACTTAGGTTTGAATTTGGTTGCTGCAATCTTGGGCGCCGAGGTTTCGGCGGGGCGGTTCGACTTCGCCCACGCTTCCCAACTGCCGTTCAGAAGTGAAGCGTTCTCCACACCGAGATATTTCAAAAGCCACCAAATGCGGGCTGTATCAGTGAGCCGACCACCATAAACAACGACATGCGTTTTCGATTTGATTGCCAGCGGCGCAAGTTTTGCCGCCCAACCCTTCGCATCATACAGCCCGTTGTCTGCGGTGGCCAAGTTTTTCCAATCACCGACATCGATCCGAAGAGCGCCGGGGATGTGACCCTTGGTGTATTCGTTTTGAGAACGAATATCGAGAACTCGCAGGTTTTTGTCGTTCAGTTGTTTCTGGAGTTGATCCGGTTCGACCAAGATTGAGGCATCTCGTGTGTTCGCAGTTGCGACTCTTTTGTCGGCAGCAGTGATGGTTGAAACGCAAATCAACATAGCGCTGAACCAAACAAACAGTCCCGTGTTCATCGTAATATCCTCCAAAATACTTGCATTCATCGTGGTTGGTCTTTCGATAAGGTCTTCTTCAGGAACTCGAACAACGTCTTTGTCGGTTTGTCATTTGGAACGGCGAGGTCGGCGCTGATTGTGCCGTGGTTTTTCCCTTTGGCGGGAAACGCTCTTGCCGGTACTTCCCCCTGCGGTGACCTGCCCCACGGACAGTACCACTTTTTATGTCAGGTTCAGCATATCATTTTTCTCGAGGGGATTCTTGATCGGCAAGTTTCGTCTTGCCGAGTCGGTCCAGGGCTGAATCCGCCGCGGGACTTGTACATACAAACCGCGCTCGATTTGGGGACGATATAATCATGACCCTATCCTCGGTTCTTTTTCGATCTAAACCGGTTTGATCTCGATCGATTCTCACCCGAGTGGAGCATGAGCATACCGCGTTTGCCCACAGTCCGATTGGGTCGGGTCCGCGTCAGCGTATCGATTTAGGAGCCAGAGACTGATAGGTGTTTTGATGGGCCAGTTTTCGTTTCAACTTGAGTACTGGTAGCGATCCCCCCTGCCAACGCTGCTAGGCCAGGACACCGCAAAAGGATCGTCGAGGGTTCGGGAATAAGGTTTAGATTGCTGCCAGACGATGCGTTCAGACTTTCCTTCAGATAGGTCTGCAGGCTTGCTGCGTCAAAACCATTCTGCAGGACGATATTTCCGTTTGGGTTGAGCTTGGAACCGATCCAGGCTCGACGTGTTACGATGATAACGTGCTGCTCTCCCTGGGATGTCTCGTGCGGCGGGATTTTTCGCGATTTTCTCACTTGCTGACCCGATTCCTGAATTCCCATCGTTAGTACCTACCGGATGGCGGGCACCACAAGTGCCCGTGTGGTCTTTTGCCTGCGATCCCCATAGGGGCCGCGAGGTACCCTGGATGCCTGCAAAATAGTGCGCAACAAAATCGAAGGTTGGGCAGGCCCTGCGCAGTCCTAACAGACTGTGCCGGAGAATTAGCTGTGCCGCATGCGCAGCGGCCAGGGCCAAGAGGGCCAACAGCAGGGTGCCGGTTCGGGGGCAGGATCTGCTGCTGAACCACTGACTACGGTTTCGCCTTCACCGAGTTTCACCCTGGTATGATCGACAACGTAGTCAGATGGTGGTGTTTTCTTCGTCGATCCAATCCCTGAATAGGGCACATCGAGGGATAACTGCCGTTGGGTTGTTGCCCATTCTATCGGAGTCGTTATCCCGATAGAATCGACACGCTGGAGGATGAAGCCGCCTACATCTGCGATGCCTGTGGCGAGGAGATCGTGATCCCCATTGATCCAACAGCGGGATCAAGCCAGGAGTACGTCGAGGATTGCCCCGTGTGCTGCCGAGCCAACATGATCTGTGTGAAAACCGACGAGGATGGAGAAGTTCGACTGTGGGCAGAAGCGGAGTAGAGCATGGTTCAGAGTATCTGCGAAACTTGCGCGCACGTGAAGGAAGTCACTTCCGGTACAGGATCACGATTCCTGCTTTGCCAGTTATCTCAGGTAGATCGCCGGTTTCAAAAGTATCCGCCACAGCCGGTTATTCGGTGCGAAGGATTCAAAGAAGGAACAATCGGCAAAGAAGATGCCTGCAATCAGACTGATTCGTAACGAGTAGCAGCCACGGCGAGTACAAAGTATGACTTGCTGCCGATTGAGGTTTGTGCAAAAGTCGATACGGCAAGATTTGAGTTGCAACATCTTTCACGAAAAATGGATTGGATGGTGTCACTTACGTCGGACGGTGCAATGCGGACCATACGAGTCACATTAACGAACGATCAGAAGATATCGCTCTTTGAACACCTGACAAAATGCTTGCAATCATCTTTTCAGACGCAACGGCCAACCGCTGAAAAGGAATGGATCGAAGCGAAGGTGATCTGGCCCACGGTAGATACCAGTGTTTAAGTTAGTGTTGGGGTGGCCTCTAAGACAACCCTGTTTGTTCTCTGAGGCGTAACCGAAGGAAACAAACAGGGCTGCGTGAAGTTGGGGAAGGCCATGGGGTTATGGTCATCCATTTGGCCCACGCACGTTGTATTAAAGTGTAATACTTGATTGTGTGCATTGAGGGCATTTGTGGCGGCGATCGCTGTGCCGAATTTTCACGGGGCGCAGACACGGAGCAAGGTGACAAAAACGGATGCCGATATGCATAATATGGGGGTCGCGATAAACGCCTATATCGTCGACAACAATGAGGTGCTGAACGTTTCTGGTCCAGGGCCGACTCATCCGCCCACCTTTTGGCTGGGGGAAGAGAGCGGTCCGGAAACGATAGGCAACCCCCCGAGCACTTCCGTCGCCCTTACGAGCGAAAAGCCCTGGGGCCATTTTAATATGACACCTCAGAGCACCATCAAACAATTTGCAAAAAATAGTTGGGAAGGACAAATCGCATGTATGCGAGACCTTTAACCTCCCAACGCCTCTGCCTGTGCATGGTGTTGCTGACGCTGATTCATGTCAATCAGCTGATCCTGGCTGCGGAGCCGGATGATATAGTTCTTGCTGATTTTTGTAAGGAAGGTTGCCTGGAGTGGATCATGGCCGGCAAGGCGTTTGGCCCGGGTTCACAGAAGACAGAGTCCCTGCTCACCGCAACCGGCGGGGATGATTTTAGCCATGGCCTGCCGGGCTTTGAGAATCGAGGCGGGAAGACCACCGGAACGCTCACTTCAACACGCTTTGAAATTAATCGCGATTACATCAACTTCAGGATTGCCGCGGGATATTACCCGGGAGATCTGTCGAAGCTTAAACCCGAGGGGTTTTGGGGGGACGAGTGTTGCGTCAACCTGATTGTTGAGAGCAATGCGGCAGCAAATATCCAGAATATGTTAACCGTGGATGGTGGCATGGTCATCCGCTCCAAGACAGGCCGGGAGCTGGTAACGGGCGAGGTTCCCAGATTCAATTGGGCCACGTGGGACGTCAGGCGATTGCGGGGACGGGAAGCGTGGATCCGTATTGTAGACAACAGCACGGCGTCCGACGGGATGATTGCAATCGATCAGATGTTCCAGAGCAATCAACCCAAGGCGGATATTCTCAGTAATCCCGAAGAAATTGCCCGAGCCAATAAATGGGCCGCGCGCGTTTCAGAACATGTCCAGCGGAGGGGATTTCATTATATATCGCCGACACGCGATTTTGGCGGCCATAGCCTCGTATTCCATGAAGGTACCTACCATTTATTTTATCTCTTCCACCCTTACCCATCCAGTAAAGGAGGCCGGGGAGACTTTCTGCCGCGGGAATACATAAAACATGCCCGTTCCAGGGACCTGGTCTATTGGGAGGACCAGCCGATTGCGATCTGGCCATCACAGGATGCCGGTGAAGTCGCATGTTTTTCCGGCGTCGTAGTGATCAGTGACGATGGAACACCGATGGTATTTTATACAAGTATGGGTCCGGCGGAGGCGCGGGCCTCGGAGCAGTGGGCTGCCGTTGGGGATGCCACCCTGACGACCTGGAAAAAAGTTCCACAGAATCCAGTCGTCGTCAACGAACCGAAGATAACCGGGACGCCGTATGGAACCGACCCTTGCGTGTTCAAGGAAGGGGATAAATGGTTCATGGGTCTCGGGACATACACAACCATAGAAGGCAGAGACAAGGGGTGCTTTTTGTTGTATGAGTCCAGTGACCTGATCCATTGGAAGTATTCGGGCAAGCCCTTTGTGGCCGAAACGAGTCCATGGGAGGAAATGGATTGCTTCCGGCTTGGGGACAAGTGGGTGGTTACCTTCGAACCATTCGGCCCCAGCCAGTATTTCACCGGGAGTTTTGATTTTGAAACGTGCAAGTTTACGCCCGAAAAACATGGATTCCTCGATTATGCCGCCGCCGCTGATTATGATACAGCAAAACACCCGAAGAATGATTACGGTCATTTTATCGTCTGTACTTCCACCCTTGATGGCAAGGGCCGCCGGATTCTGGCAGGCCTGTCCCCTGCGGCTCAGGGATGGTCATTGCCACGCGTCCTTTCACTCCGACCCGATGGCCGGCTGGCGCAGAGGCCCATACCTGAACTCAAGCAACTTCGTCGCGGGCATGAGAGTGCATCTGATATTGTTTTGTCGGATTCCACGCATCGGATCGGCCAGGCAACGGGAGATATGTTTGAGGTGCAGGCTGAATTCGAGCCCAGTACGGCCAAGGAATTCGGCCTGAAACTGCGCTGCTCAGAAGACGGGGATCGGTTTGTGCGAATTGCCTGCGATGGTGAACAACTTGAGGTGCAGGGTGATAGAATACCAGAGGCCCTCATGCAAAATGAGGACAGCTTAAGGCTCCATGTGTTCATCGACCAGGCGTGTATGGAGGTTTTTTCCAACGACTGGGTTGTCTATACCGAACAAATATCGTGCCCCGCTGAGGATCAGGGTGTGGAGGTTTATGCATCGGGCGGGACTGCGAAACTGAAGTCCATCGACATCTGGAAAATGGACTCGATATGGTAGGGAGGGCAAAAGTGGCTTGCCCCCCTCAAACTGATCCAGTCTTCATGAGAGAATCGCATCCGGGCGCAGCCCGGAAAGGATTCTCTGAAGATGAAGAAGACACGACACACGACCGATCAGATTATTGAGAAGCTCCGCCAGGCAGACATTGCTCTTGGCAAGGGCCAGCAGGTCCCCGAGATCGGCAAAATCTTCTCTTCGAAGTCCACCGGTTGGGTTCGGGCTGATTCGGTAACGGGAGTTGGCGTCGGCGTCTCTGCGGTGACCTGCTGGCCCCCTATCGGCAGCAAGGACGAAAGAAACACCAGCCATGCGAACGTCCATTAAAGACGCATCCAACTGCGTTCCAAGGCCAACCAAGACCCGAGATCGGAAAGAGGTACGTCAGTCACGATGAAGTATTCAATTGAGAGAAATTAAGATCAACCAGCGCTTCATTTTGCTGCTTCCTGGATGCTTAACATGATAGGCACCGACACCACGTACATGCTTTCGTCTTTTGGATTGGCCTGTTCAGTCAACGTTTTAGCGCGATCGGTAGTTTTCGTCGATATTTCTTCGGCGGATTTCACTGTTTCCGCTGCATCACTTGCAGCCGCTGCGGCATCAACACGGACTGCCTCGGCCATCTTGAAACGAATTCCTGCCTCCACCGCCTCTCGGCGGGCCACTCGACGTTCCAAAGTTCGAGCAGCATATTGAATCTGCGTTAGACGACGGTTACACGCGTCTGTACTTGATGGGGACCGCCGGCGAAGATTATGCCCACAGCGAGGATCGCTTCCGGCAAGTCGTCGAGGTGTTCGCAGCCAAGACGGTGCGGGACGGGATTGATCCACAAATCGGCGTCATCGGCCTGTCGATGGAAGAGATCATCCAACGCCTCGCGGTGACCCAAGGCCACCATAGGATTTTGTGGCATCAATGGCGGATGTCATGATCGGATATTTCCATGGTGCAGCCGAGGCGATAGATGTTTCGCAGGTCGTGTTCGTTAATGTCCAGAACGGGCCGCTGCTGCAGGTCGCCACGGCGGCGGATTAATTCGTCGCGCAATCGGTCGCGGTGGTCCGGGTGTTTTTCAACAAGATTCGTAGCCTCGGCGGGGTCGGTTTCGATATTGAACAGTTGTTCGCAGCCCCCTTCGGGGTACCAGATATATTTCCATTGCCCGTCTGTGATGGCCTGGTAGAACGTGCCCCACTGCGCAATAAAATTGACCCCTCCCTGGGGTTGACCAACACCGGCAACCATCCCTTCCAGGTAATCACGTGGCGGAATCTGCCCGCGTGCAACGCCTACCAGGTCCATGCCGTTGATTTCGGCAGGGACGTCACCGCCGGCTGCCTTCAGCAACGTCGGTAGAATGTCGGACAGATCTGCCAGTGCAGCGCACTGCTGCCCGTGATGTCGGTCCTCCCACGATTGTGGCAAACGTACAACGAGTGGCACGTGCGCAGACGGCTCATAAAAATAGGTCTTTGCTTGCGCTCGATGGTCTCCGATCATCTCGCCGTGGTCCGAGGCATAAATGATCAACGTTTCCCGGTAAAGCCCCGATTCGCTCAGCGCCGCGATAATACGGCCGATGTTGTAATTAACCTGGGTAATTAGGCCATAATAGGCTGACCGCGCGGCACGAATCGTTTGCGGATCAAGTTGGTCGGCATCCCAAATCGTCTGCTCTCGCCGAAACACGGCTGGGCAATCGTCGCCGTTGCGCCAGTTGCCGATGACTGGTTCGGGAATATCGCAATCGCGATACATCGAGTAATAAGGCTCGGGTGGGTCGAGCGGCGGGTGTGGCTTCGAAAAAGAGGACCAAAGGAAAAATGGTACCGCCGGATCACGCCTGGTCAAAACATACAACGCGCTTTGCTCGGCGATCCATGACGTGAGCGTCTGCGCTTCGGGTACGGTGGACATCGATGGATAAATCTCGTTTTGTCCCAACCCATGACGCATCGGCTGTACGGAATGGCCATCACGCTGCATCTGCCGGTAGTAATCGTCGGGCAACAACATTTCATCGAACCCGTGGCGAGTTCGCTGTGGAGTAAAGTGCATTTTCCCAATGGCTGCAGTCTGGTACCCACAGGTTCGCAATCGCGCGGGCAGCGTGTGATCGCGGCCAAGTACGTCGCTGGTCGCGCCGTTGTGCGTCATGCCATGGGAATAAACATTTTGACCGGTCATGATCGATACGCGCGACGGTACACAAATCGGACAGCTCGTATAAGCACGCGGAAAAGTGATTCCTTCGCGTGCCAGCTGATCGAAATGTGGCGTGCGCATGAACGGCGGCGCAGCGGCGCCAGCGGTGTCGTAGCGCTGCTGATCGGTCGTGATCAAAATAATATTGGGTTGTGTGGCGGCCATTTTTCGACTCCATATAACGGCTGCTGACGATGGGCGTATGAACGCTTACTCGGGTTCCAATTCAAGCATTTCCGGGAAGTTGTCTCGATACCCTTGCTGCAGCATTGCGACGTGTTGGCCGGTCGGTTGGGTATAGGGACTACGAATTCGCAATCCACCCTTGAGAAATCCCGATGCGGCACCACCCAGGCGATCGTAGGCTGTGTCCGTGTAGCCCATCGGCCCAAATGTTCGTTGCAGAAATTGAACCAACTGTTTGATCTTCTGGCAGCCTTCTTGAACGGCCCGGTGGTTGCCCGTTCTGGCGTGCTCCCAGAGATTCAGGACAACCCACGGGTTCCAATACACAATGGAGCTAGCTGCCCCGACTGCGCCTTTCGGGGATAGTTTGTCCCACTGATCTTCAGTGACGAAGACATTCACCAGCTGTGAAAGTGTCTGTACATCCCTTGGGAGTCGCACCGACCGTGCCGTCAGCAGCCTTAACCATGATATAACCTGGTGCAACCTCCTTGACTGCACGGTGTTCGTCGAGCGTTAGGACCTTCTTGGTGCGCTGCGTGTCATAAATGGAAATCGGCAGGTCACCGATCTCTGCAGCCAATTCCCGAAAAAAAGACAGAAACCAGTCACCGGAGGGTGTCTCCCAAAAGGGAAGGGCCAGCTGGATGGCATCAGCGCCAAGTTGACGGGCAAGGACGGCCCGTCGGATGGCACCGCGGGTGTAAGTAGATGTGCAACCAATCATGGCCGGAGTACCGTAGAGGCGGCATTCATCGATCGTGGCGCGGGTGATGGATTCAAACTCGTCAAGTTCCATCGCGTAGAACTCGCCAGTTCAACTGCCGGTATACACCCCCGGAACACCTGCGCGGCAGCAGCGTGCCACATCCTGTCGGTAAGTCTGCTCATCAAATCGATCATTTTCAGACCAGGCCACGGGAATTCCCGCCCAGGGCCCCACTAAACCTTCTTGTGTCAGCATTGTTTCCTCGAAGCTGCAGTGGTAGTTGCGACTCGGATCGGTGTAGTGGTACGTGTATGAAGCATGCGTTGCAGGGCCGAGAGCTCTTGGTAACGTAACTGTTCCCTGTGGTGACCTGGACAACATGTCGAACCTACACGGGGTTGTATCTTTGCTTCGTTATCTTTCTCCATGAACGGCAAGGTCACTTCAATGACCTCGAAGAACAGCAACTCGATCGTGCCGATTCTAATGGCAATTGGGATCTGGAGCATCATTGCTGATCAATACAGCCACTGCAAGTACTCGCGCCAGGGCAACAACCTGAGGATGAAAATCGAGCCACGATTCACCCGTCGATTTCAGGCCACTTATGGTTAGCTGGATCGAGAAAACGTGTGGCACTGAAATACGGTTCGGGATAGTCGTCCTCCTCACCGGTAATTCCGAGGATACGGTTGACCACGCATCGCGCACCGTTGAAGGAGACCGCCGTGCCGGAACCAGCCATCCCTCCCAGAATATATTGCCGCTTGCCGTCAAAGATACCGATGATCGGGTATTGGTCGGGTGTATATGTAACCGTGCCCGACCATTCGTTGGTAACGTGGTAGTTCCCGGGACCTAGCGCCCGGACCATTTCTCCGATAACGTATTTGGTCAAAAAGCGAGACGGCTGATTACGACCTGCCTGCTGGTCGGGAACTCGCGTTGCATCGGTTCCCAAGATAACATTGTCATCGTGCCGGGTAAAAAAAACGCGGCTGTTACTGATGCCTACTTCCGGTTTCATCTGCGCGGGTGCGCCTTTTGCGCGCGCCGCCTGTGTTTGGGTAGGTTGGACGATGTCGTGAAACTGCTCGTGCAAAAGCGGTGTGTAAGATTCCGTCGCATTTACCACATATTTGGCCCGGATAGGGTTTCGCGCGGTGTGCACGAGGTACTCGTCGCCGGCATCTTCAACACGCCCTACCTTGGTACGTGAGTAAAAAAGAATTTTGCCCGATTCCATACCACGTTCCAGCAGAGACCAGCACCACTTCGCGGGATGGAACGACGCGGCGGCCAGGGAAAATCCGGCGTTGTGACGCACCTTCATCCCGCTGCGCCGCTCAACCTCCTCGGGTGTGATCTTGCACCAGTCGGTGAAACCTGTTTCGATTGCCATTCGCACCGAATTTTCAAGTGTTTCCTGCTCGTCCCCGTCGTGCACCTGCACCCACCCTTCGCGAACATAGTCGCATTCGAACCCCTCCTGTACGATCGTCTCGTGGATCATCTTTGCGTTGCGGTAGCATGATTTACAATACGTTGCGGCAAACTGGTGTGCCAACTTGTCAACGTCAGTCTCACTCAAATCACAGCGGGCACGCCGCAGTTGTGGCAACACAAGGCTGTAGACCATGTGGTAATACCTGCCCACCACGACGAGGCCCTCGTTGCGTCCGGCCGAGCCGCTGGCAGCGTCAGCCATGTCGAGCAGCACCATCGTCTGGTCCTTGTCGGCCTTTTTGCTCCAATGATAGGCTAGCGCGGATCCCGCCAGGCCCGCACCTATCACCACGGTGTGCACGCTGCCAGGAAGTTGGGCCTGGGGATTATCGTTCCACGGGTAGTTCTCCCAGGGGTTGCCGTCTGCCAGCCAGATGGGCACCCTGGAAATTGGTTTCTCAAAGCGAGACGACCGGATCGTTGCGGGTATCTCGCACCACATCTGCCGTAATGCCCAGGCGAGGAACTTGCCGAATTTCACCAGCGGTGAGCGCCCAGAGAATTGCATGTTCGCAAACGATCGCGCAGCGCGAAAATCATGTCGGCGCAGCCCGCAGACCAGGCCCAGCAAGACCTTTAGTCGAAACCAGAAACTCGGCGGGGAATCCATCGTGTCAGTCACATGTCATGTGACTGGCTGGGTGTTTTGACAAAGCGCAAGCGAATTCAAGAGACCTCATTCTCGAGACAGCATTCTCACCGGCAGGCAGTTGGCCTATTCTTGCGGGTCGCTTCGTTGAGTGCAACCCAAACTGCCAAGTCTGGCAACGATATCTGTGATTTTAGTTTGGACCAACGGAGTGATAGGAAGGAAAGCAGTGATCTTCCGCCTTCAAACGAGTCTACGTACTGAGCGACAATTGGTTTATTAGGACGTAACTGAAGGAGCGCATTCTGATGCCACGCCTGCAGTCGCGACGAGTCGGCCATCACTGGAGACGGCTTAAACGGCACCAGACAGGACAACTACGGCACTTGGAAGAACAACTTTGGCAACACTACCGGTGTTGGCAACGGCAGCGGTTCGGTGGACAGATTGAAATCAAGGCCTTTGATGCGTGTTACAAGACCAGCGATACCCACGCCGTCGCTGGCCCAAGCTGCAAGACAAAACGTTCCCCTGATTGATCATCTGTCGGGGTGTTGCAAGTTGAGGTCCGTCTTCAGATCGATTATTTGGGCTTCGCTCAAGAGCGGATGACAACAAGTTGTGCGTTTAAAAAAACAGAAACTCGTGCCGCAAATCGGATCAGTCCTTTTCAATCCTCTTGGGCTAGATTATAAAGGATAAAAGCAGTGCGATTTGGTTGGTCAGCCAAGATTGCAAGCCCTATCGGTATGTGGGAATAGATCTGACAACCCCCTATGACCTTACCCCGCTTTTAGTACCAGCCTAAGTGAGAGAATCGGGGTTAAGTAACTCGGCTGTGTTCTGGAGGCTGAGGCGTAGCCGAAGCTGGAAGAACACAGCCAACCGCATACGCGGCGGGGGTCTGGTAATCCAATGAACTATGGGGCCTGCGGTGGTTGTAGTCAAGTCGCCAGCGGTCGATGACCCAGCGTGCCTCAGCCAAGCTCAGGAACAACTCACCATTGAGAAACTCATCACGAAATCTGCCGTTGAAGCTCTCCACGTAGCCGTTCTCCCAGGGGCTGCCCTTGGCAATGAACAACGTTTGGACGTCTGCCTGGTCGAGCCACTTGCGCACCTCCTTGGCCACGAACTCTGGCCCGCGGGCAC
>CAUZBP010000027.1:0-52626 GCA_963578105.1 Planctomycetota bacterium
CGGCTGCCTCCTCAGTGGTCTGTTCGGCTGCCTCCTCAGTGGTCTGTTCGGCTGCCTCCTCAGTGGTCTGTTCGGCTGCCTCCTCAGTGGTCTGTTCGGCTGCCTCCTCAGTGGTCTGTTCGGCTGCCTCCTCAGTGGTCTGTTCGGCTGCAGCCGCTGCGGCTGCCGCTTGATCGAGACGCTCTTGCTCTCTCTGACGTCGTCGCTCTTCGGCTGCAGCCCGCTCAGCCTCCTCCGCCCTGGCCTCGGCCTGCTCCACGATGTGATCAACCTGCTCTGCCGTTAATTCCCCCATTTGCATCAAGTCTTCGGGTTCAATCACGGACAGGTCGTCGTACGACAGAAAACCCTCTCCTACGAGAGCTTCAGCCAATTCGTCCGAGACCCCGTCGAGAGCACTGTATCCCATCACCACACGCTCAATTTGCTCCTCCAACTCCTCTCGGGTCATGATCTCAATGTCCCAGCCACACAGCTTACTCGCCAAACGCACGTTCTGGCCTCGCCGTCCAATGGCCAATGACAACTGGTCTTCGCGAACCAGAACGATGGCCCGCCCCATCATTTTGCAGAGGATTACTTCCTCAACTTCCGCTGGCTGAAGCGCATTGGGAATCAGTTCTTGCTTGTCTTCACTATAACGAACGATGTCGATCCGTTCACCGGACAACTCATCAACGATGTTCTTAATACGATTACCCCGTACGCCAACACAGGCACCAACACAATCCACGCGCGCGTCAGTACTACTCACCGCCACTTTGCTGCGATAACCGGCTTCACGAGCAATCGCTTCTACAGCAATCACCGCTTCCGAAACCTCCGGTATCTCCTGCTCGAAGAGCGACTGAACCAACTGTGGGCGTATACGACTGAGTAATACTTTTACACGACTGCCTTGCTTGCGCACATCAAAAATCGTAGCTCGTACCCGTTCATTGGCATGATGGCTTTCACCAGGTATCTGCTCGCTGCGAGGCAAGATGGCTTCGACATTGGAGAGGGCGACCGTGGCGGCACCGCCTTCATTTCTCTGTACCACTCCGCCCACCATCTGGCCCTGCAAAGACGTGTATTCATCGTAGAGCGCGTCTCGCTCCGCTTCACGAATCTTTTGAATGATGACTTGTTTTGCCGTCTGGGCACCTATTCTTCCAATGACTTCCTCATGATCCAACACTTCGCCGTCGCAGACGCCTTGGATGATTCCGTCTTCGCGATGGATCTCGAAATGGATTTCAGCCTCTTCTCCGTAGTGTTTGCGAGCTGCGGATATCAAGGCAGCCTCAATGGCCTGAAAGACAATCTCTTTCTCAATTTTTTTGTCGCGATGGATTGCGTCTACAACGCGTAACACTTCCGTAGGATTCATATTGCCCTGTCCGTACTGTTACCGTTGCCAACAGGCAACGTAATCACCGAATTGTCCGAATTGTCCGAATTGTCCGAATTGTCAAACTACTGGGCCGTCCTATCTACCGTGAGAGCACTCGCTTCGCCTCTCGACAGGAACGAATTTACCCGCCAGGTGGTTCTCGCCGGGAGTCTGTACGGCGAGCCTGGCTGGCTGCATCTATTTCTTTACTTAACGAAATCGAATCACTACACCAACGCCCGGCCAATTTTCGATGGCTCAAAACCGACTCGGCCGCTCGAAAAACGTTCCGCCACTTGAACTTAGAGATAGTCAAGCTGGTCAGGATACCGGCTGAAGAAGCTGATGTCAAGCTGGCAAAGAGGGCTCGTTAGAAGCCCGAAGGTGTATGGAAAACATACGTACCGCCGTGATCCGCCGCGATGCGCTGTAACGTCTTTGCACCCTCTTTGCTGAAACCGATCGTGTGAATTGCTGTAGGACGGGACTCACCAACGACGGGGTCATAATTTACCTGATTTGCCTCTTTTAAATAGGTTTCCGTACTCTTGGCAATTTCACCATCGGTCAGGAGAAAAGTTGCATCGGGCCGCATTTCAATCACGTAGTCAAGTGCCCGGTCTACATGCTGGGCCTGCCTTTCTTCGGCTGGTTGTAAGGTGTGCAACCAACTTTCCAGGCGTACAACGTTTTCTTCGGTTGCTTGCAGCGGCCTGCGCTCCGGATGCTCATGACCAAACATGGGCATGGGTTCCCCGGAGAAAAAAACCACGAAGAAAGATTGGGCCGAATCCATTCTGCTGATTGCCACATGAAGTTCGTCTAACGCAGCTTCCCATTTTGAGCCCCCACGCATACTTTTCGAGCGATCGACAACAAATGCAAACCGGCTCCCCATTGCCTGGGAAGCAAAAAAATGAGCCCCGCCCAGCCCCACCCCGACCTGTCCTGTTCCCTCTCCAGTAGCCGCTAACTTGTTGCCCATCAGTGCGGCAGTCGAATCCATAGCTGAAGGTCCCAACTCGCCAAGCTGAACAGGAGTTTCCAAGCTGGCAGCTTCTCCCGGTCCTGCGATGCCCGTATCGTCCACCGACATCGCTTCAGCCTCAAACGATGCCATCTCTTCAAAGGG
The DNA here is from genome assembly GCA_963578105.1 of Planctomycetota bacterium. GTDB lineage: Bacteria > Planctomycetota > Planctomycetia > Pirellulales > Pirellulaceae. The sequence goes on from CAUZBP010000027.1 coordinate 2,508, forward strand.
TTCAGTCTCAAATACAACCATTTCCAAGTTCTCGCTCTGACTGAATTCGGATTCACCCGTTATGAAAAACTCGTGAGAATCAACGCGCAGTGGGATCAAGCAAAGTGCCATAACAAGCAAGATGACGGCATGGACCACGCCACTTAGCATCCAACTGGGCATCCCACGTAAAACCCCGGGCAATTCCCTCTGTACGGGGGAAATCGTTGTGTTCTGCCCTGGTAAAGCCTCAAAATTCACCTCACCCATTTTCCGTACGGCAGCAGCCGGACCGTCCGGTGTGGTTGCGGAATCATGACTTCGATCTACCAAGACTCCAGCAGGTTTGGCTTCGCCACCGGAAGTGAGCGCGCGGGACGGCCTTTGCTTGGACCCTGGTCGAGATTCGGAGAAGGATCGGCCTGTCTCGGGCTGACCTGATTCCTGACTTACGGAGGAGTATGCAGGTGCCCCTGAAGCTTTCACTTCCAACAAGCTGCTGCCGGTGGTGACTTTACCAACTGTCCTGCTGGTCGCTGCGTTCCCGATGGCCACCGTTGGTGGCGACATTCGCTGTCCGCACAGCGACGATTCCCCATCGGAGCTTTGCCGCAATTCTCTAGCATCCCACTCTGGAACTGGGAAAGCTGGCTGAGCCCTGTCTCCCAAGATCCGTTGTTTGCGACGTTCCTTCAGTTGCTGCCCCAATTCGAGTGCCTGCAACCTGAGTTGAGCTGCTTTGGCTTCCAGCTGAGCTTTCGCGATTTCGAGCTGAAGCTCTTCTTTGTAGCGTTGAAAAGATGTACTGCTGTCGCTGGAATCCAAGCTTTCAGCCCCCATCAATGCCTACACCCCTAAGAAGCGAGAAGGTTGGTGGAACAAATCAAACCGCGAGTAGCTTGGTGCAGGCAACCTCCTGATTGTCGGCAAATCCACCCTGTGGGTCAAGGATTGCCAAACGTCGGCCGAAGCTGATATGATCCACCTGAATCTGGACTAACTTCATGCTGTCTCGCGGTAAACATGACACCACCTACTTCCTCGACCGGTCGCTTCACTCGCAAATTTTCTTCGCTGCGGACGCAAATCGCTGATGTTCCTGTCGTTGAACTGGCTCGTCAGTTCGGCACTCCGCTCTATGTCTACGACGCGGCCCAGATTGCAAAACGTGTCAATGATCTGGCCACGTTCGATGTGGTCCGTTACGCGCAAAAGGCCTGCTCAAACCTGGCAATCGTGGATCTAATTCGGCGGCTGGGTTGTCTGGTAGATGCCGTGAGCGCTGGTGAAATCCACCGCGCTATTGCCGCCGGATATGAGCCGGCAGGTGAACCTCCGCCCATCGTCTATACTGCCGATATCTTCGATCACGAGTCCTTGGATCTGGTGGTTGAACATCGTATCCACCCTAATCTGGGTTCCCTTGATATGATTGGCCAACTTGGCCAACGCCTCTCCCCGGAGAGACCGAAGACCGCGTCAGAAATCACCCTGCGGATCAACCCGGGATTTGGGCACGGCCACAGCCAGAAAACCAATACTGGCGGAGAACAATCGAAACATGGCATCTGGCATGAAGAAGTGCCCGATTGTTTGCGACAAGCAGAACAACAGGGCTTGCACGTTACCGGCATTCATATGCACATCGGGTCGGGAACCGACTTGAAACATTTGACTCAAGTGTGTGGTGCACTGGAAAAAATAGCACTCCAAGTTGGGCCGTCCGTACGATCCATCAGCGCCGGTGGCGGGCTACCTACTCCCTACCGCGAGTCGGATGAAACGGTCGACATTCCGGCTTATTTTGAGTTGTGGAACCGAACTCGTAAACGGCTCGAAGATCAATTCAAGCATCCGCTGTCCCTGGAAATCGAACCCGGTAGATACCTGACGGCTGAAAGTGGCTATTTGGTTGCCGAAATACGGGCTATCAAGTCGATGGGGAAAAATATTTTCTACCTCCTGGATGCGGGATTTAACGACTTGGCTCGCCCCATCCTGTACGGATCTTACCACCCGATGTCCATCGTCCCGACCAACAAAAATGACGGAAACAAAGAGGGACGAACAACCGACATGCAGCAGGTGATTGTCGGCGGCCCACTCTGTGAATCCGGTGACATCTTTACCCAGGATGAAGGTGGATTTGTTGCTCACAGAAAACTACCTCGAGCCGAAGTGGGCCAATTGATCGTGATTGAATGTGCCGGCGCTTACGGCAGCGTCATGGCTTCCAATTACAATTCAAAGCCACTTCCCGCCGAGTTGCTCATTCAAAATGGAAAAACCCATCTGATTCGCTCACGACAAACGTTCGAAGGCATGATTCAGCAGGAAAAAATCCCCCATTAGGCCGTCTCGGGAGGCAAACCAACAAAGGAACTTGAAGCTGTTGCGGGATGATCCGTTGTTTCCTCCAAGATGCCCAGAATGTGGGGATCGCGGCTGCGGCAAGGTCCACTTTAGCTCAAAACCCGCTGGAAAACGGCCGATGGGTACCTATAATAAACGTGCATTGTTGCTGGCTGTGAAATACGTATCTTAAGTGGTTGCAATCGCTTCAGCAGATTCGGACGAAGGACGAGTAGATGGCAAAAAAAGGCCCTCGTAAAAAGGTTCCTAAAGAACTGGCCGTAATCAATGCGGATAACTGTACAGGATGTGAATCCTGCCTGGAGGTGTGTCCGGTCGACTGTATTGAACTCAAGACAATCGATCGCGGAATTCTCAAGGGGAATCAACAATGGTGTGAAATCGACCTCGAACGATGTGTTGGCTGCGAGGTCTGCGTACACATTCCGCAAAAGAAAACCAATCCCTACGAATTGCTGGTCTGTCCCTGGGATGCCATTGAAATGATACCGACAGAGAATGTGGCAACCGTCGTAGCCCAAATCGGTGGTCCGCCTGAATACATTCAGGAAAACTGGGAGCGACTGGTCGGATCAGCTCAGAAACTGGCCGAGCTACGGGCAGCAAACTAGCTACACGCCGGAGGGGGTTGAAGCCTCTAGTGAGCAATCTCTTCCCAGTACCGATCGAAAGATTCTTCCTGTGCGAAATCGGGGCTGTTATCCAGGTCGTGACATTTCATGCAGGACTCTCTTGCATTTCCAAGCGTGAGCCGCATTTCCGCTCGCAGCTTGTTTAACTGGTCTTCGTCCACAACCTTCTCAGACTGCTCGGCGGCGACGTGGGCCGAACCGGGGCCGTGGCAATTTTCGCAGCCGTTACCATGCAGATGAGCCGAAGTCTCGAGATCAACGTAACCGGTCTTGTACGGTAAGTGCCTCAGAGAATTCCAGCCCGTCACATGACAACTCAGACATTCCGGATCGAAGTGACGTGGTACTTCATATCGTTCGGGAGGACGCACCAGTGTTGCGGTCGCATGTGCGTGGCCAGTTTCAAGCCAAATTTCATGTGCCTGTTCATGGCATCCGCCACATTGGTCCGTCCCCACAAATTCATGTCCCGTCCAATGGGCGACGGGGTTTAACTGGAGCCCCTGCAACCCCATGCTTTCCAGTTGATGCTGGTAATTTCCCAACAGCCTGATCATCTCTGGAGAGTCTTTCCACTTCGCGTCCAGCGCAATTCGTTGATAGCGAAGGCGGGGCTGGGAATCAGCATAGAACCCCAAAAGTCCCACATACATCCCTTTGGTTCCAACCTGGACTAAAACAGAGTCCGTTCCCTCAATCGGCTCGGGCCGATAATTTGGTTCTCCTGCCCCGCCTGCGGTGATCACGATTGAAAATCCCCTGAACTGACGTGCCAATTCCTGAGATTCTTCGATCGAGGCATGAGCCAACAGAACATACAAGTCGCAGTTTTCGCTTTCCAACTGCGGCCAGATTTCGTCCAACGCCTCTTGCGGATCGATCAACAGGACGTCTTCTCCGCCACCCACTCGAGCATGATGACTTCCGCCCAGGACCGCAGTCAAACCAATTTTCCGCCCGTCAACCTCCTTGACTTGGTAACGGGGAACAAAATCCAACAGATCCACATTTGCGCTGAGATAAGGCAGAGGACTGACTTCATCATCCGGATAGATCTCCACCAAGAGTTCTTCGAACGTCAGACGCAAGTCATCGGGTCCATACACAATGGACTGATACTTCAATTCCCGCAAAGCTTCCATCGTCATGTGATATTTGATCTCTGCCTGAACACCTATGCGACGCACCTGGTTTCCCATGTCCAGAGGAAACACTGGCCAGCCAAGCTGACGAACGTTATTCAACAAGGTGTGCCGACGCGCGAGTCCGCCCTTTTGGTTATCCAAACCGGTGCAACCACACGGTTCGATGAACCCGTACTGACGGCCTGTAATGAACAGCGCGAAATCAGGTACAGGCCACTTTTTGAATGCCAACTCGTCAAACAAGCCATTGGTGTCGTTTTCCGTGTCGGTCCCCTGGAAATGTTTGTTTCTCACCTGGACAACGTTTTCGTTCCCAGCAGGAACATGAACCGGATTCTCACCGGCCACCGTTGAATTCTGGACAGATTTGTTTCCCGGTGGATCCTTCGCTGAGCAGCCCACGAATCCCAAAAGGAGTGCAACGACGTTTGATCCGACGAATAGCCGATACCGGATACAGTCCTTGGAACCACCCATCAGCGTCAACCTTGTACGGCAAAACGAACGTAAATGGGAATTACTTTCGTCTGCGGATGTGTAGTTAAAATGTGAAATTCACCCATCGGAGCAGCTTTTCCTCCTAAACGACTGGTGGCCCTGCTCCCCTCCTGTATTTCTATCGTGAGTGGGTATTTGTGAACAAGACCGTTACTTAATTCTTCCCGATCACCAACGTGGACCTGCAAGATTTCCGCAGGATCAACTGCATCAATAATCAACTGGACTTGATCCCGATAAGGTCCCTTCACCAACACGAATAGTTCTTTGCGCACGCTCTGGTCTGACTTGATCGTGCCGATCTTGACAACGTTATCGTCTCGGTCGAAGTTTGGTCCGACAATGGAAATATCGCTGACGACATCCCCCACCAGGGGAACGTCCAACGTCGGAATATCTTTCAGGTTGGTTCTCAGACGCAATTTCTGCCGAATCCTCCCGGGACCCAATCCAGGAAGTACTATCAGGCGAATCACATAGCCGCTCCTGACAAATGGCTCTTCGGTAATCTGTTCACCAGTCAATCGTTGCCCGATTTCGACCTGAAATGAATTGGCGGTCTTCACATCCAGCAGTTCATAATCTTCGATGCGAAAATCAACATCTCGGTAACAATGAACGGCAAACGAAAATTCGTGCTGCCGCGAGTTCGTTACGCGGCGCAACATAATTTCACTGGGTGAAGCAACCAGCGCCGGAAGAATTCGCCCTCGAATGGAAAGTTGAACGATCGGCCGCTCAGGATCGTTGGTTGCTATCTCCGCCCGCTGGTGGAATTTGACAGCCAACCCTGCCCGACGCCATTCCAGGGTAACATTTGCGGACTTCCCAGGAAGAACAACCTTTTTTTCCAGCTGGCTTACAGTACATTTACAGGTCGTCGATTTCGTCGCGATGCTCAGCGGTGCCTCACCTTTGTTCCAAAACACAAAGGAATGGGAACCAACCCCGGTTGCATCCATCGTTCCAAAATCATGTAACAAGCTTCCTTCCACCTCGACTCTAGGAACAGCAGTACTGGAAGGAACGTCCTTGCCCTGAAAAAGTGTAACCGGTCCACCAACCTGGTCCATACGCAAGCGGTAATCCACTTCACCGACACGATGAAATTGGAAGGTCGCCGATACAATACCCGCCACTGTTCCCAGGACAACAACCATCGCTCCTATGAACCAATCTTTCACACGCGTCCTCGATTCGATTGTTGAAGGATACTCACAACCGCTTTCACTTGGAATGACTCAACGCTTCCATGTACTGTTCGGCGCTGCTCCCGGCCGGAACCTCCTCCAAACCGGATGTCAGCGGGCCCCCTGCAGGTTCGTCAAAAAGACGCCGAGATCCTAATCGTAATTCCTGGTGCGGATTCATTCCATCTAAACGCAAGGCCTCCGTGGCGGACTTAGCTGCTTGTAAATTCTGTCCCGCGACGTGCAATGCCCAGGCAAATTCGGCGTGTGCCATCGCGTTGCCTGGATAAAGATCGGCGGCCCGTCGAAACGCATTCAGAGCGCATAGTCGAAAACGAGGACGATCCTCCCGTTTTCGAGCAACCAGGTACCACATTCCCAGCTGACGTTGTGCTTGACTGGAATGAGGATCCAAGCGTTCGATGTGTGCCACCGCTAGATCGAATTCCGCAAGCACATCCTCGCTACCGGTTTTCAGCCAGTTCGATACCCGCTCATGAGCCTCGGATTTCCAAGAATTTGCGTTCCAAGGATCTGCTCTTCCCAGTACCGGCCGATAGGCCGTGAAATAACATGCCAGCACTAAGATCAGTACCACCAGGAATCCGGCGGTGTTGCGGACACGACCCACCACTGCCATGCGAGGCGTCTCGCTCATCACCAAGTGAAGCCCCAACGCCGTTACCAACAACAGAGACCCACTCACTGCAAGGTACAGGATACCGCCAGCGAACAGTAGATTTATCAGCGACGCTCCACTGGCTGCGAAGGCCACCTTCCAGTTTAGATGGCCAGCCTTCACCCAGGGCAGCAACAGCCACGCAGCGAGTGCTGCCGCGGGTACACAAGTCAACAGAAACTCTAACGACAAACTATAATCAACCATCCATCCAACAGGCAGTGCCAGCAACAGCCCTGCAACCGCCCCCAGATAGATCGGCGCAACACCGGGCGGGCAGGAAACACGGTCACTGGAAACCGACGGCTGGCCGGTCAAAATATTTTGTTGTTCGAGGATTCGGGACCTGTGAAAAACAAAGTAGCAACCGCTTGCCAATGCGACGACCAATGCGAGTAATGCAGGAGTTCCGGCAGTACTCCAAATCTCCAAGATAAAATTGTGTGGGTCTTTGATTTCTTCACCCGCACGTGGCAGTTTGTGTTGCAAATAGTAGTCCTGAAAATTTCCAGGGCCACAACCGAACCAGGGAGATTCCTGAATCATACGCGCCGTCGAACGCCAATAGTCCATGCGGTAACCCAAGGATTTGGGCGCTTCAGTCAACACCTCCAGATCGACTGCGCCCACCAACCAAACACCAGCCACCAATGCGCAGCTGCCAACAATCAACACACAGATAACGAAGCCAAACAAACGACCGCCTTGGTTGTGGACAACCACGGAGGGCAGCAAAAACAGTCCGCCCACTATCGTGCCCAGATAGCCGGCCCGGCTCTTGGTGAATGCCAGACAAACAGCGATCGGTAACAGGACCAACAAACAGACTCCCAGTCGGCGCAGCCTTCCCTGATTCAAGGGCCAACCTGTCGTTACCATGGCCAGCAAAATGACCAACCACGGAACCAGGAATCCCGCCAACGAGTTGGCCAGACCGAAGGTAGCCCAGGGTTCGAGGCTGTTTAAACGCTTTTCGAAATGAGTTGCATGCGGAGATCCTTGAGGCGCGGTGACACCTGCCGAGGTGCGAATTGCTGCCTGTTCCTCCGGTGTTGCACTGAAATACCCAGCTCTTTCCCGGGGAAGACTAACACTGTACTGATAGATCCCATAGGTCGACAGTCCGAGTGCCAAACTGATCATGACGGCTGTCACTGCCCTGCACTGCGCAGAGGTAGTCACCAGTTGGAGACACATGCGAAAACCTATCACCAGAGCCACTGCAGACCAGACAGTATTGATCGCAAACCGAGGTTGGCCGTAGGGCGACATCACGACAGCACTCACCGCCATCCAACCGACCAGCACCATTAGAGCCGTACCTACTGGCTCGAAACGCGCCTCCAGCTTCCTCCGATAAACCGCCTGGCCCAACCAAGCCAAGGCAATCAGCAATAGCAACATGATGACAAGCAGATGTGTTCCATGTTCCACGGCCGCCTCACTGGGAATCAGTGGAGTGGCAACCAAGGTGGCCACCCACCCAACCAGTAAGATCGACTGCAGCCTGGAGACCGGCTGTAGATCACGTTCGGCCTCTTGAGAAACCTCCCGTGATCGTTGTGGATTCAGATTATTTTGTTTTTGCCGTGTCATGACTGGAATGCGTTTTTTTTCGCGCAGTCGTCTCAAGAATACCAATCAGCAGCAAGACGCTCAGTACCAGCAGAATCACCATCACGGCACCAGGCCCCTCGACCCGCTGAAGCAGCATCGCGGCAATTCCACAAATTATCGTTAACAGATAGATCGTGTAGACGGCCAGTGACTGGCTGAAACCCAGATCGACTAGTCGGTGCGAGAAATGGCAACGGTCGGCGTCGAATGGGCTACGACCTTCTCGGAAACGGATCCAAATCACGGTCACCATGTCGTAAAAAGGTACCGCCATGACGCAGAGTGGAGCTAAAATCGCATGTCGGGATCCACTTCCCTGACCTGCGAACGTCGCCAGAATCGTGGCGATGGCAATACAAAATCCCACAAAATAACTGCCCGCATCTCCCATAAAAATTCTTGCGGGTGGATGATTGTGCCACAAAAACCCGAGAACAGATCCCGCCAGCACCAATAAAAACCCCGCCACGAACAGTTGCGGGTCGTTGCCACCTGTTTCCGGACTGAGTAGCAAAGCGGCCGCCAACATGATCGCCGAAATGACAGCGACTCCCGGGGAGAGTCCGTCCATATTGTCCAACATGTTGAAAGCGTTCAACAATCCAACGATCCAGAATACCGACAAGCCGGCCGTTAATAAATGCGAGTCGAGAAAAACCGTCAAACGCCAATGATCAAACAGATAGACACCGAGGGCAGCCACAAAAAACTGTGTCGACAAGCGAATTTTCCAACCCAGCCGGAAACGATCGTCAGCAAGCCCCAACAACATGAGAACGGTGGCTGATCCGAGGATGAACCACACATCGGGCAGTTTGGACCGCAGTCCTGCATCATGTTCGCTCAACAAGTCGGAGAAGGGAAGCGACTGAACCAGCGTTTTCACCGGGTGGACTTCTTCGGTCACTGACGCACCCAGCAGAATGAAATGAAACAGTCCGAAGAACAGAATCACACTGAACCAGATGGCCAAACCACCACCCAGGGGAGTCACCCGTTGATGCTGTTTGCGTTCACCGCCAGGGCGATCAACCAATCCCCAGCGGGGAGCCAGTCCCCGGATTCCAAACGTTGCGAGCCAACTGAAAATAAAGGTGGGAATTGCCGCGCCCGCAACCAGATAAACGATGTCAGTGACACTCATGGGTTCAAAGCAGCCAATCGCTCACGATAGTAGATACGGCAGTGTTCAAAGAATTCATGGTAATCGCCCCGACGGTAGTCTGGATAGGTCCACTCACGGGGTTCCCACGTTCGTCTGGTGTAGTGCAAAGTGACTTCCGCATAAATCCCTTTCCTCAGGTAGATGCGGTGAGCATGGTCTTTCGTCGATGCCAAGACCAATTTGGCTCCCGTCAGGTAACCGGGGTCCAAATTCACCGGACGCTCCTCAGGCACCTCCCGCTTGCCACCATACGCCAGTTCCCAAGCGTTCGTTTGATGTTTGAACTCGACCAAGTGAGCGGGATCGACAAGTTTTTCAAAGGCAAAGAATTGCTTGACCAGATCGTTTCCCATCGTGGCCTGATAATAATCCGTCTCCCCGAAGCGAAACGGCTGGCTGGCCAGCGCCACTCTTCCCCAGTGTTGAGTCGCCTGATCAAGTGCCCATTGTATGGCCGGATCGTGCCGGCTGAAGATGGCCAGAATCAAAAGAACAGAAGTCGGTTGTTGAACTATGCCCATGACTTTGGATGCGTACCCGATTGGTGAGGTGTGCACATTCCCATTTCTTGTCCCACGCCCGTCTTCCCTCCAGCTTCTGTCCTCATCCTTCGTAGGCTCACCTAGTACGACTTCGCAAACACTGCCCTGCCCTGGCTCGGCTTCCCGGTAAAGATGCACTTGCCAAGTGAATCCTGCGCGCCCAGGGGCAAGCAACGCAAGGTGACTTTGAGTTCCTTGAGTAGTTGGTCGACTGCCGGATCCTGACACCAATCACACCAGGCGAACCCTCCGCGCATCTCCGGTTTCTCTGAATTTCGAGAGGTAAAATAGGATCGAAAGTCGTCGCAATTGTCAATCTGCGTTGTATTTTCTTCGCGCAGTTTCAATGCCCGATCGAACAGTCCCTGCTGCACTTCTTCCAGTCGTTCTCCGATCGTCTGGACGAATGTGGCACGATCGACCGCTGCCTTTTCTCCCGTGTCACGTCGTCCCACAAATACCTTGTTGTCAGCGATGTCACGTGGTCCCACTTCCAACCGGTATGGAACTCCCTGTTTGACATATTGCCATTTTTTGATTCCACCTCCCAAGTCACGGTCGTCAATTTTCACCCGCACTCGCTCCGTTCCAAACTGCTGTTCCTCCAAAGCTTGTTTCAATTGGTGGCAGTATTCCAGAACTCCGGCGCGATCAGCGTCTTTTCGCAAGACGGGCAGGATGACCACCTGCAAAGGTGCCAGACGTGGAGGGAGTATCAATCCATCATCATCACCATGGGTCATAATGAGGCCTCCCACTAATCGAGTTGAGACGCCCCAGGAAGTTGTCCAGGCATGTTGTTCAACTCCTTCCGAATCCTGAAACTTAATTTCCTGGGCACGGGAGAAGTTTTGACCCAAAAAATGCGACGTTCCAGCTTGCAAAGCTTTGCCATCCTGCATCATGGCCTCGATGCTGTAAGTGGCCACGGCACCCGGAAATCGCTCGCCTTCTGTTTTCTCTCCTTTAAGCACCGGCATCGCCATGTAGTTCTCTGCAAAATCCGCATAGACATCGAGCATTCTTTCCGTTTCTTCCACTGCTTCCTGCTCTGTCGCATGCGCTGTATGTCCTTCCTGCCAGAGAAATTCAGCCGTGCGCAAAAACATACGAGGGCGCATTTCCCAGCGGACGACGTTAGCCCATTGATTGATTAAAATGGGGAGGTCCCGATAGGACTGCACCCATTCGGCGTATTTCGCACCGATAATCATTTCACTCGTAGGACGCACAATATAAGGTTCTGCGAGTTTTCCGGTGGGAACCAAGCCACCATCAGGTCCTGGTTCCAACCGATGGTGGGTAACGACCGCACACTCCTTGGCAAACCCTTCGACGTGTTCCGCTTCTTTTTCCATAAAGCTGAGGGGTATAAAGATGGGAAAGTAGGCGTTCTCGTGGCCGGTTTCCTTAAACCTGCGATCCAGAACACGTTGCATGTTTTCCCAAATCGCATAGCCCCAGGGCTTGATCACCATGCAACCGCGTGCAGGTGACGGTTCGGCCAGATCAGCCGCCTTGATAACTTGTTGATACCACTCTGGGTAATCTTCTTTCCGAGTCGGATTGATGCCGTGCTTATTTTGTTTGGACATGGTGAGATTCCACTCGTAGATTTCGGTAAAGGATGGCCTGGAATGGAACATTGTAAAAGGGGCGCATGCCAATGGGCAAGATCGGCGTGTGGAAAAAAGGAGAATCTCGCTTCAAACGGACTGGTAGTCGGGCCCCACTCCAAAAGCGTGCGTCGGTATTGGACCAACCGGAAGTCGTCTTGGACCACCTCGCTTCATCCGTCCACTTCCTGTGCCGCATTCATTCTCATTCACGATTCGCCAACTACAATACCACCGCACCTATACATGCCGGCACTAGCGCTTTAGAATCCAAGGGCGCCGGGACATCCGGTCCAAAGGTAACTGGAGTTCAGAAAGGTCTGCCACGTGTCCCGCCGTTTCGTTAACGAATTGAGTGACGCCGAGGAAGTCGACGAAGTATTTCGCGCCTCATGCAAGCAATTGCGGCCCAATCGCAATGGGCACCTCTACCTGCAAGTCCAGTTAAGCGATCGCTCCGGTTCGGTCACTGCCATGATGTGGAACGCCAACGATCGAATTTATCGTAGTTTCCAGAACGGTGACTACGTCCAAATCGAAGGCAACGCTCAACTGTACAACGGTTCGATTCAAGTTATTGCCACTCAACTTGAGCGAGTGGACAAAACAACCGTGGACAAAACAGAATTTGTAGCAGTCGGCTCTCACGACGCAGAAAAATCGCAAGCCCGGCTGAAAGAGATCCTCATGGCCATGAAGAACATGCACTTACGGAGTCTGGCCGAGTGTTTCTTGATGGATGACGACTTCATGGAACAGTTTGTACGAGTTCCGGCAGGTATCAAGATCCATCACGCCTATGAAGGCGGGCTTCTGGTTCATGTCCTGAGCCTGATGGAATTAGCCTTGGTGATTGGTCAGCATTATCCGGAAATCGACACGGATTTACTCACGATAGGGGCTTTTTTACATGATGTGGGCAAAACCAGAGAACTTTCCTATGAACCTGAGTTGGCCTATACCGACGAAGGACAACTTGTCGGACACCTGGTCATCGGCACCCAATTGTTTGAACAGAAGGCCCAAGAGGCCGAGGAACTTTCAGGTGAAGAGTTTCCCAGCGAGCTTGCCCTGAGAATTAAACACATGATCGTCAGCCATCATGGCGAATACCAATATGGCAGTTCCAAACTGCCAATGACACTCGAAGCAATCGCGTTGCACTATCTGGACAGCCTCGATTCAAAAGTTCAAAGTTTGGAACTACTGTTCCAAGAAGACTACAACTCTGATAGCAACTGGACCATCTATCATTCCCACCTAAATCGCAAGTTGTTCAAGGGTAGTCAGACTTGAATCAAGGCAGAAGAAAGAAAAAGGGGGGGGAAAAGACAACGGGTAGAAAACAAGAAATTGAATTCGCCAACCCCTCGTCTCAGCGCCCACTCAGCTACTCCTCCATGGACCATCAGGCGCTGGAGCAACGACTCCTGACATATGTCGGACGATCGAACTATAAACCCGTCAAACCCGGTGTGATCGCCCGGAAACTTCATTTAAACGACAAGCAGCACCGCGAGCTAAAGCAGGCCGTCAAACGTCTGGTCAGACGGGGCGAACTCCACTACGGCTCAAACCACCTGGTGCACCATGGGCAGAGTAGCAGCCAGGATCGAGTAACGGGCGTGTTTCGCAAAACCAAAAGTGGTTTTGGGTTTGTGAGGCCACAGGGAGGGGCGAAAGACGGCTCCGGAGACATTTACGTCCTCGAACGGAAAACAAAAGATGCGGCCAATGGTGACCTCGTCCTGACGAGATTGAACAAATCACGGGGGCCGATGGGGAAATTGCGCGGCGAGATCGTGGAGGTCATCGAGCGAAAAACACACCGGTTCGTGGGAACTTACGACACCCGCGACGGAACCGGCCTGGTGCGTATCGACGGACCTGTCTTCGGTAGCCCGATCCTGGCCGGAGATGCAGGAGCCAAGAGTGCGCAACCCGGCGATAAAGTCGTCGTGGAAATGGTGCGTTTCCCATCGCACGTGCGGGATGGTGAATGTGTTATCACGGAAGTGCTGGGCCAACGCGGGGCTCCCGGAATCGACACCCTCTCGATCATTGCAGAATTCAACCTACCGAAAGAATTCCCCGAGTCCGTCCTCGACGACGCCCGCCGGCAAGCAGAATTGTTCGATGAATCGATTCCCGATGATCGGGTCGACCTGACCGACCATGTCGTCATCACAATCGATCCGCAGGATGCTCGTGATTTTGATGATGCGATTTCACTCGAGCAAATTGACAAGCATCACTGGCGTCTGGGAGTACACATTGCCGATGTTTCGCATTTCGTACGTTCGCGGTCGGCCCTTGATCGTGAAGCCCGCGAGCGGGCCACTAGCGTTTATTTGCCGGATCGTGTGATCCCCATGTTACCCGAGATCATCTCCAATAATCTGGCGAGCCTACAACCGAATTGCGTGCGATACACCAAGACGGTCTTCATCGAATTCACACCTGAAGGGACGCGAATTGGAACGGAACCCTGTTCCGCCGCCATTCGTAGTTCCCGTCGTTTCAACTACGAAGAAGTCGATGATTTTTTGCAACGTCCCGCGAAATGGAAACGCAAACTCCAACCTGAGATTTTCCAGTTGCTCGGGCACATGCATGAATTAGCCAAGATCCTACGAGCACGTCGTTTCCAACGCGGAGCACTGGAACTATCGATGCCGGAAACCAAGATTGACCTCGACAACAAAGGTCGCGTCTGCGGGGCACATCTTCTGGAACACACGGAAAGCCACCAGATGATTGAGGAGTTCATGCTGGCCGCCAACGAAGCGGTCGCCGAATTCTTACAAGATCGTGACTGGCTGTTTTTGAGACGAGTTCATGAATCACCGGATCCGAAAAAACTGAAGAGTCTGACAGACTTCGTGAGAGAACTGGGAATTGATAGCGGCAGTCTGGAAAGTCGTTTTGAGCTGCAACGTGTATTGGAACGCGTGCGTCGTTTGCCGCAGGAACGAGCAGTGAATTACGCCGTGCTCCGCAGCATGCAAAAGGCAATCTATGGTCCTCAGCAAGAAGGGCATTATGCCTTGGCGAGTGACTGCTATTGTCACTTCACATCACCGATTCGTCGTTACCCGGACCTTACCGTTCATCGACTGCTGGATGCTGTCTTCCGCAAAAAGCGGCCTCCACAGGACTTCGGACGAATACTCCTGGAAGGCGAACATTGCTCCGAGCGAGAACAACGTGCCGAGGAAGCTGAGCGAGAATTAACCAAACTCAAATTACTGAACTATTTCAGTCAACGCATCGGTGACGAAATGGAAGCGGTTGTGACGGGAGTGGAGGAATTCGGCATCTTTGCCCAGGGAACTGAGTTACCCGCAGAAGGTTTGATACATATCCATTCGCTGCAGGATGACCATTACCGCTTTGACCGTACAACGCGCAGCTTGGTAGGCTCCCGAGCCAACAACCGTTTCGGCCTGGGAGACATTGTCGTTGTCCAGATAGCGCACGTCGATGTCGACGCTCGCCAGCTTGATTTGCACATGGTCAAATCAAAAAGAGAGGGTAAGGAAAAAAAGGCTGCAAAACAGCACGCCAAAAAATCCCCAAACTCTCGGAAGAAGGCTGCCAAGAGGACTGGGCAGCAGTTGCCCAAAAAGAAGCAGCTGCCCAAAAAGAAAACGTCCACTCGTCAAGGAAAAGGACCGAGTCCCCGTCGTCCCCGCACGAAGGTCACGGCCAAACAAAAAAAACGTTGAGTCGTTAGGGGAACCGTTTGTGGCCGGTCAAACAGTAGCTGTCGAGCTTGGAATCTCATTTGCTTTCGCCCCTGGAAACCTGCGCCTGATCGGATAAAATTCTCCCTGGCGCGGCCCGACCACCAGACTGTGACGCCACGGGACTCACTGCCAAGTCAACGTTCAAATGAAGATGAGGCGGTTTCGGCAAGGACTTTCATCGTTCATTCATTACGGGTAAGGTGTCAGCACCCGGGCAATGGACAATCTAAAGGACAGAGAATCGGCAACCAGCCGTTTAAGACATGTCGGTCTGCACCGCCAAAAAAAGGAATTTAATAAACTACCCGCCGCCCGGAACAGATGACAGGCCTGCAGTACACCGCGCAGCCATGCTCGCAGCGCGCCAGATAGCGCTCTACAACCAGGAAAAACCAGGATGACCAGCACCCTGGCACAAACTCCGCTTCATTCGTGGCACGTCAGCCATGTCGGCCGCATGGTCGACTTTGCCGGCTGGTCGATGCCCGTACAGTACTCGTCAATCGTTGCTGAACATCGGGCTACACGTCGTCATGTCGGTGTGTTTGACATTTCGCACATGGGACGCATTCGCATTGCTGGACCGGATCGCGTTCAATTCCTGGATCATTTGTTAACAAGGCAGATGACTGACCTGGCCGAAGGCTGTATCCGGTACTCTCTGTTGTGCAATGAATCCGGAGGCATCCTGGATGACGTGCTGGTATATCGGTTTGATGACCAACAGAACGCTCACTGGCTTCTGGTCGTCAACGCCGGCAACCGCAACAAAATAGCAAGCTGGCTTGACCAGCAGAGTCATGCGTTCAACGTCGAACTGGAAGATCTCACCGCAACGACGGCGATGATTGCTGTTCAAGGTCCATTGGCAGTACAAGTCATCCCCAGGGTGATTGCCGCGCCGCCTGGCCACTCGTTCGCAAAGCTCAAATACTATCAATCCCAACCGGGAACTTTCCACAACACAAGGGTGCTGGTGAGTCGAACGGGTTACACCGGAGAGGACGGATTTGAGCTGATCCTACCGACTGGCAGCGCCGTTGAATTGTGGAATGCCATCCTGGACTGTGATCCGGATTACGCAGCGCAAGCAGTAGGTCTGGGGGCACGAGACACCTTGAGACTCGAAGCGGGAATGCCGCTCTACGGCCACGAATTGACCGAAGAGATCAATCCGTTGCAAGCAGAACTTCATTTTGCGGTGAACCTGAAAGGTCGCAATTTCATTGGCCGAGAATCGCTTCAGATGATCCAACAAGAAATCGGACAGCCACAACGCGTCGGTTTGAAACTCGAGGGACGAAGGGTTCCACGTGAAGGATACCGAGTCTTGTCAGATCGTGCCGATGTGGGGCATGTCACCAGCGGCACTTTTTCTCCTACACTGGAAGTCCCCCTGGCCATGGCCTATGTGACCCCTCAGGTCGCAACCGAGGGATCGAAGTTACATGTCGACATTCGGGGAACAAGCACGGCAGCTCGTGTCGTCAAACTACCATTCTATCGACGGAAGTAATCACGGAGGCGAACAAAAGTGAATCACGAAGAACTCCTTTACGCAGAAACCCATGAATGGCTCCACCTCACAGAACAAGATGGAGACAAAATCGCGACCATCGGGATCTCGGCGTTTGCGGTCGAAGCCCTGACGGACCTGGTTTATATTCAACTTCCTGAAGTCGGCCAGAAGGTGTCTGTTGGTAAATCTTTCGGTGAAGTCGAGTCAGTCAAGGCCGTCAGCGATCTCTACTCGCCCATCGAGGGAGAAGTGATCGAGGTGAATGAGAGCCTGGCGAATGATCTGGAGGCTTTGAGCACGGACCCGTACGGAAAGGGCTGGGTCGCCAAAATCAAACTCACCGACGAGGGTGGCCTCGCCAACCTGATGGACATTGATTCCTATCGAAAACAGTGCTCTGATGATTGATGCGGAACGGACCGGACAAAGTAAGACTAGCCAACAACGATGAATCGAGTGGATTACCCGCTAACTCCTCATGACTTATTTCTTTAATACACCCCAGCAGCAAAAGGAAATGTGCGAGGTGATTGGCATCCAGGATGTGGACGAACTTTTTTCGCAAATTCCGGCCGAATTTCGTCTGACAGGTGATCTCCAATTGCCCGCTGCGATGGGCGAATTGGAATTGACTCAGCACATGACGGGCCTGGCGGCCAAAAACTACCCCGCAGGTCAAAACGTTTGTTTTCTGGGAGCAGGAAGCTACGATCATTTTATTCCTGCAACGGTAGATGCAATCGCATCACGCAGCGAGTTCTATACATCGTACACCCCCTACCAGCCCGAAGTCAGTCAAGGCAACCTGCAGGCCACATTTGAATACCAATCGCTCATTTGTCAGTTGACAGGCATGGAAGTTTCCAATGCCAGCCTTTACGACGGAGGAAGTGCGGTTGCCGAGGCAGTGCTGATGTGTCTTTCTGCTACGCGCAGGTACGGCAAGGTGGTCACGGTAGGGAGTGTGCATCCAGAGTATCGTCAGACCACCGCAACCTACCTCCAGAATTTGGAAACAGAACTGGTCACCGTGCCCACACCGGGAGGAACCGCCGCACCTGAACAGATCGCGGCTGTGGTAGACGACACAACGGCCTGTGTTCTGATTCAGCATCCGAATTTTTTCGGCTGTCTCGAAGAGGTGGAGGCAATTGCACAGATTGCGCACGACCATGGCGCACTACTGGTTCAGTCTTTTGATCCCATTAGCCTGGGGCTCCTGAAGCGGCCCGCAGACCTCGGGGCGGATGTGGCTGTGGCTGAAGGCCAGTCATTGGGCACGCCGATGCAATTTGGTGGACCCTACCTGGGTATTCTGGCTTGTCGCGAAAAATTCGTGCGTCGGATGCCAGGACGAATCGTGGGGCAAACGGAAGATCGCCACGGGCGCCGCTGCTGGGTGCTCACACTGCAAACTCGTGAACAACACATACGAAGAGAAAAGGCCACGAGTAACATTTGTACCAATCAAGGGCTCTTCGCTTTGCGAGCCAGCGTCTATTTGGCTGCGATGGGCCCTAAAGGACTGAAAGAAACAGCAACTCTGTCAATGCAAAAGGCTCACTATGCTGCAGAATGTTTGTCCAATACCTCTCGTTTGGAACCCGCTTTCGCTCAACCTTTTTTCAAAGAATTCGTCGTTCGCGATGAGAATGGTCAGGTTCAACAGTTGTTGAACGCAGCGCAACAACAAGGAATTCTGGCCGGAGTCTCCTTGGGAAAATGGTTCCCGGAATTGTCCGATTGCTTCCTTGTAACCGTAACGGAAAAAAGAACAAAATCTGAGATTGACCAATTAACAGCTTGCCTTGGTTCTGTTAACAGCCCTTCGGAAATCCTCCATGCGTAATCGACTCGCAACGAAACTTTTGTTTGAGCTTTCGCAACCAGATCGCGAAGGATCCCAATTGCCCCCGTGCGATGTTCCTGAACAGAAAATTGAAGACATTTTTCCGACTTCGGCGTGTGCCGCTTCACCGCCCGAACTGCCCGAACTTTCCGAGCCGGATGTTGTTCGACACTATACGAATCTTTCCACCCTGAACATGTCAGTCGACACTCACTTTTACCCGCTTGGTTCCTGTACGATGAAGTACAATCCCAAACGCAACGAGCGACTTGCAGCGCTACCAGGCTTCTCGGACCTGCATCCCTTCCAGGCGGAAGAGACGATTCAGGGCATGCTGCAACTGCTCTATGAACTGCAGCAGATGCTGGCCGAGATTTCGGGATTACCTGCGGTTTCACTGCAGCCCGCCGCCGGAGCGCATGGTGAACTCACCGCTTTGATGGTTGCCGCTGCTTATTTTCGCGACAACAACCAAAAGAGAACCAAGGTCCTAGCTCCCGATAGTGCTCATGGAACCAATCCCGCTAGTGCGGCCATGGCCGGCTTTGAAACAATTGCAATCAAAAGCTTGCCAAACGGCTATGTCGATATGCAGGACCTAAACAACAAGTTGGACGACCAGGTCGGTGTATTAATGATTACCAATCCCAACACGCTGGGTTTGTTCGAATCACAAATCGGCCAAATCGTGAATGCGGTTCATGAACGGGGCGGCTTAGTGTACCTGGACGGTGCTAACATGAACGCGATTCTCGGCATGACTCGTCCCGGAGATTTCGGCGCCGACATGATGCACTTTAATCCGCATAAAACTTTCAGCGGCCCACACGGGGGAGGAGGTCCGGGAGCAGGACCGATCTGTGTCGTTGATTTTTTACAACCGTACCTGCCCATACCAAGCGTTGTCCATGATAAGGACCTCTATCGCCTGAATTTCGATCAACCCAAGTCAATCGGGCAGGTACGCAGCTTTTTCGGGAATGTCGGAGTCCTTGTGCGGGCCTACGCCTACATTCGAACGCACGGGCCTGATGGATTAAAGCAAGTCGCTCAAAACGCGGTGTTGAATGCCAATTACATGTTGTCACGTGTGCGACATATTCTTCCGGTACCACAAGGAAATCGGTGTATGCACGAATTCGTAGCGACTGCTTCCCAGTTAAAGAATGACAAAGGGATCAGTGCCATGGATATTGCCAAGCGTTTGCTCGATTTTGGATTTCACGCACCCACCGTTTACTTTCCGGCAACAGTCCCCGAATCCATAATGATTGAACCGACAGAAACGGAAAGTCGAGCCACTTTAGACGCTTTTACCGAAACGTTGTTTCGCATCACTGACGAGCCGTCCGAACTGCTACACGAAGCACCCCACTCAACTTGGATCAGCCGTCCCAACGAGGTTCAGGCCGCACGGCAACCCGTCACTCGCTGGAAACCGGCAGGTTAGGGCGCCTGGCGCACCTCTTGCGTGTTAAAGACTGTCCTTGACTGGTTTCATCTTCCCCTTACCTCGCACTTCATCTTCTTCCTCCTGCTGAATCAGGTGCAAACATTTCAACTCTACGAGTCATTATTGATCGACCAAATGTTGGCCCTCATAACATGGCCGTTGATGAAGCGCTCCTGCATTCGGCAAGTCAACCGACAGGCCGTGCGACGCTGCGTTTCTATCAGTGGTCCAAGCCGACACTCTCGCTGGGATACTTTCAACACCACATCGACCGGAACCAACATCGGGCAAGCATAAGTTGTGACCTGATTCGACGTACCACGGGTGGGGGAGCCATTCTTCACGACCAGGAATTGACCTACAGTTTCACAACACCCATCGGAAACCGTCTTAGCAATAAGGCTGC
The DNA here is from genome assembly GCA_963578105.1 of Planctomycetota bacterium. Classification (GTDB taxonomy): domain Bacteria; phylum Planctomycetota; class Planctomycetia; order Pirellulales; family Pirellulaceae. The sequence continues at coordinate 22,920 of CAUZBP010000027.1, forward strand.
GCAATTTTACGACTTGTTGCACAATTCTCTGATCAAAGCCCTCTCACAACTTGGCGTCACTTGTGAGCCCTGTTCCTGCACGTTCAAAATTCCACAACAGAAAGAACCTTTTCTTTGTTTTCAACGTCGCGCGCCGGGGGATGTTATCTGTGCCGGGGCCAAGGTCGGAGGGAGTGCTCAACGACGCCACCGAACTGCCTTGCTCCAACACGGAAGCGTACTGCTAACCAAATCGACACGTGCCCCGGAACTGCCGGGAATCGAAGAACTCACAGGTCTGCGGATTTCCGCAGATCGTTTGATTTCAACGTGGCTTCCGATCATCGAACAGCACTTGAATCTTCAACAACTAAAAACTACCTACAGCGAAGAAGAATCGGTTTGGGTAAAATCTTTTGTTAATGATAAGTTTGGTTGTCACAACTGGATGAATCGACGCTAAATCAAGAAAAAGACCGGTTTTCAAGATTTGACTGCGACCTCTCTGTTTGGTATCCTGAAGTGTCGGAAAAACTCTTGCCGTGAATCCTCTCATCCTATCACACGAGGTTTCCTCCTCCTGGACCAAGTGACCCAGCCAAAGCATTAAATTCCCCTACCGGAATCGTCCCATATTTATCCTTGTCTTTGCAGCTTGGCTGAACGCTTCGTCCCGATTTTGCAGTGAATATCCGACCGTGCAGTCACTTTCTTGACCGCCAGAAATTCCCTGCCACCGGTTCGAAGTCTTACGGCCCGACAAGTGAATGTCGACAATCCCTGGAGTCACGGGAATTCCTTGCATGCAAGTCAAATTGAAAATACTCAAAGGATCACGCAAGGATAAGCTGCTACCCGTTCAAGGAACTGAACTGCTGATCGGGCGAGGTAAAGAATGTGATCTGCGGCCGCGAACTGAACTTATCAGTCGCAAACATTGTCTGATCACCATTACCGATTCTCAGGTGATGGTCCGCGATTTAGGCAGCAAAAACGGCACTTTTGTGAACGGTGAACGTATTGAGGTCGAGCACGGTCTGCAGAACGGAGACCACCTGGAAATCGGCCCCATGGAATTTGAGCTGCAAATCGATTCACAAGCCAGTACCAAGCGTCCGGAAGTTCAAGGAATGGCCGACGTTATCCAACGAACGACCCAGAAACCAACGGGCTCAGCAACTGATTTTAACGTCGGATCCTGGCTGGACGAGGTGGATGAACAGGAGAGAGCGGAACGCAGGGCCGATCCCGAAACACGCCAATTCAAGTTGGATGAAACGGAGCAGCTTCCAGTCAACGAAACTACCGCAAATCCCAGTGATACCACTATCGATGGTCGGTCGGATTCTTCCCAGGAAAAATCTAAATTCGACAAGAATGCGGGAAAACTCCCCCGCATTTCCAAAGCACGAGCCAAAGACAGTCGTGAAGCGGCTCAGGAAATGCTAAAAAAATTCTTCACCAAGTGATTCGATACGTTCGTTTCACCGGGCCCAATCCGTTTTCACCTCTACGTGTACCCCGGCCCTTATTGCGTTCTGCTCGTCGCATTGGGTAACGATTCTACAGATCCTGAGGATCGCGTACCGGGTCGCTCCGGAACCGATGCGGTAAACGTAAAAATCGACGTATTCGTCGGTTTTGCCAAATCCGAACATGTTTCCTAAAGCGTACATTCTTCCAGCCACGAGGCCGATGATCCATTTTAAGTCAGTGCTCCCAGCACTCGGCCAGTCCAGGCAAACGGAATTGCCATCGTACGTGTGTTATGGATGATTCTTCTCAAACCAGAGAGTCAGCCAGATCCTTCGCACCTCGCACTAGATGGGAGACCGCATCCGTGGCCAAAAACAAAGTCGTAAACAAAACTTCCGAAGTCAACGTTGATCGTCGTAAATCAGACCAACGTACCGCAGTCGATCGCCGTAAGAGCCAAATACCGGTTGCAGTCGAAATCAGACAGCGTGAACGACGCAAGGTAAATCGACGTCGTCAAATCGATCCCACGACTTGCGAGCGTGATTATTCCAACGAAGAAATCGAATTCATGCACGCACTCGACGAATACAAACGGGAAAATGGTCGTATGTTTCCCACTTGCAGCGAGATCCTCGAGGTCGTCCGCAAACTGGGTTATGAACGCCGCTCCGAGCCTGTCCTCGACACAGTCGCGCCTCCTGAATCCATTTCAGAGCACACCGAGGAAGACTCCTCGCATGTGACCTCAGATGTAGAGAACCACGATCCAGTTGAAGTAGTTTAGAGGTCAGCAAACCAGCAAAAAATCCGGGCTTCGTGACCCGGGTTTTTTATTTCTTGTGGGAGGCTGGGAATCAACTGACAGCGGCACCAGCGAAGCCAGGACCGGGCGCGGAGCCAAGTAGTCACAACCTACTGTCTCTTCGGCTAGTCACTGTGGACATTTTTACGTGCAGGCGGTGGTAGCACATTTCGCGTCAGCAGGAGCTTGATTTCCGTGACAAGCCGACCTTGCAACTGCCCCTGTCTGCCGCTACCCTCCGGCAGTCGCACTTCCCTCGAAACATCGCGACTTCCGCAAAATCTCTTTCGATTGTGGCAAGTTAGCCATTTCCTAATTCGTTCCTCATTTTGCTAACAGGATCCGAAGCAGTGACCATGGCACCTTTCGCGGCGGCAGCGGGTCTGGCTGAATCAAAACGTCCGAACGTAGGCAGACTGATTTTACTCAGCACCATGGTCGCCTTATGCAGCGGCTGCACTGGCAAGGGACACAACATACAGGGCGTCAAACTTTACCAGCAGGGACAACATCACGCGGCCCTGCAAAAATTCCAGCAGGCCATTACCACCAATCCCAACAACGCCGATGGATATTACAATCTTGCGGCCACGTACCATCAGTTGGGCAAAATAAACAACGACCAATCGTTGCTTGTCCAGGCTGAAAACCTTTACAATCAGGGGCTGCAGTACGACCCCAACCATCCGGAAACTTATCGTGGTTTATCCGTATTGCTGGTGGAAACCAAACGTCCCGAGAGTGCCTTTCGATTGCTCGAAGGTTGGACGAGCCGACAACCCCAGGTCGCAAATGCCAAGGTGGAACTAGCAAGGCTGCACGAGGAATTTGGAGACAAAGAGGCGGCCAAGCGGCAACTGGAGGCAGCACTAGCAAAGGACACCACCAGTGCCAGAGCATGGGCCGCATTGGCCAGGCTGCGAGAGGAGGCTGGCGACCATGGACAGGCTTTGGCTAACTATCAAAGAGCTCTCCAACTCAATCCGTCGCAACCCCAAATCTCTCAACGCATCGCTACGCTACAGAGTTCTTTGGGAACATCGGCCCCTGTCGCGCCCATCAACTCCACTCGCATGGCTAAGCAACCCAAAAAACAGATTCCTCGCAGTTACTGACTTGGTCAACTACTAAGCAACTTGCAAGCGACTATCACCGCCGTCTCCGACTGGAACCGGCCGACCTTTCAGCCGGAAGCGGACATCTCGACCACCAGCAGCATTTGAGGATCTTCTCATTTTTCTGCAAAGTACTTAGAATCACTGACTGTCATTTACTCGGAGAGTAGAACAAGGCGTGTCACGGCGAACTTTCCGATCACCAAAGAGCTCTTTGATCGTATGCCTACCGAGGCCATTCTCCGAGATAGTAAACACCCACTCATGACGGCTCGCGTCTATAACTTTTCCGCCGGCCCGGCCATCCTGCCGGAACCCGTACTCCATCAGGTCCAACAGGACATGTTAGCCTTGCCAGGAGTCGGATCATCGATTCTGGAAATCAGCCATCGCAGTGCGACCTTTTTGGAAATTCTGGAGCGCACTCGATCGGACCTGAAGCAGTTACTCGCGGTGCCGGACAACTACCAAATACTATTCCTGCAGGGAGGTTCCCGCCTGCAATTCTCCATGGTTCCGATGAATCTGTTACGTGGGAGGAAACATGGTGCTCATTACGTTGTGACGGGTTCGTGGGGAGAAAAGGCGGCCCTGGAAGCCCGTCGAGAAGGAACGGTCCATCTGGCCTGGGACGGCAAGCGGACCAACTACCAGCGCACTCCCACAGGCGAGGAAATTCAGGGTATTCCTGATACCAGCTACGTTCATTTTACATCCAACGAAACCATTCAAGGGGTCCAGTTCGCAACAGCGCCCCAGGTCGGTGAGCTTCCATTGGTTTGTGATGCTTCAAGTGACTTTCTCAGTCGACCGTTGCCCGTCTCGGACTATGGGTTGATCTATGCTTGTGCTCAAAAAAATGTTGGCCCGGCCGGATTGACTGTGGTCGTCATTCGGGAAGATCTGCTGGAACGAAGTTCCGACAATCTACCCGGCTATCTGAACTATCGCTCACATGCAGAACATCAATCCCTGTACAATACACCGCCGACTTTCGGTATCTACGTGACTGGGCTGATCGCACGCTGGCTGCTGGACGACATGGGCGGCCTGGCCCAAATGGACCACTGCAATCGTGACAAAGCTCAGTTGCTTTATGAGGTACTCGACCAATGCCAGGGGTTCTACCGGGGACACGCCCAGCGCGGGAGTCGTTCATTGATGAACGTTACATTCAATTTGCCTTCCAACCAGTTGCAAGAGCAATTTCTCTCCATGGCACAACAACGCAAACTGTGCCACTTGAAGGGCCATCGCAGTGTGGGCGGCATTCGCGCTTCGATTTACAATGCGATGCCCCGGGAAGGCATTGCCGCGCTACGAGACTTAATGCTCGAATTTTACGATCAACATTCTACTTAACGGCTTGAAACATGTATCGTGTCGTCGTACTGGATCATCTTGCTCCCGAGGGACTGGAATTACTGGACTCAGCACCGGAAATCGAGTACGAAGTTCAGGTGGGTTTGTCAGGCGAGCCATTGCGCCAAACCCTGGCAAATTTTGATGGGGCTATCTGTCGGAGCGGCGTCAAGATCACTGCCGAGGCGTTAAACGGAAATCGGCGTCTAAAAACTATCGCTCGAGCCGGTGTAGGTACCGACAACATCGACCGAACTGCCGCGACAAGACTGGGCATTGTCGTGATGAACACTCCTTCGGGAAATACACTCAGCACCGCTGAACATGCCTTCACATTGATGTTAGCTTTGTCACGGAACGTCTTTCCAGCCTATCAAAGCCTCAGCGAGGGACGTTGGGATCGCAAGCCTTACATGGGAACCCAACTCGCCGACAAAACACTCGGAATCGTCGGCCTGGGGAGGATTGGCCAGGAGTTCGCCAAGCGAGCCGCAGCGTTCCAGTTACGCATTTTGGGCTTCGATCCCTTCATCTCGCCGGACCGGGCCACCGAACTCGGTGTGAAATTGGTTGAAACAGTACACGAGATGTTGCCGCAAGTTGACTACCTTACTGTCCACACTCCACTCACCAACGAGACAAGAAATCTGATCAGTTTCAAAGAAATCGAGATGATCAAATCGGGAGCACGCCTCATTAATTGCGCTCGAGGCGGAATTTACGACGAACAGGCTTTGGTTGCCGGATTACAAAGTGGAAAATTAGCCGGGGTTGCACTCGATGTCTACGAAAACGAACCTTGCACCAACAGTCCCTTATTTGGCATGGCTGGCACACTTTGCACTCCACACTTGGGAGCCAGCACTGAAGAAGCTCAAACCCAAGTGGCTATGGAAGCCGTACAACTTGTCGTCAACTACTTGACCACTGGTGAAATTCGACACGCAGTCAACGTCGCCGCACTGGATCCAAAAACTCTGAATAACTTAAGGGGCTTCCTCGATGTGGCCTATCGTCTGGGACTTACCCTGGCCCAGCTTCATCAAGGCAACGCTTCGAAATGTCATTTGATCTATCAAGGTGAACTCGTCGATAAGGACACCAAGCTGCTCTCGGCCGCATTTTGTGTCGGTTTGATCGAGCATGCATTGGCCGAAGAGGTCAACATTATTAATGCGGAAGTGCTCTTACAGGACCGCGGAATCGATTTATCCGAAGAAATAAGACGCGACAAGGGACCCTTCACCAGTTCAATCCTGGCGAGCGTCGAAACAGACCATCAGACCTATACCGTGGGGGGTACTACCTTTGGTAACGACATGCCGCGTCTATTTAGAGTTGGTGATTTTCGACTTGAAGCCTACCTTGACGGCGTCCTACTGGTGTTTCATCACACGGACACGCCCGGAATGATCGGCACTATCGGTACAATCCTAGGTAACCAGCGTGTCAATATCGCACAAATGGCTGTTGGGCGTGCGGAGCGAGGTGGCGAAGCCGTGGGTGTGCTAAACTTGGATAGCAGTCCACCTGACGCAGCAATGCAAGAGGTGCTGGACCACCCCGAAATCATCACTGCAGAAGTCATTGAATTACCACCCGCGGGTCTCTTACCCGCCTGGCTCCAGTAAACATCTTCCTGTCAGGCCGAGCTGAGTTGTTCTTCGTCCCAGGCCCGAATAACCGTATAACGGTTACTCTCCTCCCATTTTTTGTATACTTCTTGAACTTCGTAAGACCTAAACTCAACGTAAAACACGACTGCAGCCGATGTTTTAGTTCAGAGTGGTCCCCGCGCCATGTTTACCCACTAACCTCGGAAGCTGTCATGTCAAAAGTTGCTAGTCTACAAGATCAGGTGGAGATCATTCTTTCCACCAATCCGTATCTGACTCACCAAAAGCTCCAGTTGGAAACAGAGCGAGGCCGAGTCGTCCTGCGTGGCGTCGTCAGATCCTTCTATCAGAAGCAGATGGCCCAGGAGACTTTGCGGCACATCGATGGTGTCGAAGAAATCGAGAATCTACTCGAGGTTGCCTGGACGTAACGGTCAGCCTGCTGCCCCCAGCCGAACTCCTATCAAGCCATCCTCGGGCCTTTGGTCGTTGGGAAACAGCTTACGCAACAGCTGCAATCCTCTGAATCGGCTCCACGCTAGCGTCTCAATCCGGTTTGAGCATGGTCCATGTGCGACCGTACCAAGGGCTCGTCCCGCTCTTCTGCCTCCAAGGCCAGGTGGCTCACCAAACGCCGGCTGAGAACACTTCAGCCGATGCCAGTAACGTCCACTTCGTGCTCGCCACCGCCTGAATCCAAACAGAAAACTCGCCGGAACAACCAATCAGGTGCCGGCCGACTTCCAGTAACGCACGTTGCGCTCATTCTGATAGCCAGCGATGTTCCCTTCGGTAAAAGTTCGTTTTCCAGCCGGCCTGGTCCTTCCCCACCCTTTGTTCATCTGGCAGGGCCTCTTGAATCAGACCCTGCAAAATCACAATTCCGGTTTTCCACTCCTTGCAGATCGAGCCATCTAGCAGGATACTTGTGTTCTTTGTGACCCGTTGGAATCCTTGAATCCTCAGGCAAAGCCGCTACAACGTGCTGGCCGCGACGTTTTAAACTCTTTATTAAGTGAAAGGTCAACATCATGGGACGCTCGGGAGCAGTAACCTTCAAAGGAAATCCGTTAACTTTGGCCGGCGAGGCTGTAGAAGCAGGCCAGCCAGCACCGGACTTCACTTTACACGCTTTCGAGGATGGAGGTATGCAACAGGTCAGCCTCGCAGACCTACAAGGCAAACCAACTATCATCAGTGTCGTTCCCTCGCTGGACACTCCGGTCTGCCAAGTTCAGACCAAGAAATTCAACGAAGAGTTGGCCGCGTTGAGTGGCCAGATTAACGCGCTAACGGTCAGCCTGGACCTGCCATTTGCTATGAACCGTTTTTGTGGGGCAGAAGACATTACAAACCTGCGTAGTGCCAGTGATTACCAGGACCGTAGCTTCGGCCAGAATTGGGGCCTGCTCATTGAAGAACTGAAAATCCTTGCGCGAGGTACGTTTGTACTTGATAGTACAGGCCAAGTCGTCTACGCGGAAACCGTCGGCGAAGTAACCGATGAACCAAATTACGATGCCGCGCTCGAGGCTCTCCGGGGACAACTGTAGCAAACACCGTTGAAAGAGGACGTCCCGGGGATCCCGAAACGAATCGCACCTGCACTTCTGACAAGTCCGCTCATGTTACGCGGGCGGTTTCAACACAAAACGAGCCGACTGCCGTTTTTTTGACCAGGACGTGGTTACGCGTCTGCCAATGGAAAATTTCTCCGCGGTCATCCCAATTGTTCGGTCATCTGTTTCCTGGCAGCGTTCAGGGCTGCAGCCAGTTTTTCTGGATATTTTCCCCCAGCTTGCGCCATGTCGGGCTTACCACCACCTCCACCACCCACTAACTGGGCAGTTGCCCGCACCCAATCACCGGCGTTGTGGCCCTGCCCTACAAGTTCCCGGCTGAGCCCGGCCACAAGCGCCACTTTGTCTTCCCCCTGGCTGGCCCCCAACAGGACCGCCACCGGACTGAACCTTTTGCGTAATTGGTCGATCAGTTGCCGCATCACGTTCTGATTCGCGCCTCGCGTCTCCGCTACAATGACTCTCACATCCCCAATTTCATTCGCTTCTGCCAGAAGATCCTCAACCGAAATTGGCCCCAACTTTTCTTGTTCAGCCTGCTGCTGCTCCAACTTGGAAACTTCTTTTTGCAAAGATTCGATGCGTTGAACAACGTCAAACATCGCTACATTCAAGATCCGCGCAGTCTCTTGCAACGCGGATTTCTTTTCGACCAGTGTCATCTCCTCCTTGCCAGTTACTTGTGGCATATCTTGAACCACAGCCGTTTTACCGCTCCCCGATAGCTGCTTTTTAAGATCGCGAATTCGTATCGACAAGGATCTCACTGCCATTGGAACTGCCGGCAAATCGGTGCCCAGTAATTCCGCAGCAGACTCCAATGTGGTTTTTAATTGCTGAACGTGTTGTCGCGCCTTTTCACCAGTAAAGGCTAAAATCCGACGTGTCCCCGCTGAAACCCCCTCTTCACTGATGATTTCAAGCGTCCCTACATCTGTCGTATTCTCCAAATGCGTTCCGCCACAGAGTTCCTTGCTGAAATCCCCCATGGAAACCATGCGAACCGGATCGGGATATTTTTCTCCAAACAGCATCATCGCTCCCTGACTCCGAGCTTCGGGTAATGGCAAACTTTGAGCCCCAATCGGCGCCGCCTCTTTGACCTTTTGCTGCGTGTCCATCTCGATCTTATGCAGCGTTTCTAACGGAACAGGCTCCATGTTCGTGAAATCGAAACGCAGCCAGTCGTCGTCAACTTTCGATCCCTGCTGTTGAGCGTGGGAGCCCAAATTTTTCTGTAACGAGTAGTGTAAAATATGCGTGGCAGAATGGGCGCGACGAATTCCCTCGCGCCGATCGAGATCCACTCGGGCCGTCACTCGATCGCCCGTGCGCATTTCACCTTCTGCCAAGCGACCCACATGCAGAGTGAGATCGCCATCCTTTTGTGTATCGGTCACCACAAAACGAAAACATTCGCCGTTGATCTCCCCTGAATCTCCAACCTGCCCACCACTTTCACCATAAAACGGCGTCCGATCCAAAACGACAATCACTTCGGCCTCCTGACCATTTTTCCGCAGGTGATCGCAGGGATGATTTCCTGCGATGATAAACTTTAACTCTGCTTCCGATTCAGTAGCCTCGTAGCCTAGAAAAGAAACGCGATGAAATGCTTTTTTAATCGCATCGATCGGATTTCCTGATTCCCCCATCACCGTGTGAACAACCGTACCGGTCCGTTCACGATGCTCATCCATCGCCCGCTGATAACCATCCCAGTCAAAAGCAAGTCTGCTCTCGGCAGCCAAAGTCTCAAACACTTCTGGTGGAAAACCGTAAGTCTGGTACAAATCTGCAGCTGCCGCTCCATCGACAGTCGTCCGACCTTGAGACTTCATCTCCGCAAATACTTTTTCAATCCGCACCAAGCCGGCATCGATCGTATCAAAAAAGTTCGCCTCTTCATTCTTGATAACGTCCGCCACTCGTTGTGTCGTCTCAGTCAGATCCGGGTAAGGTGCCCTCATCTGGTCTACAACCGCCGGTACGATTTGGTGCAAAAAAGGTCCGTCCAAACCCATTTGATGTCCATCCAATACAGCCCGCCGGAGCAGCCGCCGAATCACATATTTTTCCTTTTGTGCGCCGGGATAAACATTCTCGTGAATCGCCATGGTGCATGCTCGCAAGTGATCGGTGATGCGCCGCAGCCGGCGACCATTGTCGGACTCATAAATGTATTCCACACCGCAAACGTCGGAAGCGGCCTCGAGAATGGGCTGTAGAATGTCAATGTGGTAGTTCGTTTCCACACCTTGCAAACAAGCAGCTACCCGCTCCAGGCCCATCCCTGTATCAATATTCTTGCTGGGTAAGGGCCGTAAATTATCTGGCGGCTCACCCACACGATTGAATTGGGTGAAAACCAGGTTCCAAATCTCTACTTCTGCGCCAAAATTATCCTGGTAAAAAATTTCGCTGCAGGGTCCACAGACACCGTCGGGGCCCTCACTAGGAGCACCGGCTGGCCAGAAATTATCTTGCTCACCCATTCGCTCGATCACCTTCGCTTTCAGCCCAACATCATTCGCCCAAATTTCAGCGGCCTCATCGTCGTCGAGATAAACTGATACGGTCAATCGATCCGGATCCAGTCCCAACCATTTTTTTTCAGTCAGAAATTCCCAGGCCCAGCCGATCGCTTCTCGTTTGAAATAATCACCGAAGCTAAAGTTTCCCAACATTTCAAAGAACGTGTGGTGGTAAGCTGTGCGGCCGACATTTTCAATATCCCCGGTACGCAAGCATTTCTGAGAAGTTGCCGCGCGGGTGAAGTCGAGCTTCACCTTTCCTAAAAAATGGTCTTTAAACTGGTTCATCCCGGCTGGGGTGAACAATACCGACGGGTCCCAGGTGGGGACCAGGACATCACTCGGACATCGTGTGTGCTCCTTGGATTCAAAAAAATCCAGGAACTTCTCTCTCAATTCGTTGGTCTTCATGGTGCTCGGCTAAGGGTTAATGATACGCTTGGCAGGTTCGCCTTCACGGCAGTTAAAAATCCAATCTCCACAGGACCCGACTGTCTCGTCACAACCTGATGGCAAGACACCGGTTGCCCCACAATCCATCACAATAAGAGCAAGGACAGAACCCGTGTCCGCAGTCACCAGCTAAAAATCTGGCACACCAGGAGGTGAACAGGTGGGGACTCGTGTCAAAATCTCTACAGGCCAATCATGGGCGATAATTTGACATATTAGCAGCGAATAGACCAGCCCGACGGGTAAGATGCGGACCAGGTTCTCTTGTAAAGTTTACGGTAAACCTGGTACAGGGCGGGCGCGACCACATTAACCAGCAAGATGTGGCCTGATAAATAACCCCTGGAGAGACAAGCAACCCGCTTCCGACTAGCCGTCGCAGACTCCACCGGTTAACGACTGCAGTACCCCCTGTCTGCAGTACCCCCGATGATTTGGGACATCGTCTCGAAATCGTCTTCATCGGGGCCGTTTCGAAAAGGTCTCGCCGTCGGGCTGAACGTGGCCTTGAAGAAATTGTGATGACTGACATCCATCCAGAAAGGAGCGGAAAACATTTACGCATTGAGTCCCAACAGCCGTTCTCCCCTCCGCGGGAGAACAGCTTCCCTTGACTGCCACTCCCTATCCGATTGTCCCTACACACCAATGTAAAAATCCTCGGAAACAGTCCGAGGATTTTTCCAGAAAATCTAAATTTGTTCGCAGTGATTGATTTATTCTACGGCTTGTACGTCAGCAGTTTGTTCGGCTTGACCGATACCAAGGGCGGCTAAAATCTTATCATGCAGTTGCTTGGCGATATCCTGATTCTCCAGCAGGAATGTACGGGACTTTTCTTTGCCTTGCCCCAGATGAGTTTCGCCGAATCGGAACCAGGATCCACTCCGGGTAACAACCTTGTGTTCAACACCCAGGTCCAAAATATCTCCTTCATAGCTGATCCCTGTAGTATGCATCATGTCTAATTCTGCAACGCGAAACGGGGGTGCTACTTTGTTTTTGACGACCTTCACTCGCACACGCTGCCCCACGACCTCGTCACCATCTTTTAACTGCCCGATTCGTCGGATGTCAATTCGGCAAGAACTGTAAAACTTCAGAGCACGGCCACCCGGTGTCGTCTCTGGACTGCCGAACATGACGCCAATCTTTTCACGAATCTGGTTAATGAAGATGACTAAAGTCTTTGTTTTGGAGATCGCACCTGTAAGCTTACGCATCGATTGACTCATCAACCGTGCCTGCAAACCGACATGTGCATCTCCAATCTCACCTTCCAATTCAGCTTTGGGAAGCAAAGCAGCTACCGAATCGATTACGATGATATCGACCGCATTGGACTTGATCAGCATTTCTGTGATCTGCATCGCTTCTTCACCAGAACTGGGCTGGCTCACCAAAAGTGACTCCAAGTCCACACCTAATTTCTTTGCCCAACTGGGATCCAAAGCGTGCTCGGCATCGATGAAAGCGGCAATGCCTCCCCCCTTCTGACTTTGAGCCACGACATGCAGTGAAAGAGTCGTTTTACCGCTGGATTCCGGTCCGTAGATTTCGACAATGCGTCCCTTAGGAACCCCTTGGCCACCCAAAGCTAAATCTAAAGACAAGCTGCCAGTCGAAATTCCTTCGATGTTCTTCCCGCATTCGGCGCCCAGGGCCATGATCGCTCCCTCACCAAACTGCTTCTCAATCTGCTGCAATGTCGCTACAAGGTGCCCTTTGTTTTCAGCCTTAGAGACAGCGTTGTGAATTGCACCTTTCGAGGAGGCAACCGTTTTTGTGGGCGTCTTTTTAGAACTCGTGGGGGAAGCTTTTTTAGCCATGCGATTATTCGTCTTGTGAGTTACGACCATCAAAATATTCCTTTATGTGAGAGAACTCGTAAGCTTGCAAGCCAGTGACGAGATTTCGCATCCAGATAGTGAACGTTTGAATACTATATCGGTTCGCCAACGTGCCCACAAGTGCTTGTTCCTTTCATTTTCCGCGACCCCAGGGACACCTCTGGTCCCCCTTGGCAATTATTTTTAAAAAAACCACGAACCGGGCGACAATTTGGAAATCCTGGGCAACCTGAGGAAACCTCCAAGACCACCAGGGGTGTTCCAAGTACACCCTGTCAGGCCACAATACCACCGCCCACAACGTCCTTCCGGACCGGCATCCGAACTCATGTCCAAGACCCAATGAGCATCCAACACTGCGATGGACAGGCACGATGAACACTCTATTCAACTGCACTGTATCCTCAAAAACGTCACCCAACTCGACCCAATGATGCGCATCTCCTTCGACTCAAGTCTTTCAAGAAGCGATGTTCCAGCACGGAAAACCAGTGGATTGCACGCCCCAGATGCCTCCTAGTCCCGCATGTTCCTGCTAGAATAACTGTTGCGATTTTTCCCCCAGGATTTTCCGGAAACACAGGATGAGAACTCGATTGATTGCAATCGCTGGTCTGGCTGTTCGGAGTTTCCTGGTCGGAATGTCCCCCGTGGCTGCCGACACCGTCAATTTCCAGCGAAACATTCTTCCGATTCTCTTGCGACATTGCAGCCAATGTCATGGTGCGGCCGAACAAGAGTCGGGGCTTCGACTCGACGGAGGGCGTTGGGCTCGACGGGGCGGCGACCGGGGTTCAGCTGTCGTACCTGGCAAAAGCTCAGAGAGCTTGATCTATCAGGCAATCACAGGGCATGGAGATACGCCCTCCATGCCTCCCGAAGGCCCTCAACTTTCCCCCGATCAAATCCGGCTCATTCAGCGTTGGATTGACGATGGTGCCCATCTTCCGGCCGACGAGCCGGCCATTGCAGTGCGTGTTGAAAGCGAGCATTGGGCCTTTCAACCCATTCGCCTACCACCGATACCAACCGTTGGCCAAACGGAGTGGATTCGTAATCCTATCGACGCCTTCGTTCTGGATCGACTGGAAGCCGAAGGGCTGTCTCCTTCGCCAGAAGCCGACCGGACAACCCTGATTCGCAGGCTGAGCCTGGATCTGCGCGGCACGCTACCAACCATTGGCGAACTCGATCGTTACCTGTCCGATCAGCGTCCCGGCGCCTATGAACGCCTCGTTGAACGGATGTTCGCCTCACCCCGTTATGGCGAACGCTGGGGGCGACACTGGCTGGATGCAGCCCGGTACGCGGATTCCAACGGCTTTACCAAAGACGGTGAGCGTTCCATCTGGAAGTACCGGGACTGGGTGATCAAAGCCTGGAACCGGGACCTGCCATTCGATCGTTTTACCACGGAGCAGTTAGCTGGTGATTTACTGGCGGGCGCCACCCGTGAACAAATCATTGCCACCGGTTTCCATCGTAACACCCTGATCAACGAGGAGGGCGGGACGGATGACGAACAATTCCGAGTCGAATCAATCGTCGATCGCGTTAACACCACCGGGTCAGTTTTTCTCGGGCTGACCATTGGCTGCGCACAGTGCCATGCACACAAGTACGATCCGATCACGCAACGAGAATTCTACGAGATGTACGCACTTTTTAATAATTGTGACGAGCCGACATTCCCGATACCCACCCCCCAACAAGCTACAGCCTTGCAAAACCTGGATGTCGACATTCAGAATCTCGAGGAAACGCTGGCCACCGAAGATGCACAACTCATGCGCGGGTTCGATGCTTGGGAAAAAGCTCTGTCGGGGTTACCGTTGCCCACGTGGACGACTCTGAACCCTACGCAAATGAAGGCTGAACAGGGAACCGTGCTGATCCTGCTTGATGACCAGTCAGTCTTCGTCGATTCCAATCCCTCGTCCCGAGACACGTATACCATCACTGCCGATGTGAACATGGAACGCATTACGGGCGTCAGGTTGGAAGCACTGACACATCCCGAATTGCCCGAAATGGGACCGGGACTTGCAAACGACGGAAATTTTGTTCTCAGCGAATTCGAACTACTGGTAGCACCTCAAACATCAGAACCCCGTGCAAAGCACGAGCCCCAAGCGCGGGCTTTCACCAGGGCGGTAGCCGATCATTCGGGTGCAGGCAATGACGTACAAAACTCGATTGACGGCGACCAGACAACAGGCTGGTCTGTTGCCGTTAAAGAGGGCAACTTGAACGTTCACCGCGAAGCAGTTTTCGTAGTTGCCGAGCCGACCGAGCATCAGACGGGTTCGGAATTGGTCATCAAATTACACCAGAACCACTCCGAAGCCGACTATCTACTCGGACGGTTCCGCCTTTCCGTCACTTGCACCCCACCTGACGCGTTAGAGGTCCTTCCCAACGTTCGCACGATTCTAGCCACTGCTGCCCAAGAACGTTCTTCCGATCAACAACAACTTCTGACAACTACCTATCTGGCCACCAGCCATAAACGCCGTTCATTGACAAAAGAACTGGAGGAACGTCGGACCGAACGAGAACGGCTGATGAAAACTATTCCCACGACGATGGTTTTGCGCAGTCGACAAGAGCCTCGCCAGACGCACATTCACATTCGTGGAGACTTCCTGAGAAAAGGGGCAGCGGTTCAAGGTGGTGTGCCAGCCGTACTACCCGAGTTAGCAGTTTCCGACGTAACAGCGACACGGCTCGATCTGGCCCGTTGGCTTGTTGACCCTGCCAACCCACTGACGGCCCGGGTGACCGTGAACCGTTTCTGGCAGCGTCTGCTCGGCAAAGGGTTGGTAGAGACCGAAAACGACTTTGGAACCCAAGGCACACCTCCTACACATGCGGAGCTTTTAGATTGGTTGGCTGACAAGTTCGTCCGGCTCGATTGGAGCATGAAATCGCTGCAAAGAGTGGTGGTAACTTCTGCCACGTATCGCCAGTCTTCAGCAGTTCGCGGCAAGCTTCTGCAACGGGATACTGGAAATTATCTAATGGCTAGGCAAGTCCGACTACGGGTGGAAGCGGAAACAGTACGCGACATTTGCCTCTCGGCCAGTGGCCTGCTCTCGTCAAAGATGTATGGTCCCGGCGTTTATCCACCGCAACCCCAAGGCATCTACCGCTTCACACAACGCAAAAAGTCCTGGCCGGAAAGTCCAGGTGAAAGCCGCTATCGCCGGGGGATGTACACTTTTTTCTGGCGATCCAGCCCCTACCCTTTCCTACCGACGTTCGACGCACCCGACGCAAACACAACTTGCACCCGCCGAACACGTTCCAATACACCGCTGCAGGCACTGACGCTGGCGAACGACACTGTATTTTTCGAGATGGCACAGGAGCTGGCGTTACGGATACTGACACAAGGTCCATCCGAATTGCGATCTCGAATCCGATTTGTATTCCGCCTCTGCCTGTCACGCTCAGCTCAGAATCCTGAACTCGAACATCTGGTTCGTTTCTTCACCCATCAACATGAACATTTTCAATCCAACCCAGAACTTGCGCAAGCCGTTGTCCCGGTGAATTGTCCACCACACATTCCCCATGCCGACGCAGCCGCATGGACTGCGGTGGCGCGAGTCATGCTGAACCTGGACGAATTCATCACCCGGGAATGAAAATAAACCTCAGACGAGAATCCAATGAGCCGACAATCTCCGTTCTGCGACCAGGACCAAAAGACCTCAATCCGTCACCTGAAGTTGGCGACCCGGCGACACTTCTTTGCCGATTGCCAACTGGGGATCGGTGCGCTGGCGTTGGCCTCGCTCATGGGCGACAATCGAGTATCCGCTTCAGAATTGAAGCAGGCGACCAAGCCGCACTTCAAAGCGCGGGCAAAGAATGTGATTTTTCTGTTCATGGCGGGTGGTCCCAGCCAGTTGGAGTTGTTTGACTACAAACCCAAGCTGAAGGAACTGCATGGCCAGGTCATCCCCCCGTCGTACGTGAAGAACAAACGATTTGCATTCCTCAAGCAGGATGCCAAACTGCTCGGTTCAGCACGGAAGTTTCAACGACACGGCACCTCTGGTGCTGAAATTTCGCAGTTGCTGCCTAACATTTCTGCTATCTGTGACGATATTTCAATTGTACGCAGCATGAAGACGGAAGTGTTTAATCATGGGCCGGCCAAGTTGTTTACCAACACGGGTTCACCCCAATTCGGTCGCCCGAGCATGGGAGCCTGGGTCACCTATGGGATTGGCAGTGAATCGAACAATCTACCCGGTTTTGTCGTGCTGCAGTCCGGTCCGCGCGGTCCACGCGGAGGCACACCCCTGTGGGGAAGCGGTTTCTTACCGACAACGTACCAAGGGGTTCCGTTGTTGAACGGTGCCGAGCCGATCCTGAACCTCGCCAGCCCTCAAGGATTCAATCACGCTCGGCAAGGAGATTTTGTGCAGACCGTCACCGACCTTAATACGCTCCGGTTGCAGGAAGTGGGTGATCCCGAAATCGCGACGCGAATTTCGGCATATGAAATGGCTTACCGCATGCAATCGAGCGCGCCCGACCTGATCAATTTTTCCAGCGAAACCCAGCAAACACTCAGGATGTACGACGTCGATCCAGCCGTTCCATCTTTCGCCCGTAACTGCCTCTTGGCCCGCCGACTTGTGGAAAGGGGAACTCGCTTCGTGCAGCTTTATCACACCGATTGGGACCATCACGGCGGCAAAAATTCTGATCTCGGAAAATCGCTGGAGGCTCGCTGTCGAGAGGTGGACCGTCCCGCAGCAGCACTGATCAGCGATTTGAAACGTCGCGGACTCCTGGATTCCACATTGGTTATCTGGGGTGGCGAATTTGGCCGCACGCCCCAAGGCGAATCACGAGAAACATCGGGTCGGGATCACCACATCGAAGCGTATTCGATGTGGATGGCCGGCGGCGGCATACGAGCAGGCCAAACGATCGGTAAAACTGATGAACTGGGATACTATTCCATCGAGGATTCCGTTCACGTTCACGATCTACAGGCCACTGTCCTGCACCTCCTGGGCCTGGATCACCTCCGACTCACCTACCGCAGCCAGGGGCGAGATTTTCGACTGACCGACGTGGCAGGTAATGTGGTCCACAAACTGCTAAGCTGACTGCGAACATTTCCTCCCTGCCAAGTTCGGCTGGAGGATACTTTCTACCAATCGCCAACGACGATCCAATTCCTCGACCATGGCCTCCGGGCACTCGTGGAATCTAAACGTAAGACTGCGGGAAACCGATCGAGGCAGTGAAGTCCATTTTCGTTGGAGTCCAAGCGTCATGGAGATGCACAATTCATTGTTGCGATATTCCCTTTTCCTGACGGGTTTGCTAGTCACCTTCTTGGGATGCCCTCCCCCTACTGACGTCGGACGATCCCCGATCGGCGAAGACTCTTCCAATCCGACAGAACCCACAGACACCGGAGAAACCTCTCTACAGGTTGCCCGAGGAACGACCGCTGTGGACCGGTCTGCAGCGTGGCCGAACTGGATGGGTCCAAACCATAGCGGAGTTTCCCAGGAGGTGAACTGGGCGGCAGACTGGCCGCCCGAAGGGTTGTCCGTCGTGTGGGACAAACAGATCGGGATTGGCTTCAGTTCCGTCTCCATTGCTGACGGGCAACTATTTACGATGGGACACGTTCAGGGCCGGGAATTCGTTTATTGTCTTGATATCCGCAATGGAGAAACCATCTGGCAGCACTCATACCCGTGCCAACTCGTCAACGTGCTACACGAAGGCGGCCCGGCAGCAACCCCCACTATCGATGGCGATTACCTCTACACTCTGGGTCGCGAGGGGCAATTGTTCTGCTTCAGAACCGACAGCGGAGAGATGGTGTGGCAAAAGTTTCTACAAGAGGACTTGAACGTCTCCCTGCCGGAATGGGGATTTGCAAGCTCTGTTTTCATTCTGGGGGATCAACTGATACTGCAAGGGGGTCGTGTTGTTTCGTACAACAAGTTGACGGGAAAGAGAAACTGGCAAACAACACTGCACGCAGCGGGTTACGGATCGGCAATCGCTTTCACACACGACGACAGGATCTTGCTGGCCACATTAGACTGTGACGGTTTGCGCATCACTCAATCTGACGGTGAAGAGATCTCTTTTGCAGCCTGGGACTCGCCCTACGGTACCAACTCGACAACCCCGATCATCAACGGCGATACCATCTACGTCTCGTCGGGCTACGACATTGGCTGTGGTTTGTTCCAGTTGCAGGGAGATGCCCTTGAACTGATTTACAGCAACCGTGACATGCGCAACCATTTCAACAACAGTGTCCTCTACAAGGGTTACCTGTACGGCTTCGATGGAAATTCAAATTGGGATCGCCGCGTGTCTCTTACCTGCATGCACTTCGAGACGGGAGAGGTCGCCTGGAAACAAGGTGGCCTGGGTTGTGGCTCGCTGATGGTTGCCGATGGCAAGTTGCTGATTCTTACCGAAAGCGGCAGCCTGGTCGTCGCCCACGCGAGGCCCGAACGATACCAGGAACTGGCCAGGTCTGTTTTTCTCGAAGGTCGTTGCTGGACGGTGCCCGTTTTGCTGAACCAACGCATTTATGGGCGCAACGCCGCCGGAAAGCTGGTGTGCGCTCAGTGTAAGCCGTAGTCTTCCGATCCGGCTTGCAAAAAAGTCACCATCTTCCTCAGGCACAGGTCGGGCTTCAATCGACTAACTCATGTTAGCTTCACACGACTGAGAGGTGTGTATTCGGGTCCCTGGGGCCCCTGGTCGCTGGAAAACACCACGATTTCCCCCACCAGAATCTGGCCTGCCTCGAATTTCGCGTGCTGATCGATCAGACACCCCAAGTCCTGAATCGCAGATCCGCCACCGCGAACTCTTCCCAGGGTGATGTGGGGTTGAAAACGACGACGCTCCGCCGGAAACCCTAACTTCTGAAGTTCCTCGTCAACCGAATTTTGTAGTGCCCGAATTGCCTCGGACGGTTCGCGCACACCGATCCAAATTGTCCGGGGGCGTTTCGAGTCAGGAAAAGCACCAGCACCGTGACAATTGATTTGAAATGGCTGCTTGCCGGCAACTGCCCGTTGAACGGCGCTACAGACCCCGTTGATTTCCGTCGGGGGCACATCGCCCAGGAACTTCAATGTCAAATGGAGTTTGTCAGGAGCGACCCATTTGACCTGAGCCCGGGACCGGCACAACTTCGTGATTAACTTTGAAGCGGGGCCATGAACCTCTTGCCCGGTTTCGATAGCCACAAATGTACGTAACTGAGTCATGAAAGTCTCGAGTGGATTTCAGCCGGGCATCGCCAGACGTGTCTTGCAGATAAGGTGAAAGTGAAGGGCCTGGAATTCAGGGTTAGAAACAGCCGCAACGAGGAAAGGCCGGAGTTCAAACGGTGGCGCCGGCATTTGGTACCAATCCGCTCGGTCGTGACAGCGGTGCCGGAAGGTTCACCCTTATTTCATTTGCTTCTTCTGAATCTTCGCCCAACTATCTCGCAACGTGACGGTACGGTTGAACACCAAGTGTTCTTCCGTCGAATTAGAATCGGTGCAGAAGTATCCTAAACGCTCGAATTGCCAACGGTCGCCGGCAACCGCCTCTGCCAGGGAGGGTTCCAGACAACAGTCCTTCAATACCTCAAGAGAATTCGGATTGAGATGATCGGTCCACGTTTGGCCGGATTCAACGTCACCCGGATCCTCTTTAAGGAACAAGTGATCATACAATCGCACTTCCGCACGCTGGGCGTGTGAGGCAGAAACCCAATGGATCGTGCCCTTCACTTTACGCCCGTCCGGCGCCGAACCACCTCGAGTTTCCGGATCGTACGTGCAATGTATTTCAGTGACCTCTCCTGTTTCAGGATCTTTGGTCACGCTGGTACACGTGATAAAGTAACCGTAACGTAAACGGACTTCGCGACCTGGCCCCAGTCGGAAAAATTTCTTGGGCGGATCCTCTCGAAAGTCGTCCTGTTCAATATAGAGTTCACGAGAAAAAGGAAGCCGTCGAGTTCCCGCCGCAGGGTCCTCGGGATTGTTGACTGCTTCCAGTTCTTCGATTTGACCTTCCGGATAGTTGTCGATGATCACGCGCAACGGCCGCAAGACCCCCATCACACGTGGGGCGCGTCGATTCAGGTCCTCTCGAAGACAGCCTTCGAGTACCGCCATGTCAGTTATCCCGTCGTATTTGGTGACTCCGATTCTGGAGCAAAAACTTCGAATCGATTCGGGTGTGTAACCGCGCCGCCGGAGCCCCGAAATGGTTGGCATGCGGGGGTCATCCCAGCCTTGAACCAGGCCATTCTCCACCAGTTGTAAGAGTTTGCGTTTGCTCATCACGGTGTAGGTCAGATTCAACCGGGCAAATTCGATCTGTTGCGGAGCATAAATTTCAAGTTCCCGGAGAAACCAGTCGTAAAGTGGTCGATGATTTTCGAATTCCAGGGTGCAGATAGAATGGGTGATCCCCTCAATAGAATCTGACTGACCATGCGTAAAATCATACATGGGATAAATGCACCACGTGTTTCCCGTCCGATGATGAGTCGCCCGTAGAATTCGGTACAGGACCGGATCGCGCATGTTCACATTCGCGTGACTCATGTCGATCTTGGCCCGCAAAGTCCGGCTGCCATCCGAAAATTTTCCCTGTCGCATTTGCTCGAAAAAATCCAAATTTTCTTCGACACTTCGGTCGCGAAAAGGACTGTCTTTTCCCGGCTCCGTCAGAGTTCCTCGATACTCTCGTGTCTGTTCGGATGTCAGATCGCATACGTACGCCTTCCCCTTTTTGATCAAGAATACCGCCCACGCGTAGAGCTGCTCAAAGTGGTCCGATGCATAAAACAGCCGGTCACCCCAATCAAGACCCAACCAACGGACATCCTGCTGAATGGACTGGACGTATTCCTCTTCTTCCTTCGCGGGATTGGTGTCGTCAAACCGCAAATTACAAAGACCCCCAAATTCTTGCGCGACACCAAAATTCAAACAGATGGATTTAGCATGTCCGATGTGCAGATAGCCGTTAGGCTCGGGCGGGAAGCGTGTGTGCACACGGCCTTCATAATTCCCACTGGTCAAATCTTCCTGAATGAGGTCGCGAACGAAATCGCGTCGAACTGCATCGGCGTCGGGCATACTTCAAGAATCCTCCCGTGTGATAGATTTTCAGCGACAAGACACGCACACCGCCTAGCCCATGTTTACTCTCTCTTACTCGGCGTGCTTGCCCGCTGCCAGTTCGGCCAGTTTCTAACTTACCTTGCGTGTCACTTCGATTCGATCCAGGGCACGTTGAATTCTTGCCAGGCACCCCTCGCGACCGATGATTTCCAACGCCTCAAACAGACCAATTCCAATCGATTTTCCGGTCGTCGCCACGCGGAGCGCGTGGATGACCTGGGCAATCTTGATCTGGCGACTTTCGACAAACTCATGCAGCAATTGATCAAGTGCAGGAGCGTCAAACGGTTCGACAGACCCCAGTTGATGTTTGATGGCGTTCAAAAGCTCGGCAGCCTTTTCCGGTTTTCGAACCCGCTTCTCAAAGGATTTTTCGTCGTATTCTAAATCTTCATCATTTACAAAGAATTCATCAAACTGAAGAATGTCCCCTGCCACCCTGACCCGATCTCCGGCAGCTTCGAGAACCTTCCCGACGTGAGAACCGATCTCACAGGGTGGCGGGGTACTGATCCGTCCGGCTTGCTGGAGAAACGGCAGCACAAAAGACACCTTTTGTTTCATGGGGAGTTTTCGCATGTAACGCTCTTGAAACGCCAATAATTTAAGAGGATCGAAACTGGCGGGCGACTTCACAACGCGCTGCAAGGAAAAATGCTGTAACATCTCCTCCCGGTTGAACTCCTCAGTCTGATCATCCAGTGACCACCCCAACAGCAGGAGGTAGTTGATCACCGCTTCCGGCAGATACCCTATTTTCTGATAAAAATCGATGATGACCGGATTGAAGGTTTCTGCAGTGTTTTCCAGCCCGACAGCACGAGCGATGGCCGCCCCCTGTTCGTAAAGCTTTTTAAAATCTTGATTCTTGAAATATTTGTTCAGTTTGCGTTTGCTAATCTTGCTCTTGCCTCCTGGCTCAGCCACGTAAGGCAGGTGGGCATACTCAGGTGACTCGTATCCGAGAGACTGCGAGATGAAAATTTGACGGGGAGTGTTGGACAAATGCTCTTCGGCACGAATGACATGTGAAATCCGCATCTCGTGATCGTCTACGACACTCGCCAAATGATACAGACATGTCCCGTCAGTACGCTGGATAACGTGGTCCTGTTCCTGACGCCATGAAAAAGACACCTCTCCACGAATCCGGTCTTCAAACTGGCACTGGCCTTCACGTGGCATCTTGAGCCGGACGACGGCCTGCCGCCCTTCGTTTTCAAATTGCGTGGCCTGGGCATCTGTTTCAGCCATCCAACGCCGACTGTATGCAAAACGCATCTTCTCCCGTTCGGCCGCCTCTCGCTCTGCCTGAACCTCCGCAGTGGTCGAGTAATCTCGGTAGGCGGCACCTTTTTCGAGCAAGACCTGAACGGCGGCCGCGTAGAGTTCGCTCCGCTCCGACTGGTAATAAGGGCCGTTTGCTCCTCCCACTCCGGGCCCTTCATCCCATTCAATTCCTAGCCAACGAAAACCATCCAGAATGGGCTGTAAAGCTTCACTGACGTTGCGTTGCCGATCGGTGTCGTCAATCCGCAACACAAATTGTCCACCGCACCCTCTGGCAAAAAGCCAGTTGAACAGCGCAGTACGAACACCGCCAATGTGAAGATATCCAGTTGGACTGGGAGCAAATCGAGTTCGGATCATGCTGGCCAAGTGGACTTTGGTGCGGGTGGTCTTTAACAAGGCGACCGGGCAGAATCAAATGACCTGAACGCTGCGCCAAACGAGTTCCGGGAAACTCGCTGCCGTCGTCCTCGTTGCTATCGGACGGTCGAAGATCCACTACTAGACACTAGCCATCCGTCCCTTTCAAGTGCAGATCCATGAGACGGATTTCCGTGGCGTCGAGTGGACTGGTCGGAACCCTGGATTCTACGCTGCCGTGTTCTGGCGTCGTTGTTGTTTGCGCAACCGACGCCGCTCAGCTTTCGAAAGTCGCTTGCCCTGCGTCGTTGCCGCGTCGAACGAATCGACCAGATCTTCATGAACCTCGTCTGTGTCCGTCGTCACTTCCAAATCAGTTTTACATGTTTGAAACGTTTCCTGAAGATGCTTTTCCTGATTGTGGTTCTTAATACCCGGCTTGGATTTCGTTGCGGAATCTCGATTTTTCGTCACACCCTCTGTTTTCTCCAAGGGCAGTTTTTCTTGCGCACCGAGATAGACGCTGCGAGCAAAAATCCATAGTCCCATCACGATCATCAAATGCCCTAAAAATGTGGCAACTGACATCACAACTGACTGGGCTTGAACGTCTCCGGGCACGATGATCCGCATCCTCAGCAACACTGCGAGTCCATAACACCCCAGGGCTGACAACAACACCAGTGTCGCCCCCGGACTGCGGCGGAGATCCAAGGCCAACAAACAGGCCAAGGGGATGAACGCAGCCACGACCAGCAGGACCCACCAGACATACCCGTCCCCCCAAATCAGGCTACCTGTCAAATGAAGAGCTATTCCTCGTGTCACAACTTCCAACCCTGCAACCGTGTTCACACTGGCGAGCAAAAGAAAACCGGCTGCCCAGATCCAGATTCGATAACCGGCTCGATAGTCATCCACACGGTGGCGACGGATTTTGTAGATCAACACGGCTGTGAATGATGCCACAGCCAGCGCGACAGTCGAAAACCAGGTTGCCAAATTCGGCTGTTGGGTCAGGTCCAAAATATTCAGGCAAGCGGTGCCCAGGTAATGTGACCACTGAAGACGATAACCGTGAAGCACCACCAAACCGGTGACGAGCGAGAATCCCCCTAAAAACCAGCATAGCAGTGAGTAGACGCGGATCGGAATCAAATCGGATATCCGTGCTTCGCAATCCGCCCGAGCCGCTTCAGCATATTTCAATGCAGATCCAGCCTGTCTCTTTGATTTGTTTGGTGTGGATTTATTAGAGCTGGCAGCAGAATTGTCGTCGAGTAAAACCCGTCGACGACGAACCGCCCCGTTTCCACTGTGCCGAAATTCCATTTTCGATCAGCCGAATCAACAACTTCTCAATTTTCTTACCCGGAATCAGTCGACGTTCTGTATCCAACTCGGGAGAGTCGGGGGGACAGAGATCTCCATCCATGACTGACTAACAATACTACTGACGGCAGACTAATACCACATCGGCATTTTCAGGTCTTGGTATAAGAAGTCCGTTGTTATCCGGCTGATAAACCTGGACGTGCCTACCACGTGTAAGGATCAGAGAAACTCTAGCAACGGACTATTTTTACAACCGGGCCAGCGGGCCGGAAATCGCCCCACGGAATTTGCTATCAGTGACGAGACTGCCACCATTTCCGATTGACATGGCAGTTGCTGGCAAAACGGTCCAACAGGAGTCCTCAAATCCGGAATCTTCGTCATGAGCTTCTGGTCATAGTGTGCATACCGCGCATTCCTGTTCCGCTAACCTGTTTGACCCTAAATCTTTACTGGCCTAGGTTTTCAAGAGAAAAGGTCCTTGAAAAGAATCGTCCGCCAGACCGATGAGGGGACACCCTGAGGGAAGTTGGAAGAATCAAACTGCGGGTTTCAACAACCAGCCACGACAGTATCTACATCTATATTCATGCACGAAACTCAGACTACACCGGCGGAAGTGGCAGCTTCCAGTCAGTCTCTCACCTCACCTGCCCTGGATGCGCAACTGACAGCGTTGAACTCGTTGTTGGACGACGTTCGAAAAATCCCGGTTCGGGATCCCGCAAAAACGCCGGCGATTGAAGTAAACTCCAAAGCGGTCGGTTCCCAGACTGGTGTGGAACACACTGTTGAGAACCAACTGGTTATCGCTCAGCTGGGTGTGGCCAGTGCTTTGTTTACCTCTCTGAAGGCCAAGGATGCCCCCACGGCCAGCCATTCTCTCCGCGTGGCACTTTCCTGTTCCGCTTGGGCGCTGGCCCAGAAGTTCCCCGAAGAGGTGCGATCAGAGATTGAAATTGCCGCTCTCTTGCACGACATCGGCAAGATTGGTGTTCCAGACGTCGTACTACAAAAGCCGGCCCCCCTGGCGAAAAAAGAGCAGTTGTTGATCAAGCGACAGCGGCATATCGGTCTCTCCATTCTGACCGCATTCGGTGCCTCGCAGGCGATCATCGACAACGTCTATTATTCTTCGGCCTGGTTCAATGGAGTTGATCCTGAGTTTGATCGGAATGGTGCAGCACTTCCCCTGGGAGGCCGAATGCTCGCTGTGGTCGACGCCTTTGATGCGATGACCAGCGATCGTGTCTACCGTCGGGCATATTCACGAGAGCGGGCCCTTACGGAACTGTTCCAGAACGCGGGTACCCAGTTTGATCCAGAACTGGTCAAGGACTTTTACGATCGAAATGCTCTGGACAATCCGCAGCTACTTCAAGAGGTAACCCAACGATGGATCTCGCAACTTGACCCTCAACTGGCAAACGCCCGTTGGCGTATGGGCCAGTTGACTTCTGCTCCACAAGACCCCTCAACCGAGGCCCTCTTCAACGAAAAACTCTTCGACAACCTGCAGGACGGAATAATTTTTGTCGACACCAACCAGCAGATCATGAGATGGAATCGCACGGCCGAACACTTGACGGGTATGCCGATGCCCAGCATGCGCCACAAAACGTGGAATCCCACCCTGGTACAACTTCGCGATGATAACGAAGAAGACATCACCATTGACAATTGCCCCGTTTACCAGGCAACTTCCACGGGAAATCATGTAAACCAACGGATGTCGATTGCAGGGCGAGATGGCAAGAGAACGGCTGTCGATATGCACATCATCCCGGTCACCGACGGTAGCGGGGTGGTCCTCGGAGCGACCATTGTCTTCCGCGACGTGTCTTCAGAAATGTATTTACAGGAACGTGTCGAACACCTGCACCGCAAGGCAACTCTTGATTCACTCACCTCCCTGCACAACCGGGCCGAATTCGACAAGGAATTTCGAAAACTTGTTGCAGACCACCTGACGCGGCACCAGCCCTGCAGTTTGATCATCTGCGATTTGGACAAGTTCAAGCGGGTCAATGACACTTACGGCCACCAAGCGGGTGACCAGGTTCTGATCTCGTTCGCCGCTCTCTTGAAACGTTGCTCTCGACGTGGCGATGTTACAGCGCGTTACGGCGGGGAAGAGTTTGTCATGCTCTGTGGGGACTGCGACAATGCCACTGCAGCTGTTCGCGCAGAAGAAATTCGGCGGGAGTGCGCAAGCACTCGGCACCCTGCACTGGACACAAAACCGATCACGTGTAGTTTTGGGGTTACAGAGCTGCAACTAGGAGACACTCCTGAAACGATGTTGCGCCGGGCGGATCGCGCAGTTTATGAAGCCAAAAGCATGGGCCGTAACACCGTCGTGCAACTGGGATCGGGGATTGACGAAGACGACGAATCTCAAAATGTTGGCTGGTGGTCCAGCTGGTGGAATAAGACCAGCCCGGCTCTTCTGCTCGAAAGAACACTGGTAACCAGTGTTCCCACCAATGTTGCCATCGAGAAGCTTAGTGGTTTTGTGGTCGATCACGATGCCGACATTGTCTCTGTGGAGGAAAATCGAGTTCTCATTTCGCTCGACAGCTGCCTACCGACAGTCCAACGGCGTCGGGGGGATCGATCAGTACAGTTCTTCACCGAACTCACTTTCGTACCACCAGAAGTCGATGTGCCCCAAGCAACGCCCGATTCGGCAGACACGGTGATCCTGGTCAAGATCCGGCCAAAAAAGAACCGAGACCGCCGCCGTAGAAATACGCTAGACCGTGCACAGCAGATACTAGCCAGTCTCAAGTCTTATCTGGTCGCCCAGGAAAACCCTCTCAGAAAAAATTCGTCTCAAGTGGTTTGACGGGCTCACCAAACGGAACTGGCCTTTTGCGGAAGTGAAAAGTTCCGGTCCACTGGGAATCGTGGCGGGTAACGGAGTGAACGTCATCCACAGGGGTGCTTCAGACATCTTCTCCGTCCTTCTCCCTTTGGCATTCTGCTTTCCGGCAATTCGCCGCCCCAGCAGGTCCAATCTGGTCATTCCCTTCCAAAAATACCCAACTTCTCCAAGCCGGAACACATAGCATTCGCAGTCGCAGTCGGCTGACAGACTTCCTTCCGGCCAATTGTCAAATCTCTTTTGATGCGTTATGTTCGCAGGTCTGCCCCCGCCTTCGGGGCAACCAACAAGACATCGTTTCAAATCAAACTGACACGGGAACAGACCCGGAAACTCACAACGACTTCGGCACCACAAGCGGAGATATCACGACCATGGCTTACTCACTCCCCGATCTTCCTTATGCCTACGATGCCCTGGAGCCTCATATCGATGCTCGCACCATGGAAATCCATCACACCAAGCATCATCAGGCCTACATTTCCAAAGTAAATGCTGCACTGGAAGGTACGTCCCTGGCAGAACAAGACATATTGCAGGTGATCTCGGACTTGAGTGCCGTCCCGGACGACAAGCGCGGTGCAGTAAGGAACAACGGTGGAGGTCATGCTAATCATTCACTGTTCTGGACTGTCATGGGATCCGGAAGTGGTCAGCCAGGTGGCCAATTGGCAGCTGCCATCGAATCGGACCTCGGCGGGATGGACGCTTTCAAAGAATCGTTCTCCACGGCAGCGGCAACTCGCTTTGGGAGTGGTTGGGCCTGGCTCATCGTGCAAAACGGTAAACTGACAGTCGGTTCCACAGCCAATCAAGACAACCCTTTGATGGGTGAAGCCGTCGCCGGTGTCGCTGGCACTCCCATCTTAGGACTGGATGTCTGGGAACACGCCTACTATCTGAACTACCAGAATCGCCGGCCAGACTACGTTGCCGCATTTTTCAGCGTAATCAACTGGGATGAAGTAGAACGTCGCTACACAGAGGCTGGCGGTTAAGCTGCGGTCGTTCACAAACTGTCTTTGACGTTGCCAGTGTTGCATCCAGGGCTAGCTTTGCGCCAAGATGACGTTGACCCGTCCATGGCCCGACTTTATGATCTGCCGCGCAGCAATGTGAATCTAATCGTGCAAGTGAATATTTGTATCTTGTTCGGTTAAGCTAAGGTCTACGGATTAGTTCATCCGAAACCTTTATAGTAGATGTAACGACGCGCCGGTGTTCCGCAGCGATATTTCGGGGTGCCAGTTGTGTTGGACAGCAGCCCTTAAGAATTGACCGGGGCATGGTCAATTTTCATCAAATCATGACGATTCAAACCTCGAAAAGTGGTGTGCGGACTTGTGGCGTGTTTACCAAGGTCTGACCATTTTCTACAAACTCACGTCAAGGAAGACTAAGAGATGCAAATCTATCGAACGAACTGGACCCTCGTTTTCGTCGTTGCGGTTTGTGGAACCACGATTGTCATGACAGGCTGCAGTAGCTCTCGCCTGGGTAAGTTGCCAACCCCGAGTCTCAGACTCAGCAAGTTACCCGGAATGAAGTGGCTCAACCGTGATGACAAGAAAACACCCGAGTCTTCCTTGGCTTTGAATTCTCCTCCTTTGCCTTCTGTATCCACCAGCCCAGTGCCTCCGTCATCGACGGGTCCAACAAGTCCGACCGCTGCGGTTGCTTCGTCAACTGGTCCGGCTACCAACACGCCTTATCCGACAACACTGGCACCAAACGTTCCGTATCCGGGTCAAAATACGGCTGTCTACAACACGGGACCTTATAACACGAACACGGGACCTTATAACACGAACACGGGACCTTATAACACGAACACGGGACCTTATAACACGAACACGGGACCTTAT
>CAUZBP010000028.1:0-52357 GCA_963578105.1 Planctomycetota bacterium
ACTTTGCCAGAGTGGCGGAATTGGCAGACGCGCTGGATTCAAAATCCAGTTCCCTTCGGGGAGTGAGGGTTCGAGTCCCTCCTCTGGTACTCTATCAAACAAGGGGTTTGCGGCAGTTGCCAGTGGACCTCTTTTTTTATGGCAGATCTCCTGCTCCTGAACACTTACTGCGGAGTCCATGTTGACGCTTGGAGTTCCATGAATCGACGCACGGTGGTCCTGTGGTTTGTGGCGGTATCGATTTTAAGTGGCCGGGCGATTTTCGCCGACACGACACTGCAGGTGCGGGAATTGCGCTGCGAATACCGCCACGATCCGCTGGGTATTGATACGGTCAAGCCCCGGTTAAGCTGGATCCTCGAGTCCCCACAGCGAAATCAAAAGCAAACTGCTTACCAGGTTTTAGTGGCCAGTAGTGAGCAGCGTCTAAGCCACAACGATGCCGACCTGTGGGATAGTGGCAAAGTGGTTTCGGACCAGTCGATCCATGTTGTGTATGCCGGCACGCTGCTGAAATCTCGCCAACGATGCTTTTGGAAGGTGCGTGCCTGGGATGGGGACGGAGAGGTGTCTCGCTGGGGCAGGACGGCCAGTTGGACCGTGGGACTGCTCGAGCGAGCCGACTGGGACGCCGACTGGATTGCACCGCCACACAGCGAATTTAAGGCAGAAGATTCGGAGATCCGGCCCTCGCCCCTGCTTCGCAAGTCATTCTTGCTCGACGCCCGGGTGCGGCGCGCGATGGTGCACGTGACAGGCCTTGGTTTGTACGAACTGTATCTCAACGGTCAACGCGTGGGCGACCACATTCTTGCACCAGAATTCACCCTGTACAACAAACGCATTCAGTACCAGACCTTTGACGTGACGGACTTGATCAGCCCGGGAACCAATGTGTTGGGGGCCATCCTCGGGACCGGCTGGTATGCTGACCGCTTCCACGCGGCGCCCCCGCCTGCCCAACGCGTGTTCGCAGCGCAGCCGGGTCTGATTTTGCGGCTGGATGTTGAACTGGCCGACGGACGGACACAATGCATTGTCACCAACAACTCGTGGCGCAGTACAACGGAATCCCCGCTTCGCGTGACCAGTCTCTACGGTGGCGAAACGTACGATGCACGTCTGGAGCGGCCCGGTTGGAAGAGGGCCAACTACGACGATGGCGACTGGGAACAAGTGAACGTGGTCGATTTTCCAGGAACCAGGCTCGTCTGGCAGCGCAACCAGCCGATCCGGGTTGTGAAAGAACGGCATCCGGTCAGGCTGAGCGAACCTGAGCCCGGCCATTATGTGTGTGACATGGGCCAGAACCTGGCCGGCTGGTGCCGGCTGAAGGTGACCGGCCCGGCGGGCACCACCGTGACGTTGCGACACGCTGAGCGGGTCACCGACGACGGTACACTCTACACCAAGAATCTCAACGGGGCACTGCAGCAGGATCGTTATATCAAGCGGGGTGACGGCGAGGAGATTTTTGAGCCACGGTTCACCTACCACGGTTTCCGGTACGTGGAAGTGACCGGGCTACCGGAGCCACTGGACCGTGACGATCTGCTGGTGCGCGTGTTCCGTTCGGCTGCCCCGGAGGTGGGTAGATTCGAGTGCTCCGATCCGTCAATCAATCAGCTGATGGCCAACATTCTCTGGAGCCAGCGTAGCAACCTGCACGGCATTCCCAGTGACTGCCCGCAGCGAGATGAACGTGCGGGCTGGATGGGTGACATGCAGGTCTTTGCGCAAACCGCTATTTTTAATATGGACATGGCTGCCTTTTTCAGCAAGTGGATACCCGACATGCGCGATTCGCAGGCGGATGACGGGCGCTATCCCAACTACTCGCCGCACCCGGGCGAACCGAACCGGAGAGGCGCGGGCGTGCCCGGCTGGGGCGATGCGGGAACGATGGTGCCCTGGCGGATGTACCAGAACTACGGCGACAAGCGGGTCCTGGAAGAGCATTTTGAATCGGCTCGGCGCTGGGTCGATTTCATTCACCGGGTCAATCCAAATTTGATTTGGGAAAAGCGGCGTGACAACGATTACAACGACTGGCTTAACGGTGATACGTTGAACCTGGAAGACTGGCCAAAAACGGGCGGCGCGGTTCCCAAGGAAATATTTGCCACGGCGTTTTTTGCGCACTCGACCCGGCTCATTTCCAAGATGGCCACGGTGATTGGTCGTGAAGAAGAAGCCGTGCGCTATCGTGATCTTTTTGAAGATATCAAATCCGAATTCAACCGGCGTTTCGTCAAGGTGGACGGCCGCATTGAGGGTGATACCCAGGCCGGTTACGCCCTGGCGTTAAACTTTGATCTGATTGACGAGGAACTGCGGTCCCGGGCTGCCGCGCACATGGTCGCAAGCCTGGCACGACATCAGGGTCATCTATCGACCGGATTCCAGACAACACACCGGTTGATGCTGGAACTTACGCGCAACGGGTACCATGACGAGGCAACCCGGCTGCTGCACCTGCAGGATTGTCCATCGTGGAACTTCATGATCCGGATGGGCGCCACGACCATCTGGGAATGCTGGGACTCGTATGTGGAGGGTCGAGAGGGTGAACAACCCGTTTCCTCCCTGAATCACTATGCGTTCGGGGCCGTGGGCGAATGGATGTGGCGGCACATCATCGGCATCAATCCGGACGAACATCACCCTGCTTACAAACACTTTGTCATTCATCCTCGTCCCGGAGGAGGATTGACCTGGGCCAAAGGCAGTTATCATTCGATACGTGGCCCCATTGTCAGCCATTGGCGCATCGAAAACGATCAATTCCATTTGAATGTCACCATCCCGGCCAACACCACTGCCACGGTGATTCTACCTGCCAGGGACCTTAAAACTGTCACTGCAGGGGGCCGGCCGCTCGCCGCCGTTGAAGGGGTGAAGTTGCAGCGCATCGATGGCGACGGGGCGGTGTTTGCTGTGGGTTCGGGACAGTATCAATTTGTGTCGAAGCTGCCGTAGTGAGATTTGCCCACCGTTGCACGGCCAGGTCGGAGCAGAAAGGCGAACTTCACATCACATTCGCGGAGCTTACAAGCCGTCTTTTTCCGACAGCCCGAAGTCACGACTTCTACCAACCGCCAGGCGGATGTTACAAGCTGGCAACTCGAGTCTGAATCGCTGTGCACCCGACGCCGTGACGGCAGTTCCTACCAGCTCTAATTGTGTCAGCCGCTTGAGTTGTCCGAGACGAAGCAACCCGGCATCCGTGATTTTGGATCCGATTAAATTGAGCGATTCGAGACGTTTCAGTTTTTGAATGCTGACCAACGCGGCATCGGTCAGCTGTGGACCGGCAAAGCCGATCGAATACAGTAACTCCAGCTGTCGCAATTGTTGGAGTGGCTGCAAGTGTTCCATGCCCTTGTCTGTCAGCGATAACAGGCTCAGATCAAGTTCCTGTAAACGCTGTAGGGGTTGCAGGTGTACCAAACCCTCGTCGGAAAGTCCGTTACCATACAGGTTGAGCGATTCCAATTCGGTCAGGGGACTCAAAGCCTTCAGCCCCTCGTCAGTAATCTTTCTGCCAAACCCGTTTTTTTTCAGGTTCAACGCTCTTAACCGGGTCATCGTGGCCAATTGCGAGCAGCCAAGGTCCGTGACTCCGTCACACAGTTCCAGGTCCAGGGCAAGGAGACGCTTGATTTTGGAAACGTGTTGCAGCCCCTCATCGGTGATGGCAGTTCCTGTCAGGACCAACAAGTGCAGGGTCTTGGTGGTGGACAATGGTTCCAGCCCGCCATCGGAGATCTGCAGACACAGTTCCAGATTCAGCCCCGCCAGATTCGGAAGTCGGCTCGCTTGCTCTACGCCGGTGTTGTTGACGTTTGTTCCGGCCAAATCCAGAACGAACGGTCTTTGCAGGGCTTCCAGCGCTGTCAGCACTTGCGGGGCAAGGGCTCCTTCGGCCAGATGTTGGTTAGCAAGATGTACGAGCAAAACAGTATCGTTGTCGTTCTCCGACGCATAACGATAGTATGCATGCTGACTGGCGAGGGTCGCGGTGAAAACGTCCAGTTCATGCAACCCGCTGATGGCAGGGCTGGAAGTTGCAGGGTCAGTTTCCGCCGCTGCTTGGTGGCCCGTGTCCCGGTCGGTGATCACCTCATAAACCCAAAGGTGATCTTTCTCTCGCAGATAGAGCCTTCCGTGGGCGATGACCGGATGTGCCCAGCTGTCGCCACCGGCTCCCGGCAACTGGAATGTGCCTTTCAGGCGGTAGCGGTCGGCATTGGCTTCGATCAGGGCGATCAGCCCGTTTTGATAACGAAAATAGAGATGGCCATCGGCGTAGATGACGGCTGCTGATCCGACTCCGGGGCCACGCCTTTTCCAAACGATACGTCCAGTTTCCAGTTCCACGCAAGTTGGCAGACCGTTGTTGTTACCATGTCCTCCGAAGATATAGTCCCCCACCAACACAATTCCACCATGTTGATTTTGAAAGCGACTGCCCCGCAGCGAATAAACTTCGTGGGCCTCAATACCCCCGCTTCCGTCAGGCTCCAGTTGAAGCAGTGCACTGCCGGCGTTGTAGCCATTCGCGGCGAAGACCAGGTCGTTACGCACGACTGGTGTGGGAATGTTTAACCCGGTCGACAAGTCGTTGTAACCCCAGAGGAAGCGGCCGTCCTGTGCTGCAATGCCAACCAGTCCCCGCCCGGCAAACTGCACGTACT
This sequence comes from Planctomycetota bacterium, assembly GCA_963578105.1. Classification (GTDB taxonomy): domain Bacteria; phylum Planctomycetota; class Planctomycetia; order Pirellulales; family Pirellulaceae. The sequence goes on from CAUZBP010000028.1 coordinate 4,698, forward strand.
GGCGAATCCCCCCGACTTCGGTGACCACCATCGACGGAAAACTGTGCCCGTCACTTCCTGCCGGACCGATTTCCGGTATCGTTGCCTTCCACAAAACTTCACCCGTTGTCTTGTTCATCGCGACCATCAGGGCCTCCGACCCGCCAGGCGTACAAACCAGTTTCTCACCGTCGACTAAAGGTGATTCCGCGTACCCGTGTGGTGACGCCATCTGTCCATCAAAATCCTCTACATAACTTTTTTTCCAGACCAATTCACCACTGTTTGTTTTCAAACAGACCAGGTCTCCATCCGGGTCGAGAACGTAAAGACGGTCCTGGTCCACAGTCGGCGTGGACAATGGAATTCGCTCCGTTTCCCCGATTTTTCGAGTCCAGCGTGGCTTGCCCGTGGCCGAATCCAAGGCGGTGCAGATGACATCCTTCCCGCGTTGCCCCATGGTGAAAACAAGACCCCGGGACACGACAACACTTGAGTAGCCTTCGCCCAATCCGGCAGCGCGCCAAACGCTTGGCGGACCATCCGCCGGCCAACTCTGCAGCAAACCGGTTTCCTTGGAGACAGCGTTTCGTTCCGGACCTCGCCATTGTGGCCAGTCGTCCCCTTGGACGTGACTGGAGAGAATGGCCAGTTTCACCACCAGCGTGACGTGGAAAAGTCTTCGAAACGTGAGGGAGAAATTCACCGTGTGCATTACCTCGTGTTGATCCTCATCCGGGGATATCTGACCGGGGTCATGGCAGCGCCGTTGGTCGCCTGCGACCCGTACCAGAGGCCAACCTGAGTCAGAACAACCGAATACGCACCGGCGGAACTGGATTTCCAGCGACTGGCGTCATGCAAGCTCGACGGTAATGAACTCAAGCAAAAGTTTGCAGCCCGCCATGCTTCCACCGCCCGGCCGACACGCATTATAGAATTTAGCATCTACAACTGGACAGTGGCACCGTCTTTTTGGCAATTCATTCGGTTTAACGTCTGACAAAAACAACCGGCCAGACAGACGGACTGCCTGAACGAACGACTTGGAGGTTCCTGTTGGGTGTGAAGACCATCTGCACGACCACTGAAAAACAACGCCGTGGTTCATTTGAATCTGCCGCGATGTCAACGGGTGTCCGAACCGTGGCCAGCCCGACAAGAACGTTTTACCAGTGTATACGGACAGTCTCTTGAAAGATTGCGAATTGGCCGCCATGGGACTACAATCGCAGGGTGCACGGCTAAAAGTGATCGTCGCAAGAGTTTCTAGTGGAGACGGTGTTGCAAGCACCGTGTTGTCCCTTGCGGTGGACACTTATTGCGGGGCACTCTAGTCAGCTCGCCAACAGTCAATCCCGCAGGGAATTTGGGGGAACTTCATGAAATGCTGTGTCGCGATGCATTCGATGGTGTTTCTGGTCACGGCCAGTATCTCATTGTCGGGATGTTCAGGTCGCCCTGCTGAGGATGCGCGGCCACCGGTTGATGTTTTACCTGCGAAGTCTGCTCCCGAACAACTGACTAACTTTGAACTGGACCTGGGAAAACAACAAGAAATCTGGGACGCCGAGCACGTCACTTTCGAACTAGAACGGCGGTTTGGACCGCGAATGCTGGCGGCGATTGCTGACCAGGATGAAACGAAGTTGTCGGCCTGTTTGCGGGAAGGATTCAGCGGCGCGGTGATTGACCACCTCCCCGAGACGACACGCAGGCATGGTCCGGTTGTTGAACTGCGCAAAGCCAACGATGCAAACGTTGCCCCGGTTGGGCCCGAAGTGGTAGTGCGATCCTTGATAGCGCCAGTCGCCCAATTCCAGGATTTGCAGCGGTCCAGTTTTCGCGTGCTGAATATCGAACGCAACGATTCGAACCAATGTTGGCACCTGCGAGTCCGGCTGACACTCTCCGGGGTGGACCAGGACGGTTCCATTGCGTTTTATGAATCTGAACACCTGGTGGATTGTACGATTCAGGACGACCGGAAAATCGACCAGACAGCGATTCTGGACTGGTGGCAGATCAGGTCCGAGATCTGGCGCAAGAGTACGCATTTACTGATGGAAGAAGTAAGCCGACAAGTGGGGATTTCTGATCTACCGCTCCGAGACAATTGGAAAGTCTCTTTGGAGAAAATTGATCAATACGGATTTCAATTTGCGGTGGAGGATTTCGACCAGGACGGCGATCTGGATATCGCTTTAGCTTCTTTCGACGGTGCGCGGATGTTGCTGCGGTCCGAAGGTGGCAAGCGCTTTGTGAATGTTGCTGGAAAAATGGGAATCACGAAATACATTCGCGGGTCGAATGCCGTGGCTGGCTGGTTTGACTATGACAACGATGGATTTCCCGACCTGCTCTTGGGCAACTCGCTCTTTCACAACGAGCAGGGCAAGCGTTTTGTCGACATCACCCGGAGTGCGGGTCTCTTCTTCGAACCGGAATGCATGGGCTGCTCCGTTGCGGATTATAATGGTGACGGGTTACTGGATCTGTATGTCATGTACCAGCGCGACCTGAACAGTTCCCAGGCGGACGCTGGTGGCTGGATCGATGATCCGAATGCCGGGCGGGAAAACGTTCTATTTCGCAACCTGGGCCAGGGACGGTTTCTTGATGTGACCCACTCGACCGGTAGTGGTGGCGGACTCGGAACCACCCACGCAGCCTCCTGGTTTTTCTTTGACCAGGATCACTGGCCGGATTTGTACATTGCCAACGAGTTTGGCAGTAACGTGATTCTGAGAAATCAGGGGGACGGCACGTTTGCCGACGTGTCGGAAACGACTTTGGCGCGGGACTTTCCGACCAGCATGGGCGTGGCGACGGGTGATCTGAACAATGACGGTCACACGGAGATCTACGTGGCCAACATGTTCTCCAAAATGGGGCGACGAATTATCGGGCAGTTGAGTGAGGACGACTACCCGCCCGGGATCTTTGCACGGGTGCGCGGGTCCTGTGCCGGAAATCGTCTCTACAGTAAACCTTCAGCGAATCAGCCCTACGAAGAATTTGGTGAAGCGATGGAGGTATCGTCAGTGGGTTGGGCCTACGCACCCGCCATGGCGGACCTGGACAACGATGGTTGGCTGGACTTGTATGCCACGACGGGGTTCATGAGTTTTGATCGCAAAAAACCGGATGGCTGAACGTGTCTCTGGCGGGCTGTCGTGTCACAGCCCTTGAATCGACAATGTGTCATTCCGGCGCTGGGTGACATCGACCATGAGGCGGGTGAATTCTGGGTCGAAAATCCCTTCATGATGCTCCAGGGCGGACAGAATTTGAGCGCCTTTGAACGCAATTGTATGTTTTTGAATCTCGCTGGAGATGGATTTATGGATGCGTCGTTCGCCTCGCAAGCGGACATCGATTCTGATTCTCGATCCGTGGTTGCCGCCGATTTTGACGGTGACGGTGCCGTCGACCTGATGGTCGGCTCCGTGGGTGGTGGCCCGTTGCGGTTGTTCGCCAATCGCTGCGCTGCGCAGAAGAAGCGGGTGCAACTGGACCTGGTAGGAGTGAAAAGCAATCGGTCGGCTGTCGGCAGTCGCGTGGTGATCCATTGTGGGGGTCGAACGATTGTGCGGGACGTGTTTTCTGCCAATGGTTTCATGGGGCAGGGTCCGACAGGTTTGCTGGTCGGTTTAGGTGATGCCGACCAGATCGATCGACTGGTGGTTCGCTGGCCCACGGGTGACTCACAGGAGTTTGAAAATTTACCGGTCGATGTGCGGATCAGGATTACTGAAGACCAGCCCCAATTCGAAGTCGAAAGGGTCTGGTAGTGGCCGCTTGATGTCGCGGTATCGGCAGGTCCTCTTTCCAGCAGTCAGGCCGGTGATTTGGACAGCCCGTAGAATTGCCGGGCATCGGCTTGAAACGCGGCGCGCGATTCATCCCAACTGTAAAACATATGCCCTCCCTTGTAGTTTTTTACGAGGACGTTGTTTTTCTGATCGGCCGTGAGCTTCATTAATTGAATCAGCCGCTGACTGCTGAAATAGGGCGTGATCAGATCGAAGTAACCGTGGGCAATGAAGACTTTCATGTGTTCGTTCAAGCTCATGCCGTAGCGCAAGTCATCCATGGCTCCGACCAGCCGCCGGAACACATGGTCGTTTTCTTTGTCTTTCCAGGCTTCATTCACTTTCATGCTCAACAGCCGGTATTCCAGATCGGTGGTGACCTGAAGAGTGGCACGGAGCTGGTGGTTGATGGCCCCCGTAAACAGGCGGTCGATGGAGAAAAGCGTCGGGTCGGGACCTTCGTACGCGTTGCGATCGGGATAAGGGTCCACCGTGGAGATGGAGGCGTCATAATGTCCGCAGAGGCGGCGCTGTTCGCGCAGCAGTTCACGACAAAATACTGTGGAGTTGATGCGTCCGCCGGCCCGTTCGATCAGCGGACCATCCAATCCCGTAAGATCAGACATCTTGGATACGATTTGCGATCGGTCGCTTTCCGGCAGTGCTTCGCCACGAGTTAACCAGCGTGCCAATTCATTGGTGGCGAAGGATTCAGCCCGCTCGATGATCGCGTCCAGGGATTCATTTTCAGGATGATTGCGAGTCCGGCCCTGCTGATGCGCCGCCGCTGCCAACGAGGGAAACAGCTCCACCCAGTAAGTCAAATTATAATCCGATCCAAGTAGCGAATCGAATTCGATTGCGGGGGATATCAACAGCGCGCCCGACAGGCCAACACCGTGCGTTTCCTGTAGAATGCGTGCCATCTTCGCCACCCGGAAACCACCGTAGCTTTCACCTGCCACATACAAAGGTGACGTCCAGCGATGATGTTTCGACAAGAAACGGCGGACAAACTCGCCCAGGGAATCCAGATCCTTGTCAATTTCCCAGTACTCGGGATTCTCCTGTGGATCATCGTCCTCCTGCTTGTCGGTGTTTTCTGTTTTTGTTTTGGACTTATTTTTAGTGTCCCGCAGCGCCCGGCTGAACCCCGTTCCGACAGGGTCGATGAAGACGAGGTCGGTGAAGGTGAGCCAGGTTTCCAGATTGTCGACAACTCGAGTCGGCGGTTGGGGGAGGCTGCCGTTGGTTCCAAACGCCACACGTTGAGGGCCCAGTGCCCCCATGTGCAGGTAGGCCGACGCCGCACCGGGTCCGCCGTTAAAAACGAAGGTCAGGGGTCGATCCTCTTGTTGGCTTTGCTCGAGATAGGCCGTGTGGAACAGGTGGGCGACCGGTTTGTGAATTTTCCGCAACGTGATCCAACCGGCCTCGACACGATACGGCAGTTTTCCTTGTGGGAGGTCGAGCGCGTGTTCGGTGGCCGCTGTATCGATAGGAAACGGGGGCTTGGCGACTTGCGACTCGTTGTTGTCAGTTGGGTCCGTCATGCTACTTTCTGGTCTTGTGTTTTGTGGAACGTTGGAAAGTGTTACCCTTCTACTCCAGATTATTTTCCGATTACATTGTCACAATGAGTTCTTCGTCAAGCAGGGCCGAGATGGTTTCTTCAAATGCAACGGTTGCTTGCTGAATGTCGTCTTCTGTGTGGGCGGCTGACAAGACACCACCGGTTGAACTCATGATGTCGACACCCCGTTGACGCAGGTGCCGCGTGTAACTGTCGATCAACTCCGCTGGTATACCTTTCAACCTGACCGGGTCGGTGGTGTGCAGGTCATCCCGCGTGGAGGCATCCTGCAGGTGATCCGGCTCGGTTTCAAAATAGACATGAAACGTCGAACAGGTGCCATACACGTACCCCGCAACATTGTGCCGGTCGAGAACGCGGTCCCAGGCAGCGCGGAGTGTTTCCGCCAGGGCATTGGCCCGCTGAATCGGTTGTCCCGTGGCCACCAACCTCAGTAGGGCAACGCCAGCGGCGGCGGATAGCGGCAGCGCGTTGAATGTGCCCTGGTGGTTGACCCGTTGATGACGATCGTGATGCGCATCGCCTGTAAAGTCGAAGAGTGACATCACGTCGGCTCGGCCCACCAGCGCTCCGCCAGGCATGCCGCCGGCTACAACTTTGGCAAAACACGACAGGTCGGGTATCACGTTGTACAGTTGTTGAGCCCCCCCGGGGCTGAAACGAAATCCGGTCACGACCTCGTCGAAAATAAGCAGCACGTTGTGGCGCCGGGTGATTTCTCTTAACCCGTGAAGAAACTCCTGCGTGACCGGTACGCGTCCCCAGGATGCCCCGGAGGGTTCCAGGATGACGGAGGCGATATCTTTCGTACGCGAGAGCACATCCTCCAGCAGATCCAGATCTCCGTCTCGGATGGAAACCACGTTATCGCGCACGCGGGGAGCGACCCCGAGGGACCCGTCGGCGGCAAAGGGAGGCTGGAAGCCGTGAACCACTTCATCGTGCCAGCCGTGAAAGTGGCCCTCGAAGCGGAGTAACGTGTTTCGACCAGTGAAAGCGCGGGCGACACGGATCGCCAATTGGGTTGCTTCACTTCCCGAGTTGACGAACCGTACGCGCTCTGCCGATGGAACCAACTGGTGGATCAATTCGGCCCACTCGACCTGCAGCGGGTGGTCGTTGCCGAAATGGGTTCCGCGGCCAAGTGCGTCGCTGATGGCGGCCAGGATTTCTGGTGCAGCATGACCTAACAGCAGCGCGCCGTTGCCCAAAAGAAAGTCGATGTACTCATTTCCATCGACGTCCCACTTTCGACTGCCCTGGCCTTTTTGTATGTACAACGGTACGGGGACGAAGTGGCGCAAATCATGTCCGACACCACCGGCGATCACCTTCTGAGCTCGTTCATACCAGTTGGTAGAGACGGGACGTCGGGCGGCGTATTCTGAAACAAGTTGGTTTGTTGGGGGCATACTTGTTGCTTCCATGGATACCAATCGGTTGAACACATCATCTATTGGGATTGCTGATTCCGATTTGACCGACCAGTGATGCTGGAATCCTGTCGAGCGGCGGTGCTGTGATCTGGTGTTTCTGAGCGGTTCGGTGGATGCAGCACGTTTAGCATTAGAACGCAGGCGGTCATTTCCGCCCAGCCCCTTTAGGCCGGTGATCGGGGCCTCGTGGTGCGGGCCGAGTTGCTGGTTGATTCACGGACCTGTGGCATCCGTGAAAAAGTCCTCGCTTGGTGAACCGGATCGGCGACGTTGGTACATGGCGGCAATGGATGATTGCCGTACGGTAGCTGCCTCAGGTGTCAGGATCCAGTACAATTGCGTTCTTTGTTGGGGCGCATGGAAGTGGCGGTTTGCAGTCTGTCGGTGAAACCAGGACGGTGAGCACGATCGAGTGCAGAATGCAACTCCGTGCCTTTGATCGATTTTCTTCTGTCAACAAATTTCAACTTCAGGAGCGCGCGCGATGAGTCATCTCGATCGAAGAAACTTTGTCTTCCAATCACTGGCCGCTGCCAGTGTCGCCTCTGGTGGACTACAAGCAGCGCCACTGAAGAAAAAGCTGCGTGTGGGGATCGTCGGATGTGGTCGATTGGGACAGCAGTTTACGGAGGTGTATCGAGCGATTCCCGGAATCGAACTCGCGGCGATCGCCGAATGGAATCCGGAGCGACGCCAGGTGGTGGGTGAACGGTTTGGCGTGAAGGCGCTTTTCCGCGATGCGGATGCTATGCTGCAAAAAGTCGTCCCGGATATAGTTTCGATCATTACTCCGTCCAAGTACATGAGGGATGCAGTCATCGCTTGCGCCGAAGCCGGCGTCAAAGGAATCCAGACCGACCGCCCTTTTGCGGCCCGCCTGTCGGACGCTGATGCGATGATCGACGCTTGTAAGCGGCACGGAGCCATACTTGCCGGCGGAGGTCTGGAGCGCGCCAACTGGGAAGTCGAACAGGCGGGCAGGAAGCTGGCGTCCGGAGAACTCGGTCAACCCATCGGGGTGGCCGTACACTCGTATCGAGGCGAGATTTGTTCGGGAGGCACGGCGCGGATGCTCGTGCTGCAGCATTTTACTCAGTCCCAGGTGGACGAAGTGGTCGCCTGGGGCAGCCCGCTCGGGAAGCTTGCGGAATCCGAAACGGACCACGGACTGAGTATCAATGCCCGCCTGCACCTGACCTCGGGATTGGATGTGCAGGTGTTTGGCAGTGAAAGTAAAGCACCATATTTTGGTGTTGAAGTGTGGACGGATGACAATGGTTTGGTGCGTTGGGATCGTCATGGTAATCCGCTGACGCAGGTGTTTCACGGCCTGGACGACCGTGGGGCCCGGAAAGAGATCGATCCTGATTACGCGCCCTGGTCATGGGGCCAGTTCGGCAAACAAATTGAGCCCTTGTTAACCAGCCTTGGGATGCACCGCTCGGAAAAATATTACATTCTGTCACCCGTGACCGACATGATTGACGCGGTGACCAAGGGAGTGACGCCTCGGATCACAGGCGAAACACAACGGCACGCCCTCGAGATCGCCATTGCCTGCAAACAATCGGCACAGCGTGGCAACGTGCCGCTCAAGCTGCCGTTGGAGGATCGCTCACTGGCCCTGTTTCCCCGCCCGTACCGCTGGCTGGGTGGCGACGTTTCGGGGCTGCCGCAGAGTGCTACCGAAGCAGCAGGTAAGAAAAAATGAAACACGACTGCTGTTACCGATGGTCTAAGGCCGGTACCGCACGTGCCAAGCCCCTGCGGATTGCCACCCTTGTCGCTAACCTGGCCTTGGAAATGATGGCGATCATTCTCTGTTTTGCCGGATTGTTGGTGGCCGCGGACGAGTCGACCGGCGACCAGCGCTACTCGCAAGCCAAGCGATCCAGACTGGTGGCTGCGCGTCGCCCGAGGCGCATTATTTTTGTCGACGACAACTACGGCCTGTCCCACCAGGGTTGTGACACGCCGGAAGGATTTTTGAAGCCACGGCTACGACCGCTTGTGGGTACGCAGGTCGACGCGATCACTTATTGTGTTTACGCCCACAGCCCGGCACATGTCAGTCGTCTCCGGCCCAAAATCTACCACGGGCACGGCGGACCCGCTGACACCGACGGAGAGTGGACACGTAATCACCGGGCATTGCTCAAGGCGGGGAAGTGCCCGCTGCAACTGGTCATTGACTTTGCGCATGGCAACGGAATGGAAGCCTTCGCACACATGAGCATGAACGATTGTCATGACAGCATCATGCCCCGGGTCATGCACCCTTTTAAGAAACAGCATCCCGAGCTTGTCATTGAAACGGAAAACTCGTTGCCCGATTTACAGCTTTACAAGACAGCCTACGATTTCGCGCACGCGGAAGTCCGCGACCGTCAGTACGTGATCATTGAAGAGGTTTGTCAGCGGTACGACGTGGACGGATTCGAAATGGACTTTATCCGGCATCCGATGTTTTTCAGCCGGTGTCTACGGGGTGAGCCGGCGACACAAGAAGAGACGCAGATCATGACATCCTTCATGGCCCGGATTCGGAAATGTGCGGATCAGGCTGCCACGCGTCGTGGACGGCCCCTGTTGTTGTCAGCACGGGTGCCGGACAATTTTCAATTGGCCAAGCACCTCGGCATGGACGTCAAAACATGGATTGCTGATGACTTGGTGGACATTCTGATTGCAGGCGGCGGCTACGCACCCAACTCGTTATCGGTGAAAGATTTCATTCAAGTTGCACACGAGTACGATGTGCTTGTCTATCCATGCATCAACCAGAAGCCGTGGAGTTGTGCAGCCAAGTGGCGCCAGGAAGGCAATCGGGCACTGGCCGCGACGTGGCATCAGGCGGGCGCCGATGGAATCCATTTTTGGAATCTGGCGACACCTTTTGATCCCTACAATGTGAAATCTCAGGACGAGTTGACGGCAACCCGCCGAAAGTGCTACGCCTGCCTGAACGAAGTGGGGGATCCACGCACGCTGGTAGCGAATGACAAATTGTACTGCGTGGATGGGACGGTGTTTGTGCACTACAAACATGTCTCCAACCGCCCGCCGCTTCCACGGAACCTGCGACCTGGTGAAACCTGCAAGCTACCGCTGGTGCTGGCGGATGACATCGAAGCGGTTGCCCGCTCAGGATCGCTGGCCGAACTCCGCCTGGAAATGGAGTTGCAAGGTCCCGTGCGGAAAGACTTGTTGACGTTGAAGGTCAATCAACGACGGATTTCTGGTTGTCGTATCGAGCCGGTGCAAAATGCGAACATGACATTTCGCCTGACGGCTTCCCTCGGATTTGCCTCGGTGTGGCGCGGGAAAAACGAATTGGAAGTGTCACGCCGTGTTCATGCGCAAACTGCAGCCGATCCGTTTAAGCTGTTCAAGGCTCAGCTGTGGGTGAAATTTAAATAAAGGACCGGGTGACATGAGACGCACCAGCGAACTTCAAGCTTTGGGCGCCATGACCTCGAGTCGCAGGTCGGTCAGGCCAGGATCCCGTCGATGATGTGGGCATCAAACACCTGGGTCAGCTTTTCTTTCAGACCGAGTCGTTCGAAGACGAGTTGTTCGTGCTCCAATCCCAACAGGTGCAAAATGGTAGCGTGCCAGTCCTGCACGGTTACCTTGTTTTCGACAGCGGCGAAACCAAGCTCGTCGGTGGCTCCGTACTGCGTGCCACCCTTGATGCCGGCACCGGCAAACCAGCTGACCATGGCATTCTTATTGTGGTCCCGTCCGGCCAGCTTGGTGCTTTTATTTCCGGCGATCTGCGCCAATGGCAGTCGACCGAACTCACCGCCCCAGACCACCAGGGTACTGTCAAACAGGCCGCGTTGCTTGAGGTCTTTTAACAGAGCGGCGACCGGCTGATCAGTGAATTCACATGCCGACCGAAGATGGCTGGGAAGCTCCCGGTGACTGTCCCAGATTTGACTGTTAATGTAGAGTTGTACGAAGCGGACACCACTCTCGATCAGGCGACGAGCGATCAGGCAACGGCGGCCGTAGGACTCGGTTCGTTTGTCGTTGATACCATACATCTCCAGCGTGTCTTGACTTTCCTGAGAGAGGTCCAGCGCGTCAGATGCCGCCAGTTGCATGCGGGCGGCCAGTTCGTAATTCGAGATCCTCGCATCTAAAACCGGCTGGCCGGGCCGTTGCTCACGGTGGATCTTGTCCAGTCTCGATAGCAGTTCGCGCTGCAGCTCAACGACTCGTGGCGGCTTCTTAATCTCGGGTTCGAGATCGAGCACCGGTGAACCGGTCGATCGAAAGCGGGTTCCCTGGTAGACCGGCGGCAGAAAACCGGCTTGCCAATTCTCGACTCCGTTGACAGGCAGACCGGCCGGGTCATCGAGAACCACGTAGGCGGGCAGATTCTGATTTTCCGAACCCAAGCCGTAGGTCACCCAGGACCCGAGCGTCGGGTAGGCCGAAAACGTGCGCCCCGAGTGGATCTTGTAGAGAGCGTGTTCGTGGGCAAACGTCGTGGTGTGCATCGAACGGATCAAAGCGATGTCATCCACTTGTTTGGCCAGATGCGGCATGACTTCCGACACCCACATGCCACATTCACCGTGCCGCTGGAACTTGTACGGGCTGCGCATCAGAGCCCCGACGGAGTCGATGAACTCAATTTCACCTGCGATCTGTTTGAAATACGATTCACCATGCCGCTTGGTGAGTTCCTGCTTGGGATCAAACAGGTCCATTTGGCTGGGACCACCATTCATGAAGAGGTGAATCACCGCCTTGGCCTTGGGTTCCAAAATTGGTTGGCGTGGCCGCAGGTCGTAGGTGCGCCGCTTGTCCTTTCGCCCATCGGCGAGCAGTTCTCCGCCAAGCAGATGCGCTAGTGCGGCCCCGTAGACACCGCCCCCGACGTGATCAAAGAAACTCCGTCGGTTTATCGTTTCATGTTGTTGGTCAAACATCGTTTTATCATATCACAGAAAAGAGATTGAACTTTCTCGGATAGCCGAAGTTTTCAAGGGATTTCGTCGAATGAAACCGCCTTGAATTGATCATCGTCTGTTTCCACGAGGACCTGCTCAAATTTATTTGTGAATCCTTGTTTGATTAACCGGGACCGTTAGTTTTCTCGGAAAATGAAAATGGTAGTTGCATTAATCAATGTAGATGAATTCGGCCGAGTTGATCAGGATGTGACACAAGTTCGCCAGGGCCTCGTGATCCGGGTCGGATTCTGTTTTGTTCCAAGCTTCCTGTAGTCGATGAAGTGTCTCAGCCGCGAGTTTCTTTTCCTCGGATGTAGGTGACCGGCCGAGGGCCAGATGGTAGCATTTTTCGATTTGTTGGGCTGGATCCGTACCCGCCTCCTGAACCACGCGATCGGCAATATAAACCGTTAGCTGAGAAATGGTTTTATTGTTCAAAAGATGAAGGGCTTGAGGAGCGACAGTCGAAATGTTTCTCTCCAGGCAATTAGGAGTCGGGCGCGGTAAGTCAAAGCACTCAAGGATCGTCATGTTCTGCTTACGGTTGTGCTCCACGTAGATGCTGCGTCGCCAGCCTTTGTCAGTACCGATCGCGGTAACCAGGCCGTCTGGACGCACCTTCACACCGTCGGCGGAACCGAAAGGAGTCTCATCCAGGCGACCTGAGAGAAGCAAAAGGGTGTCCCACAGCACTTCGGCTTCCATGCGTTTCATCGGAAATCGAGAGAGGAGTTCATTGTCCAGATCGTGTTGCTCTTGAACCGGTGTCACGGTGGATGTTTGTCGGTAGGTGCTGGAGTTCATGATCAGCCGATGCATGTCCTTGACGCTCCAATGACACCGAGTGAATTCGAGTGCCAGCCAATCCAGGAGTTCCGGATGGGTGGGGAGGCTGCCGGTGCGTCCGAAGTTATCCATCGATTTTACGATGCCGTGTCGAAAATGATGTTTCCAGATGGCGTTGACCATGACGCGTGCGGTAAGCGGGTGATCCGGTCGAACGAGCCACTTTGCCAGTGCCAGACGACGGCCTGTTTTCTTCGACCCGGGCCAGGGTGGCTTGATGTCCAGCTTACTAGTTGAAAGCACCGTGAGAGCTGCAGGTTCGACAACCCGACTTGGTGTGAGGTAGTCCCCTCGACGCAGAAGGTATGTCGGAGAGGGTTCACCACGATCCCAGAGCGCACGGACCATTGGTTTCGGACGCCGTTTTGTTTCCACGGATTCGATTTGTTTTTCTGTCTCTTCGATCTCTTTCTTAAAGTCCTCATTGGACTCTTTAAGTTGTTCATCAGTAGGAAAGAGCGTCGTTTTGAACTTCTCATTTAAATACTTTTGAATCTCATCACGTTTGTCGCCCTCGGTTTCTACCGCCCGGCGGACGTCGGTTCGAAGAGCCTCCGGAAGTTCGGCAAGCCTGTCTTCAAAATATTGCTGCTTGAGCGGAGCGGTCCGCTCGGTCGAGATTGTCCTCAAGGCGTCGATCTCGGCCTGTAGTTGACTCTCACGAGCCTCCCATTCCCGGAGCTCCTCCGCTGGGACATGGGGCAGGTATCGGAATGAATACCTTCCCTTGTTGATGAGACCTTCGAGATTGTCCGAATTCGGTTTCAACCAATCGTGTTCGTCATAGGCGCCTTTGAAGATGGCAGTCAGAGAATAGTAGTCTTCCTGGGGAATTGGATCGAACATGTGTTCGTGACAACGAGCGCACTTGACTGTCAAACCCATCACAGCCGATCCGAGCACATCGACAACGTCGGCGACGACATCCAGCCGGTTGGGAACAAATCCGGTGACATTGAACCAGGTCGGGTCCGGGATCATTCTTAAAAATCCGGTCGCCACGAGGTTGTCGTAAATCTCTGGAGTGATTTCTTTGGCGTTTTCATAGTCAGCAAGCTCATCACCCGCAAGTTGCTCGAGAAGGAAACGGTCATACGGCTTGTCGGCGTTGAATGCCCGGATGACGTAGTCGCGATATCGGTACGCATGAGGCCGGAGGATGTCCTGTTCTCGCTCGCCCTCGGTATCCGCGTAACCGGCTCGGTCGAGCCAGTATCCTCCCCAACGTTCGCCGTAGCGGCGCGAAGAGAGAAGCGTCTCGATCATCCTTGCGTAGGCGCCAGACTCACGGTCTGCCAGAAAGCCGTCGACCTTTTCCGGTTCGGGTGGCAAACCCGTCAGGTCGAAAGCAGCACGGCGGATTAAGGTTCTCCGGTCTGCTTCCGGAGAAAGGCCCAGTCCCTTTGCCTCCAGTTTCTCGAGAATAAAAGCATCGATGAAATTTCGCACGCGTTTGGTGTTTTTAACACTCGGGACGGGAAACTCCTGCGGTGGCTGAAAGGACCAGAATTGCCGATCTTCATCGCTGACCGCGGGTTCGACGTTGCCCCGGTGCGAATCGTTTTCAACCTCCGGAGCGCCCGCCTCGATCCAGGCCGTCAACAGCTTGATCTCGCCTTCTTCCATGGGCTTGACACTGGCTTCGATGAGACGCTTGCGAGGCGGCATTTCTTCTGCATGGATGCGTTTTAGAATCAAGCTGTTCTCCGGATCTCCTGGCACCAGGGCCGGTCCGGATTTCCCGCCTTTGAGGATCGAGGCTTTGGAGCGGAGATCCAGGCCCCCGTCTTGATGTTGTCGTCCGTGGCAGCCAGCGCAGCGCAACCAGAGCGTGGGAATCACATCATGCTGTGTCACCCGGGTTCGTTCGGTCTGTTCTCCGCCGACAGCAGGCGATCCGCCGGCTGTCAAAACAGCGAACACCGAAACCAGGCAAACCGTTCTAGGTAGGGAGCGGATCAGGTACACACGGACCTTCCTAAAAGTATTTTTCTGACGACCCACTCGAATTCTAACTCGCCCCGGCTCGAGCCGGAATAGCTTGCAAAATATTCTTGACTGGTTTTCCAACCGTTGTCAGCGGTTTTGCTACTGATTTTGCAACCGGTGTGATCGAAACAAGTTATGATTAAGCGCGGATTCGGCTGGGGGAAACTCGATTGCTCATGCCAACAGAACCGGATAAAGTGTGCCTGGTGCGGTCACTGGATACCTGGCCGGAGATATTTCATGTTGATCTCGGACAGTTTTGAAGCCGCGACAGTATCACTGCGCCGCGACTTTTTGCGCCAAGTGATCGCTGGGTTCGGGGCGCTCAATTTGCCCCACATTCTACAGTTGCGCGCCGAAGCGGCTGCCAGCGTCGAACGCCAGGACACGTCTCTGATTGTACTCTGGCAGGACGGCGGCGCGAGCCACCTGGAGACTTTTGATCCAAAGCCCCACGCGCCAGCAGAGATACGAGGCGAGTTGGGTTCGATCGCCACGTGTCATCCGGGTATTCGATTTGGCGAAACGCTGCCCCGTTTGGCGCGGATGGCCGACAAGTTCACACTTGTCCGCTCGGTGACTCAGGCGTCGTCGCAACACGGGGCGGCAGCCTTTACCTTCACGTCGGGTTACGATCACCGGGGTATCAAAGAAGGGTCCCATCCGGATTTCGGTGCCGTCATTCATCGGATGCGCGAGGGCAACCAGCACCTTGTTCCGGACTATGTGGCGCTGGGGGAAGGGACTCTGGGTTTCAAACACTATGCGACCGCTTATCTGGGGCAGAAATACACTCATTTTCCAGTCGAAGGGGATCCCGGGGCTGCCGGGTTCAAGGTTGACAGTCTCCAATTGCCAGAGGAGACGACGGCAACCCGAGTGCTTCAACGAAAGAAAATGTTGAATGAGTTCGACCAATTTCGTCGTCGACTGGATCAGGTAGGTTCTGTCGACTCGATGAACTCCTATCAGCAGCAGGCACTGAATCTCTTAACGGGAGAGGCGGCTGCCCGGGCCTTTGACCTGACGCGTGAAGATCCGAGATTGCGCGATCGGTACGGACGGTTTGCGGCAGGACAACAGGCGCTCTTGGCCCGCCGCCTGGTCGAGTCAGGTGTGAGTGTCGTTGTCGTGCACTTTGTCCCACGTGGTACGGATTCTTCTTGTCGTTTTGCAAGTTGGGATGATCATCCTGACGACCATCACATTTTCAAGAATTCCCGCAGCCGGGATCCGCAAATGGATCAAGCAGTGACTGCCCTGATCGAAGATTTAGAAAACCGGGGATTGAATCACAAAGTTCTCTTGCTGATGGCCGGAGAGTTCGGGCGGACTCCCCGGATAAGAACCGTCCATGGCAGGCCGGGTCGCGATCACTGGGGACAAGCGGCAAGCGTCTTGTTTTACGGAGGTGGTTTGAATATGGGCCAGGTCATTGGTGCCACCAACCAGCATGGGGAACATCCCGTCGAGCGCCCCGTCAAGCCGCAGGATGTCCTGGCAACAATTTATCAGCACTTGGGAATCGATACGAACCACAAGTTCCGGGATGAACTGGGCCGCCCGTATCCCATCCTGCCCTGCGGAGAATCAATCCAAGAGTTGATTAGTTAGCAGAAGCGTCGCTCTGCGGGGTATCAACGTTGTGCAGGCACGTCGGCCAGGCCCTGATAGGTGCCACTTGACCGCTCCAGCGTTTTTTTAAAAATGATCCTGGTCCCAGTCGTCGTAACGAAAGTAGAAGTATGGCACAACGCACATTGACGGGTGACGAAGCCTTTGCCTACGGATCGCTTGTTTCCGGGGTAAAAATAGTGACCGGTTATCCGGGTTCGCCCAGTTCGGGAACACTGCAAATTCTGGCAGACCAAACGTCCGGGGAAGATGTTTATGTCGAGTGGTCGAGTAATGAAAAAGTTGCTGCTGAGGTAGCTATCGGTGCATCACTTGCCGGGCGCCGGGCGCTGATCTGCACCAAAAGCGTCGGCATGAATGTGATGCTGGACCCGCTGATGGCGCTCAACCTAACGGGGGTTCACGCAGGTCTGGTGATTCTGCTTGGTGACGATCCGGGCGCTTATGGTTCGCAGAACGAGCAGGACACACGGTTGCTTGCACCGTTGCTGGAGATGCCCATGCTCGAGCCGGCTACACCGGCTGCTGCCTATGCCATGACCATCGCAGCCTTCGAGGTGTCAGAGCGTCTCCGTTCACCCGTCATCCTGCGGGAAACACGGAGTTTTTCCCAATCGTTGAGTCACCGGGTCGAAATCCCTGACAAATTTCCTTCCGCGCCGCAGGTGGAGATGATCCGCGAGCCATGGCGATACGTTCCCGTTCCACGCACGGCCATCGGAATGCATCGCGAACTTCATGCCCGGCTGGCCGCGCTCGCAGAGTGGGCGGACGCCTCTCCGTTCAATCAAATCGTAGGTAATGAAACAGTGGGTGTGATCGGGTGCGGACTGGCTTATCGGAAACTTCTGGACGTCATCGGTGAGCCGCCACATGAAGATTTACGCCTGTTCCAACTGTCACATTTGTTCCCGCTTCCCCGGAAAACGGTTGCCAAGTTTTTAGAAGACCTGACCGATGTCTTGGTGCTGGAGGAAACCGAGCCATTTGTGGAGCGGCAAATCAAAGCGATGGCTCATGATGTGGGAGCGCCGGCCAGGATTCATGGCAAAGAGTCGGGACACGTACCGCAAGAAGGAGAACTGTTTCGCTGGCAAATCGAGCGGGCATTGCTCGGTGTTTCACCCGGCATCACCGTTGCGAAACATTTCAGTGAAGCCGAGGAAGAAGCGGAACGTCCCAGGCACCGGAAGAACTGTGCCGGCTGTCGATTTGGCGACGTGCTTGATTCACTTCAGCAGGCAGCCGATGCGCTGGGCCAGACACCACTGTTAGTTGGTGACCCGGGCTGCCTGGTGACAGTTGGCGAGCGTTTGGATGCGAAGTATGCCATGGGGTCGGCGGTCGGGATCGCTGACGGCATGCGCAGAGCGGGAGCCAAAGAGAGGGCCGTGGCGCTCTTCGGCGATTCATCGTTTTTTCATTTAACTTTGCCGGCAATCGTGAATGCGGTGCACCACCGAAGTGACGTGGTGATGGTGGTCCTCGACAATGGCGCGACGGTGACTTCCGGATTTCAACCTCATGCAGGTGTCGGTCGGGACGCCCGTGGAGGCCCTGCGCCCCGGTTACAGATGGATGAGATCGCCCGGGCGTGCGGGGTCCAATGGATCCGCAGGTTCGGGCCCGATGATCCACCTGAAAGACGGGAAGAACTCTTCCGGGAAGCCCTGTTGCAGAGCGGTCTGGCGTTGCTCATTGTTCACGCGCCCTGTGAGCAACCACGTTGATCGACGGCTATTTGCTGTACGGCGTTTGTTTATACTGTTGGTGTTCCAGTTCTGGCCACCGCTTCCACACTCGATGAAAATGTCAGTGACATTTTGAATGCGGTTGGTTCACGTTGAAGAACGTTGATAGATTGTCTGGCGTCTTGAAAAGGATTGCGTCACGTGAACAGATCCACATCACGACGGAGATTTGTGGTTGGCACGACGGCGTCTTTGCTCGGTGGGGGTGCTGCGATGTCTACCTGGACACCTGCGCTCCAGGCCCGAGAAAAGTCCGACCGGTCGCACGGTCCTATTCGTGTCACTCATATCGAGGTGCACAGCATCACCGTTCCTTACTTAGACTGGATTGCTGATGTCCTGAACCACTACTACGGACCAACGAAGCGCACCATTTACGTGGCGCACACAGACAATGGACTGGTGGGTCTGGGCGAGGGCCACTCTCGGGAGAAGGACGAGGTCCTTCAGAAGTATGTTGGCTCAAGTCCCTGGGACTGGATCGGAGACGAGACTTCCCTGGGCCTGGGTACTGCCATGTATGACTTGATGGGCCAGGCCGCCGGGGTTCCGGTTTACAAACTTTTCGGCCAGAGATATCGACGCTGGGTTCCCGTCGGGTGCTGGACCGTTTCAGCAGATCCTCAGCAGATGGTGGAAGCGGTGAAACAGTACTCCCGCATGGGATACACCTGGATGAAGTACCACCTCTCGCCGTTTGAAAACGTACTGGACCAGCTCGAAGCGATGCAGCGAGTGGCTCCGGAAGGATTTAAGATCCTGTTCGACGTCACGATGGGTGGCAGCAACGACCACACCTTTCAACTACTCGACGAGATCTCAAAATTCCCGATTGCCGGTGCGTTTGAAGATCCGCTTGACAAAGACATCGACGGGTACATCGAGCTTCGGAAACGTTGTCGCTTGCCGATCGTGATCCATCATGCACCGTTGGACCATTCGTTTGAAGTACTCCGCCGCGCGGCGGACGCTTACATTGTCGGACATGCGAGGATCGGTGATGCCATCCAAAAGGCCGGTCTCTTTGCTGCCGCGAATGTACCGTTCATGCTGCAAAACGCGGGCGGTGACATCACCCGATCGATGACGACACACATGCAATGCGCGTTCAAGACGGCCAGTTTTCCATTCCATAGTGACGCCGAGACCTGGAAAGCAGATGTGGTACGGGAACGGAGTACGCCCGTCAACGGATTTTTACGCGTGTCAGAGAAACCCGGACTGGGTGTGACTTTGGATCGAGCTGAACTCGAGCGGTTGAAGGCGTTGAAACTGCCCGAGCAGCCGAAATGGATCATCAAAACGCGTTTCGAAAATGGCACTACCATGTACGCTGTCGCCGATCCGAAGAACTCTATCTTCCTGGTTCGTCCAGACAGAGAACGATTAGTTCCGATGAGCTATCAATCGCCCCTCACAACCGAGTGGTGGGATGATGACGGTTCGGTGGCATATCGAAACATGTTTGACCGCATCGTGCGCGAAGGCATCGTCATCGAAGAATAGTGATAGGCCGACGAGGCGTTACTGTTCTTTCAGTACACACGGACCCGTTAAGGACAAATGATGCAGAATTCAGCACTACCAGACGAAGGTCGCCATGTGCTCAGTCGCCGGCACTTTCTGGAAGCCGGTGCGGGAGGTGTCGCGGCAGCAGCTCTGGCGATCCCTTCCCGTACTCTCTGGGCTGCCAGAAAAGCTTCGGATTCGACCCATGGCCCGCTCAAGATCACAGACATCGAAGAGCATGAAATCCATCCCAGCTATCTTGATTGGCTGGAGAACGACTTGAATCACTACTACGGTCCGCGCAGTCGCAAAGTGTACGTCGTGCATACCAATCGTGGACTTCAGGGACTGGGAGAGGGTCACGAGAAGTCGGAGGTGCTGGAACAATATATCGGCACCAGTCCGTTCGATTGGATTGGAGATGAGACATCGATTGGAATGGCGAAGGCCATGTACGATCTGATGGGTAAAGCGGCGGGAGTGCCCGTCTACAAGTTATTTGGTCAAAGGTACCGTCGTTGGGTACCCGTTAGTGCCTGGACCGTCTCGGCACATCCCTCCCACATGGCGGAGGCCGTCAAGAGGTACGCCGCCATGGGTTACACCTGGATGAAGTATCACCTTTCAACATTCCAGAATGTTTTCGATCAACTGGAGGCGATGGAACAGGTGGCACCCAAGGGGTTCAAACTGCACTTTGACCTGACTCGCTTCCACCACCATGGTCACAATCCCGATTTGGTTGAAAGGATCGCCCGTTCGCCGATTGCAGGCTGTTTTGAAGATCCCTTGAATCCTTCCGACATCGACGGCTATATCGATTTGCGCCAGCGGGTACGCCTGCCCATTTTAATTCATGGTAGCCAATTGGATTACACTCACGACGTTTTGCGCCGGGCAGCGGACGGCTACATCATCGGGCATCACAAGGTCGGCACGGTCATGCGCCGGGCGGGGCTGTTTGCTGCAGCGAACGTGCCTTTCACGATTCAATGGGTGGGAGGAGTGATCACCAAGGCCATGCTGGTACATATGCAGGCAGCATTCAGGACGGCTGACCATCACATTGTGTGTGCCGCAGAGACGGTTTCCTCTGACGTGACCAACGAGCAACTTGATCCGACCAACGGCTTTGTGCGGGTACCGGAAGGCCCCGGCCTGGGGTTAACGCTGAATCGTGAAGCACTGGAACAGCTCAAGAGGAACACTCCCCCTCAACAGCCACCTTATATTCTCAGGACGCGCTTCAAGAACGGAGCCGTGATGTACAAAATCTTGAGTCCCCCGGAGACCCGGCACTACATGATCCTTCCCGACCGCTGGCGACTGATGCCCCAAAGTTTTGACGCGCCCCTGAGTAGCGAATATTGGGACGACGACGGATCGCCCGAGTACCGGGCGATGTTCAAGCGGTTGGAGGCCGAGGAATTTGTGATGCAGATGGAATGATTATCTCGGTCGGAACAAATTCATTTCCGCTTGCGCTGATCGGTGGCCTGCAGCAACATGTCCTGCGGGTTCCTTATAGCATCTCGGGTCGGGTATAGCCCGAGTGTGGCAGGGCATACTCCACCAGAATCTCCAGTTGGACAACCGAGATGCTGCCATGCAGACCAGGTGGTCGGGATTCGAGGCTCACCTCGAGCACATTTCGACCTTGGCGGGGACGTATCCCGGCCAGTTCAAAATCCAACCACTGATATTCATAGCGGTGGCTGGTTCGCCTCATAATTTCTCCCCGCAGCGACTGACCGTTCAACTTTAATTCCAAACGGTCATCCGTCACCAGGTTGTCGACTCGCATTTGCAGGCGGACTCGTTCGACTCGTGTGGATTCTGTGTCGTCTGCTACGTAAAAAGGAATCTTGGCGGTCGAAGGCCCGGCAATTTTTGACAAGGAAAGTGGCAGGGGATGGTCGTATCCCAGCACCGCCGCATCCTCTCGACGGGGAGCGACGAAATAATGCTTGTCTTTTTCCAGGATGTCCTGAGGAGCTCCCACGTCGGTGAGCATTGATTTTTCTTCGTCCCGGAAGGGCCAGTAAAACCACGGAGCAACAATCAGGGCGTCCGCTCCTTTGTCCCAGTAGTTGGCCGCGGCGGCGCGTATCATTGCCGGAGTCGCATGTTCATGGTGCTCCATGAAATAAGGTTGCAGGACCGCATAAACTTCGGCCCCTGCTGCGTGTGCTGTTTCGGCCATCGATTCAAAAGGCACGTCGGGGTCGAGAAGGAAGTAGCCATAGAAGAGTGGAGCCACATAATCGACGAGTCTTTCCGACAGCCAGGTGCCGACGTCTAACCCGAGCGCAAGATTCATTTCTAAACTGGGGAAGACCCGCGCGCCCACAATTCGATTTTCCCCCTTGCCGCGAATCATTTCCGAAAGACGACGCACGTAGTCAGTCAAGACTCCGGTCTGTGCTTTGATTTCGTCGGGTTTGAAATAGTGCGGCATGAACGCAAAGTCATATTCGATTCCTTCGACCGGATAGCTGGCCAACTCTTCCAACCATTCGAAGCGCGCATCACGTACTTCACGGCGCGCAAAGTCCTGGCAGTTCTCTCGGGCGCCTCCTCCTCCGCCGCCGGCTCCTGGCACACCGATGCGGTAGCGTGGATCACTGGGACCTCCGCCCATACGAAAACTAGTGATGAAATCCATGTCGTGTTCGTGAGCACGGTCAATCAATACTTGTAAGGGATCCAGGCCCTGGTCGATGAGGCTTTGCATGTTGTGATGGGCCCGCCAATAGTAGGATGAGTCGAAAGGTTCATCATCGGCGGCGAATCGTTTGCCGACTTTCGTGTCGCTGAACAATCCTCCGCCCGTTTCGACCCCGTAAATAAAAGTGTCGATTGCTGTGCTGGCCAACTCGTCGACTGGCCGATGTGCATCTTCCCGCGTCATGGGCGGTTCGAAAGCGTACAGGTAATGGTGGCGCGCGTCGTTAAAATAGATTTTGCGAGGACGTCGTCCCGGCTCACGAGAAGCCTTCCGCGCGGGGGTTGCGGCATTGGCTGTTGCAGCAGCCAGGCTCGTGGAGAGAGCGGCACTACTCAGAAATTGACGACGATCCATGAAATGCTCCTGGGGCTATGAGTCGGGCGACACTTTTTTTGAATGACAAAGTAGGATTTCAAAAGTATGATGGTTTCCGGACCGGCCAAGCCGGCGAATGACCCGTCCTCAGCGAATTCCCACCAGAGGGTTCAACCGGGGAGCGGAGTATCGCCTGGAACGAGGTGACGCAGTAGCACGATCCAGTTAGAATACACGTCTTTGGTGCCACAGCAAAGTTCCTTGGGGTAAAAGATACACAGGATCTGCTATGGCACGGCGTCTCAGTGATACACCCTTGCAGATCCAATCATTGCCAGACTTTCAGGAAACACAGTCATGAAGAGAGCACTGCTCGTACTACTAAACGTCATTTTTTTCACCTCGTTGGCTATCGCCGGAGACCGGGAAGGGTTTGTTTCTCTTTACAATGGCAAGAATCTCGACGGCTGGCAGACCACCGGCAATTGGATTGTATGTGACGAGGATGTGCTGATGATCCAACCGCGAGCCGGAGAGGAAGGTTGGCAGCGTTACAGCGCGTACTTGTGGACCGACAGGAAATACGAGAATTTCATTCTAGATCTGGAATATTCGTATCCTCCCGGCGGCAACAGCGGTGTGTTTTTTCGTGTTGGAGATCTGGCCGATCCCGTCAGCAATGGTATCGAAGCACAAATCCTGGATTCTTCGCAACACGAAGGCGAGATGAGCCACCACGATCATGGTGGAATTATTAGTGCGGTTGGCGCATCGAAGAACATGTCGAAGGCTCCCGGTGAATGGAACCGGATGGTCGTCACCTGCATCGGCAGTCATCTGGAAGTGGAACTGAATGGCGAGAAAATTGTCGACATTCAACTCGACCAGACAGGCCTCAGGGACCGTTCAGGGAAAGGCCATATTGGTCTCCAGGATCATGGCCAACCCAACGACATCAAGTTCCGGCGGATTCGCATCAAGGAACTTCCGTGAAATGTTCTCGGTGAAATCGGCAAGTGCAAATCTGATGTTATGGGTTGCCTGTGTGGCCTGTCCTCAGATGCTTTTCTCGGTGGGAGAATCGGCCGAGCCGCGTGTGCTGGATCCGCGTCTGGAACTGACGCTCGTTGCCAAGGAGCCTGACATTGTCACTCCCGTGGGATTGACCTTTGATCACTTGGGACGCTTGCTGGTCATCGAATCACACACCCATTTCCCCAAGGATGATTATCAAGGGCCGGAATCCGACAGGATTCGAATCGTCGAAGATTCCAACGGAGATGGCAGGGCCGACCGGTTTCGTAATTTTTTCACAGGCTCGCGGCAGACGATGAGTATTGCCCGCGGGCCTGGGAACTGGATTTATGTCGCGACGCGCAGGCGAATTTTTCGAATTCGTGACACCGACGGGGATGACCGGGCTGACGAGCGACAGGAGATTGCCCACCTAGAGACTTCAGGCAACTATCCGCACAACGGGTTATGCGGGCTCTGTTTTGACGGTGCCGGAGGGTTGTATTTTGGGATCGGAGAAAACCTGGGTAAGGATTACACGCTGGTTGCCAGCGATGCGACCCGGCATCAGGGCGGTGGTGAGGGCGGCAATATTTTCTGGTGCCGAATCGACGGCAGTGACCTGACTCGGATTGCCACTGGATTCTGGAACCCTTTTGGCATTTGCACGGACCCGTTCGGACGGGTGTTCAGCGTGGATAACGATCCCGATGCCAGCCCGCCCTGTCGTTTGTTGCACATTGTCGACGGTGGTGATTACGGATACCAGTTTCGTTACGGCCGATCCGGAAAACATCCCCTACAGGCCTGGGACGGCGAGCTTCCCGGCACACTGCCCATGGTGGCCGGCACCAGCGAGGCTCCGTCCGCGGTCATCCCGTATCACGGCAGGCTCTATGTATCGAGTTGGGGTGAGTATCGGGTCGAGCGATTTGCTCTTCAATCCCGTGGCGCCTCTTTTCGCGCGCAGCGTGAAGTCGTTGTTCAGGGGGATGACGATTTTCGTCCGATTGACTTCGCCGTGGGCAACGATGGATCGCTCTATTTTACCGATTGGGTTGACAGCAGCTACAACGTCCACGGTCGAGGACGTGTGTGGCGGTTGGGCTGGAAGCGAGGGTCCCCGCAACGACAGAGTTTTCCGGGCCGCACCGATGCGGAACAAAAAGCAGTCCGCTGGGCTGCAAAAGCCGAGATTTCGAATTTAAGCGAGAGTGATCCATTTTTGCGCCAGGCCGCGGTCAACGGACTGGTTGATTCTTCCAGGGTATGGCAAACCGAACTTGCAGGGATTCACGATGTACAGCAGGTGCTTGGCTTGCTGGAAGCAGCGCGACGTTCCAAAAGGCTGACGATTTCCAAGAGAGATCACATGCTTTCCGAAGCGTTTGATTCACCGTTTCCTGAAGTGCGTCTTTTCTCAGTGCGTTGGATTGCGGACCAGCACTTGGTTGGATTTCGCGACAAGTTGGAACGGCAGCTTTCTGATCATACGATGTCGGTACCGTTGTTCCGGGCCACACTGGCGGCAATGGAATGGCTCGATACGAAACGGGCTCCACGGAACGACGGGCCCCAGGCAGGAGAGCCGGTTTTACTGAGTCTTCTCGGGGACAACACGCGGGCTGGTCCGCTGCGGGTGATGGCCTTGCGACTTCTGGGACCGAGGCATCCGAGACTACGTGGGGCGGTTCTGCGCGAATTGGCCAATTCGGCTGATCCGGCGGTACAGCAGGAAGCCGTGCGAACACTGGTTCTGAGCAACCATCCCCAGCGGTTCGAATGGTTGCGTACCATTGCGATCGATGAGTCGAGGGCCATGGCCCTCCGCGCGGATGCAGTTAGTGGTCTGCCGCCGGTTCCAGAGAATCTCATAACGCTTCAGCAACTGGCGAAGTCCCCGGATTCTGAGGTCCAACAGGAGTCCAGGCGTCTGTTGGAAAAAAGATCCAAGAAACCCAACGTGGTACCGGACGCATGGCCGGATTTGCAGGACACGGATTCGTGGCTTGAACTGCTTGGCACTTCCGGCAGTCGTGGCGCGGGCTGGCGTGTCTTCTTCGGGCATTCAGAGGTGCGTTGCGCTGCATGCCATCGTTGGAACGGACACGGCAACGAGGTGGGACCCGACCTGACCGGTTTGGCGCGACGCATGGACCGCCACCGAGTGCTTGATTCTATTCTCCAACCGAGTCGTGAGATCGCACCGCGTTATGTTCCGTGGATGATTGAGACGACTGACGGAAAACTGTTTCTGGGAATGTCTCTGGGTGTGCAGGGCAGGAATCAGGTCGAGCGGTTTCTCGGGGTGGACGGGACACAATTTACCATCGGGCGAGATGAAATTGCTTTTCGGCACCTGAGTGACCGATCGATCATGCCCGATGGATTTCATCGACAACTGACACTGAAAGAAATGCGGGATCTGCTGGTCTTTCTCACGGAGGACTGACCGTCACGCGGTTGGTGCAATTTGCCGCCTGTGTTCCAAAAAAATCGCCGAATTTTTCCGGAAGTACGGGCCTTTGAACCCGGGTGGTCTGACGATACGATATGAACCACGATGGCTTGAGGCGAGGTTGCCGAGTTCCCCTGGGAGCGGAACCCGCACCGTCGTGTGCCTCAAGTACTGTAAGAGTACATCGGTAAATTGTTGAGTAGATACCCCGATTGTCCCTGCCGACCGGAAACACAAGCCACAACAATTTTGTTTCCGATTCCAGCGCCACCTTGTTTCGTCGGAAACCGGGTGCAGGAGTCCCGGAGAGTAGTACCATGTTCCCCTCACGACGCGACTTTCTAAGCGGAACGACGGCCACGATGGTCCTGGGTGGCACGGCGCGCGCTGCTCAACAGCGGCCCAAAATTGCCGTTCTGACGACGGTCTACCGCAAATATTCCCACGCGCAGCACATCGTGGATCGATTTCTGGAAGGTTACGGATGGGAGGGCCGCCATCATCGTCCGCCGATGGACATTGTTTCGCTTTACGTACAGCAGAAACGCAAAGATAATTTCAGCATCGCGCGGAATCGTCGGCATCCGCAAATGAAGATTTATCCGACGATTGCCGAGGCTTTGACCCGGGGGGGAAAGGAATTGGCGGTCGATGGGGTGTTGCTCATTGGCGAGCATGGCAACTTTCCGTCCAACGAAAAGGGACAGAGACTCTACCCTCGATTTGAATATTTTCAGCAAGTGGTAGATGTGTATCGCGCAAGCGGACGGACTGCGCCGGTGTTTAACGACAAGCACCTGTCTTGGAATTGGGATTACGCCCGGCAGATGTTTGATACGGCCAGGGAGATGAACTTCGGGTTCATGGCCGGTTCTTCCTTGCCGGTTTCCTGGCGACTGCCGTCCGTCGACTTGCCCTGGGGTGTCGAAGTCGAAGAAGCGGTGGGCATTTGGGACGAAGACCTGGACGCCGGCGACTTTCATGTCCTGGAAGCCCTGCAAGCCATCGTGGAACGGCGTCGAGGAGGTGAGACAGGAGTGCGGGCGGTTGAAGCACTGCACGGTGAACGATTCTGGCACGCACTGGAATCCGGATCCTGGGAAAAAGGTGGCTGGGACAAACAACTTCTCGAGGCCGCCTTGTGTCGAAGTCTGCAGTTGACAAGCCGACGTCCGACATACAGCCACGTGTTGCCAACGATCGATGAAATACGTCGTGCTTCTCCGAACTCGCGCGCGTACCGCTTTGAGTACCTTGACGGATTGAAGTCCACGATGATCCAGTTCAAGCCCGGCGCACGGGCTGGCGGCATCGTGGGGGACTGTAGTGTTGCCGCGCGACTTAAAGGTGGAGAGGTCTTTTCAGTGTTGTTCTACCTTTCTTACCAGTCCCTGCGAAACTTCTTCAGTCCGCTAGTCCATCACATCGAAACGTTGTTTCTCACGGGCCAGTCTCCCTTCCCGCTGGAGCGTACGCTGTTGACAACCGGTATGACCGAGGCGGGCATCGATTCGCTCCACCAGAACCAGAAGCGTATCGAATTGCCCCATTTGGCGATTCGGTATGAACCACCTCGACAATCGCAATTTTGGAGAACTTGATTGCTCAATCGACGTACTTTTTCCGGAGTGCTGGGCGCCGGCTACGCGGGATCCATGTTGGCTGCGTCGAACTGGTTGACAGGTCCGCTTGTGGCGGATCACGTTGCTTCGACAAAGAGAGTGGCATTCATTACAAGCGTTCTGACTTCTCGTTCTCAGGCGCAGCACATCACGGACCGCTTCCTGGTGGGTTATCCCCGGGACGGGAGGTGGCACCAGTCGGCATTGCAAGTGGTTTCGCTCTACGTGGACCAGACACCCGCCGGAGACTTGAGCGCTTTGCGCGCCGCCAACCACGGTTTTTCCATCTACCCGACTGTTTCTGCCGCTTTGCGGTGCGGTGGTGATCGCTTAGCGGTCGACGGGGTTGTGATCCTTGGTGAGGATGGCGATTATCCCCGCAATCAAAAAGGGCAAGTGCTCTATCCTCGCTACGAATTGTTTCAACAGGTGGTGCGGGTGTTTGAGCAGGACCGAAGGGCCGTTCCCGTGTTTAACAGTGAGGCTCTTTCTCACAGTTGGCGGCAGGCGGAAAAAATGGTAGCCGCCGCGAAGCGTTTGAAATTTCCATTGCTCGCCGGCTCGTCCCTGCCGGTAACCTGGCGACTGCCTCCCGTCGAGATGCCTTACGGGGCCGTATTGGGCGAGGCGTTGATGGTCGGTTCCGGGAACGCTTTTCGCGCGCTCGAAGCGCTGCAGTGTATGGTCGAACGACGCCAGGGCGGAGAGACAGGAATCAAGTCGGTGCAGATGATCGAAGGGGATGCGGTCTGGGAAGCAGGCGAAAAAGGACGCTGGTCGAAACGCCTGCTCGAAGCGGCCCTTTCCCGGTCCGATTCACTTCAAGGTGTTTCTACATTGGAAGGGCGGCCCCAGGATTTGGCAAACAATAACCAGTTGTCCAAGCTCGTTGCAGAACCGGTAGCCTACCTGATGGAACGAAACGACGGATTGCGGACGGTGTTGCTGATGCTCGATGGTGCGATCGAAGATGTGAATATGGCGGTGCAGTTGGACGGTGGGGAGATCCTGTCCACACAATTTCTTGTGCCGGACATTCCGAACGTCAGCCAGTCCGCCCGTTTGGCGGAACAGATCGAGCAAATGATGATTACAGGTTCTCCGCCGTATCCCGTTGAACGCGCCCAAATCGCTGGTGCCATTCTTGATCGTTGTCTGGATTCAAAACTTGCGGGTCACCTCCCGTTGCAGACGCCCGAAATGAATATTTGCTATCGTGTCCCCAGTCAATCGGGATTTAAAGGCTGACGTTGTCCGAAAATTTGTTCTCAAAAAACTGGAGGTACCCGCTTGGTACAGCACAGGGGTTCCGGTGAAGGTTGTCCAGGACTTTAGACGCGGCTTGTCAGAGAAATTGTCAGGAACGGATTTTAACTCCGTATTGCCTCACGGGATGGAAAAATCAAAAACAGATTGATCCGACTTCGGGGCCGTAAATCCAAGAACTCATGTTTGGCACGCCATGTTATGCTAAGATTTTCCTTTTGGATGATCTGAAGTCCGTTGGAAGTTCCTTACCTAGAAGAATATCTTTGTCACCAAACTGATAATGAAAAATTTCCACCGACACTTGTCTCTGTGTTTGCCGTTCTGGATAGTCCTCCTGTGGATCGGTCGCGTCACGCATGTGTGGGCCGACGATCCTTCCCAGCCATTTGGCATCCAGACACGTGTTCCGTGGACCACCTCGCACGTGGTGGGTAGCCCCGACCCGCCAACGCCCTACCGGGTCAAAAGGGTTTTCCCAGGATTAACTTTCAAGGGTCCGGTTTTCATTGCGCAAGAACCCGGCACAGAGCGTTTAATCGTGGCGGAGTATTCTGGCAAGCTCTATGCTTTTGACGGGAACAATCCTGACACCGATCAACGTGAACTTTTTCTGGACGTTGGACGACAAGTGTTCGGTTTTTCCTTTCACCCGGATTACGAAAATAACGGACATGTTTTTCTGTTTTTGTCTCGACCGGTCGACCCTCCTCCGGAAGCGGATACCGACAGCGTGCATGACGAATCCGAAGAGGACCCGGTCCCCGACGATGAATCAGAACAGGCATCAGTGGTAGATGCTGAGTCTGGGGAAGAACAGCAACAGGATGCTGGGCAGGACGATTCGGTTGCCAGTGAGTCTCGGGAAGAATCCGAATTGAACGAGGTGGAAGAAGAATCGACAGGGGCCGAGCAAGAAGAAGAATCGGAAGAACTGAAGTGTCGTGTGTCTCGATTCACGACGACCATGGAAACTCCGAGAACGTGCATTCCCGAGAGCGAAAAAATTATCATTGAATGGCCCACCGGTGGACATAGCGGGGGCGAGGCGATCATGGGGCCAGACGGTTACCTGTATGTCAGCACGGGGGATCACACTTCGGGTTCTGATCCGTTGGAAACAGGGCAGGGAGTGGATGATCTCTACGCAGTGATCATGAGACTGGACGTTGACGGCGCCGCGGCAGGTGAGCCTTACGCGATCCCGCAGGACAATCCGTTTGTCAACTATCCCGGGGCACGACCGGAGATCTGGGCTTTTGGTTTTCGCAATCCGTGGCGCATGAGCTTTGATTCGAAGACAGGTGATCTTTGGGTGGGGGATGTGGGGCAGGATTTGTGGGAAATGATCTGGCAGGTACAGCGCGGCGGCAACTATGGTTGGAGCGTTCAGGAGGGTTCACATTCGTTTCATCCCGATCAGGAACAGGGTCCCGGACCCATCTTGCCACCCGTGATTGAGCATCACCATTCGGAGTGTCGTTCGATTACCGGGGGTTACGTGTATCACGGTAGTCGGCTGCCCGAGTTGCAGGGTGCTTACATTTACGGTGATTATGAATACGGAAAGGTCTGGGCCGTGCGCTACGACGGAAAGCAGGTCACGTGGCGGCAGGAACTGACCAACAGCGCCGTGAAACTCTCGTCATTTGGAGTTCGACGTGACGGAGAGATTTATTTGTGTGATTACGCAAGTGGAGAATTGTACGAGTTGGAGCCCAATCCGGAGAAGTTTGAACATGGCTTGTTCCCACGTCGACTGAGCGAATCGGGGATTTTTTCGTCCGTGAAAGACCACATTGTAGCCCCGGGCGTCATTCCCTTTTCCGTGAACGTACCCCAGTGGTGTGACAACGCTTTTATCCAGCGTTACGTGGCTTTGCCAGGATTGTCACAAGTTGCCTTTGTCGAAACAAGCGCTGACGCGGACACGTGGAGTTTCGAGGACGGCACCGTGACGGTTCAAACGCTCTCGCTTGAGATGGAGGCCGGCAATCCCGAGTCGCTGCGGCACATCGAAACACGAATCATTGTGAAGCAGGACAATCACTGGTTGGGTTATTCCTATCTCTGGAATGACGAGCAGACTGATGCGTCTCTGGTAGAGGAGGCTGGCCGGGATTTGGTGTTAAACATTCAGGATGCAGCGGTCGAGGATGGCCAACGACAGCAGACTTGGCGGATTCCAAGCCGCAATGAGTGTATGGTTTGCCATTCGCGCGCCGCAGGTTTTGTTTTGGGGATGCGAACGGAGCAATTCAACAAGGATCACGATTTCGACGGAGTGGTGGACAACCAACTTCGCACGTGGAACCACCTGGAGCTATTCACCGAACCCCTGGAAAAACTCCCGGATGAATATGATTTTCTGCCACAGCTCGATGACCAGACGGCGGATCTGACAAAACGCGTTCGTGCGTATTTGCATGTGAATTGTTCCGTTTGTCATGTTCCCGACGGCGGGGGCAATTCGAAAATGAATTTGAGGTATGACGCGACGCTGTCCGAAACCAAGTTGCTGAACGAGCGACCGATGCAGGGGGCATTCGGTCTGACAGACGCCAGGCTTATTGCCGCAGGTGATCCATACGCGTCGGTACTGCTCTACCGGTTTTCAAAGCGAGGCCCGGGACGCATGCCGCACGTGGGATCCAACGTAACGGATGAAAAAGGTCTTGCGTTGATGCACGACTGGGTGCTGCAATTGCCGCCGGAAAATGAAAAAACAGGTCGCTCGCGGCAAATGATTGGGGATGAAGTGGCGGACATCCGGCAAACGTTGCGAGAGTCCAAAACGAGAACCGCAGAGCAACGAACAGAAATCTATGGGGAACTGCTTGCTTCAATTCGCCGCGCGTTTGTTGTATCTCATGTGATTGGCGAGGAACTCACCCTTGAGATGACTCGTCAAGAAGTGATTCAATCCGCCATGACACATGCGGATGTTCGTGTTCGAGATTTGTACGAGCGATTTTTGCCTGAGCAACAGCGGATCAAACGCCTAGGTGACGTGGTCGACCGGGAGTTGGTCTTGAAACTTCACGGTGATCCGGAAAGAGGTCGGAGATTTTTTTTAACGGCGACGGGCGCACAGTGTAAGAATTGTCATCGGGTGCACCAGACCGGCAGCACGCTGGGTCCTGATCTGAGTCAGGTCGGAAAAAAATACAAGCCGGCGGAGTTGCTGGAAGAACTCGTTGATCCTTCGAAGAAGATCGATCCCAAGTATGCCACACATCTGCTGGTCACCACCGAGGGTAAGATTATGACGGGGATCCTGGCGGAAAAGACTAACGAACATGTTGTTCTGAACGTATTCCAGGAGGGGAAAGCCGAACCGGTACGATTCGCGGCGGAGGATGTGGACGAGTTATTACCGCAAAAAAAATCGCTGATGCCCGAACGCTTGTTACGTGATCTGACCGCGCAGCAAGCCGCAGATCTCTTGGCATTTCTGTCTTCTTTGAAAGAGGGCCCGCCGCTTCCCTAGGCGGTAACCGCATCGATGAACAGCACCTGGCGACACGTGCATTGGGTGGTAAGGAAAACTTGTCCATTCCTGGTGGCCAGAACAGCATTGATTTCCTGGTCAACCGGCCTGTGCAGACCCGCTGGTTGGCAGGGTGGGAACTGTCACCCGGGCGCCGCCCGAGGTCAACGATTCGGTTAACAACCCGATCTGTTTGGAATAGTCAAACCACAGTTTGGCATCATGAGGGCGACCCATTGTCTGGTAGGCCAGGCCAAGTGTACGCGCAGCCTCGTAACGGCTGGCGAGAATATGGACGCCTTCCACTTGACGGAAATCCAAACCTTCGAGCCGCCGTAGTTCAGATTCCAGAAAAGAAACGAGTTGTTGGGAGGAGAACTTCTTGGCCTGGAAAGCCTGGCTCAAGATTTGATAGACCGCCGGCATGGGCTTGGCGAGTACGGCAGCATCCGCCGCCTTCAGCATCTCAGCGGGTGGGGTGGCCACACCTGGTGAACAAAGGCAAATGGCTTGACTGACTTTTTCCAGGGCGGGGTTGGGATATTTGAGTCGTCCCGCAACGGCGTCGTCAATCAGTTGTCGTGATTTTGGGTCCCCATCATGGGCCAGGATCATTGTGTTGCCATCGTGGTAGATTGTGGTCCAGTCCGGTTGACGGAGTTTCATGAGCGCATCAGCCAGGGCAGCTTGTTGCGACTGCAGGATTACCAGATTCACACCCAAGCTGGGCAGCGCTGCAAGGTTTTGCCCTTTTCCCAGGTGTTGGAAAATCCGCGCTGCTGACGCACTGTACACCTGGCGTGATCGACCTCCCAGGAAAACTTTGATTTGCGGGCAATTCCAACGTAAGAATCCTTCCCACCGCCAGTCATTATAGACCCGACCTTCGATATGGTTGTCGTTCAGGAACGAAGCAGCATCCGCCGGAAAAAACGAATATTTTGTCATCCGTTCATAGAACGTCTGCTGCGGATATTCGAAGTGGTTGGAACGGTAATGCTGGTGCAGGCGTGGTAGGTACGACAAGGATCCCAGAAGTAAGAATCCGGCGATGGCCAGGGTGGGCCAGGCACACCGTTGGTCGGTCGCAAACCAAGTTCTTTCTGATTCGAGCGCAGTTGTACTCATCGTTGTTCCTGCTCGATCTGAACCGAAGTGACGTAGGAAGAGCAGAATGAGCACCGGTGTGACGGCAATGGTCAATGTCTGCACGGACCAGAGTAGACGTTGGTCGATAGTCAGATGATCGGGGGCGTGACCCGAAATCGCGGTGACGCTGGAAGGCTGTGACAGTACCGTTTCCAGCAGCGGGCTGCTGGCAACAACGAGCAGAATGAAAATCACTGCAGGCCAGGCGAGCCGACGATGGTCAAATAGCCATTGCAGTTCAAATGCCAGTACCGGGGCGGATACCAAGAGTGCAATCGGAACAAATCGACGCGCACAGCATGACATTATGATGACGACGCCCAGTAAGCAGAGGGAGAAGACCAGACGGACGTCATTGCAAAAGCGTTTGGTTTCTGGCCAGGGGCGGATGGATAATTTGTTGTTGTAGTTCCACAGGAGGAAAGGGGCCGCAAGAAATCCAAGAACCAAAAAAAACTCGCGAAGACCAGCCGTGTACTGCGTGGCACCATCAGCAAAGATCGATTTCATTTCGATGGCTGGTGATGGCCAAACCTCGCCCTCACTTCCCAGGAGAAGGGTGAAGGGTTGAGTGAGATTGGTGATTCCGTAGGGGCTGATCAGCGTGAGGACCAGGGCACTTACGGTTGCCAGCGGTAAAGGCCAGTGTCGTTTCCAGGCGACCGCCCGACCGGGACTTCGCAGAAGCACCGCGTAACTACAGACGGTCCACAAGCCGAGCATTCCAATGCCAAAAATAAAGCTGCCGTGCAGGTGAGCCCAAAGTGTCACCAGGGCGACTGCGAACCAAATGCGTTGAGGACGTTCGTGCGATGTGAAAAGAATCCAGGTCAGGACCGGGACCAATGTCAGTCCGACGAGATTGGGGCGGATTTCGATGAAGTGTCGCGCGACCAGTAAAATCGCGGCTGAAACGATCACACTGACCGCAAGCCTGGCCCCCAACTGTCGTGCTGTTAATACGAGAAAGGTGGCCAGCACGATAATCATTGCCGCTTTGATCGCCACCAGTCCGTTGCCACCCGCGATCATATGGGCAAGGTAAAACATCAGGCCAGTTGCCCAGCTCTGGTTGACCCACACTCTTCCTGAGGTCATGAAAGACCAGTCATCGGGTTGGCCGAGCTTGCCATCCAACACGTCCTGGCCACCGGCCAATGCCATGAAGGTATCACCGGTTGCCCGCGGTGTGAGCCACACCAGCAAGACAATGATGGCCAAGACGAGAAGCGCCACCAATAGCGGCATGGCATCTTTAGATCGACGCGAAGCGACGGCGCGTTCAAGTTGGAGTTGGCTCATACGTCTTCGATCTGATCAGGCCATCCTGCCCCGTCGATTGCCGCCATCTGCTATCCGTGTTTTCAGCCCGGCGTTTTCATGCTGAGCTGCCGCAGAGTCTCGGTAGACCTGATGGGCTTCTTCGTTGCGCTGGCAGCTGGCACCCTCGACGACCAGTGTAAATGCGCGGCGCGGTGAGGTCTGTGAACGATTGGCATCTGCACGGTGGATCAATTCGCCATAATGACACACCAGGTCACCCGATTCGAGCTGAATCAGGACTTCTGCCGGCTCGTCTTCCGGCCCGTCGTCGGGAATCACGACGTATCCGTCTTTGTCGTATGCTTCTCGATATGAAACGTCTCGCATGCAGAATCCTGCTCATTGCATTCGTTACGGATATCTTGTTCCGCACCACTTTGGAACATCTTTCAGCGTAACATGTTGTATTGACCAGGGGAATGGAATGTGGGGTGATACCGGAGTCTCCCGGACGACACGGCTGGTGTTAGCACAGGAATTCATATTGGAATGGAATGGCCGATTCAGAAGATGGACGCAGCGCAAGGGGTTTTCTGAGAGGGCTTGCGACCAACGGGGATCCTCGGCAATGCGTTGGGGCGGTCTTTGACGCAACCACTCAATCATGGAGGGAACGACTGGTCACAAGTAACGGCTCCCTTCGGCCAATACGTCTGCCGGATGGCAAACTTTTGCAGAGCATTTGTTTATGGTATCATCTCAGGGTAGCGTTTTACGATTCTCCGCGTTTCCTGCCAAACCTCAGAAGGAACTTTTCACATGACGCCCGTGACACGTCGTGAATGGATGACTGCCACTGGTGGCGCATTAGTGGCCGCCGGCTTGCCAACGGCACAGCTCTGGGGAGCTCCGAAGCCGGGATCGAAAATGCAGATTGGACTGGTCACTTATCTTTGGGCCCACATGTGGGACCTGGATACCTGTCTCAAAAATTGTGAAGCATCCCAAGTGCTGGGCGTGGAACTGCGCAGTACACACGGGCACGGCGTCGAGCCATCGCTTACTCAGCATGAACGTGCGGAAGTCAAAAAGAAGTTTGCGGACAGTCCGGTCACTTGCCTGGGACCCGGTTCAAATGAACGGTATGACAATCCGGATCCGGCTGTCGTTAAAAAAGCAATTGCAGCGACGAAAGAGTTTTTACAGTTGAGTCACGATATCGGTAGCAGTGGTGTGAAAGTGAAACCCGACCGATTTCGAGATGAGATGTCCCGCGAAAAAACGATCGAACAAATCGGGAAGTCACTGCGTCACCTGGCACATTTCGCCGACGACCTGGGCCAGGAGGTCCGTCTTGAGGTTCACAACACGGTCGGCAAAGATTTTGCAGCACTTGCACAAATCATGGAAATCGCGGACCACCCGCGCGCTGTCCTGTGTTGGAATTCAAACCCGGCGGATCTGGCAGGTGATGGGTTGCACGCGAATTTCAATGCGGTCAAGGACTACTTCGGCCAGACAGCTCACATCCATGAGCTGCAGGCTGCCGGGTATCCCTACCAGGACCTCATGAATCTGTTGGTTGCCATGGATTATTCAGGCTGGCTGCTGTTGGAATGCAGCAGCAAAATTAGCGACCCGATTGCAGCCTTGAGCCAGCAGCGAGAAATTTTTCATCGGCTGATCGCCAAGGCCCAGACAACCTAGTTCCAGTTGCAACGAAGCGTTTCACTGTCCTCCGGTTCCACTCTGTCCTCCGGTTCCACTCTGTCCTCCGGTTCCGCTTCAGCACGGTTGGGTCACCGTCAAAGCCGGGTCTGGAAACAAAAAAACGTGCCAATTGGAACTCGTTACGCCCATTGGAACTCGTTACGGTTGTGCGTCGCTCAGCCGGTCACCGCCGGC
This sequence comes from Planctomycetota bacterium, assembly GCA_963578105.1. Lineage (GTDB taxonomy): Bacteria > Planctomycetota > Planctomycetia > Pirellulales > Pirellulaceae. Next base: position 41,429 of record CAUZBP010000028.1, read on the forward strand.
TCGACACTGGGCATGGCCGGGACGATCTCTTCCGCCAGCACACGCATGCAGCGATACCAACGGTCGACATCATCGAAATCGTTCTTCAGCAAAAGCAGAGTTCCGAATCCGCCCGTGATTTCATACAACTCTTCCAATTGCTCTGTGCAGGACTTCTTGTCACCAATGATACACAGGGTTTCTAGCATGTATTCGACGGTTATGTCTTCATCCGGCATACTGGAATCCGGCTTGACCAATTGTAACATCTTGGCATCACGTAGAATGGTGAGCAAGTATTCAAACGACCTGGCGAAGGGGCTGTTCCGGCAATAGTCCCAGGCTTCGTCATTTGATTCTCCCACGTAGATGTTTCGGGAAACTCGCCAAACATCACGAGTCGGTTCGGGTAAACCGGCATCGGCAGCACCCTGGCAATAAGTTTTCCAGTGTTGGGCGACCGTGTTTTGATGGACGAGGTTCGTTGACATGGGGAGATATCCGCGTTCGCCACCGATCGAACCACCTTTCGAATTGGCACTCATCAGGGTCATACCGATGGGAGGATGCGGTTGCTGATAGGGCCTGAGCGGATAGCCGATGCGGAGTTCTTCATTGTGGTTGTCCATCTGGATTTTCCAGAATTGTCCGTCAAAGTGGTAGGGTGGATCTTGCGTCCAGAGCATGAGAATAATTTCAAGTGCCTCGGCCGTCATTTGGCCCTGCACTTTCGGTTCAGGAAGATCAAACAAACTCCAGTCGGTCGGCACACCTCCCTGGCCGAATCCCCACAGGAGGCGACCGTGGGAAAGATGATCAAGCATCGCGATGCGGGCCGCTATATTGGCCGGATGGTGTTGTGGCAAGATCGAGACACCGACGCCCAGCTTGATGTTTTTGGTGCGGGCGATCAGGTTCGCCAAGAAGATATCATTTGAAACGATCGGTTCCCACTCGATCGTGACATGGTGGCCACACCACGCCTCAGTAAATCCCAACTCGTCTGCATAAACCACGAAGTCCGTATCCTCGTCGAAACATTCAGTACGAGATTTTTCTGGTGGATGAATAGGCATCAGAAAGGTGCCGAGTTTCATAATGTTTGGTCCAATCAACAATTGCCGCACAATCTGCGGACTGTCTGGGAAAATGTTTCTACGAATAGAAAGCAGCAAGATCGAAAGCCGTACAACTTTTGGTAAAGGGCAATTCGTTCTCAGCGCTCTCGTTTCGCCAATTCGTCGTCAGCCTACCTTCAGTTGGCAGACTGGTCAAGGATTCGCATGGGACCGGCACGACGCTGGACTGCTAGGTAACACGAGGGAGGCGCGGATCGCAGATCACACTTAAGCGGCTCGTCGCAGCGATGGGTCCGGTCCTGGCTGCGCCAGTTGTGAGATGACGGCCGTTTCAGATCCCGCGGCTACCCGAGGCCTGGGTCGAAATCCCAGTACATAGATGCTGTAGATCTGAATTAACTCGCGCAAGGCCCTTACAAAGTCCCAGGAGGTCAGTTTGGAACCGGCCACTTCACGCCACTGGTCCAGTGGGAATTCGTAGACGGTGTTTTTCACGCTTTGCGTGTTGCGGTAAAAACGGGACATCCGCACGAGGATTTCGACGTCGAAGATCCAGCGCGAGAGGAATGGTTTGCGAAACGCGACTCGAGTCGCCGGTGCTTGCCGGAACAGTTTCGCGCCGCATTGTGTGTCGCGAATACTCAACCGGAACAAGGAAGAAACGACCCTGGCGAAACAGCGACCTATCAGCTGACGGGTCGGGTGCCGGTCGATTTTTCTGCCAAGCAGAGGTATGCGACTGCCGACGACTAAATTGATGTCCTCTCGGCGGTCGAGTACACGACAGAATTCAGGAATGGCCTCCAGTGGCGTCGACAAGTCAGCATCCCAGAATCCAATGTATTGCGAGGTGCCCCGGGACGCTGCCACCACGCCCTGTCGAACGGCTTCTGCTTTGCCGCAGTTGCGAGACAAATCGAATACAGCGGCGTGTTGAGGATGTTTTTGTTGCAGGGTCGTGAGCACGGCCAAGGTGTCGTCGGTGCTGCCGTCGTTGATAAACAGCCAGTGAATTTCCGGATGCCGGGCAATAAATTCATTAAATGTCGCAACGGGGAACCGTTTGGATTCGTTATAACAGGGGACGACGATTGTTGTAGCTGCCATCAAATTTCACACCTTGCCGGAAAATACCTCGCCCATTTGGCGGTCACTCGGAACAAGAACAAAGCGGGGGCTGAAGCTACAGCATCTGTTCCATGGGAGCAAGATCATGAAACCGGTGTGCTAGCTCTTTTCGTGAGCAGGGGAAAGACGATCCGCGGTTACACGATCGAACGTTCCGGCCACGACCACTGACTAATCTGGCAAGGAAGCCGTGCTGAACCTCACCGTGGTTGCGCGCTGCCAGTGAAACCAAGTCATGATGGGTTCAGGATGTTGGTCAACAGCAGCGCCGTCTGCCGTCTTTAACCAATAATGCCTCGGACAATTTCTCCGTAGATGTCGGTCAGGCGGAACTGGCGGCCGCCGTGACTGTAGGTCAACCGTAGATGATCGAGACCCAGCAGGTGGAGTAACGTGGCATGCAGGTCGTGAACATGAACTTTGTCTTCCGTAGCGTAGTAGCCGTAATCATCTGTCGCACCATAGACCATGCCGGGTTTTACACCGCCACCTGCCAACCACATCGAAAATCCTTGGGGATTGTGGTCGCGACCGTTGTCCTGTTCTGCCACGGGAGTACGTCCAAATTCACCACCCCACATGACCAACGTGTCATCGAGCAAACCGTGGGCCTTTAAATCGGTCAGCAATCCGGCGATGGGTCGGTCGACTTCCAATGCGTTGTTGGAGTGCCCTTTTTTCAGTCCCGTGTGTTGGTCCCATTTATAGCTGTGACTGCACTGCACAAATCGGACGCCCCGCTCCACAAACCGGCGAGCCATCAGGCATTGGCGTCCGAAGTTTTCAGTCTTCGGGTCGTCGAGTCCATACAGAGCTTGGACCGCTTGCGATTCACCACTGATATCCTGTAACTGGGGCGCCTCGGCCTGCATGCGGAAGGCCAATTCGAACGAGTTAATTCGGGCTTCCAGCGACTCGTCAGGTCCGGTGGTGGATAACCGCTCTCGATTCATTTGTTGGAGAAGATCAAGTTCCATGCGCTGCAGATTCGTGGGGGTGTCGTCCGCATTGTCGATGAATGGAATTTTGGCCTGGCTCGAAGGAGTGCTTGCATTCCCGAGTCGCACACCCGCGTAATCGGCCGGCAAGAACGCGGAACCGTACGCATTGGCTCCACCATGGGTCAACGTGGGGCAGATGGTAACAAACCCGGGTAAGTTCTCGTTCTCGCTGCCCAAGCCGTACGTGATCCATGAACCCAGGCTGGGGCGGACGAATGTGTCACTTCCTGTGTGCAATTCCAGCAACGCGCCCCCATGCCGCGAATTGGAACAGTGCATCGAATTAATAACACACAAATCGTCAACGCATCCTGCCACGTGCGGAAAGAGTTCACTCACCCAGGTTCCACACTGGCCGTGTTGACGAAACGTGAACGGCGACTTGAGCAGGTTTCCAGTTTTTCCGGAAACAACGCGAGGTTTGGCGAACGGCAGTGGCTTGCCGTGATCTCGTACGAGCAGCGGTTTGTAGTCGAAAGTGTCCACCTGGGACGGACCACCATGCATGAACAGGAAAATTATCTGCTTCGCGCGGGGTGCGCGATGAGGCGGTTTTGATGCGAGTGGATTTGCCGGCGATTCGTCGGCCAGTAGGGAAGCCAGGGCCAGGCCGCCGAAACCAGCGCTGCAGGTGTGGAGCATTTCACGACGCGACAAGATCGGCGTGAATCGGTTACAGGCGCCCTTCATCCCGGGATTACTCCATGTAGATAAACTCGTTGGTTGCCACGATGGCACGGCAGAGGCTTTGCCAGGCACGACGCCGGGCCTCAGCCGTTCCAATTTCCGACGAAGTGGTGGCGTTTTGATATCGCTCGATAAACTGCAGGTCCCTTGAAACTTCCGCTTCATTCGGCGGACGTCCGATCGTTCGCTCATAAGCCACTGCCACGCGGCTCCGATCCTCCAGATCCCGGAGGCCCAACAGTCGGTCAGCCAATGCCTGTGCCTGTTCGGAGACGAACTGGCTGTTCATCATGAACAAGGCTTGCGGAGCGACCGTTGTTGATTGCCGCTGACCGTGCATGACACTGGGGTCGGCAAAATCAAACACCTGAAACATATCGTACAGGGTACTCCGCACAATCGGCAAGTAAATGGAACGCCGTTGGGACTGGTAGATGACGGGATTGATACTGGACGTGCCAGTGACGTAGGCACGATTTTCTGTTCGTAGTAAAGAACCGCCTGCTGAAAAGTCGAGTTTCCCGCTGGCTGCCAGCAACGCATCGCGAATCGATTCAGCTTCCAGACGCCGGCGATTGAATCGCCACCACAAGAGGTTGTCCGGGTCGGATAACGCAGCTTGTTCGTTCCAGGTGGTGCTCATTTGGTAAGTTGACGAGAGCATCAGTAGCCGGTGCATTTGTTTGATCGACCAGCCGGATTCAATGAATTGTACCGCCAGCCAGTCGAGCAATCCGGGATGGGTTGGCCGTTCTCCCAGTTGACCGAAATTGTCGGGCGAACGGACCAGTCCCGCGCCAAAGTGCCACAGCCAGAGGCGATTCACCATGACACGGGCTGTGAGCGGATGATCGGAATGGACCAGCCAGGACGCCAGTTCCAGGCGGCCGCTGCGTTGTTTGTCGATCGTGTGGTCATTCGCCAGTTGTAGGACCGCGGGTAATTGTCGTGCAACCGTGGGCCCCAGCGTGAGATGGTTGCCCCGAATGTGAATGCGGACATCTTCGATCGGACCTTCCGAAACAGCCATGGCATGCGGGATTTGTGGAAGCGCCTTTTCAAGAGATTCCTGTTTCGTCTTCAAGAGCGTCAATTTGACAGCGATTTTCTCCGCATAGTATTTGTCGATGGTCTCCGGTACTTTGAATGGCCCGTCCGGGTCGTTCAAGACAGTGGCTAATGCTTTGTTGAAGGCGTTGTCTCTTGTTGGTTCTCCTGGGGATACGATTTGCACGCAACGATCCTGATAGCGTTGCGCCAAATCGTGCAGCAATGTACCGGTTTCCATTTCAGCGGTTGCGGCAAAAGAGGAATGCGGGAAATCGAGTTTGTCGAGGATGCCTTTGACGGAGTCAGGTAGCGTGGACAGTTCGGGTCCGGAAACAATGGCGTTCCAGGCAGCAAACGGCGAGTTCTCGTCGTGGCCGGTCCGCTGGAGATATTCCAACCATGTCTGTACGAACTCGGCTTTGGGTTGGTGATCATCCCCTGGCAAGCCGTCCGTTTGCTCAGGCTGCCAGGTGGCGAGCAGATATTGGCCCACGTGTTGACGGGCGTCCTGTAAGACTTCTTTGGTTGCAGCATCTCGGAGGGTTTCGATTTCGGCTTGGTTGGTAGAGATTTGTTGTTTCTGCGCCTCAAAAACCTCCACCTCTTCAGGGCTTGCCAGCGGCCTCTCCTGCCAGCGGGCGACCACATTGAAATGATCCATCGTTTTGGTGCTTTTAAAGATTCCCGCGAGCCCGTAGTAATCAGCGGTCGAGAGGGGATCAAACTTGTGATCGTGACAGCGTGCACAACCCAATGACAGTCCCATGAACGCTCGACCGATTGTGTCGATCTGTTCGTCGATAATGTCCATTTGCATTTTCACGGGATCGTCTTCAGCGAGCATTTTGGCACCCAGGGAAAGAAACCCCGTGGCCACCATCGCTTCCAGGCGTGCCGCCGTGTTTGTGAATTCGGGCAACAAGTCCCCGGCGATCTGTTCGTGGACAAACCGGTCGAACGGTTTGTCGTTGTTGAATGCCGCTACGACGTAATCTCGATACTGAAAAGCATTTCCAAATGCCAGATTTTCGTCGAGTCCGTTCGAGTCGGCATACCGTGCCACATCCAGCCAATGGCGTCCCCAGCGCTCGCCATAGCGAGCTGAGGCCAGTAAACGCTCGACGACGCGTGCAAAGGCGCCCGGCTTTTGATCGGCCAGGAAAGCCTGGATTTCTTCAGGGGTTGGCGGTAGTCCGGTCAGGTCGAACGTGACCCGCCGGATCAGCGTGCGCCGACTGGCGGGTGGGGCAGGGGAGAAACCGGCCGCCTCCAGGCGATGCAGAATGAACGAGTCAATCGGTGCACGAATCCATGAGCGGTTTTGCACCCCGGGTGTGACGGGGCGAAGCGGCTTCTGCAGCGACCAGAAGGTAAGCTGCTCCGCGCTGAAATTGGCTTCAGCATCCCGCGATTTGCTGGTGTCCAGCAGAATCGGTTCACTATCGGGCCAGGGAGCCCCCATCTCGATCCAAGCCGCGATGTCCGCAATGTGTGTTGGAGAGAGTTTTGTTTTGGGAGGCATCTTCAGAATTTCGCCATGTCGAATCGCACGTACCAACAGACTTTCGTCCGGCTTGCTGAGAACGATTGACGGACCGCGAATGCCACCACGCAGCATTCCCGCCAATGAATCTAATTGCAGTTCACTTTCGGGGGCGTCGCTGCTGTGGCACTCGAAACAGTGTTCCGCCAGGATGGGGCGGACACGCTTCTCGAAGAAATCCAGTTCCTTGAGCGATGTGTTGGCAGCGACTTTTGTTGCGCCTGCCGCGATTAAACACAGGCAAACGAACCCGCCAAGTTGAAAGAGCGTCGGTCCAAAGCTGTGGTTCCGATCAGCCATCGATTCAATCTGAGGTTCTGAGGGAAAATGACAAGCCGAATCGCGGTACGGGTTTTCCGGAAACGGCAAGCGTCAAAGTTGGCTGCGACCGACGTTTTGTTGAAGTACCCGAGTGAATGGCCTTTTCGGGCCTCGTTCCTGCTTGGAATGTTGTTCGAAATTGTTACAGCCTACTTCTGTTATACAACCGCCAAGACCAAAAATGAAGCTGAAAGTAACTGATTTACATGTGCTCGGGTGGCACCCGTTGCGCCCTGCTGCGGCACGTCGTCAATCGCTGCACTGCTGAGAGCGGAGTCTGGCGTGCGGTAGTGTGCCACTTGACATTCACGAATGGGAACCTGAAACTCACTGGGACTGCGCGTCGGGAACTGTGCCTGGCTGTGTAGAAACGTTTTGTTTCTAACCAAGGGCGACGAGTCAACGTGATTCGAAAGACGTGACCTACAAAGTGATCACGCGAGGTGGCCGCGGTTTTGAGAAGAAGGAAATTTTGCAGTCAGGTTTTGAGCGAAGGAACTGGAAATGAATCGATTGTTCAAGTCCGCATTACGAAACGATCAAGTTTTCCCGCTCCGACATGGAGTAGGGGGCAGTGTCTTCATGGTTGATTTTCGGCCTTTCGGAAGCGGTTTCCCGTTTCTCAGTGGTTTGGTTTTGTCCTTGATCTGCACCTGGTCGATCAGCCCTTCACATGCGGAAACTCCGTCGTCTACGGAAACGCTGCAAGTAGAAATGGAGCGACCAATTCATCCGATCCTGATCCGCAACGATTACAATGCGCTGGTGAAAATCAAGATCCGTGCCTCGCAGACAGACACGTTTCTACACTCCTTGAAGTTTTCACTGCGAGGAACCGACGACTTGAAGGACATTGACAGCTTGCAAATGTTTTCGACGGGTGACCAGGAACAATTCTCAACCACGTCATATTTTGGTGACGCACAGTCTCCGGCTTTGGACGTGACGTTTCGAGGCAGCTTTCGACTGCGGCAGGGGGATAACCTGTTTTGGCTTTCCTGCCGTCTCAATGAAAAAGCCAGTCTCGAGCACCGCATTGACGCATCGTGTGTGCGGATTGAAACCCAGGAAGAAGTGGTCATTCCTCGCGACGCGAAGCCCCGATTTCAAAATCGAATTGGAGTGGCACTACGCCGACACTTCGATGACGGCATTCACACTTACCGCATTCCGGTTCTGGCCACGACGACTCAAGGAACACTGCTGGTTGCCTACGATGCGCGTCGTCGGCGGTCCAAGGATTTGCAGGAGGACATTGATATTGGCCTGCTGCGCAGCATGGATGGGGGACAAACCTGGGAACCGCAGCGAATCATCATGGACATGCACGAATTCGGAGGTCTGCCGCAGGAGCAAAATGGCTGTAGTGATCCGGGCATCATTGTGGACCCGGCCACAGGAGAAATCTTTGTGTTTGCGGTTTGGACCTGGGGACGACCGGGCACGCATCAATGGATTGTTGGTGGTTCGGATCCTGGATTCGAGGTGGGCAGGACCTCTCAGTTCATGATGGTTCGTTCTCAGGATGACGGAAAAACGTGGACCGAGCCGGTGAATCTCACGCGCAAACTCAAATTGGAGGAGTGGATTCTATTTGTTCCCTCACCACAACAAGGGACCGCTTTAGAGGATGGGACTCTGGTGATGCCCGTTCAGGGTCGCGACGGGCAGGATCGCCATTTTTCGACCATCATGCTCAGCAGCGACCATGGAACGACGTGGTCGGTGCAGACTCCTTACCCACACAACAACACGGAATGCCAGGCAGCGCGGCTTGACAACGGTTCGATCATGCTCAACTGCCGCAACGAATCTTTGAAAAAATTCCGTACGGTCATCGTCACCTCAGACTTGGGAAAAACCTGGCAGTCACACCCGACCAGCGACCACACGCTGATTGAACCGGGGTGTAACGGCAGTCTTTATCGTTTCGACTGGCAGCGGGAGGACAAAACACAGAGTCTTTTTGTCTTTGCAAATCCGCATTCTCAAGCGGGTCGCACCCATCACACGATCCAGGTCAGCTTGGACGAGGGAAACACCTGGCCTCAAGAGTATCACCTGTTGTTGGACGAGGGTCGCGGCAGAGGTTATCCGAGTGTCAGTCGCATCGACGGTCAGCATCTGGGCATCGTTTATGAAGGCAGTCAGGCCGACTTGCACTTTGAGCGAATTTCATTGGACGAACTCATGGCTGGTCAGCGTCGTTAGAAAAATGCCGGTGACTCGAGGTCGTCGGGTCCGATCCACGTCTTCTATTTTTTCCATGCAGTGCGTTGGGCTGAGTTGGACGATCAATCGCCCGAAGTTTTGTAAGTGGTGATATGTGCTATGCCTGAATCTACACCTGACAACTGGGATGCCATTGAGATCGTTGGCCGGGATTTTCCCAGCGGCGATTTCCGGGCGGCCATTTTTGACTTTGACGGAACTTTGTCACTGATTCGTCGAAATTGGCAGGATGTGATGATTCCCATGATGGTGGAGATACTCGCTTCCACCGGCACTGGGGAAACACATCAGCAGTTGCAGGACCTCGTGGAAAACTATGTGATGAGATTGACTGGTCGGCAGACGATTTACCAAATGATGCAACTTGCTGAAGAAGTAGAGAAACGGGGTGGGCAGCCACGGACAGCTCTCGATTACAAAAACCAATATCACGATTTGTTGTGGGTCAAAGTGAGTGAGCGGCGCGAAGCTTTACAATCCGGCCGCGCGACACAAGACGAGATGGCAGTCCCGGGATCCCGATCTCTGCTGGCGGCCTTGGAACAACGTGGGCTCACGCTCTATTTGGCCTCGGGTACGGACCTTCATTATGTGGAGCGGGAAGCCGAATTGCTGGGTTTCCGCTCTTTTTTCGGCCCACGCGTCTACGGCGCCCTGGAAGATTACAAGCGTTTTTCAAAAGCGATCATTATCGAGAGAATCATTTCCGAGACGGGGTTGGCTGGAAACCAGCTGGTGGGTTTTGGCGATGGTTTTGTGGAAATTGAAGAAGTGAAAAAAGTAGGTGGGCTGGCTATTGGTGTTGCCAGTGACGAGAACACTTGTCGGGAGATCAACCCATGGAAACGCGAACGCCTCATCCGTGCGGGGGCCGATATCATTATCGGTGGCTACCAACGTTGTGAAGAGCTTTTGGAGTTGCTCGGTCTGAATTAAGCATTTTCATCATCCATTGTCAAAGATGCGAGACGAACCATTGATCTGTCGAGAAAAACTTGAACATCTCCTGCGGCAGTTTTCGGGCCTCACTATCGGAGTCGTTGGAGATTTGTTTTTGGACCGGTACCTGGAGATTGCTCCGGGGTTGCACGAGTTGTCCGTGGAAACGCAACTAGAAGCCTATCAAGTGTCCAGGGTGCGAAACGCACCTGGCGCCCTGGGGACGGTGATCAGTAACTTGGCCGCTCTGGACGTAGGACAGATTGTGCCGGTTACAGTGTTGGGCGACGACGGACACGGATACGATCTTCGTCAGCAGTTGTCTCGACTGGCCGTGGATACGTCCTCCATCATATGCGATCCGAATCGTTTGACCCCGACTTACACAAAACCGTTGAAACAGGACGCTGCTGGCAACTGGTGCGAACTCAACCGCCTTGACGTGAGAACGCGTGGACCCCTGTCCGAAAAAACCGGCCAGCAGGTTTGCCAGCGTTTGAAACAGGTCCATGCATTGGCTGACGGGTTGATTGTTCTCGATCAGGTTAACGAAGAGGATTGGGGTGTTGTTAACGGTACGGTGCGCCGTTGTTTAGGGGAACTTTTCAAGTCGAATCCCGACAAATTGATCATGATTGACAGCCGCCAGTTTTTGTCACGATTTGATTTCGGCGTTCTCAAGGGAAATGGTTCTGAAATCACCAGGGCGGCTGGAATCACAAATCCGGGTCGCCATGCTGCGATTGACGCTGCGCAAAAGTTGTCTCGGCGGACCCGTAACACGGTTTACTGTACGCTCGGGGGCGAGGGGATTCTGGTGACTCGCCCGGGACAGAACGACGAGAAAGTACCCGGCTACCCACCGCCGGGATCCGTTGATACCGTGGGGGCCGGGGACAGTGCTACCAGCGGCATTGTCGCGTCACGACTGGCCGGGGCCAATGAAGTGGAAGCGGCAGTGGTGGGTAAT
>CAUZBP010000029.1:0-51407 GCA_963578105.1 Planctomycetota bacterium
ATCATCTCAGGTTTCTCATGATCTGCGTCAGTATCGGTAGAGGTCGTCACCGGCATATGATTGCCGAGCATCGTCATCTGGTCGAGCAAGGTGCTCAACTCGTCGAACTGCGACTCGACTACATACACGGCCAAGTCAATCTCAGGCGCCTACTCACGGACCGACCTTGTCCCGTCATCGTGACATGTCGTCGCCGAGAAGATAGTGGCAAGTGGACCGACTCGGAATCATCACGAACAATGCTATTGCGTCAGGCTATTGCAGAAGGCGTCGAGTATGTCGATTTAGAAGAAGATCTGGCCAAGGAAATCCCTCGTTTCGGAGAGACCAAACGTATTATCAGCTTCCATGACTTCAGCAAGACCCCCGAAGATTTGTCTGCAATCCATCAACGTTTGAGTGCAGCCGATGCGGACATTGTCAAGATCGCCACGATGGCAAATAAACCGCACGATAACCTGCGAATGCTGCAATTGATTAAATCTACAACGATCCCTACCGTCGGCATGTGCATGGGAGAAATAGGAACACCTTCGCGCCTCCTGGCGGGTCGTTTTGGTTCACCTTTTACCTACTCGACGTTTCACCATGAACGTTCACTGGCGCCGGGTCAGCTAAGTTTTCATGAGATGAAAAATATCTATCGGTATGAGTCCGTCGATGCAAAAACGGAGGTATTTGGAGTCATCGCAGATCCCGTCGGTCAAAGCCTGAGCCCGGTGCTGCACAACGCCGCATTTCAGGCCATGGGCATGAACCGTGTCTACCTGCCCTTCCGCATCTCCGTGGAGCACCTTGAGGCTTTCATTAAAGACGCTAAAAATTTGGGCATTCGCGGGATCAGCGTTACCATTCCCCACAAAGAGTCAATAATTCGTTTGTTGACGAAGGCCGACGGTGCAGTACGCGGTATTGGTGCCGCAAACACGGTTATCTTTGATGGGGATGCCACCTTGGGCTACAACACCGACTATCGAGCTGCAATGACCTGTATCGACCTTGCATTGGGAACGGACGAAACGGATGAAACGCCATTGTCAGGTATGGTTGCGCTCATGTTAGGCGCCGGCGGCGTGTCGAAAGCGATCGTATTCGGATTGAAGCGAAGAGGTGCTGACGTGGTCGTTGCCAATCGAACACAACAGCGAGCTGACAGTCTGGCCTCCCAATTCGGATGTCGCACCGTTCCCTGGGCTCGCCGCCACGCGATTTCAGCCGACCTGATCGTTAACGGAACTTCGGTAGGCATGCACCCCAACGTCGACGAATCGCCATACGACCATCGCTATTTGAGGTCCGATATGGTCGTCTTTGACACCGTCTATAATCCAGAATCAACTTTTTTTATCAAAGAGGCTGTTCGACAGAACTGCAAGGTGATCACAGGTGTCGAAATGTTCATCCGTCAGGCCGCGCAACAGTTCCTGCTGTTCACCGGCCAGAAAGCGCCCATCGAATTACTCCGTGAATCACTCAAAAGAGCGACCGGAGCGGTGAAGATCTAGATGAAACTTTTTCTTATCGGATATCGAGGTACAGGGAAAACCAGGATTGCCGAAATTCTGGCCACATCCTGGAACTGCGATTGGGCTGATTCGGATAGTGAAATTGAACACCGATCAGGTAAATCGATTGCTCGGATTTTTTCCCAGGACGGTGAGGCAGCATTTCGAAAACTGGAAATGGAGGTCGTGCGCGACCTAGCGGCAGGCCCTCACAAGGTGATTTCCTTAGGGGGAGGCGCCGTAATGGAAATTAAAAACCGCACAACGATTGCCGCACAAGGGCTGACCTGCTGGCTTCAAGCGACACCAGCCACGATTGCGCAACGCCTGGAGCAAGATTCCGTCACAAGATCCCAACGGCCCAATTTGACACCCGTGGGAGGGTTGGAAGAAATCCAGACCGTGCTTGACAAACGCTCCTCGGTCTATCAAATCTGTGCAAACTTTGAAATCGATACGGAAGGAAAATCCCTTAATCAAGTCGCTGAAGAGATCCTGGTTGCGGTTGTAAAAGACCAAAAGATGAATTCGTAGTTACTCATTGCAATTTCTTCCAGTTTACCTGCGGCTTTTCGACAGGGAAAAACCGGATAGGTTGTTCACATTCATATCATGCAAACGCGGGACAATGTAACGTGAAAATAACGGAATAACGAAATGCCACTCTGGTCTGTCTTACTGCTGTTCGTTGTAGGAGCGATCGTCGCCGGCCAGTTAAATCGCGGCATCTATCGTCTACCCTACCTCAACAAACGGTCCATCAGTCCCTGGTCGGTTCCCCCAACCGATTCGGTCCGCCGTAGATGGTATGACCGCATTCCTATTCTGGGCTGGATATTTCTTCGCCGTGAGTCTGAAATTCACGGTGCCTGGTTCTGGATTCGACCACTGTTTATCGAATTCTTCGTCGGAATAGGATTTCCCGCACACGTCTGGTGGGTATTTCAAGGCGGTCTACTCCCATCTGGCTACGGTCCCCTGCTGCCGGTAACAGCAATGGCGATCAGCGGCAGCCACCTTGCCTTTTTCGCATTGATGGTAGTTGCCTCGTTCATCGACATCGATGAGAAAACAATACCTGTTGAGATCACGGATTACGGAGTCCTGTTGGGCCTGTCACTGGCGGCCATCTTTCCTCATTCGCTACTTCCCGACCCTGTCCTCACTGCTCGTCCGCAAATTCAGCCTTTATGGTTCACCCCTGGTAGCCTTCCCTCATGGACGACTGGTTGGTGGGGATTGGTGGTTGGATTAAGTTGTTTCGTCGCCTGGTTCTATGCGATTTCTCCGAAAATCTGGTGGCCGCGTGATGGAATTTTGAGGGCATTGTGGTTGCATCTGGTAAGCCTCTCGCGTAAAGCCCTGAAAATCAATTTGTTGATGACTCTGTTCTTTGTGTTGGGGTGCTGCCTCATTGTGGTCGTATGGAAAGTCGGTGGTGAAAATTGGCACGGTTTGCTGACATCACTCATCGGTGTGGCGTTTGGGGGTGGGTTGATTTGGGCAGTACGAATCATAGGCTCTCTGGCACTCCGCCAGGAGGCCATGGGATTCGGAGACGTCACCCTCATGGCAATGATCGGAGCCTTTGTAGGCTGGCAACCTGCGGCGATCATCTTCTTCATGGCTCCATTTGCGGGCTTATTTCTCAGTGTCACTCGCTGGGTTCTCAGTGGCGATCGATACATTCCCTATGGGCCGTTCTTGTGTTTTGCAACCTTCCTTCTGATCGGATTCTGGTCCGAGTTGTGGTTCGGCTACCTCCAGGACATCTTTTACGAACTGGGATTCGTGGTGGCCTTGATTGTGGCTTGCTGTCTGCTGATCATGTACGGGATGCTTATATCCTGGAGGCTCCTCAGGGAAGGGATGACCAACCGCTCCAGACGGCCGTGAGTTCAGATAGCGTCGTCCTTTCCGGCACACCCTCCCTTGGCAAGCAGTTTTAGTCCTTCTAGCCATTCAACTACCGGACACAATGCTTACCGCTACACCGCTAGCAACGCTGTGGTTGCCTGCGGTTAATTGCACTTGCAGACAGGTGGGGGCAAGACTACCATCCCCCACAATTCTCAGTGGGCTCATCGTGTCCCTCACCCGCGCAAGTGAGCGCAGGTGGTAACTTATTTGGACCCTCAGGAACACCTGGCTGTGCGGCTTGATTGTACGATCATCTGGCTGGCAATCGTCACATGTGGCGTATCTAGTGGCTGTCGTTACGTTGCTAACCGTGCACAACAGGCAGCCCTCGCAGATCAACAATCTAGCGAAAGACAACTAGCTCTGCAGGATTTCGAGTACCAACGGCGTGCCGACAACCTGGACGTGAACAATCGGGAGTTACACACTCAACTGGCTCAGTCACAAAGGGAGGTTCAACTTCTCAAGGACGAAGTGGGCCTGCTGCGCAACCGGTTAGGAGAAACTGTCGACCTGCTTGCCGAAGCTCAACTGTCACAAGAGGATTCTGACCAGCGGTGGAAATCGCTGCAAACGTCGACACAACGACGAGGTGGGGCGGTCATCACGGCCAACAGCAGCCTGCAACAAGATTTACCGCGATTGAATCTTCCAGGTGTCGAAGTCCGACAGGATGGAGACGTGATACGCATCGAAATATCCACTGACCGAATCTTTCTATCGCGATCAGCAACACTTCATCAAAACTCCCTGGGCATACTCAATCCTATTGCGGAGTTGCTTCAAGAAAAATATCCCCGCCAGAGAATTGGTATCGAAGGACATTCCGACAACCGGGATGTGCTTTCGACCCAGTGGCGGAGCCAGCATCAGTTCACCCTGGCCCAAGCTGGTGCCGTTTTCGACCAGTTTACGACTCGCTACCGAATCAGTTCCTCTCAACTCTTTGTCCTCGGCCACGGGGCCAACCATCCCCGGGTCTCCAACGCCACTTCCGCGGGACAGACCAAAAATCGCCGGATCGAAGTCGTGATCTATCCCGAAACCATCAGCGGACGGTGATGCAAATTCCCAACGTCGCAATCGGTTGCTGACGACCTGAGATCACCCCCCGGACTTTTGATTGGCCAACGATTCCACGTTGTCTTCCAATGCGCGCACCCCCGGGCCGAATCATCGCTGTCGACCCTCGCTGACCAGCTGCGGCAAGGGCGGTTGAAAACCTCCGGAACAGGTGGCCGCCCGACTGGCATCGTTTCCCAAGTAGTCTTAAACTGGCTCTGAGCGTCTGGTCGTTACACCTCGATCCTGCAAAGCCAATTCTGTCAGAGGAAATCGCAGCATGAGATTAAAAGACAAAGTCGCATTGATCACAGGTGCCAGCGTCGGCATTGGACGGCTCACGGCAGAAATATTTTCCAACGAGGGGGCACAGGTTGTTGTCAACTCGCAAAGCGATCGTGGCGCATCTGTCACCCAACAAATCCTGGATCAGGGCGGTGAATCGTTGTTCATTCAGGGGAAGGTCCAAAACGTCGACGATGCGAAAAGAATGGTGGACGGTACAGTGGAGCGTTTCGGAAGAATTGACATCCTGGTCAACAATGCCGGAATTGTCAGATCTGGAACGGTAGATAACAGTCCGATCGAGGATTGGGATGAGACCTTCGCCACCAACTGTCGCGGCGTGTTTTTAATGTCCAGGTTTTCGGCTCAACAAATGTTGAAACAGGGCGGTGGAGTGATCGTTCATAACGCATCCATCGCCGGAGTGAAGGGTTTAAAAGACCGTGCTTCCTACTCCGCCTCGAAAGGCGCAGTCGTTGCGCTTACCAAAGCAATGGCCATCGACTACGTGGACAAGAACATACGGGTTAACTGTGTCAACCCCGGCACTACCCTGACACCCTCGTTACAAGAACGCATCGATGCTTTCGACGACCCGGTCGCGGCGAAGGAAATGTTCATTTCGCGCCAACCCATGGGTCGCCTGGGAACACCCGAGGAAATCGCCAGCGGAATTCTGTACTTGGCATCCGACGAAGCCTCGTTTGTGACCGGCGCCGTTTTGAACATTGACGGAGGACTCACCATTTAATGGCCCCGGCAGTCGCTCCTCATTTTCCCTTCCTGTGCAGACAACTTATGACGAAACAAGACGAATTGGTAACCACTTTCGTTTTCCGTTTTTTCAAACTGCAAACAAGACACAAACGCTACGACTCAAATTCATGGAGTCCCGCAGTCATGTTTCGACACAACCTACCAACCACAGTTCTCACAGCGACATTTACCCGGCCACCTTTGTAGAGCGTTTGGATCCAGTACCTGGCCGGGACTCGAAACAACAAAGTCGACGTGCTACAGTACTAGACCACAAGTGGATTTTGTCGAGTGTTTCGTGACCTTCTAAATTTCAAACCATTGCTTTCAACACTCCACCCTACTGTTAATCTGCAGTGAGCCATACTTCAGAGTGAGCAACATGCGGAATACTCCTCGTGTCGGTGTGATAGGACTCGGCCTACTGGGAACCGCCCTTGCTGAGCGTTTACTCGATGCCGGGTTTCAGGTCGTCGTTTACAACCGCACCCGCTCCAAAGCCGACTCCTTGATACAACTTGGAGCCCGCTGGTCCGACAATCCACTAGCCGAGTGTGATCGAGTAGTAATCAGCCTTTACACCACGGAAGTTGTTGAACTGGTCCTTGAAGACCTAGAAAGCGAACTGCGACCAGGACACCTTTTACTGGATACAACGACAGGGGAACCTAGCCAGACGGAAACCCTGGGAATTCGCATGTACGACCGTGGCGTCGAGTATCTGGAAACGCCCATTGCCGCATCCAGTGAGCAGACACGTCGGGGGGAGGCGGTCGCGATCGTTGGTGGCACCAGCGAGGCGTTTCGAGCGGGTCGCGACCTGCTGAATGTCATCGCTGCCAAGTCCTTTCACGTCGGCGGTTGGGGTGCCGCGGCAAAAATCAAGCTGGTGAACAATCTGATTCTCGGGCTTCATCGCGTCGCCTTAGCCGAAGGCCTGGCATTCGCGCGGGCAATCGGCATCGACCCGGCCGACGCACTCGACGTCGTCAAGCAGGGAAGTGCCTACTCGAATGCAATGGATGCGAAGGGGGGGAAAATGGTCAAGCGTGATTTCAGCACACAGGCGAAACTTTCCCAGCACCTTAAAGACATTCGGCTGATTCTGGAAGAAGCCCGGCTGGCCAACTTGCCGTTGCCATTTACTGCACTTCATCGACAAACGCTCGAACGGCTTGAGGAACTGGGATTTGGTGAAGAGGACAACAGCGCTATCATTCGTGCTTTTGACACGGAGTCACCATGATAACGCAACTTCATGGCATTGAAAAAAGTGATGACTCTCGAGGCACCCTCGTCGTGTTTTTGATCACATGGTCCACGACGTTCAGTGACAATCGAAATTTTACTTTGCTATCCAGGATCAAACCGGGATGAGACACCTGTCATGAAGTTATTGCCAATCGATCGCAAAAGATGCCCTCCAGCAAGACATCTCGGAACATGTGCGGTACAATCCAAATAGTGAGTCTGCAGCCCATGAAACAGCCCGGGAGGAAATGCACGGAGGCGCCCCAGCATGAGACCACCGGTCTCACAGGCTGATCTCTAAGTGGTCCAAACCGAAGCGTCCCACTAATCCACCAAAACCCAAATCAACTAAACTCGCAACAGTAATACTACGGATATGATTGCCATCATTGACTACCAAATGGGAAATCTACGGAGCGTCCAGAAGGGGTTCGAGAAGGTCGGACACCAGGCTGTCATTACGAGTGATCCTGTCCAGATCGCGCAAGCGGAGAAGCTCGTTCTTCCAGGGGTTGGCGCCTTCGCTGACGCCATGTCGGAATTGAATCGGCGTGAGCTAGTCGGTCCTATCCGCGCGGCAATCGACGAAGGCAAACCTTTCTTGGGAATCTGCCTGGGCCTCCAGTTGCTCTTCGAAACCAGCTACGAGGACGGTTGCCATCAAGGCTTAGGAGTGCTTGCCGGAGAGGTAGTGAGGTTTGATCTTCCCGCCCCATTCAAAGTCCCCCACATGGGATGGAATCAGGCCAGCATACGGCAGCAAGCCCCGTTGCTGACTGACGTCGAACAGGAGACCTACTTTTATTTTGTGCACTCCTATTACGTGGTCCCTCGAGATCTTGAAGTAGTCGCCATGGAAACTGACTACCATCAACCGTTTTGCTCCATGATTTGGCGAAACAATTTGGTTGCCACGCAGTTTCATCCCGAGAAAAGCCAAGCCAAAGGTTTAGTACTGCTGAAAAATTTCGCTGAGCTCTAAGAACGCCCCTACCTTGCATAAGCCCAATCCCTGTGTCATATTGCGGCCTTTGCAACTGTTGGCGAAGCGAGGCCTGAAAAGGGGTTGCGAGAATGCAAATCTGGCCCGCTATTGATATTCGTGGTGGTCAGTGTGTGCGGTTGCGGCAGGGCGATTATGATCGCGAAACTGTGTTTGGCGACGATCCTGTTCAGATGGCATCACATTGGGTGACCCAGGGGGCTGAATGCCTACACCTTGTCGACTTGGATGGCGCGCGAGATGGACAGACCGTAAATCGCAAAGTGGTGCAGGAGGTGTTGAAAGAGATCGATGTACCATGCGAGTTGGGGGGTGGAATTCGCGACGAAACAGCAATTGATGGTTGGCTCCAAGATGGCATCCAGCGTTTGGTCGTTGGTACACAGGCCCTCAAACGACCGGACTGGTTCCGAGAGATGTGCCACAAGTATCCGGGTAAACTCGCCCTGGGACTTGATGCGCGTGATGGTTGGGTCGCGGTCGAAGGTTGGCTAGAGACCAGTGATGTGACGGCGAGCGACTTAGCAAAACATTATGCGGACCTGCCGCTGGCAGCAGTCATCTACACTGACATCTCTAAGGACGGCATGATGCAAGGCCCCAACCTGGAAGCGATGGATGAAATGAACCATTCAGTAGATATCGAAGTCATCGCATCAGGTGGAGTGACAACTATCGAAGACGTTCGAGCACTTGCCCAACTGGGATTAGGCGGTTGCATTATCGGTCGATCATTGTACGAAAAAAAAATAAGGTTAAGCGAAGCAATACACATCTCACGGCAGTTATAGTGCAATCATTTTTGCCTGCTCAGTGATTTGAATATAGGAGCAAAACCAGGCATGGCCAATCGGAAAGTCGAAGACATTCGCAACATTGCGTTTTGCGGTCACGGATCAAGCGGCAAAACAACCCTGGTCGATTATCTACTGGTGAAAACAGGGACTCTCAGTGGCACACCCAGTGTTGATGACGGTACCAGTATCTGTGACTTTGATCCCGAAGAACAGCAGCACAAATACAGCATTGAATCCACGTTTGCCCACTGCGAACACAAGGGAAAAAGGTTTAATCTGTTCGACACTCCCGGCTATCCCGACTTCATCGGGCAAACTATCGGTGCGATCAATGGTGTCGACACCGTCGTGATCACGATTAACGCCCAAGCGGGAATCGAGGTCAATACGCGTCGGGTATTTGATGAAGCGGAAAAATCCGGCATCGGACGCATGATTGTGATCAACAAGATGGATGCGGAAAACGTAGAGTTTACGGATCTGGTTGACAGCATTCAGGAACTTTGGGGGCCAAAATGTGTCCTGTTGAATGTCCCCGTCGGCCATGGGGCCGACTTCAAGGGTGTCATCAGTACGCTGCAGGTCCCTGACGACACCAGTGGCACGCTCCTGGACCCTGCCGAAATCAGTGAGCCGCTCATGGAGTCAATCATCGAGGTGGACGATGAGGTCATGGAACGTTACTTCGAAGGCACACCACCCACCGAAGCAGAACTCTCACGTCTGATAGTACGTGCTGTCGCTGAAGGAAGCCTGGTACCCATCCTCTGCTGTTCCAGTAAAACCGGAGTTGGTACTCCTGAATTATTGGACGCGATCGAGATGTGCTGCCCACCTCCGACGGCCATCGTTCGTCAGGGGACAAATCAAGAAGGCAATACCGTCGATTTGACAAACGATGCGAATGGTCCACTGGTCGCCAGAGTGTTCAAAACTCGCATCGATCCTTTTGTCCAGAAACTTAGTTTCATTCGTATCTATTCCGGTTCGCTCAAAAAAGATAGTGTTGTGGCTGCTTCCACGGCACGCAAAGGCGTCAAGCTCACCCAACTACTGGAAGTTCAAGCCTCGGAAACCAGCCCCGTCGATTCTGCTGGACCGGGTGATATCGTCGCTGTCGCCAAGATGGAGGAGTTACACACCGGCACCACCTTGGGTGAGATCAATCTACCCAAGATATCCTTCCCCAAGCCCATGGTCGGTTTGGCAGTCACGCCCAAGAGTCGTGGCGACGAAACCAAACTCTCTGGTGCACTTGGAAAAGTCATTGAGGAAGACCCCACGTTCAAACTGCAGCGAGATGGTCAAACAAAAGAATTAGTCATGACGGGGATGAGCGAACTACACCTCAAGATTGTTCAGGAACGTTTGAATCGTCGTGACAAAGTCGAGGTGGACACAAAAGAGCCAAAAATTCCCTATCGCGAGACTATCCAGGCCAATGCCGATGGCATGTACCGACATAGGAAACAATCGGGTGGGCGCGGCCAGTTTGGTGAAGTACATATTCGCATGATGCCCTTTCCACGTGGCACGGAGGTGGACGAATTCTGCAATAAAACACGATTTCCCTCCTTCAAAGAATCTCATTACGACGACACACACAACTTCCTGTGGGTCGATTCCGTGGTGGGTGGTGTCATTCCCAGCAATTTCATGCCGGCGGTGGCAAAAGGTTTCAAAGAGCGTTTGACGCGTGGGGTGATTGCCGGGTACCAGATCCAGGACGTGTGCATAGAAGTGCACTTCGGCAAACATCACCCTGTCGACAGCTCGGAAACTGCGTTCAAAACGGCAGCGTCGATGGCTTTCCGAAACATCTTCCAAAAGGCCAAGCCCAGTTTGCTCGAACCGGTCGTCACCATGGACGTGACAGTCCCGGAAGCTAATGTGGGTGATGTTTATAGTGACATGTCGGGCCGTCGTGGCCGCGTGTTGGGATCGGATGCGGCAGGGGGAAACCTTCAAACGGTACACACTGAAGTACCTTTGTCTGAAGTGATAACCTACGCACGCACGTTGTCGAGCATGACAGGTGGACAGGGCAGCTATTCTATGGAATTCAGCCACTACGACGTGGTGCCATCCAATGTCCAGCAAGAAATCATTTCTAAAACCAAGGTACAGGAAGAGGAAGAAGACTGATCCTCTGTTAAACTCCTGGCCCCACGCGAACCGAAGACTGAGATAGCTTGTCTTGCGCAAGGTAGGCTTCGACGGTTGTGAAAACGAGCTCCGAAGCAACTTTCATTCAGGCTCCTAACTCGAAATCTCCTATGGATTTTTTGCTCCTTCACACTGCTTCCCACTGCTTGTGTCGCTGTCCGGTCTAACCGGACAGCAGCCACCCCCCCGTCTTCGACCCGTCACCCTTCTCTCCGACACTGTCCTAACGGTAGCACCGCTAGCGTTCACTTCGCTGGAGACAATCGTCATGGCTTCTGACTTCCTCTTGAAAGAACAATTGCCAAATCTGACGGATCGTATTGTCAAGACCTACACGGAAATCGGCCACATGAATCATTTGGGCCACGTAGCTTTGCCCAATTACGATATGGTCATTTCCATCGCACAAGATTTAAAGGATGTCATTTATCCCGGTTACCGTCGCCGGGAGGGTCTACATCTTGGGAATATCACCTACCACATCGGTGACTTGATCGACGGGCTGCACGACAAGTTGACAACTCAAATTGCGCGTGTGCTCCGGCACGACGCTGACGCCCAAGGCGAAGAAACACAGGGCCCTGATCATCCCACGGACTATGAGGCCAAGGGACAGGCAGTTGCCATCGCGTTTCTAGAACGGATTCCTAAAATTCGAACTTTGCTAGCCACCGATGTTCAAGCGGCCTTCCAAGGTGATCCTGCCTGTAAAAATATCGACGAAGTCATTTTCTGCTATCCCGGTCTGGAGGCAATCACGATTTACCGCCTGGCGCATGAGTTGCTCGATCTGGGAGTTCCATTCATCCCCCGCATGCTCTCGGAATGGGCTCACAAAGAGACGGGCATCGATATTCATCCAGGAGCAACCATCGGGAACCATTTTTTTATTGACCATGGAACAGGTGTCGTGATTGGCGAAACTTGCAAAATCGGCAACCACGTCAAGCTCTACCAGGGAGTCACACTGGGAGCGTTGAGCTTTGATACCGATGCCGATGGGAACTTGCTTCGGACAGCGAAGCGTCATCCGACGCTCGAAGACCACGTTGTCATTTATGCCAATGCAACGGTACTGGGGGGAAAGACACTGATCGGACGCAATTCGGTCATCGGATCAAGTGTGTGGCTCACCCAGAGCGTCGAACCACATACGACTGTTCTAATGGAAAAACCCGGCCTGCGAATGCGAGACGACACGCCGGACGAACTCCGTCCGGAAGCCAACTATCAGATTTGAGGAACACCCCAAAAGCAGCCGAAGCACAAACCGCATCCTGCGACTACGTCCTCAGGATATGAACAACCCACGAAGGTGCAGGGGGCCGGGAAAATCGGGAAGACGGGAGAGATTCGCGGGGGGCTCGGAAAACGAAATCAATCGACCACCAGCCTTTCATTGCGTTGTCCAGGTCTGGTCGTTCAGTCAGTGACACAAAACTCTTAACGTTTGCCCTTACTCCCGTAGCGGGTGGAGGACTATTAAGCCCCGTCCCCCGAGGTCCAACACTTCAATTCTGTGCTACCATGAACGACCCGGGTTTCGAAGCGTCTATGTTTCGGACCTACCAAAAAACACTTGCGACACCCCAAACCATCCCACGGCCAACCAACCCACCGCGCTGCCTACCGCACCCAGGTAAAACTCAACCGGCTGATACTTAAATACCAATCGGTGCGTTCCAGCTGGTAAGAACACCCCCCGCATGATCAGGTTGGTCCGTTGAATCGGCTCGCGACGAAAGACCCCACTTGCATTGGATTCGACCAGGAGCCTCCAACCTGGCTCAAATTGGTCCGCCAGAACAACCAGTCCCTTTTGTGACAGCTCGACTTGCAGTTCAACGCGTTCAGGTTCGTCTTTCACGATTTCGACTGCGATCGTTCCTTCCGAGAAAATTTCTTTCGAATCCCGCATCAGCCATTTTGGTGTCGCGTCATTAAAAACGACAGCTGACTGACGCAGGTCGTGTTCCAACACCCGCTGCGCCACCTGGCTGACATTTTGAACGGTTACATCGACAGGACCATAAAAATCGACTGACGGCAATGGCACGAACCAGCACCGCTGCGGGTCACGTAAACTGCTCTGAAGTGATACTTCTCCTGAATCGGCAAGCGAACCATGCAGTTTCAACTGCCTGAAATCCTTTGCTGGACCGAATTCTGATTGAATGATCACGCAATGGCTGACTCCTAGTGCTTCCAGAAAAGACGCATCGTTAGAGCATTTTAATCCCGCCACTCGTTGGCTTTGAAAAAACATTTCTCGCCACGTGTAGGATTGCATGGTTCCCGGCACCTGAATCAATCGTTGACGTGCCGACAAATGGAAGTTGGGATACAATGTATCCCGGTCCCACACAAGCGCCTGCGAAAGGCGATCGCCCGTTTGCGAATCGTCCCAGCGCGGATAGCGCGTCGAAGGGGGAACCCTCATCAGGCGAAGTCTGCCGGGTTTGGAACCACTTTTTTCGGCTAAAGTATCCACAACACAACCCAACGATGCCCAGTTACTGCGGGGTGCACACTGTACCATCCACGCGTGTGCCACCACCAATTCAAGTCCCGTGATCAGCAGGACCACGCAGGGCACCAGTCGGGACGGCAGGCAGCGTATCCTTTTCGACCCTGATACCTCACACGCAGGTTTCAATTCGGAATCGGCCACTTTCAGAACCCGGCGATAAATCCAGCAGAGCACCAATCCGTGCAACAATGCTCCAACGAAATCAACCTTGGACAGGTGCTGATGAAACGGCCCGAACAACTCGTCAGTTTGCAAGGGTTCCACTGTCCACTCGCGAAACAACAACAACGTTGTCATGCCCAGAACGAGCACGATGAGTGTAACTCTTCCCAGCCATAGCAAACCACGCCGCAATACACGGTGGTGGTTGCGAATGGACTGTTCCCAGCCGTGCCCCGACAGCAGGCACAAAGCCAGGGTCGCCACCACAAACAATTTTGCTGGGTACCGAAACAAACTGTAACCAGGAAGAAAGGTCACCATCATCCAATAAATTCCGCCGACTGGATCGCCAATTGAAGGCTGCAGCGGCCCATCTCCGGCGGTCACATAGGCCAACTCTTGCAACAGCCATCCGATCCCGTAACGCCCCAGACTTCCCGCGGCAAAAATTGCCACCAGAGCCCAAAGCCACTGACTGCCCGGCAATCGCCGCCGCTTACGCCAAGTACAACCAGCCATCAGCAACGGTAGCAGACCCACATAGAGAGAAGGCGTCCAAACTCGCCCTTCAGCCGGAATCAGATTGAACCAACGACGATGAGTAGGAAACTGGCGACCGCCAACATTGGGCCAGACTAACTCCATAAAACGCCAGGGTGCGTTGCTGAATCGATAGGTGAATTCATCATGGGTGCTGCTCTCTGTAGGACCCACCAATCCGGACAGGACTTCGTGTGCCACCGTACCGGTTGAAACCGTGTCCTGACAACGAACGAGATGGCCAGGAATTTCCCAAACGCTGCGCGGGTGCTCGTAAAAATCGCGGTCGCTCTGTCGAGTCCAGAACCAGGAGGGCAAAATTTGCACGGCCGCCAGCAAACCGCCCACAAGCCCCGCAGCGATTATCAGACCACATCGACGGCACCAGATAATCAATTCCCGAGAACGCCAAAAACTTCCCCTGGAACGGGAAGCAAAACCATGTGATTGCCAGTCGCGGTGTAAAAGAATGAGCGCATAAACAACCGCGGCCAAGCCTGCGTGATAGGCGCTTTGAGGGTCGCCGCCGAGCGTCATCATCGCCAGCACGCTTCCCAGCAGGACTGCGGCGCCAGTACTGTTGAGGCGGAGCATGCGTTCTATCGCCAGAAAGGCGAGCGGTAGCCAGGATGCACCAACCAGAAAAACAGGGTTGCAATACTGAAACAGAACGCTTCCGCTCATCGTATAGGCCAGTGCCGCAAAGACTGCACCATGAAAACCAACACCCCATCTTCTGGCACACAGAAAGCAGCTTCCGGTCGCCAAGCAAATGTGCCCCATAATGTACAAATTGAAATTCATGTCATACGAAAAAGGCAATACAAAGAACAGCTTTCCGGGATACAAAACGGCACTGGTCGGATTGGCCAGCAGAGGTTGGCCCAAGTTGTCGTAGGGGTTCCACAGGGGAATTCGTCCCTGGTGCCACTGATCAGCTAAATACTGATAC
Source organism: Planctomycetota bacterium (assembly GCA_963578105.1). GTDB lineage: Bacteria > Planctomycetota > Planctomycetia > Pirellulales > Pirellulaceae. Next base: position 14,930 of record CAUZBP010000029.1, read on the forward strand.
AAAGGAAAGTAATAGTGGCCGGCGTCACGGTAGACAAAATTCTGTTGGCTGGTCAGCACCGGCCAAAATACCCATAGCAGAGGAAAAGCTGCGACGAGCAACACCCAGAATCGTTGTCGAAACGTTGGCTGGAAGCTTTCGGTCGTGTTGTTGGGAGATTTAAACACGGTTTCATCGCGATGATCGGAAACGAAAGCTGCTTTCGCCGCTCGTACCAAACGTTCGGTTCGGACAGCACACCCAGGGCCTCAACAAGGGACATGGAGAAACGTCGGCTGTCACCATCCATACAGCAAGAGTCGAGGCCCTGCCTCTGAACCACTATGGCCGAAAGATCGATCTTCGGAAAGGTCGGAGTGACAAGACGGTTTACCGCCTGCCAGATGTTGCCAAAATTGTTCGCTGTACCGGCAGGCGAAAAACTACCGTCACTCAAAACAACAAGACCGGCTGTTGTTTTGCAGCTGCTAGTGCTGTTGGACCCGAAACGCAGATCGGCAATTTCCGGACTTTCCGGACATAACAAAGGGACGACTTGTCTCCGGGTTAGGCAGGTACTGAAACGCACGTCGCACACTGCATAACAAGTCATTCACCTCTGCGATCGCCTGCTCAGTTGCAACCTTTCTTGCGGGGTCTTCCGACGAGTTGCTTAAGCCCGGTTTGGCGTTATGGATCCATTGAATGCGGAGGCAAAACTGGTATCGCCCCATGGACAACACATCTCCATCCAACAGGGGCGTGGACTGCGTCAATCGCCCATTGACCGTCAACACCGGCCCCGCACCCAGACGTCTCAGTGAAACACCCCGTTCAGTGAGAAACAGATAAGCAAAGACTTCGGGAAACTGCAAATCACCAAGCACCAGATCACAGTCCGCTGCCGTGCCGATCAGATAAACCGGTCCCTGAACCTGCCGGGTCAGGCTCCTGGCTTCTCCCTGGGCAATCTCAAGTTCAACCACCGGCAAACTAGACCGAAAGTGCGGACCCGGTAAGATGTTCGGTTCAGTCTGACGGAATTTCCAGTTCATGATTTATCCTTCCGCGTCCATCTCGAGCGGTATCCGCGGGCCCGTGACATATCTCCTTTTCGGAATCTCTCAATTGAACTCTCAAACTGTTTTTTCCAGCCTGTCAACATTCGACCGAAAGCCGAACCGATCGGACATATTGGCGAAGATGTGCCAGATACTTGTGCCATTCAGCAAACCCGGCCACTTGCAGCACCGCCTGCTGGGCGTTCTCAGAGTTGGGGTGACAACCCAGGATTTTGCCTGACCGGTTCAAGTCACCCGTGATGGCTGGGCTGTCTTCCTTTTCACCATGTCCCACGATTGCAGAGCCATGTAGCTGCCAGGTGAAAAAGCAAGTCCGTTTTCGAAATCGGGCGTTGTCACAACGTCAAAATTTTCGTGGGACTTTCCTGTGACGCGACCGGAGATACCATGCGGCCCGGCTGATCGTACTTCCAAGTGGCATCAAACCGTAATCCAGGGACCCTGACACGCGGCATTTGTGCATTCGGATTGCCGCCTTCACTGAAGACTCAAAAGAAAGGCGGAACTCAAGAAAGTCCGTTGCTCAATTCTCCCATATCACGAAACCCGACTCATTTTTATTCGGAGCCGGCCCGTCAGATAGTTCGGAGCAAGCACAAACAATCGTCTATTTCTCCAGGATAAGCTTCTCATTGCGAGTGCGGCGCAAGCGATAAACTTCATCGCCATGCAAAACCCAACCCCCCTTTCTTCACCGAAGAGGTCCTCGGAACGCCAGATTCGCGGTGACTGCCGCGTACTTTCTCCGGGGCACGGTGGGTCCGAAAAATCGTCCGTCGAAATGCATTCAGGTTGGAGAGTGGCGTGCTCGAAGAGAGTGGTCAACCACCACGTGGGAACTTGCGAGACAAGTTGTACAGATCACTAGTAGCCCGTATTTAGGACGCTTTCGGTTTCACCACTTGCTTTTGTAAAGGACGCTTGCCAAATGACCAGTTCAATCGAGTCGCTGACAAAACGTACCGACCCATCCATCAGGCCGACGTTGACCCCACCAGAATGATAGCTACGGGATGTGACCGCCGCATAGGTTTTCGTCGTGGCCGACTTCCCCTCCTGCTGATTGGTCCAGTCAACATCATATTCCTGGCCATTTTCCTGACAGAGTACCTTGGTATTCGGCAGAAAAGTCGCCGTCACACCTGTCTGATGTGCGCGACCGTCCACCCACTCCGTATGTCCGCTGTTGGACTTGAAATCACCTCCCAAGGTGCCAACGCTTGCCGGAAAAATCGGAATTGGCGGATTATCTTGTCCGGCATTTCGATAATACGGAGTCCAGGCTTTCACTTCAGCCACCGCAACCGTATTGCTTGTACCATCGCGAATGTCACGCAACTTTGTCCTTTTCACCGGCTGAAAGAGTCCCTCGCCACTCCCTCGAACCGCCGGATCAAATACAAACCAGGTGCCCACATTAACACCGTAGTTAAGCGGATAGTGGTACGGATTACCATTCTTCATACGTTGTTGATCACCAATCTCAGACGGACATAAATAGGTCGGAACACGAATTGAAGAGAGTCGCTGGGGTGCCATTCCTCCGATGCGGACCGTTGCAGTGTTGTAACTTTCATCGAAATTAATGTGATCATGTAATTCCAACTGCTCCAAGAACGGCAGAATCTGTCCCTGGACGGACCAGCCATCCTGCGACCCGGAATTCATATTGACAGCAGGCGCCCAACTGGCAGGCAACTCACCTTCAAAGCTCTCAAAATTATGTAGCGCGACACCAAGTTGTTTCACCTGATTGACGCATGACACGCGCCTCGCGGCCTCCCGAGCCATTTGCACAGCCGGAAGCAAAAGAGCAATCAAGATAGCGATGATCGCAATCACCACCAACAGTTCAACTAGAGTAAACGCCTTACGACACCTTCGTGGAAACACAGCCAACTCCTTTTCCTTTAAAACGCAAGCAGCCACAAAGTGGAACTTACGAACGTGGCTGGCGGGCATCAGCTGCCCAACTGGCGAGTCCATTAACGATACTGAATCTCAATAGCGTTTATTTTAAGAATGTGGCCTAACTTGTCAAGAGGCAAACAGGAGGGTGGGGGAAATTAAACCGGTGTACCGAAAGAGCAGGGCAGGACACTGAATTTTCACCCACACAAGGGGTCACTCGCTGGGTGACAGGTGTGACAGGGGTGACAGGGGTGACACCGCGGAAGGTGAAAAACTGGCGCCTCGACTGAAACCGGCGGGGAAATTTCACCTGTTCGTTGATTCACTGGAGCCCGAGCCTTTGACGACGACTGAGTCACCACGGGGCCTCACAGCAGGTGGCGGCGTTTCTCACCGCCGGGTAAGAACTTCACCGCGAATCTATTGAACGAGACGAATCTCGTACAACTGCGGCCAATTTTTTCCGGTGACGAAGATCCGCTTGTCTTTCGAGTCGTAGGCAATCCCGTTCAGCACGGCTTCACGGTCGTGCCTGAGACTACTGGGCTTCAAACCACGCAGATCAACCCAACCCAGCACAAGGCCCGTTTCCGGTGAAATACGTGCGAGATACTCCTCGCCCCATACATTGGCCCAAATTTCCCCTTCGATATATTCCAACTCGTTCAAGCGAGTCACACGCTGTCGACCACTCTGGACCGTCAATCGCCGTTGGACCTGAAAGGTGTCGGGATCTAAAAATCGCAGGGTCGGCGAGCCATCACTCATAATCAGTTGTCTGCCGTCATGCGTAATACCCCAACCCTCCCCGGAAATCCTGAATTGCATCACCTGCTGGAACGAAACTTTGTCGTAAACAATACCGATCCCCGACTTCCAGGTGAGTTGAATGATCCGATCACCGTAGACTGTCGTTCCCTCCCCAAACCATTGACGATGAAGATCCACTCGTTGTAATACTTTCCCACTGACAAGATCCACCTTTCGCAAGGTTGACTGTCCGTAGCGACCCGTGCCTTCGTAGAGAACCCCATCCCGGTAGACCAGCCCCTGGCAGTAGGCCGTGTCATCGTGTGGATACTGGGCCACGACTTCAAAGCCATAGGCCGGCACCTTGCTGGGACCCGCCATGAGCCAAGCTGCAAAGGTAACCCCAAAAACAGACACCAACAGCAGCAAGATCCAACTTCGCCTCGCTCGCCAAGGTGTTGCGTTCGATAGGGGCGAAACGGCGGGCTCGGTAGGCAGACGGCTGGCTTTCGGGCGGCGTTTCACAGCGCTATTCATGAATATGGTCGATTGGAATGCCCCGATAAGCTCGGTCAAGAATCTGCATCGTGTGCATCACCGGAATGTGATGGTTCAAATGGATCAAATGCGTGTTGATTTGGGTCATGCAACCAATGTTTCCTGTTGCCACCACCTGGGTGTCTGCCGATACAATAGCTGTGGCCTTTTTCTGTCCAAGTTCGGCGGCCGCTTGCGGTTGCTCGATATTATAGGTCCCCGCCGAACCACAGCAGATATCACTTTCGGGAATCTCGACGAGTTCCAAGTTTTCCACTGCAGCGAGCAGTTCCCTGGGTTGTTGTCGGACACCCTGTGCATGGGCCAAATGACACGCGTCATGCATGGCAACTCGCGTCGGTTTTTCGAGGGTGGCCACGGCACAAAGCCCTAATTCTGCCAAGAACGCAGTCACGTCCTGTACACGTTGAACAAATGCTTCCGCGCCCGCCTGCTCCGGTTCCCCCCGCAACCACAAAGCGTACTCATGCATTCCCGAGCCACATCCGGCCGCATTCGTCAAAATGGCATCCACGTCGTCAGGAAAAACCTGCAAATTATGGCGGGCAAACTTGCGGGCCTGCGCGGCGGCCCCCGTATGAGCAGCCAAGGCCCCGCAACAACCCTGTTCCGGCGGGACAACCACCTCCACACCATTCTTCGCCAGCACTCGCAGAGTGGCCCAGTTGATATCTGGTGCCAACACCTGCTGCGCACAACCAGCCAGTAAAGCGACACGTGCTCGACGCTGGCCCTCAGCGGGGTAAATCTCGGGTAGTCGTTCGGCATGGGGCAGGTTGGAAGGCAGCAGGTCAAGCATGTTACCCAGGCGTCCCGGCACCAAACCACGTAACGGCTTGGCCCAACGTCCCAGTCTGGCTGCCCAACGGAACCTCGCCGGGTAGGGGAGGGTTTCCAGTACAAACCAACGCAGTACCCGGTCCAAAAGCGAACGGTTCCTGTGTGCTTCGGCAAGACTTCGAAAAGGCGTCAACAGTTCACCGTATCCAACTCCTGACGGACAGGCTGTCTCGCATCCAACACAACCCAGACACCGATCGATATAAGGCGATACCTCCTCAAATTCAAGACGACCTTCCAGTACTTCCTTCATCAAAAAAATACGTCCTCTTGGGGAGTCCATCTCCTCTCCCCAAACATGGTACGTCGGACAAGCCGGCAAACAGAATCCACAATGGACACACTTCTGCACAGCCTCAGCCATGGGTTTACCCCAGGGGCCTATTTCGTCGATGGGGATCGTGTGTTGCATGAAAAAATAAAGGATAGGTTAGTGTGGCGTGAACTTAAATTTAAAAAACTGATTGCATCACTCTGTAGCAGGACTCCCGGGGTCTACAAGCCCTATGCCTGATCACAACATTTTATTGACTAACTCCCGTGGAGACTCTCGCCAACTTAGACTCGGGGTCAAACACCGACGATAAACGTTGTCGGTAGACATTGTCTTGGCGGGGTCCCAGCCGGGGATCCGGCCAGTGTCCAGTGACAGCCAGGGCAGGACGCTGCAGTTGGTTGCAAAACTTGTCTAAAAGGGTCCGCTGCTCCCCCCGTGGCCAAGCAAGCCACAGAAGATTGCCACCCATACTGTAGCGGCGGGGAAATTCGCGGTCCAACCCGGTCAAGTAGCTTTCTGAAATCTGAATTTGCTGAGGCAGCATCGGCATTTTGACCAAGTCATGTTCGGGCGGAACCCAGTGAAATTCTCGGGTACTACGCCATATTTCTTCGTCCTCTTGATCGCGATGGATCCGAGCGGACTCGCCCACAAACTGACATAATCGATCGACACGCTTTTCAATCGCAGTCGCCATCCCACCAATCCGCATCCAAAGCGTACCGGGTGGAACCAAATCCAGGCAAGCGACTTCCAGAGGAGAAGTCATCAGTTCAGACTGGAAATCGAGGGCCTGCTGGAGAAACTCAAAATCGACACTCAACGACACATGTCGCTCCGGGCGAGGAAACACTTTGAAAGTCAGCTCAACGAGGATCGCCATCGTACCCAAGCCACCCACCATGAGTTTCGGGATGTCAAAGCCGGCAGCATTTTTAACGACCTTGCCACCACCAAAGACGACGCGCCCTCCCCCGGTGACAATTCGTACTCCTAACAAAAAGTCGCGTAAACCACCGTAGCGAAACCTTCCCGGCCCGGAGAGTCCCGCTGCCACCGTACCACCAAGCGTAGCTCCTGCTTCAGCCAGTGGTGGATCGAACGGCAGAAACTGGTTGTGCTCCACCAACGTGCTGACGATATCCTGCAAAGGAGTGCCCGCCAGGGCGGTAAACGTGTATTCACTCGGCTCATACTCCAGCACCCCTGACAACTTGCGCGTTGACAGCGTAGCATCACGAGATAACGCGGACTTTGTGGCGCCACCGGCCACTCGCAAGTGCTGAACCGAATTTACCGCCTGCTGAACTTCGGTGATCGAACCAGGAACCATCATGATCGTCTCGAGCCGTCAAACTTTCGTTTCAGTAGAAAATGGCAGGGGAGCCAAGGTTGGAAAATACTCCTGTCAACGGAAAGCTGGCTCAAAATGACATTGGTTACATCGCCTACGTGACTACAGAATCAAGACGTCGTTTTCTTTTCCTTCCAGGACCTCCAACACCTCACTCGCGAGAAATGATGCCCTGCTTCTCCAGCGGATGGGCACCGCGTGTCATTAAAGCGGGCGCTTCGGCCAAGGGCAACATTTTCCCTCGATTGGCCAACTGCAGGGGATCAACGGCGCGACGAAGTTCGAACATGAATTCCAAATCACTCTCGCCAAACATCTCCCGCATGTATCCACATTTCTCCAGGCCCACACCATGTTCTCCCGTGATCGATCCTCCCAGTCGAATGCAAAGGCGAAGTATCTCACCCGCCAGAGATTCCGCCCTCTCCAGGGCACCGGGCTGACGGCCGTCGTACATGATCAGAGGATGCAGATTTCCATCTCCTGCATGAAATACGTTCGCTACACGGATGTCGTACTCTCGACTCAAACGATCGATCTCAGCCAGCGATTCTCCCAGCTTCGTGCGAGGCACCACACCATCTTGCACGATGAAGTCCGGACTCAACCGCCCCACGGCGGAAAACGCGCTTTTGCGACCAGTCCAAATTTTCAGCCGCTGCTTTTCGTCCTTGGCTACTTCAACAAGGTAGGCGCCACTCCTTTCAATGACTTCATGCAGACGAGGCTTTTCGGCTTCCACCTCTTCCGCGATACCTTCGAGTTCCACAATCAGAATCGCCTTGGCATCGCTGGGATACCCAACGCCGACTGCCGCCTCGACTGCGTCAAGCGACAGACGGTCCATGATTTCCATGGCCCCTGGTAATAAGCCCGAGGCAACCACCAGGGAGACAGCGTCACCAGCCTTGGCAAGCGAATCGTAAGCCGCCTGGATGGTGTAATAGACCTCCGGCTTGGGCAACAACCGCAAAGTTATTTCTAAAGCGATGCCAAACAAACCCTCGCTACCGACAAACATGCCAGTCAGATCGGGGCCCACCATTTCCAGACTGTCTCCGCCCAGTTGGCAAACTTCACCGTTGGGCAGAACGACCTTCAGTCCCAAGACGTGATTGGCCGTCATTCCGTATTTCAGACAATGAGCGCCACCCGAATTGAAGGCCACATTTCCACCCAGAGTACAAACGGGTCCGCTCGAAGGGTCAGGAGCATAATACAGATCGTCGCCGCTGGCCCGTTGCGACACGGCCAGATTAATAACCCCCGGCTCCACAACCGCAATCCGCTGATTGGGCTCGTACCGCAAAATGCGATTCATGCGATTGAGCCCGATGAGCAGGCCATCCTGAATCGGTACAGAACCTCCGCTCAAACTCGTGCCGCTTCCGCGGGCCACGAAAGGTATCTCATGATGATAACAGAGTCTTACTGTCTGAATGACCTCATCCTGGGTCTCCGGTAACACGATCCCGGCGGGTCTCGCACGGAAAGCCGTCAGTCCATCCGATTCGTACGGAGCAAGTTGTGCCGGTCGAGTCAGCAACCGGTCCGGGGGGTACAGATTCTGGAGTTGTTCAAGTAGTTCAGACGCGTTCATCACTCACCCTGGATTACGATCCATCAGTTCCGGATTTCCGAGGCCACCAGTTCACGCACTTGCTTACGCAGTTGCTCACTGTTCCAACCGTTCGTCTCCGCTTGCTGCAACATCAATCGCTGTTGGTCAGGAGACAAGCGTGCTACAGCCGCATGGGCCGACCACGAAAGACTGGAATTTCGGACATGAGGCGATACCCGCCGTGCTACCGACTCGTAACGTTGCAACATTTCAGCGGAAACATGCCCCTCGCAAGCCTGCGAGAACGCCTCGCCAAAGCGAGCATCCCCGGAATTCAACAAATCACCAATCCACCAGGGACTCGCGCGCTGGCACCAAATGGCAAACTGAAGAGGCCCCGCCCAATCTTCGACGGGAGGTTTGCCATGTACTTTCACCGCAGCAGGCAAAAACTCAAAATTTCCCAACGCGATTTTGGGCTGCATATGTTCACCTCAGCCTGCCTGAACTCCCACGACCATCGTCCCCCTGGCAGCATAGCGAATCAGCGCCGTCCGAAAAGGCCAGTTTACGGTTTGCGCAATTACAACATCACTTATCAACAAACAATCGCTGCATGTAACAACGGGCAGGTGCACTGCAGATCATACGACCGCAGACCATGTGTTTCCAGTCTTGACAGATCCGCCACCATACAAGATTTGATCCAGAATTTTTTGGCAACGTGTGCCCCGGGTTATCCTCTACGCTCCGGCCTGTTCAACAGCGGCCACCAAACGGCCAGAAGTGACGGCAGGCAGGGAAGAACTCGCACATCTGTTCATTCAACGGTTGACTCGCCCCGACCCCGATCCTCGCATCAACGCTTCCACTTCCGCTCGAGTGGAATAATTCATGTCGCCAGGAATCGAATGCGCCAGGCAGGACGATGCCGTGGCAAACGAGACGATTGCCTGCAAATCCTCAAATTCCGGGGTACTACTGGCGAATATCACTCCGGCGGCAAAGGAATCGCCGGCGCCTACCCGATCGACGATGTTCGTGATTTCGTAAGGACGATACTCGCCGTCTCGCAAGGGGGCGAAACAAGCTTGATCCGTCGGCCCGTCGTACAGCATCGCGCCCCATCGATTGTGAGAGGCCGAAAGGCTCTCGCGAAGTGTGATTCCCACTCGTGACACATTAGGAAATTGCCGAATGATCTCTCGCGCAACAGCAGGGTACTTCGTTGCAGAAACTGCGCCTGAATCCACATCGGTATCGGCAGCATGAATCCCCAGAACGTCAGCCGAGTCTTCTTCGTTGGCAATAACAACATCGACGTGCGGTAAGATTTCTCTCATCGTCTGCTGAGCCAGCTGTATCGGTTCAACTTCCGGCTTCCACCGCCACAGTTTTTTACGGTAATTCAGATCGCACGAAACCGTAAGTCCCAGTTGTTTGGCCAATTGAACTGCCTCCCGCGCCGCCTCGGCTGCCAGTGCGGAAATCGCCGGTGTGATCCCCGTGACGTGAAACCAGGAAGCGTCTCGCATCGCCTCAGACCAGTTGTAATTTTTCGAAGGCGTCATACTGATCGAAGATCCGTCTCGATCGTAAACAACGTTGCTCGGACGCTGGTTAGCCCCCAATTCGAGAAAGTACAAACCCAGACGCCCCTCTGGATGCCGCACGACGAAGTCCGTGTTCACTCCGAAGTGTCGCAGGCTCGACAGACAAACGTCGCCTAGTAAATTCGTGGGCAACGAGGCAACGAACCTCGCTGATCCACCCAAATTACAAACAGATGCAGCGACGTTGGCTTCAGCCCCAGCGAAGCTCACTTCTAACTTACCTGGCAAAGCTTGTCGAAACGGACGAAACCCCGGCGTCGCCATACGGCCCATAATTTCGCCAAAAGAAACAAGTCTTCCTTGCATCATTTTTTATTCGCCCCGTGCACTTTGAACCAGGTCCCGCGTCTCTGCCGCACTCTTGGAAATTCCCTCCCAGTCTTGATCACGAATTTGTTGACGACTCGCAATGAACGAACCACCGATCGCAGAAACCAAAGGGCTCTGCAAATAGTCCGTAGAGTTTTCCCGACTCACGCCGCCCAGTGGAATGTATTGTATCCCCAGGTGCTCGTACGGAGCGGCCATCGATTTTAAATAGCTCAGGCCCCCTGCCGGCTCGGCAGGAAAAAACTTAATCAACCGACAACCCAGTTCGATGGCTGATTCAATTCCAGAGGGTGTCACCACACCTGGTGCAAAGGAAAGACCCCGCTGGGTCGCTCGTTTCACAACACTGCGATTTAGTCCGGGAGCTACCGCAAAGTCAGCCCCCACCTCCACCGCCCGGTCCACCTGCGAGGCGGTCAACACCGTACCCACTCCCGCTACCATCCGGGGAACCTTGTTCTTGATGGCCTGCAACGCTTCGAAAGCCGCCGGCGTACGCAATGTAAGTTCCATGCAGTCGATACCCCCTTCGACCAACGCCTCAGCCAGAGGGACAGCAGCCGCAGCATCGTCGACGATCAACACGGCAATCGCCCCGGTGAAGCTGATCCGCTGTTGAAGAGATTTGTCAAAGGTTATCGACGTTTCCATGACCCTTATGATCGTCCGCTCGTTACGATTGTCAATGACATAGCGCCTGATATTTTTACAATGCCTGGCATGAGTAACAAACAGGTTGCTGCCAATCTTGCGACAACACCCGGTTTTCGACAATGGAAACCACACCCACTGTTTGTGACGAATGACCACTACCGGAGACCAAACTCGCCCCTGGACATCTGGCTGCTCCCCTCGACCCTAATCACGTACATTTCCCTTCGTTTGTTCCGGCTGTCGCAACCAGATATTTTGCGGTAAGCACGTGCCGTGTTCCTATCCACCCTGATGATTACCACGACGTTCCCACACTGACAACTTTTTGTGTTTTTCTGATTCAATCAACACACAGTTGAACGTTTGGGATTGTCTGGTCTTCCGGGTGCGTCTCACGGGATTTTTTCACACTTCCGGGTTCGCCTGAAGGTAACCCACACCTTCCCCGATACCGGAAAACATCGGTCGCCGAGGAGGGGCAATTACCAACATCCCCACGGAGTTCCTCGTTTCCGAACTGCCGTGTCCTTTCTATTTCTCCTTCTCTATGGAACATCTGACAGAATCGGGTATCTTGAAAGAAATCAAGCAGTGTGTTGCTCTTTAGCCAGGGTTCCATCAACACCTACCGAAAACGGAAGGCGCCACGTCAATGGATGCGGCAACCGATCAGGAATTTTATCCGCGTCCACCCGACGTGACGGAAGTTCAGGAAAGGGCCATCCACCGGAAGGCCTGTGAACTGGTCGCTGCGGCCGTGCTGGAACAGGAGCCGTCTCAGGACTCAACACTCCAAGACGCTGCTTCTCAGAGACTGATGGGCTGCTTCTTGACTTTAAAACGGCAAGGACAGTTGCGAGGATGTTGCGGCGTCACTGGCAAACCCCAGACGCTGCTTCAATCTTTAGAGACGGTTTCTGTTGCCACTGCGATCCAAGACATGCGGTTTCCTCCGGTTTCCCCACGGGAATTGGCCTACCTGGAGGTAACAGTCTCCCTGTTGCACGGCTTTCGTCCCCTCACCTCCCGCGGAGAGGACCGCCTCCAAGAGGTCCTCGTTGGACAACATGGTCTCAGAATCCAGCTGGGTTCCGCCACCGGCATCTTATTACCCAACGTGGCAACCGAGATGAATCTCGATGCCGAAGGCTTTCTACAGCATGTCTGCCAAAAAGCGAGATTGTCCCCCGATGCCTGGAAAGATGGCTCCAGCCGCATCCTGACATTTCACAGCTACATAATCGGCGGCGATTTCCCCCTGAACCTGGCGGCTGATGTCGCAACGAGTTCACCTCCCTTGTATACCAGCAACGAATTGAAGCTACTGGTGCAGCATTGCTACTCGAACCTGCAATCACTCTCAAGCGGAGCAACACCCAGCTATTACGCACCCAACTGTCCAGACGCTATGGTCAACGGAGTCGGCGTACAACTGCGCGACACGCCGGCTGGGACGTTAAACTTTTCGACCCTCTCCCTACGGCCCGGCGTGCCACTGCAATCCACCCTATTCCAGGTCTGCGAATTGCTAGCCAAGTCGCTGGCTGAAGCGGGCATCAGAAAAGAAGCCTTGGAGGAGACTCAACTCGGCGTCACTATCTTAACGGACCCCGTCATGCACGGCAGCGTATCGGACGTCGACCTTCGCGGACTGGACACGCAACATCGAGCCTGCCTCGTGAAGGAAGGAGACCAGTCGGCCTGGAACTACCAGCCAGCGTTGTCTACGGCTGAACTTGTGAACAAGTCCGTGCAAACGATCAAAATCACGAACCCACAAGTGGCACAAGTGTTCAGCCTTGCTGTGCAATCTTCGCACTCTGAGGTTTCCGTCAGTAATACAGCCCGCCCCCACGCAGGTAGCAGCATCCGGTCCCCGGCCGTGGCAGGCAGCTTCTATCCGAGTGATTCCGCCGAGTTGGATGACCTAATCTCAAATTTCTTGACAGACCCCTCTCCCAAAAAACGCAATTACTCAGCCGTCATGGTACCCCATGCCGGACTCAAATACTCCGGTGCCATCGCTGCAGCCGTATTTCAGCATGTTGAGTTTCCGGAAACAATTATCATCCTGGGGCCCAAGCATACCCGACTGGGTGTGAACTGGGCCGTCGCACCCCATGACGCCTGGTCGATTCCCGGCAGCACCGTTGCAGCGGACCCTGTATTGGCAAACAGGTTCGTTGACGCCATCGCTGACCTGCAGTTGGACGCCGGCGCTCACGCTCAGGAGCATGCCATCGAAGTGGAACTTCCCTTCTTGGCAAAACTTGCCCCTCAATCCCGTATCGTGGGAATGGCCTTAGGAGGTGGTGACTTCCAGTTCTGCCGTCAATTTTCCGAGGGGCTGTCTCAAGTTCTCAAGGAACTTCCCACGCCACCCCTGTTAGTGATCTCGAGCGACATGAACCACTTCGCCAGCGACGCAGAAAACCGACGTCTGGATGACATCGCGTTGCAGGCCATGGAAACACTCCATCCATCCAAACTATATGACACGATCATGCATCAGAAAATCACCATGTGCGGAATGGTTCCGGCAGTCATTGTCATGGAAACTCTGCGTTTACTGGGAAATCTCACAACATGCCAGCGCATGGCCTATGGCACCTCTGCCGATGTAAGCGGCGACACAACGCGAGTCGTCGGATATGCGGGAATGGCTTTCTCGTAGGGAGCGAGAATCGCGTCACGACATGCAGTTCGCTCGTTACCCGAAACCCGTTCCTCCCGGGCTGAAATCCCGGCGACAATGAGCCGGTGGTAAGCCGGATCAGGCAGTCACGCGTTCCCGCCTAGATTTCCCGGAGGTCTCGGGTTCCGCCGTCATCCACAACAGAGCAGGCGAGGCAACAAAGATCGAACTGTACGTTCCGACCATGATGCCGACGACTAACGCATAAGCGAACCCATGAATTGCATCGCCACCAAGAACGTAAAGAATTAACACCACAAGCAACGTGGTCAAGGAGGTCAACACGGTGCGTGCCAGCGTCTGATTGATACTCTTATTGATCATCTCCTTAGTAATCTCCGGGCTCTTCCCTCGGACTTCGCGCACGCGGTCAAACACCACAATGGTGTCGTTCAGGGAATATCCGATGATCGTCAAGAACGCCGCAATGATCGGCAGGTTGATCTTAAATTCCTGAATCAGCAGGAACCCGAAGACGTCGGCCAACCAGAAGCTGAGCGCCAACATTCCCAAAGTGATCAGCACATCGTGAACCAGTGCCACGACCGCAGCCAGTCCGAAGTGGACCCGTTGAAAACGAATCCAAATGTAAAACACAATGCCCAACAAGCAGGCTACCAGAGCAGCAACGGCTTTGTTCCGCGTGTCTCCGGCGACCTTGCCGCCTATTTTGTTGGACGAAAGCCAAACCGGTGAATCCTCCACTGTCTTTTTCAATTCTGTCAGGATCTTGTCAAGCTGCGGCACATCCGCTCTCAGTTCAACACTCCAACTCTTGCCATTGTCCTCGGTGTTGAGATCCCTGTCCCGTATGGGCACGCCTGCCAAACCTACGGCTTGGGCCGCTTTTTGAAGCGAATTCAAGACAGTCCGTTTGTTCACGTTCTCGCCAAACGTTAACGTCGTTTGCGAGGTCACTCTCGTTACGGCTGGCACTTTGTCAGTGGCAGGTTCCCCGCTGGTACTTTCCGCTTCCGAATCCACAGTGACTTCGCCGGTCGCATCTCCGGCAGAGTCCCCATCCGCCTGTGCCAAAAAAGTCACATCGTTCCCGGCGAACGCTAACAATGATGGAGCAGGTAGAGACCGCTGGATGGCTGCCCCGGCATCTGACGCGTCTCGTAAAACGGGCTGATTGAAATCGACATGCCCTCTCTTCAAGTCGTCCGCGAAAATCCGCATCAATTCGTGCTGAAGAATGCGAACACCGTTAAGAGTAAGATGCACATCAAAGTTTCGAGCTTTCCCGTCGGTGGAATCCGTTGCCTCAACAACCGGTTCGAAGGAGGACATACCTTCCATCAGCGCGTTCTGCACTTCTTCGGTCGACTCGGCAGCAGGCAGAATAATCCGTGTTTTCACCTGGCCCGTTTCGGATTGCAGATCCTCCCATTCCAATTCTTTATTAAAATCGCGGCCTGACAGTGCGCGCTCGATCCCTTGTTTCACCAATGTCAAGCCGCTGATGTCGGCCCCCACAGCAGACGTGGGATTTTCTAAATCAATTTCACCCGTAATCGCTGTGTCTACCTTGTAGATAGTTTCCGACAGGTGGTTTTTGACTTTAACCTCGACAACCGAAGGATCATAATCTCCCAAGCCTGCTTTCAGCCTAGCGCGAACCTTATCGATGGCCAAGGGTTGCTTGAGCATCACTTCAACAGACGTCCCGCCATTAAAATCGATGTTAAACAAATTCTTGCCGCGGTAGACGGCGCCACAGAGCCCGACGATGATCAATAAGCTGGAGCATGCCGCAGCCAATTTGCGTTTTCCGATAAAATCCACCTGCAACTCGCCAAATATCTTCGTCATTCTCAAGTGGGTAATCCAACGGACACGTTCGGCCACATCAAATAAGACACGACTGCAAAAGATCGCGGTGAACATGCTCATGAGGATGCCCAGGATCAACGTGACAGCGAACCCTCGAATCTGATCGGTGCCAATCGCATACAGTACAATGGCCGTGATCAACGTCGTTATATTCGCATCCACGATCGTCGTTGTGGCCCGACCAAAACCGTTACGGATGGCCATCCGCAATGCCGCCCCACGGCCCAATTCTTCGCGAATGCGTTCGAAGATGAGCACGTTGGCATCGACGGACATACCGACCGTAAGGACCAACCCTGCCAGGCCTGGCAGGGTAAATGCAGCCTTGAAGAGGATCATCATGGTGAGGATCAACAACAAGTTCAAACAGAGCGCCAGGCAGGCAACGACCCCGGAAAAACGATAGTAGACAGCCATGAACAGCAACACTGCCCCAAAGGAGATACTGATGGCAAACTTGCCCTTACGCACAGTGTCCGCCCCCAGAATGGCGCTTACTTCCTGATCACTGATCGGATCCTTTTTCAGTGCCGACGGCAGTTTACCAGCCTTGAGAACGTCCACGAGCAACTGGACTTCTTTCTGAGTAAACTCCCCTTCAATAATCCCATTATTGGTGATCGTGCTTCTGATGTTGGGAGCCGACAATAATTCCCTATCCATGACGATGCCTAATCGTCGATTCTTGTTCATACTCGTCAAACCGCTGAAAAGAACTGAACCGGGTCCCGTCATATTGAAGTGAACTGCAGGTCGTCCCACTTCGTCGTGTCCCGTGGTAGCTGACTTGAGATGCTCGCCTTCCACGTTAAACCTCGTGATATACATCAAGACTTCTAACTGTCCACCCAAGTCGCGCAACTCGTTCTGCCGAGAATCCACCTCCACCTGATAACTCGGGTTCAGCTCGTCGGAACCCTCGACTTTTGCCACACGAACCCACTCACCAATCAGTTCCTCCCCATCGTAAACCTGGTCCGACGGATCCAAGCCGTTTTCGCGAGCATCTTCCTCCTGCTTCTGCGCTAGTTGAAACAAGCGCTGGTCATCGATGTCTTTTTCAGCCATGATGCGAAACTTCAGGGCGCCTGACTTCGTGATCAGCATCTTCATATATTCGATTTCATCCGACTGCACTTCTGGAATGATGATTTCAACCTGGCGGTCACCATATTGGCGAATTACAACTTCCTTGACACCGCTGGGATTGATCCGACGCTTGAGCGCTGTCACCAGCGCATTCATGTCGACTTCCTTTTCCTTCTCGTCCACTTCGTAGACAAGTATCACTCCCCCGCTGAGGTCGATGCCCAGTTTCGGAGGCCAACCCAACTTGGTGATGGTCAAACCACCGACGATTGCCAGCAGGATGATTCCAATCTTCCACCCATGACTCGGCATACGCAGTCTTTTGCCCAGCACACCTCCCACGAAGAAAAGGGCAAGAACTGTCAGAATGACCAGAATCAGCAACGTCAGCATCTGCGTACTAGAATTCCCAGCCGAGCCCGTACCTGTGTCATCGCCCGCTTGTTGTGCCAGCAACCAAACCGAGTTAATAGAAGGAAGCATGAATCAATGGTCCTCGTAAGAGTTTGCCAAAGCAGTCCCTTGGCGCAGGAGTTTCGAATGTGCTATCGCTGTCCAATTACCGGTCGTCAATCTGAAGGAAACCCGGTGCCAGTGGGCCCGCCTGTCCCAACCTTCTGCTATTTTGCATTCAACTAGGCGTTCTTACCTTCGTCTTCACCTTCTTTGATTAATTGACCAATTGAACTCCGCGTGATCTTCATTCGCGTGTTGGAGTTTTCATCGACCTTGATGGTGATATCACCGGCGTCAGCATGAATGTTCACCACCGTCCCGTAGATTCCGCTATTTGTCAGAATTCGGTCGTTCTTCTTCAGGCTGGTCAGCATCTGGTCCTGTCGTCGCCGGCGCTTTTGATCCGGCCTCAGGATCAGGATGTAAAACATAGCGCCGATGATCATAAATAATGGCAACAGACCAAAACCGCCACCGCCTGAAGACGGTTCGGCAGCCTGAGCCAAGACGAACGTTTCTAAAACTTGCGTTAGCGCGTGCACAAAGTTAACTTTCTTAATTTTTCAAATGAACCAACGAGACACAAACCTGCTTTACCATCGGCAAGCAAAAAAGGCCCGACTGCCTTCCAAATGCCGGGCCGGAGGAGCGGTCAGTCACAGGCGACCATCTTAAGACGATATTTGGCAACGGGCAAGGCGAAAGGGAGCGAAGGACTGCCGGAGGCAGTCCCAGAACCGGCTCTCGCTTGATCAGCAAAGTCCACTGGTGAACCTGGGATAGCTTGGGATATTGCCACCAAAATCTGAGTTTTGTGACCCAAATGGAATGAATGGAGGATTTCGCAACAGCCGCTATTGCCATCGTTCTAGCTTGCGACTTCCACCTGCCCCCTATTGGGCCGGGACCCAACCGGAAAACTTTTCTCGCTTATAGGCCAAATAACGATCAGCAATAATCGCCTCCCGGGCACCCGCCAGAAGTCGTTGATAGTACGTCAGGTTGTGCGCCGACAAAAGTATCGGACCCAGCATCTCGTCAGCAATAAAAAGATGCCTTAAATAACCCAGACTGTGTTGGCAGGCTGGGCAGGGGCAATCCACGTCCAGGCTGCGATGGTCTTCCTGAAACTGTTTGTTCCGCAGACGCAAAGGTCCCCGGTCGGTGAAAGCCAGGGCATTCCTCCCATTTCGGGTGGGCATGACACAGTCAAATAGGTCCACTCCACGTTGGACCGCCTCCAACAGATCCTGTGGCCGGCCGACTCCCATGAGGTAACGGGGAGTATTCTCTGGCAGGTAAGGACAAGTCGCCTCCAGGGTACTGTACATCTCGTCTGAAGTCTCTCCGACACTCAATCCGCCAATCGCATATCCAGCAAACTGAAGGGCAACGAGTTGCTCCGCACACGTCCGCCTGAGTTCGGGTGATAGTCCTCCCTGCACAATCGCGAATTGCGCCTGGTCCAACCGCCGAGCTGCATTCTGACTGCGTCGGGCCCATGCAACGGTTCGTTGACAGGCCTCACGAATCGCATCCAGAGAGTTGGGTAGTTTCACCACATGGTCAAGAACCATGGCGATGTCACTTCCCAATGTTTCCTGGATTTCAACGGCTCTCTCCGGCGTCACTTCCAACCGTCGCCCGTCGATATGTGATTGGAATACGGCCCCATGGTCGCTCACCTGGGTGCGTTGGGCCAGGCTGAAGATCTGAAATCCACCACTGTCTGTCAGGACCGGTCCGTCCCAGCCCATAAACGTGTGCAAGCCACCCAACTGGCGCACGACGTCTTCTCCCGGGCGAAGAGTCAGATGATAAGTGTTCGCCAGAACCATCTGTGCTCCCGTCGCACGGATCTGTTCAACCGTGAGCCCTTTGACGGTCCCCTGGGTACCAACCGGCATAAAAGCCGGCAATTCGACCACGCCACGAGGAGTCAGAAACCGAGAACGCCTGGCAGAACAGCCGCTGTCGGTGTGCACTAGATTGAAGTGAAATTGGGGGCGGGCAACAGACAGAGTTCAGAGTTCGGAGTCAGAGTTCAGAAGGCGGAAGACAGAAAAAATGTCACAAAGTTATTCCTTGACGAGATTCACCTCGCCGCGTCTACAATCAACGTGGTGAATTCCCACATCTCCGATCCGTCAATCACCCCGTAGGCGAATGCTGAATTTCGTTAACTTTTCCCGTACTTCGGTCAAACTCGTAACACCGAAATTCTTGCATTCAAGCAAATCGTCACCGGAGCGTCGCACCAGTTCGCCAATGGTGTTCAGCCCCAGGCGAACCATGCATTTGCGAGCACGGACAGACAAGTTCAAATCGGCAATGGGCCGCTCCAACAATGCTTGCTCGTCGGGTGACATATCCGTCATGTCCAGGACAGGCTCGGATTCGGGCTTTTCATGAGCAAATTGGCCCAATCCCAAACCCTTCGAAGCCAGCATGTCACGAATCTCAACCAACGAGGTTTCGCCGAAGTTTTTGCTCGTTAATAAGTCCTTTTCCGAACAACGGGCCAAGTCGCCCAGCGTCCGAATTCCCATTTTCTGGAGACAATTACGGCTCCTGACAGAAAGCTCGAAATCCGTCACTGGAATGTTCAGCACTTGGGCCAATCGATCCCGTTGTTTTTGTGCCTCTTCATCGTAATACATGTCACCCGAGGCCTGGGCATCCTTGACATACAAACTGGCACGGGGGTGGTTGGGATAGACGTCCAAAATCCGGTGGTAACACTGCAGCGCCCGTTGGTAATCCTCACGATCTTCGTACAACAATCCCAAATTGAGAAGGGACCCGACATGGGCAGGAAACCTGTGGACTGCCCGCTGGTACAACTCGAGTGCATTGAGGTCATTACCCCGTCGGTCGTTCTCCAACGCCAATCCAAAGAGCGCGCCGGCATGATTGTCATCCGCTGCAACGGCACGTTCGTAGAGTGCACATACTTCCGCCGGATTGCCGTTCAAGACACCAACCGTGACACCCCTTTGATAAAGGTACTCGGCCGACTGTTCGACAGCTCCGGAAAGAGCGTCCATCGTGGCCAGTGCAGCGGAAGCATTGCCACCGCAACGTTGCGCCTCGGCAATCTTCAGAGCACAGGTGTCTGCATCGTACCCGGCAGTAGAAGCCGCCCGATAACTGTTGATCGCCAAGTCATATTCCTGCTGAACAAACTTGGTTCTTCCCAGATACAAATGCGCCAGGGCTCCGCCATCCGCATTGGCCAACGTATCCGCCGCGATCCGATATCGACCCAACAGAAAATAGCAAACTCCCAGGCGAACAGCGGCCGCGGGGGTGCGAAATTCGCGGAGTTCCATGTCAGACACGGCATCACGCAAAACACCATAGTTGGAGAAATCTGAAGCGATGGCGTCCACTAACTGCTCAATCTCTCTAGGGCCGAATGAGCTGTTAGATAACACGATCTCTTTGACATCAACGTCTACAACCTGGGACATATGAAAAAATCTCCGACCAAATGCAACTTGATGAATGGACTCAGATGCCAGTCTTCAGGCGGTACAGAGCCAGCGGTGGGAGTCGAACCCACAACCCCCGCATTACGAATGCGGTGCTCTGCCAATTGAAGCTACGCTGGCAACTAACTTACCCTGGCAAGTGATTACAGAACTATAATTTACAGCGTTTCTTATCAATCGGCAATCCCTGTCATGTGCGCGTGGCCGCCATCGGTTGCCCCACATCGGGTTTCTAAGTGAGTCTGCAGCTTCAGACTCGGGCGGGTCGGGAGCGTGAAGAGGGTAACACCAGACTGGCAATGGTCCCTGTCAGCAGATTCACCACCAGTGACACGGGAGAAACCCACTGGAAACTAATCGGATCCCAGCCGGTTTCCGGGTCAAAACCGAACAGCGGACCGGAGAAGGCAATCAAAACAGCCGAGGTGATGCCGCAAATCGCACCCACCAAAACGCCAGCCGGCTTGGCGAACGGTACAAACAGCGCAAAAAAGAAAAGGGCAAACAGAGGAGCTACCAGTAAATTGTTGGTTTTTTGCGTCACGGCGGTAATATTGCCCGGGACATGCTCCATGAAGCTGCTACCAACAACAACGACCACTCCAATGCTGAACGCCAACAGCCTGGCTGCCAGAACATGTCCTTTCTCCGTCTTGGGGCGCCAACCAAAACGATCCAGAAAATCCGTCATGACGACAGCGGTGATCGAGTTCACACCCGAGTCGATACTCGACATGGCGGCCGCAAACATCGCCGAGACCACCAGGCCCGAAATCCCCATGGGCAGGCGGTAGGCGATGTACCAGGGGAAGAGGTCGTCGGCACTGTCCTTGATGTGCACATGGGATGGAAGATGGCCAGGATTCGCTTCGGCGTAACCCAGCAGTGCCAACCCGACCAGGCCCAGCATCAAGGTCACCGATACCGCAACGCACAACTGCGTCGCATAGGCCCGGCGCGCGGCCCGAAGATCGCCGGTTGCCATAAACCGTTGAACCGATGTCTGGTCACCACCCGCTGTGCAAACGTACCAGATCAGCATCGTGAGAACCGTACCAAAAACTGTGACGCGGGTCTTGGGGTCAAAACTGATCAGTGGTTGTGAGTCCCAGTTGGAATGCCACTCGGTTGGAATCCAGACGAATCCGCCTAATTCGTAAGTCACGGTGGCGATCACCAGCACCGCCCCGCCAAACAAGAGAATCGTCTGTATCAAGTCCGTGATTACCACCGCCTGCAATCCGCCCAGTGACGTGTAAATGACAGCCACCAGGCCGGTGCAGGCGACCACCATGGGAATCCACTTGGGGTCGATGCCCATCATGACCGTCATCGCCCGGGCAGCCAGAAACACTAACAGGGACATCCAGATAAGTCGCAAGAGAACAAACATGGTGGCGCCTAACAAACGCACGCCGATGCCCAGCCTGGCCTCCAGAAGCTCGTAAGCGCTGGTAACGCGCTGCTTCATGTACACCGGAAGCAGCAGATAAGCCACGATCAGATACGCGAAGGGAAGGGAGAGCTTCGCAGCGAGCATTGCGGGGCCTTTGCCCACCGTCTCACCGGGAACAGAAAGGTAGGAGATCGTGCTCAACAGCGTGGCAAACAACGATACCCCGACCAACAGCGGGTTCATCCTGCCGGTTCCGACGAAATATTCCCTGGTCGTCCGCTGTTTGCGGCCGTAATAATATCCCAACCCGATTGTCGAAGCCGCATAGACGGCGATCAGGATCCAGTCAACCAACTGCAAACCCGGCACCGCTTCCGAGGAAGCAGCCGGCGACGAGTGACTGGTCGCCTGCACCTCAGCAGCTGCCGTCCCCACGCTGGAGAAGATCATGCCAAAGGCCAGCAGACCAATCGAACGATTTCGCAAACAATCAAAAGCATGCATGGCTGTCTAATCCACAATGCAGGAGTCCGTCAAAAATAACGAACGCCGTGCAGATACACTGTAAGCCGGCGCCCCCGAGAATCCCGGACAACATCTCCCGCGTTCCTGACAAATTCCAACCGGAACGGCAAGGACTTATTCGGGCCTGTAGGCACCTCAAACATGATTTCAACAAGTGATCTCCGTCATCATTTCAGAAGCCCGCAGGAGTAACGAAATCCATAGCCACACTTACCATGGAAAAAGGCTCATCCTGTGAAAAACCAGTTCCCTGAAGCCCAGGGACGCATAAGACCTGTGCTACCTCCGGCCAATCTCGCGAGTCTCCTGTACCACTTTCGAGAATCCGTCAAACATGTGCGTCAAGTCATCCCCCAGGGCAAACCACTGCACGCCACGTTTCCACCAATCCTGAACCAGTTCGGGGTCGTATCCAATCGAAGCACCTACTGACAGATCAGTCTGTCGTGCTTTGGTTAAAACCGTATCGATGGCCTCCAGTACCTCCGGATCCGAGTGCTGTCCCAGTTTATTGAGAGAGCCCGATAAATCGTTACGGCCCAAGCTGATTCCATCCAAACCGGGTGTGGCCAGAATTTCGTCAATCTCTCGTACCGCTTCAATGGTTTCAATGTGTGCAATAACCATCAGCTCGTCCTGAGCCACTTCCAGATACTCGGCCATGGACTGTTTACCAAACATGTTCCGCACAGGACCAAACCCGCGAATACCGTGAGGTGGATACCGGCAAGCCTGAACTGCCTGCCTGGCATCTTCTGCCGACCTGATCATGGGGACAATGATTCCCGCCGGAGCCAGATCGGCATACGGTTTAATGACGTTGGGGTCATTGTAGGGCACGCGAATCAGTGGAGCGGTCCGGGAGCCGCGAACCGCCATGACATGGCCCAATGCATGTTCGATCGTGATGTAGGCATGCTCCATTTCAATCCAGGTAAAATCGTTGTCTGCTTCGGCTGCCAACTCACTGACAAAAGGATCAGTGACTTGCACGGAAGTTCCTACAACAATTTGGCCGTCCTGTATTTTCTGTTTGAATCGTTCGACGTTGCTGATGGAAGTCATTACTTGGCTCCTAGAAAGAATCCTGCCAACGAAAACCTCGTCCGAAATACCCCTCCCATTCACGAACCTGAATCGACCGAATCCACCTCATACCCGGGACCAACAATTCCATAAGCCTGAAAATGATTTCAGCTTAAATTCATCACGGTACTGGCTGCAACTTGTGCACACCATCTTCCACCCCAACGTTATAAGCTGCCGCAATATTCCTGGTAACCCGGAGGGTTTCCGGACTGGCTAACGGATCGAGTACTGCAAACAGGAACCTACCCCAAAAGTGCTTCGATCGGTTTGCCTGCCGTGATAGGGTACGGGCGACCGCCCGAGTCGTGCACAGTCGTGGCAGGGGAGACCCCAAACAGGGTGAAGATGGTAGCCGCCAGGTCGGCCGGCGTCACGGGATCCGCATCCGGGTAAGCTCCCAATCGATCGCTGGATCCATGAATGTAACCCCCTTTGACAGGTCCCCCAGCCAGCAGGGCAGTGTAGCAATCGGGCCAGTGATCGCGGCCAGCGCCCTGGTTGATCTTGGGTGTACGACCGAATTCCCCCACGGCCACCACCAGGGTGGTATCCAACAAACCGCGTCGATCCAAATCCTCGATCAGAGCTGCAAAAGCCTGATCCGCCGATGGCAACAGGTAGTCCCTGTGGAGTCGAAAATTATCCTTGTGCGTGTCCCAATTCTTGCCCTGCTGCTTGTAGTCATAAACCGAAACAAAGGGGACACCCGCTTCCACGAGCCGGCGGGCCAGCAACAAATTGAATCCACGCATGTTGCGTGCGACGGCCAAATCGACATTTCCTTGACTGTGCGGATCGTCATCATATTTTTGTCCAGCCGGCCCATGACCGTAAAACTCCCGCATCGCAACCGATTCCCGCCGGACATCCAGCGCGTCCCGCACGACATCAGATCCGAGCAAGTCAAATGCCCGCTCGTAATACACATTCATGGACGGAGAACGCACAGGCCAGCCGGTATTGTCCTCCAATGCCTCCCGCAGCGCCGCCCGTTGAAAGAAACTCGCCCCATCTCCTGGCTCAAGCGGGGCAATCCGGCATTGTAAGTCAATGTGGCCGGGTCACCCTGGATCAATAACGGTTGATAATGCTGTCCCAGAAATCCGGCTGTCTGCCCCGGATTCTGTAGATTGTTGTTCATGACAAACGGTAATGAGGCGTGGGGAACCAGAACTCGCTGATCTCTCCAGGCATGACTCAGACAAGCACCGTAGCAGGGAAAACTGTCGGGCCGCTCGCCAAAATTCTGGTTGTCACCCACCACCGGCTCACGCCCCGTCAACGAAATATAACTGGCCGAATCATGGCCTCGCATGGAATGATGCATCGAGCGGACAACAGCCACCTTGTGCATGATCCGGGAGGTTCGCGGCAGGTGCTCGCTGATGCGCAGCCCCGGCACCGACGTTGAAATGGATTTGAATTCACCGCGAATTTCCACCGGTGCAGCGGGCTTCATGTCAAACGTGTCAATATGGCTGGGTCCCCCGTAGTAGAAAATAAAGATGCAGGACCGGATTCGCTGCCGTAGGGGATGACTGGCTGGAATCGCCGCCTGGACGTCTCGCAAGCGAAGGAACTGGGGAAGACTCACGCCAAGCAAACCGAGACTGCCCACTTGCAATGCATTGCGCCGGCTTATCTGTGCTGCGCGGCTCATACAGGGTTCCAGCTCAACCATAGTTCGAGAACCGAAATGAAGACACAACGTGAAACATTCAGCTGTCCGACCCGAATCCCAGAAGATGCGCCAGACATTTTCTCATGACGCAAACATTATAATCAGATCTTTTTAGAGCAACCAGATTCGCTCGCTCCTCGAACTGCGAATCCTTTCAGCGAACCGTTCAATTGCGGATCAATCGGGCTACATCTGCGACCACATACGGATCAGGTTCTGATGACACCGTTCTGCACGCTTGAGTGCCGTCGATTCTGCATTGTTTTCTCGCAGGTCGCGGGCGAGTATCGCCAAGTCATAGAGGATCTGTCGTTTGCCGACATCGCTGACGGCACTCTGAATCCAGTTCACAAACACCAACCGCTGGCCGCGCGTCACTGGTTCAACATGGTGATAAAGGGTTGAGGGGTAGAGAATCGCATCGCCTGCGTTGCCCTTGATCTTCGTCGTCCCAAATCCCGTTTCAAGCGAAAGCTCGCCTCCGTCGTATTCGCTCGGACTGTTGAGAAACACGGTGATTGAAATATCAGTGCGAAGCCGTAGCTTGCCGCCCATCACTGCATTGTCCAGGTGACTTCCATAGAACATACCCGGCTCGTACTTGGCAATCAGCGGCGACAGCATCTCCTTGGCACGAGTTGCCCACCAAAACTCATTACTGTCCTTTAACGCACCAACCACCAAACGGACAATTTGTCCGACCAAATCATTATTTTGCCCCAATTCCAAATTGTTTTTGACTTTCTGAGCATCCGAACCGGCTGTCAGCTTCCCATCAACAAACTGCGCAACAGATAATTTGTCATGTATCTGCGCGAGTGTTTGCTCGTCAAGCAAACCTTTAAGTTCAGTGAGCAAGGGAGCACCTCCATTCGTTCAACACCATCGGACAAGAATTGTACATTTTCCGATCCGAATCACCAACAACAGATAGAAACCAGAATCTCAATTGGTCCACAGAGCCATCCGTATTCACGGTGAATGACCTTCTGCATCCAATTCAGGCTGCCCGCAGGGGTCACATCCCCTCAAGAATCTTACATCGACGCGGCCATCGGCGAAGTCCTCGAACGTGTCCTCAACCCACGTACTTTCCACGGCCGCAGATGAAAGGAATGGAAATTACAACCAAACTCTACAACAAAGAAGTCAAAACCCGCCTGAGACTCGACTGTCGTATCACTGTAAATTTCATACCAGATTTCCTTCCGTCAACCTGGTGTCGTCCGGGCTGGAAAGTCCCAATAGAAGAGTTTCGGAGTGGTGGTTGGCCGGATCACAACTCTTGAACAAGAGGGCACGGCGTCGCTTTCTGCCGATGGCGCCATGGAAGCAGTCGCGTTGCTTAACTTGTCACACCGGCTCTCCACCCGGCGGAGCTTCCTTGAAACCCAGTACTTTTTCACACCACAAGGCCGTGGCCAGCAATTGGGACTCATGGTGGGCAGAGCCTACCAATTGAAGTGCAGTAGGCATTCCTTCGGCAGTCAAACCACAAGGGATCGATACCGTCGGCAGCCCCGCGTGAGTCCAAGGTGAATTGAACTTGGGATCACCGGTTGTGTCGAGACGCTGGGGTGCGGCTGAAGGAGCCGCCGGGGTCAGCAGGGCGTCAAATCCCTCAAGACAACTCGCCATCTGCCGCTTGAAGGCCCGTTGATGAGCCAGGGCGGCGGCGTAATCAACACCTTGGCAGGACAATCCCGCCTCGATCAGGGAGGTAATGGCAGGACTGTACTGGTCCGGTTGTCGTAAAAAACAATCGCGGTGGTACTCGGCACCCTCTACCTCCATGATCCTGCGGTGTTGTTCCAGTACATCAATAAACAAGTCGGGTAAGCTCACCACCTGTAATTCACTTCCAGCAGCCCGAAGACGTTCGCTTGCCACGCTTATCGATTCAGTCACCGCTGCGTCACACTCCTCTAGAAAAAACTCTTCCAGAATCCCCACGCGGGGAGCCACCTGCTGATTCTCCAGGTCCGCGGCAAAGTCCACTGCACGATCGGAAGCAATCACGTTCAACATCGTGGCCAAATCTCTCACGCAACGCGTCATCGGTCCGGGATGGTCCAGATGATGAGCGAATGGAACAATCCCCTCGACGCTGACCAAACCGAAGGTCGGCTTACAACCCGCAATACCACAGTAGCTGGCAGGCCGCGTGATCGAACCGCCGGTCTGCGTGCCAATCGCAGCCAGGCACATCCCGGTAGCCACCGCCGCCGCCGAACCACTGCTCGAACCACCAGGTGTGGCGTCCGTATTCCAGGGATTTCGTGTTGGCGGCGGATCAAACGACGCAAACTCTGTCGTGACAGTCTTGCCAAGGATAATCGCCCCTGAGCAACGCAAGGAGCGCACCAAAGTCGCATCCTCTGTCGCAAGGTGATCCGCGCGCAACGGAGAACCCGCTTTCGTTGGCCAACCGGCAACGTCAATAATGTCCTTGATGCCCACGGGGATGCCGTGCAGAGGTCCCATCCATTCGCCCCGTGCTGCCTGATCGGTCCGCTCTGCAGCACAATTCAACGCGCCTTTCTCGTCCACACAGACCCAAGCATGGATTTCAGAATCGAGTTTCTCAATGCGCGCCAGGCAGTCGCCGACCAATTCCGTAGGGGTCAGTTGCCCGGTGCGAATCCTTTGGGTCGCCTCATGTATCGTATGCATCTCGATCTCGTGTTAAAGGCTTCCTGTTCGATGAAAGACATCGCCTAACCCCAGTGAACCATCGTCATAGTTCCAGCACAATCCATGTTGGTGCTTCCGTCTTCATGATCAGCGCGATCTTACGCGTCGAATCTCCTGGGGGTGAGCGTTACTGACCATGTTCCGCTTGGACGGGACCTCTCCTTTCCTCAGCTACTCTACCTTCGCTCACTACGGCAAATCATTCGGCTCGTTCGATCGCCTGGTGCACAATCATCATTTTCTGCCAAATTTTTCGAGACAGGCCGGTAGTGAGCGTTTCAACTTCAGTGACTGCGGCCAATGCTACAGGATCGTTAAAGTTCTGGACGTAGAGAGCAGCCAATTTGCCGGTCAACGCCAGCATTTCACTGCAGTAATCCAGGTAGCGGCCCAGTTCAGCCTGGGACATGGTAATGCGAGGGGAGACGTCCGTCGTGACAATCGTCGATATGACTCGTTCTGGATCCTTCGTCAATTGGTGCATGTCAATAATGTGGGCGATCGAACGGAGTTCGTGGATCATCGCGAGGGCGCGTGCACGCTTCCAACGGGACTCCAGTGTCGCGAGATAAAATAAAGTCGCTCCCAATACAATCGCCACATTCGTGCCTGCGTCTAAAAGTTGTAGCAGATTGTCCCATTGCCTCACGTGGTCGGTCTCTACACCGTCCGTTTCCACAAGGTGTTGAACGAAGGCCAGGGAGATAGCAACAACAAATGAGACGATCAATACAGAGACAACGAACCGGATTGAATAGATAGGTCGCTTGATTTGTTCACTTCGAACCTTTGCGATCTGTGCGGTGGTGAGCAACTGTTTACACACAGCATACAAATCCGCATCGGGGAACCGTGCTGCAATGCGTTTCGACAGCTGTTCAACGGTAGCAACAATACGAGCAGCATCTAAACTCTGGTATTGATCTGTGAGCATTATTTTCGCCACTCGCCTACCCTCCTCTAAATAGATCCTACCCTCCTCTAAATGGATATTGCTCCCGGTGTCGAGTCGTCAATGCTCCAAGTCAGTCCCGTCCGGACTCGGCGATCAGTTGACTTGCAACAAATTCTTCATTCAATGTCACTCCAAGTCCTGGACCATCGGGCACCCGAATCCAGCCGTTCTCAGCCTGAACTTTTTCGCAAGTCATCTCGTGACGCAAGGGCGAATCATCCACACAATCCTCAAACAGAAAGGCATCCCGACAGGTGCTCAACCAGTGCAAGCTGGCTGCCACGGTGACCGGACTGGTGTAACAATGGTTACAGAGTCGCGCACCGATCTCTTCGACCCGCTGTTTGATATACGCCGCTTCAGTGAACCCGTTACGAGCCAAGTCAATCTGGTACACGTCCAAAGCTCGACGGTCGATCAGCGGCGCAATCGCCTGCCTTCCACAGTCCGATTCACCGGCCGCAATGGGGATGGGTGACCGGTCGCGAAGCCACCGGTAGCCTTCCACGTCATCCGGAGACAGCGGTTCTTCCAGCCACTCGACATCAAATTTTGAAAACGCGTGAGCTCGACGTAATGCTGTCCGTGCATCCCAAACACAACCTGCGTCAATCAACAAGGTGGCGTCCGCCCCCAATCCTTCCCGGGCGCCACTCACCAGTTCGATGTCCAGCCTTTCGCTCTCTCCCATGGGTTCCCAGCCGAACTTGACGGCCTGATACCCGGCTGCCAGCCAACGACGTCCGATGTCGGCAGTCTCCTGTCCATCCTGACCAAACAGAATCGAGGCGTAGGCGAAAATCCGGTCGTGCCGTTTACCACCAAGCAGACGGTGGATCGGTTCACCAAAATGCTTGCCCTTCAGATCCCACAACGCCATGTCCACCGCAGCCATCGCGGTAATCGTGACGGAACGACGGCCAGAATACATCGTACGTCGATACATTTTTTCCCACAAACGGCCGACCTCCAGTGGATTTTCGCCGATCAATAACTCCCTCAAACCACAAGTGATATTGTGACTGAACGGCGCATCGATCACCGCTTTAACCATTTCGGGTGACGAGTCCGCCTCGCCAATCCCTTCCAGACCATTGTCAGTCCGTACACGAATCAGGACGGAGTCCTGACTACCGGCAGTTTTGGCTTCGACATTTTCAACTCGTAAAATCTGGCAAATGACTTCGGTAATTTTCATCGTTTTATCACTTGGTGGGAAGGAAACAAAAATTTATCTCTGCCAGGCAAGGCAATCATTTTTCATAGCGTGATGGTGACCCCTTCGTTTTACGTCATGTTGAAATCCAAGCCAATGGCCCCCTTGAAAAGAGTTCTTCCACAAGCGTCCTGGTCATATTTCTGTTCGAAGGCACCAAAGATTCCGACGCGACGGTGGCTGGCCGCGACAACCGCCGTTGATGACACAGCCGCAAGCGGACCCCAAACGTGCGGACAACCCGTCGTGAGTTTCTGCTTCCGACACTTCCCAGGGACCCTGCAGGAAGGCAATTGACGTCTTGACACGATCGCCCCGGACATCCGCCGCGTCCCGCGGGCAACCAGTCTCTCGAAATCAGAGCGAATTGCCCAAATCGTACCGTTGATTGTTGCTTCGGAAGAAGTGAGAATTGAAACACCGCCCAGAATTTAAACCTGCTTTACTCCGGGAGCCAAACGATGCAAAACGTACCTCTGAGATATGCCACGATCATTACGCTGTGCTGGTCTCTTGTCAGTTCGAATGCTGCAGCAGAAAAACCATCCCGGTTCGTCGACCTGTCCTTGCTCGTCGCGCCCGGTTATCCCTGCACCTGGCCCGGTTTCCCTCGTTTTCGTCTGCTACACGAGCAGCAGATTGGACGCAGCAGCGCGTACAACATCGACACGTTAATCATCGATGGCAACACCGGCACCCAAATGGACACACCCCCCCATTCGGTCGCGCGTCCCGAGTTGGGTCTGGCAAAATCGAATGCTTTCGGCCTTGAATTTTCAGACAAGACACCAGCCTGGAAACTCGGGGGGGAAGCCTGCGTCGTCGACCTGTACGAGATACGCGACAAGGCACCCAACGGTGCCAGTCCGAGGATTTTCAAGCGACACATAACTGATTGGGAGAAAAAACACAGGCGACTCCGTGAGGGCGATGTGTTGCTCTACTGCAGCGGGTACACGGATGCCTATTACGCGCCGCTCCCGGCTGGCCGCAGGATGATTGCCGATGTTGTGGAACAAAAAGCGCCAGGCTACCCCGGCCCGGAAATTGAAACTATGGAATATCTTGCCGGGGAACGCAACGTCATGCACATCGGCACCGACAGCCCCAGTATGGGAACCCTGCCTGACCTGGGGGACCCATCGCACCTGGCGGCGCTCAAGTTCGGTGCCGTCTTCACCGAGGGTGCCACCGGGTTGGGCCAACTGCCCACTACCGGGGCTTTCTACTGCATGCTCAGCCGCAAAAACGAAGGCGGACCCTACACCGAAGGTCGGGCATTCGCCATTGTGGGTGGTGTTTTGCCCAAGACATTGATCGCATCGATTCGCAACAAGCGGGCCATCGATCTGTCGGTTGTGAATTCTATCGACTATCCAATGACCTGGCCCGGCAAGGGCGCCGGTCGGCAGCGTCAACCTTTCACACGTGGCAACTTCTTGTACGCTCAGGAACTGCAATTTTTCCACCATGGCCATGTCATGGATAGCATGGCCGGAACCCACCTGGTGCCACCTGCTTATGCCCTGCCGCCAGAACAGCTGAGCCCCAATGCTTATGCACCGCAGGCCCGCGGCTGGCTGGACGAATACGAACAGAAGTACGGGCCCCGCGGTGTGAGCGACGTGACCACCGAAAAAGTGCCGATTTCCCAAACCTGCGGCTGGGCTCGCGTCATCAACGTGCAACACCTGGTTGGAACCACGCGCCGCGATCGCTGGCCTGCCTCACCGCAAATCACCGTCAACCTGGTTAAGAAGTATGAAGCGGCCAAAGGCCCGCTCCAAGCTGGTGAAGTCGTCATCTTCCACAGTGCCCACGTCGACCGCTATTTTCAGCCGCACATCTCGGGAGCAGCGTGCATGGTCGATCCCCTGAATGGCAAAAGCGAGGGTTGGCCGGCACCCACCCCCGATACAATCGCCTACCTGGCAAAACGCGGCATCCGCTGTGTGGCCACCGATGCACCGTCTCTGGGAGGAGTGGATCCAAAAAATGCATTGATGACCTACTGGATGCTGGGAAGCAAAGGCATGGTGGGCGTCGAATTCCTGACCAATGCCGGAGCCTTACCTGAACGGTCCTACTTCCTGTTCGCGGCGATCAAGATTCAGGACTGCTGCGGCGGACCGGGCCGAGCCATCGCCCTGTATTAGTGCGACCGCTTTCAAGTTAGCGGTGAGATCACCATGTCAGCAAGGAAGGCCGATGATAGTCATCCGGCCCGCAAAAACTCCTCGCAACCAGCCGGGCATCGATCTTTCTGTCTATCAATCAACGGAACAAGCCGGGCGCACGTGGCAAACCACGCTGAAGCACGTCGTCTCCTCGCACGAGAAAATATTCTCGTGGCAACGGGGAACCGTCGCGATAGTCTTCGTACATTTTTTCCCCCATGTCTCCTTCAGCCGACATGTAACGCAACACCAACACCCTGCGCCAACGCCGTGATCGATTCGGAGACGAACGATGAGGAATCATCGTGTCGTGCAGCGCCACTCCTCCGGCTGGCATGCAATACTGATATTTGACACCGTCGATATCTGGCGGTAGCACTTGTGGGTTAATCATCTGATCGAAAAATTCGTTCTCCCGGATGTCGATCGGCAACGTGCCTTTTCGATGCCAACCGGGTAAAACCGCCATGGCCCCGTTTTCCTCGTCCATCGTATCGAAAGCGATCCACAAACCACCCGGAAGCGGGCCGCCTACATTCCAATAAGGCGCGTCCTGATGCCAGGGAATCTCGATTCCCGACCGGGGTGCCTTGCACAGCATGTGAGTCGACCACAAGACAATGTTTGCCCCAATCTGAATTTCCATCGCGTCGAGAATGCGTGGCTCGTTGGCCAGATCCCAAATCCACCGCTTGATACAATGCGGTGAAATGATGTCCGAGGGATCTCGTCCCGGTTGGAGTTCCGACAACATCACGTCGATTTCCCGCTGGCAACGATCCAGGGCCTCGTCGGTGAGAAAGCCGTCGTAAGTGCGATACCCGTTCTGGCGGTAAAACTCGTGGTCCGCTTCCGAAAACATCCAATCGCTTCGAATCATGGACATGGGGTGATTCTCCGTAGAACCAAGCTGGGAGGACTTCTCATGTTGAGCACTCTCGGCAGCCATCGGAAGTGATGGTCATGCGTCAGCTTGGGACTGCTTTTTTCTGACGATACTGACTGGCGACCGCGGTGGCCAGACCCAACACACCGGTTTCCGCAAACGACGCCAGTCGCTAGGACCATTTAAGCAGTGGCAGATTCAGCGTCAACAAGCGGCGCACGAAGAACCGCTGACAGCCGCCCAGAAAGCAGGGAATGACGCATCCACGGGGACAGGCAGAGTGTCGCCGGTCGAGAAAACATTGGGAAGCGTAAAAAAACGGGGGCCTCTGATGTGCCAAAACTTTTGGCGTGCCAGATGGCCAGGGGCAAGGCAACCACCGGACAATAAATTCATCAGAGACCCCTCGGGCCAGCTAAAATTGGATTCACAGAAGTCGTTCTGTGTGGTGGGGCTGTTATGCAGCGTGTGTGCCAAACGAAGCTAATGTCTTGATTGTTCTTGCAGGTCCGTTCTCAAAGTATTTTGTCTTAACGACTTAACTCCAGCGGACTGATAATCTCATTTCGATACGAACCTGCGCACAAAAACTGCATCCGGGCGTTCTGCAACAGGTTACCTGTCGCACTGTTGCAGGTCTGAACGACTTGGTCCCGCGAAACGGGATAGAACAGCGCCGGTCGGCCGAAAGTGTCTCATACCGGGATCACGGGCTGTGATTTTTCCGTATCCTCCAGTCAGCAAACAGGATACGATAAGCTGTTTGATTCGCAGTGAGGTTTTGGGATCGGTAAAAATCAGTCAACCGTTCAAGACCACCTTGACGCTGGAGAAAGGTTCGACTGGCCCGGCCGTTTCTCTCCTCGGGTCCAAAAGAATTTACAGAAAGCCCGCTTTGCCCTCAGATAAGGACATGGATGCACGAGGATCATTTGCCCCCGATCGATTGACGAAAGGCTTTGAATGGATCTCCCCAGGGTGGGACGAATGTCTCCGGCTGCGAACACGGTGTTGATTGCGGTCAATCCCAGTGCCGGTAAAGGAAGTCGGCGACATTTGACGGACCAACTCGCAAGTCGACTGACGGAACAGGATTTTCAGGTCCGTTTTGTGCAGGAGTTGGAGGAATTGACAGAGCGAAGCCATCGTCTTCAATCCGAAGGAAAGCTACGAGCGGTGGTCGCTGCGGGAGGAGACGGTACAGCCGCCACGCTGGTCAATCGAATTCCACCCGCGGCTCCCATGGCTATCTTGCCTCTGGGAACTGAGAACTTGCTGGCCAAGTACCTCGACCAGATGGCATCGCCAGAGCACCTCAGCAAAATCATCACCCAGGGTTTGGTGGTTCATTTGGATGCAGGACTGGCTGGTAATCGTATCTTTTTGCTGATGGCCGGGTGTGGTTTTGACGCAGACGTTGTACGCCGGATGCACCACGGTCGCAGTGGAAACATCACTCATTTCGACTATGCCAAACCTTTGCTTGCCAGTTTACGTCATTATCCATTTTCGAACCTGCGGATTGACTACGAAACCGGCAACCATTCCGGAGCACACGAACAAAAAACGATTCAGGCCCGTTGGGCTTTTATCGTCAATCTACCTCGTTATGCCGGAGGGCTGAAATTTTCTCCGCAAGCTGTGGGAACCGACGGACTACTCGACGTTTGCACATTTCAAAAGGGCAACTGGTGGCACGCACTGCGTTACTTGAGCGGTGTCCTCACGGGAAGACATGTGAACTGGCTCGACTGCCAGATCGTGCGTACGCGACGGTTACAAGTGGTTGCAGATCAACAATCCAGCGAAGAAATCCCTTTTCAGTTGGACGGAGACCCCGGCGGGGTGTTGCCAGTGGACATCCGGGTCCTACCCGGCCGTCTCCGCCTGCTAGTATCAGAACGTTGGGCAGAGGGACACGGATTTCCAGTCAACCAGGAATCATCGACTCTGTCAGAACAGTCAGAAACCCGAACGTGAACATTTTAAAACAAAGAATATTTCACTCGCCCGTTCTTCTGTCCGCTTATCTTTGTTACCTTTTGTTCAATCTCTTGTCTTCCAACTGAAAAGAGATCGCTATTTTTTAAGATTTCGCACTTCTTCATCTTACTTGGAACTTCACAGTTATACAGAACTTCTCATGACCGAACGGCTCGCGAAAATTGGGACCTATCGCTGCGGATCTGATCAAAGATTGTTGCTGATTTGTGGGCCCTGTGTGATTGAAAATGAAAGCACCACGCTCAAAACAGCTGAACGCTTGCGCGAAATCACACGGCAGCAGCCGGTGCAACTCATCTTCAAAGCATCGTTTGACAAAGCCAATCGAACCAGCTTGGACGCATTCCGAGGAGTTGGTTTGGATAACGGCCTTAAAATCCTGGAAAAGGTGGCTCATGAAACCGGCTTACCCGTCACCACGGATATCCATGAGCCACAGCAAGCCTCTGCAGTTGCCGAGGTATGTCAACTGATCCAGATTCCAGCTTTTCTGGCCCGGCAAACTGATCTTCTGGTGGCCGCCGCTGCAACAGGACGTGCGGTGAACGTCAAGAAGGGCCAGTTCCAAGCCCCCTGGGACATGCAGCACGTGGTGAACAAATTGAAAGCCTCGGGATGCGAACAGGTTTTACTTTGCGAGCGAGGAACTTTTTTCGGATACGGTCGGTTGGTGAACGACATGCGTTCACTTCCACAGATGCAAGCGTTAGGCGTTCCGGTTATCTTTGACGCAACCCACAGTGTTCAGGAACCTGGTGGTTTGGGAAACGCCACCGGTGGACAACGTGAAATGATCGAACCACTGGCGAGAGCTGCAATTGCTGTGGGTGTCGATGGAATGTTCTTCGAAACTCATCCTGACCCCTCCTCTTCACCCAGTGACGGCCCGAACATGATACCCCTGGACTACATCGGAGATCTCCTGAATCGGCTGATGATCCTGCGGGAAGTTGTGGAGCGAATATCTTGATCAGCGACTTCAATTTTACAGGCCGATTCCGAGTCGCATTGAGGCTATTGCTGCTTTTCATCTGGATCCCCGGATCGATTCTCAGTACGGGTTGCGACCCGACCGTAAAATCCGCCTCACGCCACCGTCGCAACACCGCTACGGTTTCAGGATCACGCCGCGACGACCTGGCTCGAAGTTTAGAATTACTGGACCGTCTGGACCTCTATGATCTTCAGGAAGCGCGACGCCAGGCGCTTTTTAACCTGGAGCGATGGGGCGCGAAACAGACCGCCGACAAGAACTGGACGGCAGACAAGATCCTCGATCAACTCCCTGCCCGATTGAGCCGTGTGAATCGTGACGTGAAACTTACCAGCGTCGATTTCAACGAGGACGACATCGAGTTCCTCCTGGAAAACACTTT
>CAUZBP010000030.1:0-50928 GCA_963578105.1 Planctomycetota bacterium
AGGTCTCATCCGGGCGCTCCGCGCAAACCGGTTCGGTTGAAGCCGGAGAGACGATTTCCCCTTCGCGAAAGAGAGCCATCGAACAGGCCACTGAAAGCGAGCCCAACGACACGAGAAACGAGGCCCTGACTGTTTCCGTTCCCTCCGTCATTGCCGGTACTGTGAACGGTCCCGGAGACATTGACACGTTCCAATTTCAGGTGGAGCCGGGGCAGAGACTGGCCTTTGAAATCGAAACTCCTGAAATCAAACTGCCCTATTTCAACCCGAGAGTCAGTGTCGTCGATGCCCGGGACCGAGAAATCTTCACCAACATCCATCGACGGGTAGCGGTGTACAACAGCATGGGCGAGGAAGACCAATACCCCAGGTCGCTGCTACCGAAGGTTATTTACAGTTTCGATACAGGCGGGCAATACTTCCTGCAGGTACGTGACATCACTTCCCGCTATGGTGGACCGGGTTATGCCTACCGACTGCTGATTCGTCCTCAGATTCCGCACATCGGCCAGGTGGTACTTGAAGGGGTCGAGCACTTCAATCTGGTCCGGGGACAAGCCAGGAAATTGACAATCTCGACCGCTCGCGAGGAGGAATTCACGGGAGACGTTGCGTTTTCCTTCCAGGGACTCCCACCGGGGGTAGAGTTCTTACCGACCGCCGAGGTCCACAACATCCCCCCCCATGAACTGGCGGACACCGCAGTCAATCCGGAGCTGATCCTGCCCAAGGTTCAGAAAACAACCATCGTTTTGCTGGCCAAGGCCACGGCTCCTTTGACCGAAATGCCCCGCATGGTTCAACTCCGTATTCAACCCATTGTGCATGGCAAGCCCGGAGCCAAACTGCTGGTTCGCGAGATCCCTTTGATGGTGGTCAGGGAATCCGAAAAGGCCCAGGAGTGAAACCGGGCTTGGAGAGTAACTTTACCATGATGACCAAATGGGCAATGATCGAAAAAAGGCGAAAGATCCCGGGTATCGGATTTGCCGTTGTGCTGATCCTGGTGTTGATGCCATTGCCCGCCGGCTCGGCGGCGAAAGGGCGCCCCGGTGACGGGCTGTTGTCGATTCATTTAGTTCCCCAGGACGTAACGCTGTGGGGCGTGGGTGCTTCGCAGCGCTTTCTGGTGCTGGGAAAGTACCCGGACGGCTTGGAGCGAGATCTGAGCGGGGAAAGTCAGTTTCTCATTTCAGATCCTGGCCAAGGCAAGATTGTTTCCCCTGGAAAATTCGTGGCCGCGCGCACCGGACCGGTCATTCTAACCGCCCGATTTGAAGGCCAGCAGGCGAAGACACGGATCGAGGTTACCGGCCGGGCCCGGAAGCAGCCGTTCAGTTTTGCGCGGGACATTGGTCAGATCCTGACCAAGAGGGGATGTAATACGAGTGGCTGCCATGGCTCAATCAAGGGGCAGGAAGGATTCAAACTTTCCGCCAACGTACTGAATCCCAGGGAAGATTATCGATGGATTGTCGAGGGAGGAACCTATCAGGTCTTGAGTGTCGAAGCCAAGGGTCCAAAGAATCCGCGCATCGATTTGGAAAACCCTGAAGAAAGTTTACTGTTGCTGAAGCCGACCATGAGCGTCGACCACGAGGGGTCCAAACGCTTCGAAGTGGATTCTCCGGACTACCGGAGGATTCTCGACTGGATTCGGAAAGGTGCCCCCTACGGTGACGAGGTTGGCCCGCAAGGTGTGTCGGTCCAGGGCATCGAGGTTTTTCCTCTCGAGAGTGTTGTGAGCCTCGGCGGTACGCAGCAGCTATTGGTCACGGCGCATCTTTCCAACGGGCATCGAGAAGATATTACCGAGCAGGTCCACTACGTTTCCAACGACCCGAAGGTGTTGGAGGTGAATGAAAGCGGGCTTGTCCGGGCGGCGGGGTCCGGTGAAACGGCCATATTGATTCGGGCCCCCGGCCATACGGTTAGCGCCAGTGTCGGTGTGATCAAAGAGTCCGTCGTCGACTATCCAAAGCTGCAGTCACAAAACTTCATCGACGAGTTGGTCCACGCCAAGCTGCGAAGATTGAAGATTATCCCTTCCGAGCTATCGGGCGATGAAGAGTTCCTGCGCCGCGTCTGTCTGGATCTCACAGGCACATTGCCCCCCCCGGACCGAGTTCGCGAGTTTGTGCGCAGCCGAAATCCAGGCAAACGAGACGAGCTAATCGAAATTCTGCTCGACTCCCCTCAATACGTTGATTATTGGGGCTTTTGGTTCAGCGATCTTTTGCGGGTGACCTTCACGGTCGCCGGCTCTGCGCACCCGACGAAAGCCTATGAGGATTGGGTGATCAACAGCATTGCCGCCAACAAGCCGTATGACAAGATCGCCCGTGAGCGCATTGCGGCCCAGGGGTATGCAGCTCCGAAGTGGTTTAATCATATCGCTCTCGGTAGTCTGGCGACCCCCGAGAAAATCATGGCCGAGAACGTCCAGGTCTTTTTTGGCCGTAGGCTGGACTGCGCAGAATGTCACGAGCATCCGTACGATCAGTGGAGCCAGAACCAGTTTTGGGGGTTAACCGCCTTTTACGCCGGGTTGAAGTCGTTGAAAGACACTGTCGTGGTGACGGACATACTGGGTGGCGGCGATGATCCAATGAGACAAACCGGACTGATCCATCCGCGCACGAAACAACAGGTAGTCCCCACCTTTTTGGACGGTACGGTTCTCCCTGAAGAGAAGTGGCTGGCCCCCCTCACAGGACTTGCCACATGGATGACCTCTCATCCCTATTTCTCGGAAGCTGCCGTCAACAGAATCTGGAGTAATTTCTTCGGCAGGGGGATCGTTGATCCGGTGGACGACTTCACCATCACGAATCCTCCTACACACCCTGGGCTACTGGCTGCCCTTGCCAAAGATTTCGAAGGTCACGGCTACGACGTTAAGCACCTGATGAGAACGATTGTGCAATCAAGGACCTATCAGCGGTCCGGGATTTCCAACGCAACCAATAAGGAAGACAGGATCAACTACTCGCGTTCCCTGTCGCGTCCCTTGCAGGCAGCGGTGCTTCTGGACGCCATCTCGAGCGCAACGGGCGTCGAAGAAGATTTCGACTACCACGAATGGGCCGGTGGTGGCAGTCCCCCTTCCGGGATCCGGGCCATGCAGATGATTCCCGACATATGTCTGTCCCAGTTCATGGATGTTTACGGTCGTTCGATGCGCAAGAGACCGGAGTCCGGAAATCCGGCGCCGACCCTGGGTCAGGCGCTACACATGTGGGCGGGCCCAACGTATACCAGCAAGATTTCGAAACAGGGAGGACGTTTGCGGCGCCTGCTCGAGCGGGGTGACTCCGCCCACCAGATTATCGAAGAATTCTACCTGGCCGCTTTGACTCGATCCCCCACGCCGGAGGAAAGAGCCGAGCTATTGGAGTTCCTGCGGCAACGAGACTCGCGCCAGCAGGAAACACTGGAAGCTCTCGTCTGGGCACTGATCAGTTCCCGCGAGTTTTCCTGCAATCACTGAATGAGGAACGAACCGGTTGAAAACTTCCAAATGCTATCATTGTGAAGGAGCGGCAAGGGGTCGCCGGGATTTCCTGCGGGTCGGTGCGCTCTCTTTCCTGGGGTTGAGTCTCAGCGAGTACCTGCAGCTCAATAGCCTTGCCGCCAGTCAAGCAGGCGCCGGCGCCGGAAAAGCGCAGTCCTGCATCCTGCTCTGGCTGGAGGGAGGGATCAGCCACGTCGATAGCTGGGATGTGAAGGGTGACTCCGGATTCAAGCCCATCTCAACGAACGTCCCGGGAATTCAAATCTCCGAAATGTTCCCGAAAATTTCCCGGCACATGGATAAACTGTCAATTATTCGCTCCGTGACGACCAAAGAGCGCAACCATCCACAGGGAACCATCGAGACTCTGACGGGGCACCGTCCCACTCCCGCCATGAGATTTCCCAGCTTTGGATCCATCGTTTCTAAAGAGCTGGGTGCGCGCAAAAACATGCCGCCTTGCGTGGCCGTGCCCACACCCGTCGATGGTGACTTTTTCAGCTACGAGGAGGCCTTCCGAGCTTCTTTCCTGGGGGCCGAATATGATGCCATGATTCTTCCCGATCCCAGTCGGCCCGACTTCCGGGTTCCCGACCTGCGTCTGCCCAAATCGATTTCCAGCGATGCCATCGAGGATCGTCGTTCCCTGCTTAAAATCGTCGACCGGAACTTCCGCCGACGAGAGGAACTTGCAGATTTTAAAAAGATGGATACCTTCCAGGACCAGGCTTTACAGATGATCCTTTCGCCTCACGTTCGAAATGCATTCGATCTGACCCAGGAATCCGAACAGACGCGGGACCGCTACGGGCGCCACCGTGTTGGCCAGAGCTTGCTGCTCGCCCGCCGGATGGTCGAGGCGGGGTGCCGATTCGTCACTGCCGCCGGCTACAAACAGGGCCAGTGGGATACCCATCAACAGAATAACAAAACTCTACAGGAAACCCTGGGGCCGCTGCTTGATCAGATCTTATCGACTCTTCTGGAAGACCTCGATCAGCGCGGCCTGCTGGAGTCGACGGTGGTGATCGTCACCGGCGAATTTGGACGCACTCCCCAGATCAATCCGGCGGGAGGCCGCGATCACTGGCCCGACTGCTGGTCTCTGCTTGTCGGAGGAGGCGGCATCCAGGGTGGTCAGGTGGTGGGCGCAAGCGACGAAGGGGGTGCCTACGTGGGCGAGCGGCCCGTCTCCATCGGAGACCTCTACGCCACCATTTACAAAGCTATGGGAATCGACTGGACTAAAACCTACATGGCGCCTGTGGGTCGGCCCATTTATATCGCCAATGGCTTCGAGGACACGCCGGGGTCTCCCATCACGGAGCTGATCTGATGATAGGCAACGGTTTTGGCGGGGCATCCTCACGGGTCTACTAAATCTTGTTACCGAAAGCCTGGTCCGCGGGCACACCCTCTTGGAGCCGGCCGAGAAAGATGGCTGAACCAGGGAGATCCATGATGTTTCAACGTACGAGATGGTTAGCATTGGTTGTTGTTTTGTGCTTCGGGGTATGGCACTCCTGTAGTGCGGCGCCACTCACGATCGTCGAGGCGGGCAAGGCCCGGGCCGCGATTGTTGTCCAACGCAACGAGCCCAAGGCGATGAAGGCGGGCGAGGCGCTGCAGACGTACATCGAGAAGATGAGCAGTACCCGGCTGCCTCTCGTTCAGGAAGGCGAAGCGGTAGGGGGCGATCCTGTGCGCCTGCTGATAGGGCATACCCGGGCCGCGCGCGAACTGGGCGTCGAGATTCCCGCCGGCTACGACCGTACAATGCGCCCGGAGATTTTTGAAGAAGAGGGCTACGCGCTGAAGACCGTCGATCGCAGTATTGTCATCGGCGGCAACAACGACGGGCACTACAAGGGTACGCTCTACGCAGCGTACGCCCTGCTCGAACGCCTCGGCTGCCGCTGGTACTTCCCCGACGACTGGGGCGAGGTCGTGCCCAAGAAAAAGACGATCACCGTGCCCGAGTTGGACGTCGTGTCGCGCCCCGATTTTTCCGTCCGCAGTATCAATCAGGCGGGCTGGACACCGATGCCGGGCAACGAGCGACCACTTTATCGGGAGTGGGGCGAGAAAAACGGCTTCAACTTCCATCGGTTCTATCCGGAGGTGGGCGACGGATACATCGGCTTTCTGGCCCCGCCCAAAGAGTACTTCGAGACCCACCCCGAGTTTTTCGCGATGAACGAGCAGGGCGAGCGCCACCATCAGGAGCAGCCACGGGTCACGACGCTTTGCCTGTCCAGCCCCGGCCTCTTCACCGAGAGCGTGAAGAACTTGCGAGCCGCCTTCGCGGGCGAGAAGAAAATGGGCAATGTTGGCGAGCTCGGATTCGGCATCAGCCCGCCCGACGGGCAGCCGTTCTGCTACTGTGAGGAATGCAAGAAGGCGAGTCTGAACTTCAAGTACCCGCGCTACTTCGAACGCCCTTTCCAGAGCGAGGAGCTCTTCGGGTTCGCGGCCAG
Source organism: Planctomycetota bacterium (assembly GCA_963578105.1). GTDB lineage: Bacteria > Planctomycetota > Planctomycetia > Pirellulales > Pirellulaceae. Next base: position 5,992 of record CAUZBP010000030.1, read on the forward strand.
GCTGGCGCGGGAGTTTCCCGACAAGATCGTCTCGACCATGGCCTACTCGATACGGGAGATCGTACCGCAGGGCGTGGACATTCCCGAGAATCTCATGATCATGTACACCTCCGCCGCCTGCGACGTGCTGCACGCGAATGACTCACATCTCTGGCGCCGCCGGGACTCGTTGCGCAACCTCAAGGCCTGGTGCGAGCGGACGCCGCACATCACGATCTACGACTACAACCCAGGCTTCGTCATTGGCAACTGGGTCCCCGAACGTGATACGGCTAACTTTGCCATCAACGCACCGATCTTAAGGGAAATCGGTATCAAGGGTTTCCAGGCTGAGGGACGCAAGGCATTCATGACGACCTGGACAAGCTACTACGCCAGGGCGAAACTTCTGTGGGACGCCGACACGGACGTGGAGGCGCTGATGGCGGACTTCTACAACACTTTCTTCGGCCCCGACGCCGGCCCGCATGTCCAGGCGTGGTGGGAGGCCTGTGAGCACGCCCTGGTGAACTCTCCCATGCAGGCCCACGAGGATTTCTTCATCAATCACATCTACACGGTTGACTTCGTCCGCAGCATCCACAGGCACGTGGAGGCGGCCCGCAAGGCACCGGCGAGTGAGGTGCAGCGTGAGCGGGTGGAGGCCTTCGTCCTGATCGCCGACCACCTAATGGCCTACGCCGAGATGAACGCTGCGGAGATGCGGCTGGACTACGCCACCGCCGCGGCGGCCGCCGGGCGGATGGTGGCGCGCGAGAACCAACTCCACGAAATCTATTCTTTCTTCATCGAGAACGGTCCCATGCAGGAGAGGTTCTACTTTCCGGCTGGGCGCAAGAAGATCTTTGAGGCGCACGCCGCCAAGATCAACGGGCAAGAGGGCGAGCTGGTCGCGCCCCTGCCGCTGGAGATGACATTCCGCCGCGATCTGTTCAACGAGGGCCTTATCGGCGGCTGGCACAAGCCGGGGTTCGATGACCGCGACTGGGGTACGAAGAACACTTATTACACCTGGGACCAGCAGGATCCGCCCGAAGACGAGGCCGGACACGACTACGACGGCATCGGCTGGTACCGGGCGACGTTTGACGTCGATCCGAAATTCAAAGACCGCCCGATCAAGTTCTGGTGCGGCGGCGCCATCGACGAGGGATGGGTCTGGATCAACGGCAGGTACGCCGCCCATAAGACCAGCAGCGTCTGGTGGTATCACAACCACGAATTCGAGGTGGATGTGACCGACCTGCTCGAGCCGGGCAGGAAGAACACGATCGCGATTCGGGTCCTCAACCCGGCCGACATCGGGGGCCTGTTCCGGCGCGGATTTTTCTGGTCTCCCAGGCAATAGTGTTCCCGAATTCTCTGCTTCGATAGGGAACACTTTTCAGGCCGAATTCCTGGGCCAAGGATCGACTCCGGCGAGCTTTGAGAAACAAAAGGAAAGGATGATCATTTCAAGAGCGTGCTACGGGATCTTAAAAATCTTACTCAGAATGCAGCAGTTAAAACATGGTTGAACCCGGCTGATCATTTGAAAGACGAGGAAATCTTCCAATAGGATGAAATGAAAGAACTGGTGGGAGATAGAACCGAAGAGCTTCAAAACAAGTGAACGTGCTGGTTGGATCATGCCTCAACGGACTATCAAGAGGAGGTATTAAACCTTATCCTGTCTACTGAAATCAGAGACTTCTGGAGAGAGATTGACAAGGGATGTTATGACAGGGCATGCGTCGATTCCAGTAAGGAATAAACAATGATGCCGAAAAAGTTAATGTACCTCGTTTACATTATTGTCATGACAATAGGCATCTTTTCTGTCGTGAAGTACGTTCTGCCTTACTATCAGATGTTCTTGACCAAATAAACAGAGCAGAGCTCCTTTGTTTTTTCTTGTCAGTTCCTGTTCTTGTCGTTTTTTCTGAACGCCTGGAGAGTTTCAAGAAAAAGAAGGCGGAACGCCCCTACATACGAGAATGAGATTCCAAATCCGTCCGAAGATGGGGGCGGGGGCACGTTGCTGTGTGTAGGAGACGGATCTGGTGATCTGCCACGTCTGTCACAGCAGCGCCTTTTGTATCACCCGCGCCTGCCGGTCGATGCCGGTGAGTCTCTCGTCCAGCCCCTGGTAGAAATAGGTCAATTTTCGGTGATCCAAACCCAAAAGATGCAGGATGGTGGCATGCAGGTCGCTGACATGGCAGCGGTTCTCGACAGCGGCGAAACCCAATTCATCCGTGGCGCCCACGTTCTGGCCGCCCCGGATGCCTGCTCCGGCCAGCCACATCGTGAAGCCGTGCGGATTATGGTCGCGGCCCGGCTTTCCGATACCTTCGCTAGTCGGTGTGCGGCCGAACTCACCGCCCCAGACTAGCAGCGTTTCGTCCCACAGGCCGGTCCGTTTCAGGTCCGTGATCAATGCGGCAATGGGCTGGTCGGTCTCGCCGGCGTGCAGTTGGTGGTTCTTGACGCAGTCTACGTGCCCGTCCCAGGTGTGTAAGTTTGTCGCGGAACCGCCACCGGAGTAGAGCTGGACAAACCGTACGCCCCGCTGCAAAAGGCGTCGCGTGATGAGACAATTTCGGCCGAAGTCGGTAGTCTGCTCCTGTTCCACTCCGTACATGGCAAGCGTTTGCTTTGACTCCTGATCTAAATCGACCGCGTCGGTTGCTGTTGTTTGCATACGATAGGCGAGTTCGTAGGATTCGATCCGGGCGGCCAATTCGCTTTCGCCGGACCGTTTCTCCAGATGTTCTTCGTTTAATTTTTTTAACAGGTCCAGGCCGAGGCGCTGCGTGCGCTGGGTCACACCGTCCGGTGTGGCCAGGTCCAGCAGCGGTGGGTTGGTGCTGCGAAACATTGTTCCCTGATAGGATGCCGGCATGAAACCGGCCGACCAGTTCGACGCGGTGCCGATTGGTCCACCGCGCCCATCGGGCATCACGACGAAGCTTGGCAGGTCCTCGTTTTCGGTTCCCAGTCCGTAGCTTACCCAGGAACCCAGGCACGGTTTGCCGATGAGGACACTTCCCGTGTTCATTTGAATGCACCCGGAGGCGTGGGCCGCTGTATCGGTGTGCATCGAATTGATCACGCACAGGTCGTCGGCGTGGCGGGCCAGGTGTGGATAGAGACTGCTGATTGGCAGCTGACTCTGACCATGTTTTTTAAAAGGAAACGCGCTTTTCGTGAGCTGTCCCACGGGGCGATCGTTGGAACCCACCTTATGATCACCGGTGTAGAATTTGCCATCGTATTTTTCCAGGGTTGGCTTGGGGTCGAATGTATCGATGTGGCTGGGGCCGCCGTTCATGAAGAGAAAGACGACGTGCTTGGCCCGGGCTGTAAAATGGGGCGACGTCGAGGCCAGCGGCCCGGCGATCACGGAGTCACGCGCGAGCAGGTCAAGCAGGGCCAGGCCGGCGAAACCGCCGCCGGCATTCCAGAGAAACTCCCGCCGTGTGGAAAAACTGTGGGAACAATACTGCGAAGATTCGTTCTTCATGGAGTTCATCAATCGGGATAAACAAATTCGTTGAGGTTCAATATCACTCGGCACAACTGTTCCAGCGACTGGCGCTGCAGCAGGTGGTCGGGCGTGTCCTGGCCGGAATCAAGTGTCAAAAGTTCTAGTTCATCCGAGTAAAATTTTTCCATCGCGGTCTCTTCTGCAGTCGTTGGAGCGCGGGCAAATGCCAACCGCCAGGCATACTCGATTTGAGATGCCAAGTGTTCGCCCGCCTCGGATTGCAGTCGGCCGGCCAGGTGCCGGGCCTGCCGGTTGACGAAGTCGCCATTGTAAAGCACCAATGCCTGGGTAGGCACCGTGGTGACCATCCTTTTGGGGGATGAGTTGGTCGTGTCGCACAGGTCGAGCACCTCCAGCACGGGCACAAGCAGCGTGCGTTTAATGAAGGCATAGATGGTCCTCCGCGAGGCGGCTTGTTCGTCGAATGCGGGCCAAATTGGTGACTGCGGTTCGTGATGGTTTCTTAACGCGTCAGCGGAAATGAAGGGATGCATTTGCGGTCCATACATGCGGCGGTCCATGCGTCCGGAGACTGCCAGCATCGAGTCGCGAATGACTTCGACTTCAAGTCGGTGGGTTGCTTGCCGCCACAGTAACCGGTTGGTCGGGTCGGCGGCGGTATAATCTGGTCGGGATGTTCGGCTCATCCGGTAAGTCCGGCTGTTCATGATCTTCCGGTGCAGCTTTTTGAAAGACCAGTCGGCCTGGTGAACAAACCAGTGGGCAAGGTAGTCGAGTAGTTCAGGGTGGGTGGGAGCTTGTGCGAGAAGACCGAAGTTGTTTGGGCTACGCACCAGACCCTGGCCGAAATGCCACTGCCAGACCCGGTTGACAATGACGCGGGATGTGAGCGGATTAGTTTTGTCAACAATCCACCGGGCCAGCGACAAGCGGCGTCGGGAGGTGAACGCATCAGGAACAAGAAACTCGGGTTGTTGGTCAACCAAAAAAGCGGGCACCGCGGGTCCGACTTTTTCCCCCTGATTGCCGGGACTGCCACGGAGGAGAATATGGGTGTCCGGAGAAGTGGGAGACGGTTCGTATAAGAAATAACCGTGGGTCACGTCAGGGGTGTTTTTTCGCAACATGGCAATCGCGGTTTCGTAGGAAGCGATTTTCTTTTTCATCGATCCGGAGAGTGTAGCCTCGACTTCGGCCTCGAGTTGGCTCCGGTATTCGGCAGCCAGCTTCTTTTGCTTGTCTTTTCGTTTTGTCGGATCGATGCGGAACACCGCCAGCACTTCTTCCGGCAGCACGCTATTTCCGTTCGTCAGGAACACGCTACGGGCGTCGGCTAGGATCTGGTTGATCGGGTTTTGTAATTCGGCGATCTTCTCGTCCCGCTCGTGCAGCTGGCGAGTTTGCGCCGGTGTCGCCAGGGGACGGGTCAATTCCATGACGCGGGGTACAGTGCCCGTTTTCGGTCGCGTGAGGGGTCTGAAGACGGCCACCATGCTGTAGTAGTCACGCTGGTCGAGTGGATCAAATTTATGGTCGTGACAACGGGCACAGCCGAGGGTCAGCCCCAGAAACGCCTGGCTGGTGGCACGAACCAGATCATCCAACTGGTCATAGTGATCCATGGCCACATCGGCCGGTTCATCGTCCCACGGTCCCAGTCGGTTAAACCCGGTGGCCAGCACGGTGTCAGCGTCGGCTTCTGGCATTTCATCGCCCGCCAATTGTTCCAGGACGAATCGATCAAACGGCTTGTCCTCGTTGAGTGACCGGATGACCCAGTCGCGATATCGCCACACCTCGGGCTTGGCTTTGTCCCGTTCGTAGCCGTTGGAGTCGGCATAGCGGACCACATCGAGCCACCGCCGCCCGTAACGCTCGCCGTACCCCGGCCGGCTCAATAGACCGTCGACCACGCGACCATAGGCATCGGCTGTCGGCGTTGTCAGGAACCTGTCCTGCTCAGCGATCGTGGGCGGGGTGCCAATCAGGTCCAGGTACACCCGGCGCAGCAATGCGGCGGGGCTGGCCGGTTCTGCCGGGTGCCAGCCACGGGATTCCAGGCGCGCCAGTACAAAGTGATCGATCGGATTGATGGGCCATCGGGTATCGTTTACTTGTGGAATCGGCACAGCATGAATCGGTTGAAACGCCCAGTGTTGGTCTCCCTCGGCCGCGACTGGTTCATCTACCGGGTATTGGGCCCCTTGGTCGATCCACAGGCGAAGCAAGGCGATCTCGTCGGGCGCCAGGGGGGAGCCTTCGGGAGGCATCCGCTGGTCCTCGTCATTGGAGCTGACGCGGGTGATGAGGGGGCTGATGGACCCGTTACCGGGTAGGACTACTTTTCCGTTGTCGCCGCCGCTGAGGGCAAGCGTTCCCGCATCAAGGCGCAACCCGGCCTCCTGCTTGACCCGGCCGTGACAGGCGTAGCACTTGTTCTTAAGCAGCGGTTTCACGTCCCGCGCATAGTCGACCACTTCGGAGGCGTACCCTGTGTGTGTCAACGTGGCTAGAAATAGACCGAGTAGAAGTCGCAGGGCAGGGTATGTACGAGGGGGCATCAGGAACTGATCACTGATAGGAATTCCAATACGCGCAACGAGCCAGAATGGCCTCTGCAGGAGTCATTATGGATGGCATCGCAGTGCCTGTCAAACATCGGAGACGCAGATTTTCCGGGGTTCGAGGGCAGTTCGTCGTAATGGTCTCCAGACGCGGCGTCGACGAACCCGACCTGAAACCGTCTCGCAAGTCATCTCGCTGCAGCCTGTTCGCAGCGGGTGGGTTGCTTCCAAAAGTTTTGTTAAAGTGCCCTAGCCACTCGCTCGTTCATTTGAAAGGTGGCCACGGCGATCTGCCTGACCCCGACTTTCACCGAACCGACAGGTTCCAACCAGCACTTATAATCTGGTGTCTAGCATTCACGCATGCTATTTTGGATGCTGCTGTTAGCATATTGACTGTATCGTAACGTCAGCATTCCGGACGGGCGTGTCCTGTGCTGGCTCACTGTTTCCGAAAAAAGAAATCGAACTGACTGCCGAGCAGGCTCCACTATGGCTCAACCCATCAAATATGGCATGTTCATCATGCCCTTTCATCCGTCAGAAAAACCACTGGTACAGTGTTACGACGAAGACCTTGAGCTCATCGTCCGGTGCGATGAACTCGGTTTTCATGAGTTCTGGATCGGCGAGCATCATTCGCTCTTACGGGAAGCGATTCCATTGCCCGAAGCCTTCATCGCGCGGGCTTTGCCGGAAACCAAGAACATACGCATGGGGGCAGCGCCGGTCTGCTTGAACCAGCACAATCCCGCGTCGGTGGCAACGCGTCTTGGATTTCTGGATCATCTCAGCAAGGGCCGTTTGAACTTGTGCTTTGGGCCGGGCAGCACGGCATCTGACACGGAACTGTTTGGCCTGGACTCCAAGGTGGCATCTGAAATGACCCGTGAAGCAATCGAGATGATTCTCACGATGTGGACCAGTGACCCACCCTACGACATTCAGGGAAAGCATTGGCACATTCGGATGACACAACAGTTTGACGAAGAGATTGGTTTTGGATACATCCATAAGCCATATCAGAAACCTTATCCTCCAATTGCAATGCCGGCGATGTCGCCTAACTCCAGCAGTATGAAGACCGCCGGCAAGTACGGATTTCAGCCCTTCGCAGCTGCTCTGTCGCCGACCAACATCGTGGCTAATTTCTGGGACACCTACCAAGAGGCGGCCCTCGCAGCCGGACGGATGCCCGACCGCGCAGACTTCAAAATCTGCCGTGCGATTTACCTGGCGGACACCACGCAGGAAGCTTGCGAACGAGCGCGTCAGAATTCACTGGGCGAGAACTTCGAGTACATCGCCAAGGTACTCGATCGAGGTCTGGGGCGCGACATCTACAAGCGGGACCGGTCCATGAGCGACTCCCAGATCGATATGGATTACTTCATGAAGGAGCTGATCATTGCCGGCGATGTGGACGAAGTTTTACGCCGTCTTCTGGAAATGATCGAAGAAACCGGGCCCTTTGGAACCCTGGTGATGATGGGATACGATTGGGACGACAAGCAGAGCTGGGTTCACTGCCTGGAGCTGTTTGCCAAAGAACTGATGCCCGCGTTGAATAAGGCGCTGGGCGTATCCGTCACTGAATAGCCACCAACAGGTCCGCTAGTTGGCAAGCCAGGCCGAACTGACCCGCTTTCAGGACCACGGCACGCTGTTGTACCGACTTGACGTGCGGGCTGTTGCCTCGGTGGGTCTTTTGCCGGATGGCAAGCCGCAGAACGTCGTCAGTTAGAAAGAAAACGGCTCCAACCGAATTTCTTCTTGCAGCCACTTTGCATTCCGTTGGGCGGGCCTGTAACGCGGGCCTTTCACTGAGTTGTTCTTTTTGTTCCTTGCCCGCATGGGCCGCGGTCGCAGCGTCGCGATGCTCACCGCTTCTGCCGACGCAGCAGCAGCACTAAACCACCTGCCAGCAACAACAGGAGTGTCGAGGGTTCGGGGACCAGTGGGGACCAGGCGGCCGGCTCGGTGAAACCACCGCTGACGGGGAGCGTGCCCTCAAAGAGAATAGTGTCGACCAGAATGGAACTGATGTCCGTTGGCTCAACATCTGAATCACTGTCCTGCGCCCATCCTCCATCCACAGCGATGCCGATGGCCAGCACGTCGAGGTCGATGATGGGCGTCACGCCATCAAATGGGTTGATCAGCGTCTGCACGTCTGCCCAAGTGTCGCCACCCGTGCCGCCACCGACCTGGCCCGTTTCGTATTGCGCAATGGTCGAACTCGGGTCGAAGATTGCCGCGCCGATTTGCCAGTCGGGACCCGGATCTCCCTGCCACGGTGGGACGCCACCATTGCCCAGGTGGATGAAGAGATGGCCGTCTTCTTGTGTCCACGTATTGGTGTCGGGGTCGTAGGTCGAGTCGTAAACACCGTTGCTGTTCAGATCAAGTCCCAGAAAAAACCGCGGGGTACCGCCGCCAAACAGGCCCGCCTCGTTCTTGAACTCAATTTCGAGCCTTGTCACGTCCCCCAATTTTGGTGTGTTTTCCGGGAGGTACATGGCCTCAGCGCCAGTCAGGTTCGTGAAGAGCGGCAGTTCTCCTTGCGACCGCATGCGTACCACGTCGCGTCCGTCGACATTGACGAACTCGATCGCTGTGGGCAAAGAAGGTGCATTATAGCTACGGAACTCGAAATCGCCCGCGCCCGTCGCCGATGCGCACACTAGCAGGCAGACCGAGAGGATACAAATCGTTAGGCGAGTACTCATCATGATTGCTCCGTGAATGGAAATGAAGAATGCTTTCAACAAGTGACCTATAGCAGACGAAAAATGCCGGTTGGACATGAACGCCGTTGGCGAACGTACCGTCGAGACAATAAAAAAAGGTGCAAGGCTGCTGCGCCGGAGCACAGGAACTTAGCACCTTCGTCAGGATCTGGATTGGCTTACTCGTCTGAGATGACAGAAGCAAACGGATGTAAAGTTAACAGCAACAAAAAAGCTGCTGAGATTCTGTGTCGGTGCACAGGAACTTAGCAGCTTCTTTGAATTTTGAATTGGCTTTCTCGCAGGACCGTCTACAACAGACTTTAGCCTAGCCAAAACTCTGCGAGAGTGCGATGACCCATCTCGAATTTTTTTGACTTCCCATCGGGCTGCGGAGCTTTGATCTGCCCAGCGACCCCCTCCCTTGCCACCGCAGACTTTCCCAAGTCCTGAAATTGACACCTCTTCAGTTCAAAGTGTACCGAGTGACTCTTGTTTAAAATGACATTTTAAACGTTTCGCGACGTTCTTGGGGGGGAAAGGCCGGGGACTTGACCCGAGAAACTGTTTGGGACGGCGGATGATCGTCCATGGACAGAACCAAACGCCTGGCTGAGTTCCAGTTCGACAGCAGAAATCTGGTGCCAGCGAAAGTGAATACTACCAGGGGACTATTATTTTGAGAGGCCGCACTGGTTTAGAGTTTGGCATACCAGTAAATGCTGCGCGTCATCTCCTCAAATCCCTCGGTTTGGTAAAGACAATTTGCATTCTCGTTACTGACCAGACAATCCAGGTAGATATGGCCTGCGCCTTGCTGTTTCGCATGTGCTTTGAAGGCCCGCAGCATCTGGCGACCGTAACCCAGTCCCTGGTGGTCCTGACCGACAGCGAGAATGTCGAGAAAGGCCAGACGCATTTCTTCTTGAAGCGTGCCCACCGCCATGGCCACCAGTTGGCCTTCGGTCGTGCCCACCAATACGGTCTTGCTGAGAAACGCTTTGCGTAACTTGTTTTTCCAACGTTGTTTCCAATCGACTCCGTTGAGTGGTCCGAAGCGCTCGTCGACTTTCTTGAAAAAGGTAATTGGCTCGAAGCTTTCGATCGCCATGTGCTCGAGGTCATCGTGATCGGCAGGTTCGGCGAGTCGAAAATTGAGTTCCATATCGGGTGTCCTTCTTGCTCATGTCAACGCCGGCAAACCATAGGGCTGGCGGTACTTTTTAGTCAGCAGTTCGTTGGCCTCGGGGCAGTCGAGGAACTGTTCACGCTGGGGGTCGAAGTCCAGGGCTCCGCGCGTCCGAAAAGCAATCTCACCCAGATGCACCAGCCCGCAGGAGAGGTGAGCGATTTGGGCGCTGGCGTTGGTGTTGGGATCTCGTGAGCGAACCGCTTCCAGGAAGTTGGTCCAGTGTTCGGCATGACCCCGCTTGGTTCGCGTGCCGGGTGGTTCCTTGGGTCCCGGTTTGTCTCCGCGGAAGTAGACGTTGAATGCCCCCCGCCGCGAGAAAATCATATAGCCCTTAGTGCCGTAGAAAGCATTGCCACTGTCGTATCCGTGCAATCCGTAGGGAGTGAACAGGCGGTCCTCGTAAATCAACACGCGGCCGTCCGCGTACTCGTACGTGACCATCATGTTATCTGGAAACTCACGGTCACCCTTGTTCGCCCCGCGATAGAAAGTATCTCCGCCGTGCGCGGTGATTCGGCTGGGGTGCGTGGTAACGCCCAGACCCCAGCGCGCCATGTCGAGATCGTGGATGCCGTCGTCTCCGATGTCACCGTTCCCATAGTCCTGGTAAATCCGCCAGTTCCCATGGAAGCGATTCACGTTAAATCCCCGCACCGGTGCGGGCCCGAGCCAGCGGTTATAGTCGACATGCGTCGGTGGTGTCGTATCGGGAACGACCTTCCGGGTACCACGTTGTTGCACGTTCCACGCTTTGGCTACCTTGATTTCGCCGATGATGCCTTCGGACAGCAGCTTGCCGGCCGCGGCCGTAACGGGGCTGGATCGCATCTGGGAGCCTTGCTGGACCACGCGGTTGTGTTTTTTGGCAGCTTCAATGATGAGTTGGCCTTCAGCAAAGACGTGAGACATCGGTTTCTCGACGTAGATGTCTTTGCCGGACTGGATGGCGGCCAGGGCGATCGGCGCGTGCCAGTGGTGTGGCGTGGCGATAATGACCGCGTCAACGGACTTGTCGGCGACAACATCTTCGAATCGCGATGTCCGTTTCGGCGGGGTCTTCTGGAAGTTACCGATCGATTGGGTGACCCGGTCGATTTGCGTCCGGTCGACGTCGCACAGCCACGCGAAATGGGCGTTATGTTTCGCCGAGACGACGCTTTTTACGTGTCCGTGACCCATGCCGCCACAACCGATCAGGGCCAGGTTGATCCGCCCGTTCACGCCGTCCGCTTTTGCCGGACGAACTGCTGCCACGGTTGCCGCCGCCGTGGAAGTCGTCAGAAAGTCGCGGCGCGAAACTGAATCGTTCATCCGTTGTCTCCCCAGAGTGATGGTTTGAATTGGAATGCGGATACGTCTGATCTGCCCGCAGGCTGTTTACCACAGTGTAAATTAGGAGTCGATGATTTTGTAGTCTTGAGTCTCCCGCCGGCGGTGAGTGGCTCAGAGCATTTGCGACTTGCAGCACTCGGTAATAGAAGCTTTTCTGGGGCCCCGATGGATGAAGTGTGTAGGCAGATCGCTCACCCTTCTCGAGGGTGCTGAGTCCTCAGGAACGAAGCTGGTCCGAAAAAGAGAATACTACTGGATCAACAACAGCTCAATGTCGAAGACGAGCATCCCGGCAGGCGCACCCGGCCGACTGGGAGTCTCTCCATAGGCCAGATCACCGGGAATCCAAAATCGGGTCTTCTCACCCGCGACCATCAGTTGAAGCCCTTCGGTCCATCCCTTGATCACCCGGTTGAGGGGAAAGCGGGTGGGCTCGTCTCGCACGACGGAACTGTCGAACATTTTTCCATCCGTGGTCCAGCCGCTGTAGTGTACTTCCACCGTCGAGGTGGCCATGGGGTGTGCGGTTCCGGTCCCTTCGCGAAGAACTTTATAGGCCAAGCCGCTGGCGGTCACGGTGGCATCGCCAGGAGGACCTGCGACATCTTCGGGGACGGACGGTGGTGCAGGGGGCTCCTCGATGTTGAGCAGCTCAATATCGAAGACGAGCGTCCCTGCAGGTGCCCCTTGTTGCCTGGGTTTCTCTCCATAACCCAGGTCAGCGGGAATCCAAAAGCGGGTCTTCTCACCCACCACCATCAACTGGACTCCTTCCGACCAACCCGTGATCACACCATTGAGGGGAAAACTGATCGTCTCACCCCGAGCGACGGAGCTGTCAAAAAGCTTGCCGTCCGTGGTCCAACCGCTGTAATGCACTTCTACCTTGGAGGCGCTCGTAGGATGATCGCTGCCAGTCCCCTCGCGGAGGACCTTGTAGGCCAAGCCACTGGTAGTCGTGGTGGCGTCAACTGGAGGGGCGGCTACGTCACTTGGGGTAGAAGGTGTCGTCACGGTGGTATTTTCTCCGACAGGGGTGGATGAGGTGTTTGCGGTGGCCGTCTCGGCCGTAGGAGTCGTATTCTGGCTCCTCTGAGCGGCAGGCTCTGGCGATGAGGAATCCGGCCCACTGCAGGCCGTGAGCGTCAGTAGCACACAGAGAGTAGGCATTGCTGAATGGTGTTTTCTCACGGTGTTTTCCTGGGGCAGACGCGGGCTGCGGGCCCACGTGGTGTTCTTCTGGTCCGAATTGACGACGAAGTTCTATCCGATCTCCCTGGATTCACAGCCTGCACTCGATCGCCCGCTTGCTGAGAATGAGTGTAGAAATTCTAAGCTACTTAAGCCGAGAGTTCTAGGATCCGCTGGTCATTTTGCAGCGTTTCTTTGCCCGGTCGGATTACAGTGGTTGTTTTTCCCAAGTGGTGGATGGCTGCGCAGGTCACGGCGTTAGTGTCCTTTGCTCCGAACAATACGAGGTGCAAGGGCACCTGGTCCCGTGTGAGCTTCAATGTCGTGAGGTACAACGGGAAAAGAATCCTGCGGGACCTGTGGAAGCGCCAGCCATTGCTTGCCCCAAATACCGCTGCCACCACCCCCTGCGGTAGTACGAAACGCCCGACATTTACGTCAGCCAACCGGCAGCAGCAGGTACTTGGTTCCCTGGCGTGCCCGTACCGCTTCGAATGCCTGTTTCCACTGCGTCAGCGGAAAGCGTCCGCTCACCAATGGAGCGGTTTTTATCTCACCCTCAGCTAGAAGTTGGATGGCCCGTTGCCATGTCGGGTGGCGGTAGGTGAAGCTCGGAAGGATCGTCAACTCTTTAATAATCGCCTGGTCCAAACGAATCTCGACCTCGTTGCCATACAATCCGACCAGCACAAGTTGGGCCGCTTTGCGGGAAAACCTGATGCATTGTTCCAGAGAAGCTTTTGATCCGGCACATTCAATCGCCACGTCAACACCCAAACCACCGGTCATGTCAAGGATCGATTCTAAAGAGTCCGCCTGTGCATTGAGGACCAGATCCGCTCCCAGTTGTTTGCCCAGCGCCAGACGAATCTCGTCCCCGTCGGCACCGACCAGGATGACTGTCGCACCCAATATTTTTGCTGCCTGCAGACATAACAGGCCGACAGGTCCGGGTCCTGATAACAGCACGACATCTCCCGTTGAAATTCCGGCGCGTTCATGAACGGCTCGCACGGCCACGGCGGTCGGTTCAGACATGCAGCCTGCTTCAAAATTGACATTGTCTGGAAGTTGATGCAGGCTTTCTTCTCTTTGACAGACATACTTTGCGAAGGCACCATCGACGTGCACGCCCATGCTGGTTCGATGAATGCAGAGTCCGATCAGCCCTGTCTGACAAAAGCGGCATTCACCGCAGGTATATTTAAAGCTTTCGGAGGTCACCCGGTCGCCCTCTTTGAAGCGTGTGACACGATCCCCTACCTCGACAACGACGCCTGACATTTCATGCCCCAGAACCATCGGTGGGCAATTCACGTACTCGTCGTCGTAAATGTGAAGATCCGTTCCACAGATTGCAGCAGCCTTCACCTCGATCTTCAGTTGATCAGGCTGTGGAATCGGTTCCGCCACCTCCAGTACTTCGAGATTTCCGACCCCTGGAGCTGTTTTTAGGAGAGCTTTCATAGGATAAGTATGGTCGGTGGTTTGCAGGCGACCGTTGCAAGAAAAGGTGTAGGGAAGCGCGACTACCTGTCACGTCTCAGCTGGATTTCTTTCACGATGATATCAATGCCTTCAGCTAGACTGTTTTGAAATCGGACCACGGGGCCATAGGAGCGAAACTCCTCGGAAACTATGGAATTCTGGTCACATGCCCGGACGAAGTCGGGAAACTTTTGACGCAATTCGTCGATCACTTCTTGGGGTGCGGATGTCTGGACACGGCTTGCCACCGGGGGAGAGTCCGCGAGCAGCGTGCGGGCCAGTTTTCCTGATAAAGTGATGGCCATGCCCTGGCCCACCAGTTCGGTCCAGTGATACGGTGAGCGGGCCCCGCCAGAAATAATGATCGCCTCGTATTTTCGCTTTCGATAGATGTTGTATGCTGCCCGCGCTGCGGCCAGCCCTGCCTGGCCGAGCACAGCGGAGGAAATGTTTACACCACGCCGGGTTGCATCCTCTGCGAGATATTCGTCGAACATGCCCGGTAGCATGGTGATGAGACACCTGGGTCTCTGTTTGGTGCGGTCTAATCCTCGCCGATGAGCTTCGGCCATGCAAACGTACTGGGACACCGAGAAACTCATCGTGGCGATGGTTGACCAGCCGCGGGCCGTCAACTCCTCCAACGCCTGGGCACCCGTGGCTGTCGCCGGCAGTTTGATGATGATATTTTCGCCCAGCTCGTGAAAGGTCTCTGCCTCTCGGAGTATCAGTGCCAAATCGTCATTGGTGTAAGGATTTCCCTGAATGGCTACGTGCCCGTAACGACCCCTGCTTTCCCGGTACAATGTTTGAAACATCCTCAGTGGTCGAGAGACGGCTTTCTGAATCACGTGCATGGCCAACTGCTGGTCGTCATTTGTGCTTATCTTCCCTAGCACCTCATCGATTATTTCATGGATAAAATCCGGTTCCGACTTCAGTAATGTAGCGATGTATTTTGGATTGGATGCGATGCCGACCGAACCGCTGTCCAGGCCCAGTTTGATCTCCGGGAGTGATGGATTGTTGACCCAAAATTCTGTGCCGAACCGAGCATGAGCTTTGTGGAAATATCCTGCCATCGTGACATCTTCCTTCTGGTGCTGTGAAGCCGGATACAAAGTGAACTTCACTTGCCGGGTGAAGAAACCCGGTGTTGGAAGGCTTGCTCTTGTTAAAAAAGTTTTTCAGATGTACTACACCAATCAGGGACGCAACTTCACCACTGAGAACATCAGGTCCAAGGTTCAAACCGTAAAAAATTAGCGTATTTCAAGATTTAAAATGACGAAATCTCAGCCGGTCGAAAAGGCTGACCGGAGGCATGTTGCCGGGCTGTACCTGTCATGGATGAACGGGTAGCAGCTAGGGCAGTGATCACGAAGTGTAGTAGCGGGACAGTCCCATCAATGGGCCGCAGGAAACTTCTGGTTCAACTCTGCACGGCACGCTGAACAACGAAACCGTCCAATGCCAGGCCGGCACGTGTAAGAGTTGTCTTCGGATCGATACGGGTGTCAGGGCGCGGTCAACCCGGACGCCTTCGCCGGTTCCCCGGGCCTGAACCTTAGTACTGTTCCACTACCTGACCGTCATCCGGGTGGATTATTTTTGTCCAGACCGAGTGGTCAATGTCCAACCTGAAAGTTCGCACGCTTCCATCTGCAAGGGCGCCGTTCATGACGTCCGCGTGATAGGTGCTGGCGCGGAACTGGGTGTTCCATCTTCCCCCAATTCTCACCGGTGGCAGTTCGGCAGACTCCGAAGCCTCATTCAGACCCTTATAGTAACCCTTGTGTGGGTGATCCCTGGGTACGACATGCGCGAACATGGCTGCGCCGAAACTGGGACTACAAAACGCGGCATGGTTCCAATTATTGGCATGCACTGTTTCGCCGAACATGATCGTATTGGTATTTCCATCCGGAACCGTTTCGATCGTGTAGTAACTCTTCCAACTGCGCCAGGGGCCACATCTCCAATAACACCACCCGTGGTCAGTAGGTTTCCCTTCATGTGCACGGTTGTGTCCCAGCAACAGGTAATTGGCGGCGTAGCTGATATGCTCCCCGGAATTTTTCTGACTGCGAGGATCGGTCGGACAGCGATAGGCAGACATGTGTCCCAGCGTATTCCAGAACCCCTTCGTCATCTGAACGAAGCCGTTTCCATCCTGGGTCTGTGGCCCGAGTTCTGGATGACCGGGGATTGGTGTCTTCCTCGGTATGTGAGACATAATTGACTCTTCGGGTATGTCACAATGTTGTACAGATTCGTCGTAAAGATCTTGTTGTTCCAGAAATGGCAGCAGGGTGTGATAAATACTGGACGTACATGTCCAGGTGGTTCGCGCCAGTTCAGGGAACTCGCTGTCGTTCGCGGTGGCGTAGTTATGAACCGCGGTCACCTGCTGCTTGATATTGTTTGCACACTGAACACGGTTGGCTGCTTCACGCGCCATCTGCACCGCGGGTAACAACAACGCGATCAGTATCGCGATAATGGCCATCACGACCAGAAGTTCAACCAGTGTAAAGCCAACGCGGTATTTCAGGTTGGGCATTAAAAACTCTCCCGCGAGAAATGAAAGGACGTCGAGCGGAGATTCAGGTTTTTAGTCTAGCATACGGGTGTCTGTGTAGCAAGCAATCCGGTCGATGGGACCAGATCGATCAGGTATTTTAAGGGCGGTTAATGAACCATCTAGCTCAGGCTGAAGGAATTCTCTGGAAAAAGACACAGCACAAGATTTGGACGTGCGTCAGCTTTACTGATTCGGTCCCGACTGTGACGGTCAGATGACTGGATCCCCGGTGCAAGACAACCAGCCGTTTCAGCGCCAGTCGACCTGGGGCGCGGAAGTCGGTGTAAAAGCAAGCTGGCGCGGTGATGTTCTTGAGTTCAACGCCGCGCAATCCGGGTGAGGGGTGATTTTGTATGGCATGCTGAACAGTGAAACTCTCGAATGCCAGGCCGCATTGCAAGAGTTGTCTTCTTATTGATGCGGGTGTCAGGACGCGATCAACCCGGACGCCTTCGCGGACAGCGACTTCGCCGGTTCCCGGGCTTGGAGCCTAGTACCGTTCCACTGCCTGACCGTCATCCGGGTGGATTAGCTTGGACCAGATTGCTTCGTCAATGTCCAACCTGAAAGTTCGCACGCTTCCATCTGTAAGGGCACCGTTCATGACGTCCGCATGATGGGTACTGGCGCGGAAGGGGCAGTTATGAATGCTACCCCCCTTAACCGGTGGTCCCAGGGCGTTGCCCGTGGCATCATTAAGTCCCGCATAGTAACCCTTGTGTGGATGATCCCTGGGTACGATATGCGCGAACATGGCTGCGTGGAAGTAAGGCGCACAAAAAGCGGCATAGTTCCAATCTCGGTCAGTAATCGCGTATTCGCTGAACATGATTGTATTGGTGTTTCCATCCGGAACCGTTTCGATCGTGTAGTAACTCTTCCAACTGCGCCAGGGGCCACATCTCCAATAACACCACCCGTGGTCAGTAGGTTTCCCTTCATGTGCACGGTTGTGTCCCAGTAACAGGTAGTTGGCGGCATAGCTGATATGTTTCCCGCCTTTCCGTTGACTGTCAGGATCGCTCGGACAGCGGTAGGCAGGCATGTGTCCCCTGACGTTCCAGAACCCCTGTCCTTCTTGGGTTCCTGCAGCGGCGAACTCGATGTCAGAATAACCGACGATTGGTGTCTTCCTCGGTATGTGCGACATGATCGTCTCTTCGGGTATGTTGCAATGTGTCAGGGTTAGGTCGTAAAGATCTTGTTGTTCCAAAAACGGCAGCAGGGTGTGATAAAGACTCGACGTACATGTCCAGGTGGTTCGCGCCAGTTCAGGGAAGTCGCTATCGTTCGCGGTGGCGTAGTTATGAACCGCGGTCACCTGCTGCTTGATATTGTTTGCACATTGAACACGATTGGCTGCTTCACGCGCCATCTGCACCGCGGGTAACAACAACGCAATCAGTATCGCGATAATGGCCATCACCACGAGAAGTTCAACCAGTGTAAAGCCAGTGCGGTGTTTTGGGTTGGCCATAAGAAACTGTCCGGTGAGAAAAGAAAGAAACCCGAAACTTCCCCAGTCATTCAACCTAGCATCGGAGTGCCCCTGTAGCAAGGAATGTCTTCCCTGGACCGACGTCGATCAGGTGTTTCAACGGCGGTAAGTGAACGGTCTCACCCTGGCGAAGAAGTACCTTGGAAAAAGGTGAAGTGCGAATTCTTGACGTGCGTCAGCTTACCGGGTCGATCCCGGCTGTGACTGTCAGATGACTGGATCCCCGCTGCAAGACAACCAGTCGTTTCAGCGCCAGTCGACGTAGGGCGCGGAAGTCGGTGTAAAAGCAAGCTGGCGCGGTGATGTTCTTGAGTTCAACGCCGCGCAATCCGGGTGAGGGGTGATTTTGTATGGCGCGCTGAATAGTGAAAATCTCGAATGCCAGGCCGCATTGCAAGAGTTGTCTTCTTATTGATGCGGGTGTCAGGCCGCGATCAACCCGGATGCCTTCGTGGACAGCGACTTCGCCGGTTCCCGGGCTTGGAGCCTAGTACCGTTCCACTGCCTGACCGTCATCCGGGTGGATTAGCTTGGACCAGATTGCTTCGTCAATGTCCAACCTGAAAGTTCGCACGCTTCCATCTGTAAGGGCACCGTTCATGACGTCCGCATGATAGGTGCTGGCGCGGAAGTGGTCGTTATGCCTGCTACCATCCCTCACCGGTGGTGCCAGGGCGTTTGACGTTATTTCATTCCAATACTTATAGGTACTATTGGGGGATTTATGTTCACGGGGTACGATGTGTGCGAACATGGCGGCGCCGAAATCGGGATGAGTCATAGCGGCTTTGCCCCAATCGGTCGCGTGGACGGATTCACCGAACATGATCGTATTGGTGTTTCCATCCGGAACCGTTTCTATCGTGTAATAACTCTTCCAGCTGCGCCAGGGGCCACATCTCCAATAACACCATCCGTGGTCTTTTTCATCCGCCCGGTTGTGTCCCAACAACAGGTAGTTTGCGGCGTAGCTGACATGAATTCCACCGTTCCGCTGACTACCTGGATCGGTCGGACAGCGGTAGGCGGGCATGTGTCCCAGCGTGTTCCAGAACCCCTTGGCCTTCTGCTCGTCCACCGTAACCCCGACTTCCGGATGACCGGGGATCAGTGTCTTCCTCGGTATGTGCCACATGATTGTCTCTTCGGGTATATCACAATGTTGTACAGATTCGTCGTAAAGATCTTGTTGTTCCAAAAACGGCAGCAGGGTGTGATAAAGACTCGACGTACATGTCCAGGTGGTTCGCGCCAGTTCAGGGAAGTCGCTATCGTTCGCGGTGGCGTAGTTATGAACCGCGGTCACCTGCTGCTTGATGTTGTTTGCACACTGAACACGGTTGGCTGCTTCACGCGCCATCTGCACCGCGGGTAACAACAACGCGATCAGTATCGCGATAATGGCCATCACGACCAGAAGTTCAACCAGTGTAAAGCCAGCGCGGTATTTCAGGCTGGGCATTAAAAACTCTCCCGCGAGAAATGAAAGGGGTCGAGCGGAGTTTCAGGTTTTCAGTCTAGCATGCGAGCGCCTGTGTGGCAAAGAATGTCGTCTCTGGACTGAGGTTGATATCAGGTGTTCCAACGAAAATGAAACGTTGGTGCGCCGCACAGCCGTGCAGGGAACATTTCTGGCAGTGTTCCGGAGCCGCTTTTCGAGGGTCTCTCAGAACCGGATGTTTGTGTCGGGTAGGTCCGCCTGCAGTCGTTCACGCCCTTTCGGAGAAATGCCTTGGCAAAAGGTAAGGTGTAAATCCTGAATCTGTGTCAGCTTGCCAATTCCATCCAAAGCTGCATCTGTCAGACGATTGGATCCCAGGTGTAAGAACTCTAATTTCTTCAGCGGCTGCAAATGCGCAATACTTCCATCGGTGATTCGGGTCTTGTCGAGATTCAGCCAGGTGAGATTGGTGAGTCCGGACACATGAGCCACCCCTTTGTCAGTAATCAATGTGAACCAGAGGTTGAGGGATTCCAACTTGGTCAATGCGGCAAGGTGCACGGCTCCACGGTCTCCGATCGCGGTTTCGCTGAGGTCGAGCACTCTTAATTCCGTAAAGGATTTGATCTGCTCCATGCCGGCATCGGTAACAATGGTACCGCGCAATCGAAGCTTCTTCAGTTTTGTCAGTCCTGTGATTGAATGAATTCCTTCGTCGGTCACAAAACACCCGGACAAAGTCAATTCTTCGAGGCTTGTTATTTTTCCGATCGACTTCATGCCTTCATCACTCAAATCGGAGCCGTCCAGTGCCAATGATTTGAGTCTGGTTAAGCCTTCTAAATGAGCGATACCGTTGTCGCCCACCCTTGCCGTGGAAAACTTGAGGGTTTTTAGATTTTTCATTTCACCGATGTGGGCCAGGCCGGCATCGGAAACCAACGTGTCCCGTAGATCCAGGAGGGCAATTCTCTTGTTGGCTGTCTTGAGAATTTGCATGCCGGCATCAGTGACTTTGGTTCTTAACAGAACGATTCGTTCGAGCGTTGGAATTTCGACCAGGTGTTTGAGGCCGTCATCGGAAATGTTTGTCAGCGACAGACTGATCGTTTGGAGGCGAGGAAGTTTCTTCAGATGTGCCAAGCCTTCATCCGTATGCTCCGTTTTCTCCATTCGGAGTGTTTGGAGGGAAGCGATTTTCCCAATCGATACCAGTCCCTGGTCGGTGATGCCGCGACCGAATAATATTAGAGTTTTCAGAGCGGCGAGTTGGTGGAGGTTGGCCAGATCCGCATCCGAAGGATCGGATTGGAGGGTGACGCTTTGGATGTTCCCGGTGGCGTTAAGCACCAGGTTTGCATCGCGATTGTCCAGCACAGCAACGATTTGGGGATCGTCGGCCGGAGTCTGCGTTTCAGACGCCGCCGTTGAGGTTTTTTCGTTTTTTTGATCGACTGTTTCCAGGCTCGGTTGGCAACCGACAATCAACAGCCATGTGACGCAAAGGGCCATTGGATGGCAGATGGCACGTTTCATGTTGGGTGTTTCTCCAGGCATGGGGGTTTCTCCAGGCAGTTGTCGTGGGCAATTATTTTCCGAACCGGTTGCGTTTTGTAACGACGGGGATCAAGACCGGTTTCCACACAACGATTGACATGGAAAATGCAGGAAATATCCGATTCCATTTGTCCCATGTGGTGGGTACAATTGTTTGCAAAGTCCAAACCAAAATCAGTGGTTCAAGTTTTCTTGTTTGTTTTAACGTTGGGAAATGATTGATGCGAAAGAAAAACAAATCTCGTCGTGATTTTCTTAAGTTAAGTGCGGCGACCGGGGTGGGCTACTGGGTTTCCAACTCGAGTGAAGTAGCTCGAAGTGAATCGCCCAATGCACAGATACAGTTTGCCTGCATCGGAGTCAGCGGCAAAGGGGACAGTGATTCTAACGACTGCGGTCGTATGGGAAAAGTTGTTGCGATCTGTGATGTTGACGAGCGGGGCCTGGCGAAAAAAGCAGCCCGTTTCCCGGAAGCAAAGAAATACTTTGATTATCGTACCATGCTGGATGAGTTGGGTGACGAGGTCGACGCCGTGACGGTCAGCACGCCGGACCACAACCACGCTCCAGCAGCTGCCATCGCGCTGCGCAATAAAAAACACTGTTTTGTACAGAAGCCGATGACGCAGTCGATTCATGAGGCGCGGGTTCTCAGTGAGTTGGCGCAAGAAAACGGCGTAGCCACCATGATGGGAAATCAAGGTACGGCAAACACGGGGTTACGCAGGGCAGCTGCAGTGATTCAGCAGGGTACTTTGGGTAAAGCCAGCGAAGTCCATGTCTGGACGAATCGCCCCATCTGGCCGCAAGGGATCGGTCGCCCGCAGGAAAAAATGCCGGTTCCCAAATGGTTGCATTGGGATCAGTGGATTGGCCCGTCGGAATTTCGTCCTTATCATCCGGCCTACCACCCGGAGAAGTGGCGCGGATTTTGGGATTTCGGAACAGGTGCTCTTGGTGATATGGCTTGTCACACCGCGAATATGCCGTTCATGGCGCTGGATTTGAAAGATCCGACATCCATCCAGGCGGAGACTTCAACCCATAATGGCGAGACCTATCCCAGTTGGGCGGTCATTGATTTTGAGTTTCCTGAACGTCATGGTCGTCCGCCCATAAAATTCACATGGTATGACGGAGGCAAACGTCCACCCCAGCATCTTTTTCAAGGAGTCGAGCAAACGAAGACTTCCGGGTGCTTGGTCGTGGGTGAAAAGGGAACTTTGTTTTCGCCGGGCGACTATGCAGAAACGTATCAGTTGCTGGGCGGTGTTGAGGACCCCGCGGACGTCGATTTCGTTGAGTCGCCGGGGCATTTCGAAGAATGGGTCAGGGCGATTGATGGTGGTCCTCCGGCGGTATCCAACTTTCCAGAATATGCTGGTCCACTGACGGAGAATATCCTCCTGGGGAACTTGGCTGTTTGGGCAGCGGCTGAGGGGACAGGGAAGAAGATTGACTGGGATGCAGCGAATCTCAAGCCGTCGAACGCGCCGGAGTTGGAGACGATTGTGAAACGCGAATATCGGCACGGATACGTTCTTTAAAAATTACGCCTCAGTTGCTGGATTGACCCGACCCGTTAAAGTGCAGATGCAATCTGCTTCGGTCAGCAGGTCTCGTACCTCTGAGATGCCGAGGTTCTGTAGCGGTAGCTCGATGATTCGCAGTACGGGCCTGTCAATTTGTTGATCGACGTGATCCGACGAATTGGCTATTTGAAGTAGTGATCAGACCGGACTCCTATTGTTTTCTCTGGGCGTGATACTATAAACTGTGGGAATGATACGATTGTTTAAACAATTTGCTTGGATATCAGCGGTCCTCCTGGCGGGATGTCAGCAGGGAGAGGTTCCCATCACCGGAGTCATTACACTGGATGGGGTTCCGCTCGGAAATGCTCAAGTCATGTTTAAGCCCGACGGCGAAGTCGACGCCAAAACGGTTATGACGGGATCGAGTGATGCGTCAGGTCAGTTTTCGTTCATTGCATCGGATATCCCGGCTGGCAATTATCGTGTCCTCGTTTTCAAAATGATGGAGATCGGTGCGGCCGGAAACATTGATGGAAACGAGTTGTCGATTCCGGTACCCGAAAAGTATAGCGACGAAGAGACGAGTCCTTTGACGGTTGAATTTCCAGCCAAAACGGAAATCAGGCTCGAGCTCCAGAACGAGAATTAACCGTTTTTATGTTCTCGGTCGGTCCATCTCACACATTCGGCGCAGTCCCGGACTTCTTGTCGAACTTGCCCGCGAAACGTCCGACGTGTTTGTTCGACGGATTCGACCTTGGCTGGAACGTGGCCAGGTTTTTCAAATTTAAACCAGCCATCAAAGCGTTACGGCGGCCAGGCCGGTTTTAAATCGGCACCGGATTGACTCAGTCCTCAGATTCCCAGTAATACACTTCCGGCATGCCCGGTGGATACGCACTGGCCGGATCGTAATTCTCTCCGGACTCACCTTCCATGATGGGTGCCATGTACTCTTCCCAGCGTACTGAATCGGGGCTTGCGTCTAGAATACGGATGGCCTGGGCGTAATCGTCTACTTCCATGTAGAGAAACAGTTGTCGGTCCTGCATGAAGATACTCATTTTGTGAATGCCTGCGCGTTGTAAATCACGCTGGACTTCGGGCCATACCGCTTGGTGGCGGCGAATGTACTCTTCCTGTTGGCCCTCCTTCACACACAGTTTAAACGACACCCGCTGCATGGCGATGTTTCCTTTTCAAAATTAGTGATCGACACGGTCCAGGCTGCTGAATGTGGCGTCAGTACAGCGCGATCGCGCGACCTGGACCGCCGTGACACCCGCGAATCTTGACGGGTGCGAAGAGGAAGTAGGATTGCTCGGGTAGCTGACCGACACCGGTCAAAAACTCGACACCCACCATGCCCTGGCTGCCCAGTGCCCAGTAAGTCATCAGCGCATTCTTGGGGTCGACTCCGCCCAGGTTCGGAGCATCTGTTGCCAAGCATTGAATTCCCCGCTCCGCAAGATAGGCAATGGCAGTGGGTCCAGGTGCGGGCCAGCCTTCGCTTTCGCCGTTGACCGGATCAATCAGGCAGGACTTGCCAGTAGGCATCCGCTGAAAGTGTCGATCCGTATGCCCACTGTAAAAGATGACAATTTCACCAGGTTTCAGGGACCCCCGCTCGGCCTCGTATTTTTTGATCACGTCGACGGTGATTTCCGGCGAGGCAGGCCAAGCCGCACGGCTTGTTGTTCCGCTTAATTGTCTTACATCGATCACCCGTGCCCAGCCACAGGTTTGCGAAAGGGGCACCTTTTCCGTCGTCATGTCACTGATTCCCCGGGGCCCGAATTTTTCCTCGTATTCGTCCAGCCAGATGTGCGTCTGGGGCGAATATCCGTAGGGGTCAAACTCCTCAGGAGGTAGCGCGTAGGAAGGTGGCACCAGGTGAGTCCCTGCGTGGCTATCCATGATGTGTGAGTGAAGATACAGAAACTCGGCCTTCGTATAAGGATGGCGATAGTTACCGATCCCCTGGCCCGGCCAGGTGGTTGGATGATCGGTCGACAGCGTCACCGTAAGATCCATGACTCGCTTTTCCCGGGCCGATTTGATTAACTGGCTGGCCAGCGGGTTGCCAATGATGGCGAAGGCCCTGCCCTCACCGTAAGGTCCATCCTTATGCTTGGGGCCCATCATGCAGTAAAACGCGCCCGTGGTTGGCAAACTGGATAAATTTGTGGCAGCTTCGGTGAACACCGCGCCATACTTGAGGGCTGCGTAGTGTGTGGGCTCGGCGAGGTCAGGGATTGGCCCCATGCTGGGACTATCAGTTCCAATGTGAAATACTTTGCGACTGGCAAGAAACTCCATCGCATCCGGATCCGGATCGGGCCAACCAGGCGCCTTGCGTTCCAGGGGCAGTGCGGCGTAGCGCCGCCCTGCCGGTAGCGGCAAATAATATTTGTCGCTGTAACCGCTGCGCATTAAAACGACGTCGCCGAAACGCAGTGGGCCGTGTTTCCGCTCCCAGTCTTCGAAGTGTCTTCTGTGGACCAGGCTGCTGATGCCAGGTGGCGTGGTATCCAGCAAGTCGCGCAGATCAACGACACACGCGCTGCCGACGAACTTCCAGGCCGGAACCTTGTCTGTGAACTCGTTGCCCAATGGACCCGATTTTGGCAAATTTAATTCGGGCCGCTCCACCGAGTGTGGTGGCACATCCATCTGGGTTCCCATGTTACCGTCGGTCGATAGTGTGTCGACGTTGTAAGCACTCTGCCGCCCGATGGTCTGCACATGATCAATGCGAAATGGAGGCACCAGCTCTGGCCAGGTGCAGGGATATTCGGCTGCGATCAGCAGGGATAAATCGACGAACTTGGGGGGCTCTTCGCTGTAGGCGGGAGTGGATGGGAGTCTGTACGTAACGAGCAGGGCGGTGAACATTAGGACGCGTAGTGGCCTGGTAAGGTTGACGGATGTTTTCATGATTCTGGATGCTTTGAAGGTTTGAAAGGAACCATTGAGAGAAGCAGGATACGAAGAAATAAAGACAGTGTGACAAGAGACGCCAGGTGGATTTTCCCGACACACGTTCAACGCAAAAATGGAAGCACTGTTATACAATCGATCGAATGGTATGGTACTAAAAAAAGAGAAATCCAGGCGTCCCGGTTAGGCCCTCAGTTTTTCCTTTTTCGTGTTCCCTGTCGCGATCGTTGGTTTTGTGACGAATCGAAAAACACTGGCAGGTTGTGTTGTAGGGCCATCACTGGACGACCGTGGCACTCAGCTTGACCTTGGAATGAAATCGCAGTTGCACCGGACCCAGCAGTCCAGAGACTGCCTGGTCTTCCAGAACCCAATGAGTTGGATAGCTGCTCATGTGGTTCGCCAGCGTGTTGGCCACCTTGATCTGAATTTGATTGTTTCCTGGCTGGACGAAGTCACTGATATCAAAACGGAAAGGCCGAGACATGCGAATTCCTGCTCTTTTACCGTTAACAAATACTTCGGCAACGGTCCGTGCATCGCCCAGTTCGAGCAAAACCTGTCCTTGCAGATGCCGGTGACCGAGCCTGACCTCCTTGCTGTAGACTCCCACTCCCGAATAGGTTCGCAGGCCCGAGTCGCTCCAGTCTCCAAGAGCAATTTGTCCTTCCTGGCACTCGAAAGAGATCGGATCAGGAAAAGCCGCGCCCGCATAGCTGCCAGGTTGTTGCTCAACACGTAGAGCAACCTGAGACGTTTTGGCGATGGGAGAACTCAAGTCGATTTGTCCTGCTCGGACTGGGACGGATTTTCCATTGATCCAGGCTTTAGTTCGGTCGGAGTTTGCCTGAAAGCCGAGACTCTCCAATCCGGGAGGCGCTTGGAACCGATACCATCCGACCCGTTTTTTTTGGTGAGGGGCAATATCGTAGATCAACTGTTGAGGTTCACGAAACCAGCGCAGTCGCGGTACGTAGGGGTCAGAGGCGGGTGGCGTTTTTGACGACGTGAAAGTTGCGTAGGTCGCGACTTTTTTTCCTTCGGGCTGGACAATTTTCAGTAAAACAGTGTTCCAGCCCTGCTTGAGGTGCACTTGGGTGCGGACCTCTTCTGGAGCCCGTTTCGTGCTCCCGTTGGAAGCAGCTCCCAGATCAAACTGAAAGCCTCGCTTTTGAAGATCGGCCACGTTCCAGATGTCCTGTCCTTGAGTGACCGAGAGTACCTGCTTCCCGTTGACCCAGGCCTGGCGTCGTCGAGGTATTTCAAATCCAGGCGTGTCGTGGTAATCGGACTTTTCCGGTTTTCCTCCAAAGTGCAAGGTGTATTCACCGTCGATTGGAGAATGAACGTAGGTAAACAGGAAGTGGGTCGGACTCGATGACAAGTTAGTATTTTCGAAGACGAAAAAGTTTTCGGAAACTCCCGCCAGTCCGCCCGCTGAGTGATGGACTTCACCGTAGTGGCCGAATTTTTGAGAAAAACTGTAGGGTTTCCAACGCAATGCTGGTAGTCCGATTTCTCCTCGTCCCCAAGGCTTTTGCAGGTCGAGCATTCCCTGCTTGGCTCTTTCCAGACGGCCCAGGTGTGCCTCCGAACCATTGGCGCGTTCCTGAAAGGGGCCGATGTGCCACCAGTAGGGTCCGTAGGAATAGGTGACTTCCGGCCAGTCGCTATCGTCGAAATTGGGTTGGTGCCAGCCGGACTTCTTCGGGTCGACGTCCGTTTCTTCGCGATACCGAAAGTGACGTGCTTCAGCACCAATCATTCGGTTGGATGCCGGGTAACGGAAATCGCCCCAGCGGTTGTTCATGGTCGGTTCCAGTTGAAAAGCGAAAGGACCCTCGAGTGCGATGGTTGCGGGGGAGGGGGATATTTTTTGGTCAGCAACATATTCCCTCCCCTGGTAGGCAACCCGTACCATTTTCCGGCCACCCTCGGCGGCGAACCCTTGAAGTTGAATCTGATTGCCCGCGGGCTGTACCTTAACCAGACTTGACAGGTTGTCTTCTACGACGGCCGGTCGGGTGCCGCGCGGATTCAAGGCGAGGACGGTTCCTTCGTAAGGATCCAGGGTCAAGTCGACATCGGTGTATCCGGATCCGATTTGGAAACGGTGGACGGGACGCACGGTGCCGGAGAATGCGTCCCAGATTTCCGGCTCTCCTTCAACCCGCAAGCGAAAGGAAATCTTGCGCTGTTCGGCGTGTGTATTGAAAATGAAGTAGACATCCACAGGCCCGATTTTCTGGTGAGTGTGAAACACACCGGTTTCGGAGGCCACGACATCCCGGATGATGGATTGTGAAACAATATCCGGTACCCGTTTAGTGTTGCTTGGCACGAAATAGGCTTTGCCGCCACGTTCGTTTTTGCGTCCGACGACATCTGTCACTAACTGGCCCGGAGCGACTCCGAACATTTCCTGAACAAGTGACTTGATTGTCGGGTCATTCCGGCCCATTTCCGCCGAGGCACCAGGGAGAAGACCGAAAGCGACCACGGTTCCGCCGTGGTCGAAAAATGTCTTGATCTTTTTCAGTGTGGCGGTGCGAATTGTTGTGATGGGCGGTAAAACAACTGCTCGGAATTCGAGTCCGGCCACGTGCAGTCTGTCCTGCTGCACTTCAGCCTGTTCAATGGACGAGTGATTGATGAAGTCCAGGTCTAGGCCATCGTGATACAACGCTTTGGCCAGTTTCATCAGAGATTGAGCCGATTCATCCGCAATCGGCTCGAAAGCCGGCCAGAGATTGTCGTGGGTGAGCGGTCCCGAAAGTCTGCCGGCTACCCAGTTGGCGTGCATTGTGGTCAGGGGGTAAAGCAGAGCCACGTCTGCCCGGTGCTTGCCCTGGCTCATGATGTAACTCAGCCTGCGTACGTAGTCGGTGAATGATTTCCAGTATCTCCAGTAGGGCTGGTAAAAGTGTATGGCGGGGGGGACCCATTCGTACCAACCACCCATCAGAGTATGCAGGCCGCCATGTCGATTGTAGAGATTGATCCCGTAAGCAAAATTTTCGTTGGTCCAGGCCAGATTTTCTTCTTGAGTCACACCCCAGCCGGATCTCCAATAAGCACAAACGGCGGTTCGCGGGCGTCCGTAGAGATGTGCGATCGAACTGGATAGCTTGCTATCGATCAGCCGTCTCTCGCCGACAGGAGTCCGATAAGGATCCTCATTACCTGTTACATGAAACCAACGCATGTAACGGAAATAGTCCCCGTAGTGATAGGTGTGTTCCAAGGGGTCCAACCGGCCCCAGGTGGCAATGGTGGTATATTTCAAACCACGCTTTTCCAGCCATTGCGATGTGGGTTTGTAGAAATTCTCTTCCAACAGACTGGACATGGCTTCGTAGTAGTCACAGCGAATCCTGTCAGTGAGCGGTCCGATATCGTGAAACAGTCCGATCAGGTGAGGTGTAAGGTCGTATCCTCTCGTAGACTGAACTTTCTTCTTAAGCACTTCTGAATAGAGCGTGTTGCCCAGCAAAAGCCACAGTTCGTCCGGCCCATAGGCGGCCAGCGTGCCCCCTACGTACTTGGACAACCGTTGTTGATACTCACCCAGAAACGATTCGTTCCAACGATCGATGACTCGCTTGTTGAGATAGTCCAGGTCATAAGGTTGAGTCGCAATCACCGCCACCAGCCAACCGGCTTCGGGAGCCTTCCAGTTCAATCGCTGATTTTGAACCTTGTTCGACAGATCCTGACGAGAAGCGAAGTCCAAATGGTCACCAACGATCTGGTAGGCCGCAGCGTCGAGGATTTCTTCCTCGGCCGGGATGTCGATTTGGATCGATTCCGAGAGGTGTGAAATCTGTTGGTGGATGACGAGTCGACGCCCTTCGTACTCGGGAACCTGTGCCCGTTCCTGGCGGACACGATTCTGATGAAATTGGTGGGAGGTCCAATCAGAAAACCAATGTACTAATCCGAGTTTCTGATGTTCTTCCATGGAAAAGTCTTGTAGTTCCCACCATTTTTCAGACCAGTAGGGCGGATCTGCACTGAGGGGCTCGTTGTAGACCCATCTTGGATAGTACCAGGTGCCTGCCACTCCTTTTTTTTTCAGTTCCTCAAGCTGCCAGCGGGCCTTGTCCCGGTTGAAGTGTGCCGCTTCCCACCACCAACAATCTATCGGTCCATACTCGGCCGGCGGGTCGGCAAATTGGTTCAGAAGCGAGTCCCTGGAAACAGGCCGTGACGGGACCGGACCCTGGGGGGGCGCGGCAGAAGCAACCGAACCATTCATCATTTCCAGGGAGACAAGCAGGGAGTCACCCAGTAAAAGAAGAAATAGAGAGACGAAACGCGCAACTTTTGTATCCATCCTACGGTCCTTGGTTCCCATCGTAACAGGATGCATTCGTCGAATGCACTCAGATGCCGGGCTTACTGCAGCCTAGCCAGCCAGTCTCAAGGGCGAGAACAGTTGTGTCAAGTGTTTGAACCGGGAACTTGTCCCGCAACGAACGTTTAAGAACTGGCTTGACATGGGGCGCAAAACTGCTGACACTCGGTGCCAGGATAGTTTCTCAACGGCGGGGGGTAGGACGAGTAGCATGTCACCTTTTCTGGGAGTCATTTTCCACGCCGTGGGCGGTTTCGCAGCGGGCAGTTTTTACATCCCGTTCAAGCGAGTTCGTGCCTGGTCGTGGGAGACTTACTGGCTGGTGGGTGGATTATTCATCTGGATCATCTGCCCCTTGATTGCGGCTGTTGCAACGGTGCCAGAATTGCTGGCTGTCTATGGAGGAGCCGCCAGGTCGACGCTGCTTTACACTTTTCTGTTCGGTGTGGGCTGGGGGATCGGCCACCTCACTTTCGGGTTGTCGCTCCGCTACTTGGGCATGTCTTTGGGGATGGGAATGGTCTTGGGTTACTGCACCTTCTTCGGTGCTTTGTTACCCACGTTGGTTGACGGTACGTTTCTGAGCCTCTTTGCCGAGACGTCGGGCCGCTGCTCATTGGGGGGAATAGCGATCTGCCTGGTAGGCGTTTTCTTTTGCAGTTGGGCTGGTATGTCCAAGGAGTACGAACTCACCGAAGAAGTAAAAAAAGCGACGATCAGAGAATTCAATTTTTTCCGGGGTGTGTGGGTCGCCTTTTTTTCCGGAATCATGAGTGCCTGTTTTGCTTTTGGTGTTCAAGCGGGCGGTCCCCTGAAGGAACTGGCGGGGAAGTTAGGAGCGGAGAATGTGTACGCGAATAATGCTCCCCTGCTGTTGATTTTATCAGGCGGAGGTTTGGCGAATATTGTTGCCTGTCTGGTGCTGAATGCACGTAACGGAAGTTCCGGCGAATATTTGAAACCAGGCAAGCCGTTGGGAAAAAATTATCTGTTCTGTACGTTAGCGGGCGTTATCGCCTATGCCGAGTTTTTCTTTTTCGGAATGGGCGAGTCACAGATGGGGAACTTTAGTATTTTGGTCAGTTGGCCGATCCACATGGCATTTATTATTGTGTTCAGCAACCTGTGGGGGATCGCCTTTCGAGAGTGGCAAGGAACGAGTTCACGTACCAGGGTTTTGCTGGCGATTGGTCTGTTGGCGCTACTGGTTTCGACAATTGTTTCCGCGTATGGAAGTCACCTTCTTCATCTGAAAGAAATTTCAGCATGAAGATCGGAGTCGCCTTGACGGTATCTCAAACCCTGGAATTTGCTGAAGTTAAGCGTTACCATATTCTGGTTCAGTGCCATCGACTTCAGGTGGCAATGCGACGGATTGGGCGCGTCAGCAAACGTTGTGGTCGGTAGTGTGGGCCATTTGTTTGGCCGGTGTTTTGAAGTCGACGCACCATCATGAAGGCAGGTCGATCATTTCTGCAATCATGCCAGAACCATCCGTGGAACCCGATTCCCGACCGGTCGTGGCACCGGGCCGTTGGTATTTACTGGTGGCATTGACAAGCGTTTTGTTTGTGGTGCTGTCTCTGCACGCAGCAAGTCTGGAAACACCCACCGTCGACGAATTCGCGCACGTAACAGCCGGATGTGCCTACCTCAAGCACGGTACGTTGGAACTTTTTGCGAAGAATCCACCCCTGGTAAAGATGCACATGGCGGCGGCCGTTTTGTTGTCGCGTGATGTGTCGGTTCCGGATCCTGAGAGGATTTCAGGGGGGCAGGCATGGGGCCCCTGGATCTACGGTTTTCATTTTATGGAGGCCAACCGGGATCAGTTTCTCGCCCTGTTTTTTCCCGCGCGACTGATGGTCATCCTCTACGGACTGGGTACTGGTTTGTTGCTGTTTTACTGGGCGCAGCAAGTGTTCGATGTTCGCTCTGCGGCAATCTCGACGGCCTTGTTTCTGCTGACACCGCTGGTCTTGGCTCACAGTCACCTCGGTACGACTGACGTGGCGTGTATGTTTTCAATTTTTCTCACGGCTTTTCTGCTGCGGCTGGCGATGCGCAAAGTCAGCTATCTCTGGGTTGCAGCCGTCGGCCTGGCTTGGGGTGCCGCCCTGTTGGTCAAGTTCACTGCTGTGCTGTTACTGCCGGTGATTTTGTTGTCGGTGATTTATGCGCGCTGGAATTCGAAGTCCCGCGGACTTTTGGAAATCGGGATGATCGTTGTGTTGGCCACACTGACCATCAACCTGGGAATGGGTTTTCAAGGTTCTTTTCAGCCGCTGGGCGATTTCGATTTGAAGTCGTCATTTGCTCACGGTTTACAACAGCGATTGCCCGAGTGGTTCCCTGTTCCGGTACCACGGGCTTATGTGATCGGTTTTGATGCTGTGAAACTGGATACAGAAGAAGGAGAATTTGGCAGTTATCTCTTCGGAACCTGGTCCCGTTCGGGAAGGTGGTATTACGACCTGGTGGCATTTGTTGTCAAGAGTCCGTTGCCATTGGTCGTGTTGTTAGCCTGTGTTCCGTGGTACCTGTATCGTTTTCGACTGCAGCGCGACGAACTGTTGCAGGTTCTGTTACCGTTGTCGGTGCTTGTCATCCTGATGATGGGATTCAACCGGGTGCAGATTGGTGTCCGTTATCAGTTGCCGATCCTGCCTTTTCTGTATCTACTGGCGACCCATGTCTGGCATCAGTTACCAGACCGGGCATCGCGCTGGATGTCACGCTTGGTTCTGGCCTGGTACGTTGTGTCTATCGTGCTGACACATCCCAGCTACCTTTCACACTTCAGTTGTGCGGTTGGCGGAGAGGCCCAGGGCCATCGCATCCTGGCGGACTCCAATCTCGATTGGGGGCAGGATCTTTATCGGCTCAAACCGGCGCTGGAAGAACTCAACTATGAAGGGAAGATTGGTCTGCTTTACTACGGCCATGTTGATCCGCAGCTTTACGGCATTGACTACCAACTGGTACCTGCGGAGCCAGTCGAAGGCCTGATGGCCGTCAGTGTCAATTATTTAATGGGTGCGATTTATCTGGCGACCTCTGCCGATGGACACCCGGTGCAAATTCACCGAGGTCATCTGCGCTGGCTGAGAAGATACCGACCGGTTCGTCGGCTTGGTTCCATTTGGATTTTTGATACGCGGCACAAGCAGAGAACACCACGCTGATGAGGCTGTTCAGGGACTCTCGAAAGGTCCGTCCGCCTTCAGTAAGTCCATCGCCGAAGGGGCTGAGCGTGCTGAGGTCCGGTTACGGATTGGAGCCATTCCACTGGTGAGCCATGGCGGCAGCAATCTGCTCGGCCACAAGATTGTAACCGTCCTGGTTGTAGTGGCAGCACTCGTCACGGTAGAGCGTAGCCGCCTGGTCCTTAAACAGCATGGTGAAATCGTAGAACCTGACACCGCGCTGGCGCAGTGTTTCAGCCTGGGCGACCAGCAGCGGGTATCCGGCCGCGGCATCCCGACGGTAATAATAGTTTGGTCCGCCAAACGCCTTACGTTTTTCTTCATCCGTAAAGACCTTGGAACCCTTGAAGTATTGGTTTGGTTGCAGGAAGTGGAAATAACGGATTTTGTTAGCTGTGCACGTGCGTGCCATCTGTGTTGATGCGTTGACCCACAATTGGACGACCTGATTGCGTAGCTCGGATAGGGACACATACTGATCCGGCGGTCCCGATTCTTGCGGCGAGAGTTTGTCAGGCCGACGCTGCAAGGTTTCGCGCATGCGGTTCTGACGGTTCTGGATTGACACCGTCCAACTGCGGTCGCAGCGGTACCAAAGTGACAGCGCAACAGCGCTGTGACGTAACGGGGTTCCAGCAACTCGCCGGGCCCAACGCTGACGGCACTGTTCTAGCTGCCCCGCTTCGACCACCAGTTTGGACTGCGCAACATTAAGACCCATGGTTGCATAGACAGGCCAGTACCTCGGGTAATGTCCGGCAACACCGAGTGGCTCGTTTTCGGCCAGAGGCAACACAACATCGTTGAACCCATCAAAATTGACGACCGCGTCAAAATGCGCTCCCAGCGCCAGGAAATACTGCACAGCCAAAAGCTGCTGGGGCTGTTTCATACCTCCCAACGCCAGGCAGACCAGTTTCAGTTGCTTGTTGGAAAAAGCGGGTTCCGTTTTCAATGCAGCAGCCAGTGTATCGCCCGCATCAAGATAGAGTTCGCAAGCTGCTGAGCCACCGGTGATTGCAATGACCAGTTGATCCGGCGAGGAAGGTTTCAACGGAGATGGTCCGAAGAAACCGTGTTCATTGACCGGTTCGGCAATCGGTCGGTCGTTGAGTACCTGTTGGCGATTACGCGGATTCCGGACGTAGCCCAGATAGGGATGGAGCATGTGGGCTCCTATCCAGGGTTGATATTGACGCCTCGGTGCGACAAGGTCTTGTTCTTGAAGTTGAAACGTATCCAGGGAACGACGTATTTCTGCAAGGGATATGTCACGAGAATAACCAAGGAAATTTGCGGATCTTGTGCCGATTTCCAACAACAGAAAAACGAACAACAAGGAGAACAAAAGTGTCGCCAAACGGAATGAAAACGTTTTTATCCGAGTCATCTGAGAATCTGTCGAATGTATAAATTTACAGACGGATGGTTGTCGAGCACTAAAAGTAAAATGCCTGGAGGTCTACTCGTGGTGTGCCAAAAGTGAGGTTCCATCAGACAGGTCTTCTTCCTTTATCTTAGCATAGGTACTCGAGTACCGAAGGTTCGGTTCATTTTTGGTTGTGCTAAGCTGGATTTCTGTCGGGCTTACTTGTAAAGTTGGTAAAAGGGGTAGCGCCAGCGAACTTGGCGATCCCGCAGCGTTGCATTCGGGTTGTATTGTTTTGCATTGGAGTCACGCGGCTTCCGGTTTGTTAAAACCTCTTTGTTACCTTGTTCCTGTTTTCAAACTGTGTTGGGACAGGACGGATTGATGGCCCGCGAAACAATTTTCAAAATGAAGGCCCGCTTGTCTTTTGCCTGAGCAAGACCATGGATGAACAAGAAGCAAGACCGAAGGGGACTACCGACAACGGGTGGCTTGTCAATGCTTCGCACCAATCGCAATGTTGCCCAAAGCTGCGCGAACTGTTTGGGATCGATCTACGTTCATTGGCCGTCTTTCGCATAGCTGCGGCGGTCTTGATTCTTATCGACCTCCTGCTGCGTTTTCCGTTCATTGAGGCGAATTATACGGACGTCGGAGTGCTGCCGCGGGCGCTGGCACCGGACCATCCGATTTTCTTTCTCCACTCGCTTAGTGGCATGTATTTTTTTCAGTGCTTATGTTTCGTTCTTACAGCCGTGTTTACCGTGATGTTGCTGGTCGGTTACCGCACCACGTTAGCAACGGTGGCTGTGTGGTTCCTGCTTGCCTGCTTACACTTCCGCAACCCGTTCCTTTTGGACGGTCAGGACCATTTGCCACGACAACTGTTATTTTGGAGTATGTTTTTGCCTTTGGGCGCGAGATTTTCCATCGATGCCGCGCGGAATCCGCGACTGCGAAAAGGTGAAACAACTGTTCTGTCGGCAGCGAGTGTAGCCATTCTGTGTCAATTTGTTTTTCTTTATGTCACGACGGGAATCGTGAAGACATCACCCGACTGGCAGACAGGTGCTGCATTAGAAGTTGTTCTGAGTGATCAGAATTGGACACTGCCTTTTGGCCGTTTCCTGCTTCAATTTCCACAGATCTTAAAGGTGCTGACCTGGGCCGTCGTCTACTTCGAGATTTTCGGGCCATTTCTGATGTTCCTGCCGGTTTGCACCGGTCCGGTCCGCGTGCTCACCATTGGCGCTTTTTTGATACTTCAGGTTGGCATCGGTTTGAGCATCGAACTGCACCTGTTTCCATGGACAAGTTCCTTGGCGACGTTGCCATTCATTCCGGTCTGGTTTTGGAATAAGCTGAAAAGCCGCGTGCAGATTGCCGTGAAAAACACCACTTCCGCGCCGACCGGAAGCATTACAAATAACTTGGAACCTGGCAATCAACGTTGGTGGATTGGTACTAGAGAAGGGCTCGTGTGTCTCTTTTTATTGTTGGCAATTTTGTTGAACCTGTATTGGATCGGGGACGGGAGAGACGTGCAATCGCTTCAGTCGCTCCAACCGCTTACCAAGATCGCACGGTTCCTTGGGATGAACCAGAGGTGGATCATGTATGCCGGTGCGGTGACACATGAAACGACACACGTGCTGATAGGAGTGCAGCAGGACGGTACCGAAGTGGAGTTTTTAAAGGTTTCCGGTGACAAGCGATGGGAAAAAGCGAGGCATCTACACAAGTCGTATCGATTCAGAATCGCACAAGGGCCAATTCTCCGTTTCGTTGGAACGCGTCAAGTTTACCTCGATTGGCTTTGCCGGCAGTGGAATGCAGAGAAGACTGGAGATCAAAACCTTGCGTTCATTAGAGTATTTCACGACCTCCGGGATATCCGTCCGGGAAAGCCAGGACGACGGGTGCGCAAACTGGTTGTAGAACATCGGTATTCTTTGGAGAGTTGAGACTTCGAGATTGGAAAGAACCCGTTTCCGCGCGTCTTGGAAGAAAATATTCGACCAGGGGACTTGCCGGTGTTACCGTTAAGTGTGGACAACTCGTGTGCGTACTGCTTGGAAGAATCGCGGGTGGTGATCCGTTGACCGGGATCGCCTTTCTTTGCTCAAGAAAATAACGACATGTATTGCCGCTCCGTTACAGGTCTGCTGTTCGCCGCCACTCACCTTCTGATTATTTTTCCGGTGCATGCCCTGGATGGGGGCGTCTTGCGTGTGAACCCCCGTAACGGATGGAGTGCCTTTGAAGTCATTTCGAGAGGCGACGATCCGGCGGGAGACGGATTCAACTGGTCGATGCCGGACACTTTTGACGGCCTGGGGGCCTGGTTGCCTGATGCATCGACGCTACGTCTGCAAGTCAACCATGAAACGAACGACGCCACGATCAGCGAGGTCAATCTGGACCGGACCCATTTTCAACTGGCAATCAGCAATACTCTCAGCATTGGGCACCCGGGCGGGGTGACCTTCGTTCAGTCGGCTCGGCAGGCCTATGACCGCTGGAGCGACGATGGGGGAAGCAGTTGGACGGCTACCAGCGACACGACCAACACCAGCTTTTACAGATTTTGTTCTGGCCAGTCTTACCGCGATGACACCTTTGGTGTTGATCGTGGATTTGTCGACGACATCTACATCATGGGAGAGGAGGGTGGCACCAAACGTTTGTTCGCTCTCGACCTTGTGGAGCGAGATTTTTATTTACTGAGTGGAGTCAGTGGCAGCGCCAGTGTCGCTCTGGGAGGTATGCCCTTTGACTCCTGGGAGAACGCGGCTCTGGTAGACACAGGAGAGACCGATCACGTGGCGCTCCTGCTCTCTCCGGATGGTGGTTCCGAGCGGATGCAACTCTACGTTGGTGAAAAAGGTAAAGATACCAGCGGTAGTCCAGCCTCCGACTTTTTAACCCGCAACGGTCTGGCCTATGGGAGCTATTTTTATCTTAACGATTCGCTGCCTGTTAGTGGCACTTCAACGAATGGAAGTTTTGACACAACGACCAGCGGTGCTCTTCGCTCCAGCAAAATGGAGGATATCGATACCAGTCCTAGCGATCCCATCCGGGTGGTGTTGGGTGACCAGAATTCGGGGTTGTTTACATTCGAATTTGATTTGGACTTTGGAGGTGGTGGTTTCAATGCGGCCGGTTCCGGATTTTCGATCACTAAAATCCAGGATCATCTCAACGACACGGATGGCAGTTTTGGTGACGCCGACAACGTGGACTGGACCGACAGCACAATTCTCAGCGGCAATGTTTTTTCAGAGGGTCTGATTTTTGTCAACGAGGATACGGGGACCAACAACGGGGAAATTTGGATGAACACGCCGACCGGTACTCACCTGACGAAGATTGGCGATACTGTCTCGATCAGTGGTTCCACCGAGACGTCAGGGATTCTGGATATTTCGAGTCTTGTGGGCTACGCTCCAGGTAGTGTCTTGCTCACGAACAATCAGGGCAGTAATTCTTCTCTTAGCGCGTTAATTAATCCCGACGCGACACAACTGCCGATGTCCTGTGACTTTGATTTTGACGGCGCCTGCGATGAGGCGGACATGAAATTGATGTATTCAGCAAACGGACATGATCTGGTCAACGGGGTGGCCAGTAGCCCGGACACGGAGAAGTTTGACCTGGTTGACGACAATGTGATCAACAACCTCGATATCGATGCATGGCTCTCGCACGCTGCTATGAAAAACGGTTATGCCACAGCTTATCGACGGGGCGATACGGACGACTTGGGCAATCTGGTTTCCAGGGATGTCGATCTCACAGATTTTAATCATTTGTCCAGCAATTTTTCTCCAGGCGGTACGGGGCTCTTTTGGCCGCAAGGAAACTTTGATGGCGACGGGGACGTGGACCTTGCCGACTACAATTACCTGGCAGGAAATTTTTATCCCGGCGGTTACGGAGCACCGGTACACGAGGTGCCCGAGCCGACTTCGCTGATACTTGGAATGTTGTCGCTGGTCTGCACGATGTGGTGGTTGGCAACCCTGTGGCGCGTTGCAGGCTGACTGGCCAGCGTTCCAGGAAGAATTTGCCGGGGAAATTAAACAAATAGATTGTGGCGGTCGCGACCCACTTTGTCGGCCGTCTTGATCGCCGCCAATACCACCTTGGGCGAGATGGGACACGCTTCGTGATAGATCGTTTCACCGTCGGCACAGGCCGCTTCGGCAACTAATTGTAAGTCCGCATCGCTTGCATCTTCCACACCAACTTGCGCCAGCGTGGTGGGCAATCCAACCGACTCACAAAAGTCATAGACTTCGACGATCAATTCGCTGGGGCGATCCGACAAGAAAAGTCCGGCCAGCACTCCGACGGCGACTTTTTCTCCGTGGTAATAGGTGTGCGTACCATGCAATTGGGTGAGTCCATTGTGGATGGAGTGAGCTGCCGCGAGGCCACCGCTTTCGAATCCCAGTCCGCTGAGCAAAGTGTTTGCTTCGACCACATGGGAGAAGGCGGGCGTCACGACCTGTTGTTCGCAAGAGGCTTTCGCGGCGGTTCCGTGTTCCAGGATCGTGTCGTAACAGAGCCGGGCCAGGCTGTAACCCGCCAGTGTGCCCAGTCCACCACATTGATTTTCGCTGTACGATTGCTGGCAGGCATCGGCCTCGAACCAAGTGGCCAGCGCATCGCCCATTCCGGCCACCAGGAATCGAACCGGTGCCCGGGCGATCACTTGCGTATCGACTAGAACCAGGTCGGGATTAGAGGGTAAGAACAAGTATCGTGAGAATGCCCCTTCGGGCGTGTAAATCACCGATACGGCACTTGTAGGAGCATCAGTCGATGCGATGGTGGGAACAATTGCCACGCGTGTGCCCGCCTGGTGACCAGCTGCTTTGGCCGTGTCGATAACTTTTCCACCACCCAATCCAACGACAACATCACAGCTCCGCTCCGTAGCCATCTTCGACAGTTTTTCGATTTCATCATCGCTGCATTCGCCACCGAACGGCTCGACCGTGACTTCGAATTGCTCACGCCAAGTGGGCAGTAATGGAGGGATGATTGTCTCCATAGCAGTGCCGCCCGCAATGATCAGAGCGTTTTTTCCCAATCGCTCTAGTTCTTCGCCAAGCCTTTGCAGGGCACCCTCTGATTGAACATACCTACCGGGAAAAATGGCCGTTTGTTTGATTGTCATTTCCATGTCCATTTCATGGTGAGTGGTGTTAGTCGTGCGATTGTTTGCGACTCAAGAAATGATCGTCAGCACAATCCAGGGCAGTACGGCAAGGAAGAAGGTCAGTGTCTTGTAGAGTAGTATATGGTTATAAATAATCGAGGCGACCTCTTCACGGCTCACCCCAAATATTTTTGCATGTATTGTTTGGGCAAAGTCCCTGATGCATGCGTAGGCAATTACAGAGAAAATGTAGAGTCCGATATTAATTATCGCAAACCAGCCGAAGAAGTTTTGTAAGAGTTGCATATCCATTGTGTGGCCTCCTTTGTATCGATTCGGTTAAACGTGCTGCATGTTTTTAAGGTGGCACTCCGAAAATAAACGTTGGGACTGTTACCTGCAGCGTCATCGATGGCTGGTTGCACGATATCAGACGCGACAGGTCCCCTCTATCTCGATTCTTGCCAATCATCGGGCCAGTCGACTTGGGACCAATCGTGCTCAGGGTGCCAGAGGTCATGCGGTTGAATGGTAAGTTTCCGGTCCATTTCAACGTCCAGTTTCTCCGGTAATGGTTCGATCTGTCCGGGGCAACCTTTGACGAAACTGCAAGGAGGAATATCTTTGGTGATGACCGAGCCTGCCGCGACAAAGCTCCTGGCACCGATGGTCACACCGGCCATGATCGTGACTCCTCCACCGATCATGACTTCGTCCTCGATGGTTGGTCCGCGTGGTGTGGGGACATCTGGAATACGGCCCGGATAGCGGCCGTTGAGAATCGTCACACCCGGGCCGAGAAACACATGGTTTCCAAACCAGGTGCGGGTGGGAATGTAGCAGTGCGACATGATGCGCACGCCGGTTCCCATTCGAATGATGCCCTCCAGTGTGGAGTGATTGCACACGGTGCAATAATCCCCGGTACGCACCTTGGCCCGGATGACAGTATAATGCCCCGACTGGAAATAGTTTCCCAGTTCGACGTCACCGTAGATAATGGTTCCGCTGCGGAGGATCGAGTTGGCTCCGATGGTCGTTGGGCCACATTGCGGATGATAGCGAAACCCCACCCGCACATCGGGCTCAATGATGGTCCCTGTACCAATGGTTGCATTGTCGTATTCCATCATCTCCGATTTCCTTACTACGTCAGATCAAGGCCATATCCCCTTGCCGAAATCGGCCAGACATCAACGACATCATCACCTTCATGTACCACGATCTGATGGTGTAGGTTGCAAGTCGCACAGGCATGACTGGGAGTCACGTGAACCCGGTCTCCGACCTTCAGCCCGTGTTCCGTTGCGCGAACGACCGCATGCTCTTCCGCGCTGAATCGTGGTATCTCGCTACTTGGCGGATGGGCAATTTGCGGCGGACCGAATTCATGAGCGATCGCTTTGACGCCAGCATCCAGTACGTAGGTGTCGGACCTTGCACTGAGTACCGTGGCCAGCACTGACAAGGCAACGTCAAATTCATCGCCGACACGCTGCTTGTAGGACCAGTCCAGTGTGACATAACTGCCAATCTGCAATTCATCGACGCCTTCCATCTGTCCCACAACGCGATAGGTTGCCGTACCCGCGCCTGAAAGAATGGGACAGACAATGCCCTCCGACTCCAAGGCTCGTCGCGTCTCAATGGCAGGAATCATCGACTGCCGTGCTTCTTCGTCTCGTTCTGCCGAGAGAGGCATGCCTACAACATAACCGTGATAGGCCTGCAGCCCATCGAAGCGAATTCCGGGAATCTCAGTCAATTGTCGAACCAAATCGATCGTCGGCGCGCCGGCCTGTGTCCCGCAGCGGTGTGAGCCAACGTCGATTTCCGCCAGCACTCCCACTTCGATTCCGCGAGCGGCCGCGGCTTGGCCGATGGGCAGCGCATTGGCCACTGAGTCTACAGCAGCCCGGACCGTTGCCCGCTGGCACAGATCGAGCAGTTGCTCGACCCTGGAAGTTCCCACGACCTGGTTGGCAATCAGCACGTCTTCGACACCCTCGTCGACCAGCGCTGCTGCTTCGTCGACTGTGGCACTGGTGATGCCACAGCATCCGCCTGCCGCCAGTTGGTGTTTTGCGAGAGGGACGCACTTGTGATTCTTGAAATGGGGACGTAAGCGAACCGATCGCCCGTCAACAAAGGCGGCAGCCCGTTCGATGTTGCGCTGCGCGACGGGCCAGTTCAGCAGTAAAGCGGGCGTCGGCAAGTCGTAAATTTTTGAGGGTGGCGACATGGATGTTACTCGCGGTGGTCTGAAGTGAATTGGTTTCGTAAATCTTGCGTTGCCTGCTGATCAACCTCAAAACTCACAGGATCTACCACCACGCCATACTTCTCACGTGTGGGTTGGGCCGACACGCGGTCATTCCTGACATCCCAGGCGATCGCCTTTGGGTCACGCGAAAAGGGGTTGCCGTGCCCGCCAGCGCCGGGTTGCCGGTGATAGAGACGTTCGTTTTTTTTGATTCGTGTGGAAACCATGACGGGAAGAATAGTTTCGCTTCCGTCAGTGGCATGCAAGACACTCAAGGAACCGGAACCCGGTTGTCCTCCGCTCAATCCATAGGGTAGATGATCCCGTCGATCCGAGCGGATCAGCAGATCGGCTTCACCCTCGAGCAGAGTCCACTCACGTTCAATCGCCATCCCGCCTCGAAAACGGCCCGTGCCGCCGGTGTCTGATTCAGCTTGTTCTTGTCGTGAAATCATATCACGTTTCCGTTCTTGAATCAGACAACTTGTCACGGCTTTGGCTTACCAACCCAATGTACCGACCGGGGACTCAACCGACCAGAGACCGCAAGTCTCCGTAACCGTGGAACTTGTGGTCACCGGAAACCGGTGCTCTGTTCCCAAGGTTGTGTTCCGATGGTTTCTTTCTGTAGCGTCCGGTTTTTGAGACAAGGGTTGTTGAATGGGAGCGACCAAGAGACCACAATAAGTAGGGTTGAACCGGGGGCTATCGCTTGTCTTCGGCACTCAGAAAAATTCCATGTGGAGTCTGTAACGACTGTTACAGAGTTCGACGTAAGAATCACTAACCTCGACCAGAGTCGAACCTGACCGTGAAGGAAAGATATGAATGCTCGAGAAACGCTGAAAAGACAAGTTTGCGAGACGATCGATCAGCGACGCCAACGGATCATCGGTGTTGGCGAGTCAATCATGGACGCTCCCGAGTTGGGTTTCAAGGAAGAGCGTACGGCAGGGGTGGTACAAGAGGTTTTTGACGAAGCTGGACTTTCCTACGAATCAGGACTGGCCATCACCGGGGTCAAAGCTGTACTGCGTGGAAAACGTCCGGGACCCACGGTGGCCCTGATGGGAGAGCTTGATGCTTTGCAGGTCTCGGGTCATCCTCGAGCTGACAGGCAGACCCAGGCGGCTCACGCCTGTGGTCATAACGCGCAGATCGCCGGGCTGATGGGTGCGGCGCTTGGCTTGACCAGTTCGGGGATCGCCGAGGAACTGACTGGCGATGTGATCTTTTTGGCGGTTCCGGCCGAGGAGTACGTTGAGATCGGCTACCGGCTGGGATTGGTGCGCGGGGGAAAGACATCATTTTTGTGCGGCAAGCAGGAACTGATCAATCTGGGACACTTTGATGACATCGATATGGCGGTGATGATTCACACGAAGAGCCCCGGTAACGAAGGAGGTACCCACGGGGTGGGCCTTTCTTCCAACGGATTTTTGGCCAAAACAGTTGTTTTTCATGGCCGAGCGGCCCACGCCGGTGTCGCACCCGAACAGGGAATAAACGCCCTGAATGCCGCACAGTTGGCGATCTCGGCGATTAATGCCCACCGAGAGACTTTCCGGGACCAGGATTGCGTGCGGGTTCACCCGATCATCACCAAGGGTGGAGACCTGGTGAACGTCATCCCTTCGGAAGTTCGCTTGGAGACGTATGTTCGGGGCAAAAACAACGAGGCGATCCATGACGCGGCGCGGCGGGTGGATCAGTCCCTGAAGGGCGCGGCCCTGGCGATGGGATGTCGCGTGGAAATCGATACGGTGCCAGGGAATATGCCGTTGTGCAACGATGCCAAGCTGCGCGACATTTTCCGCACCAACGCGGCAACAATCTTCGCTGACAGTGACTACCGCGATTACCCTCACAGTGGCGGTTCGACGGACACAGGAGACCTCAGCCAACTGATGCCCGT
Source organism: Planctomycetota bacterium (assembly GCA_963578105.1). GTDB lineage: Bacteria > Planctomycetota > Planctomycetia > Pirellulales > Pirellulaceae. Next base: position 49,813 of record CAUZBP010000030.1, read on the forward strand.
GTTGCATCCGGTCATGGCCGGAGCAACCGGAGATGCGCACAGCGTCGACTGGCACATCAGTGACACTGAGAACGGTTATGTCGCGCCAGCTAAGACCCTTGCCATGATGGCCATTGATTTGCTTCACGACGACGCGAAATGCGCACGCCAGATTCTTAGCGAAAACAAGCCTGCTCTGACGAAAGATCAGTACTTACAGCAGCAGAAGTCCGTGTTTGAGACGGAAGTGTACGAAGCAGTCTAGTTGCGGAAACGGATACCGGGTCAGACGCTGAAGCGTTGGCGTGTCCGATTGAACGAATTCAATCAAAAGGATCCACGGAGGTTGTTATGCCACGATACCCACAGGCGATTCTGGTTTCCTGCGAAATTCCCTGGGATGAGCAGGAAAATCTGATGGAGGACGTTTTCAGACGCGAGGTGAGGCAAACGCTGGAAAACGGCTTCAACCACCTGTACATTTTCGGTACCGCCGGTGAAGGGTATGCAGTCGACACCTCTCGTTTTCGTCAGATCGTACAGGTGTTCTACGATGAAACACGGGGTGCCGATATCCATCCCATGGTGGGAGTGATCGGGTTGTCGACCGCCAACATTGTGGAGCGGATACAATACGCTTACGAGACAGGGTTTCGCGTGTTTCAGATCTCATTGCCTTGTTGGGAAGCCGTGAACGATACGGAACTGATGACATTTTTCCGGGATGTGTGTGGCAACTTCCCAGCAGCAAAATTCCTGCACTACAATTTGTCTCGCACGAAACGCGTGTTGCTGGGTCCTGACTACCGGCGCCTGGTCGACAAAATCCCCAATCTGGTGGCTACCAAAAACGGTGGTGGCCTGGCACGGGCCAACGATTTGATGACGCATGCTCCAGAATTGCAGCATTTCTTCGACGAAGTCACCTTTCCGTACGGTTGTCTCCGGGGTGAGTGTTCCCTGTTGTCGTCCTTTGGACCCATGAGCCCTCACCAGGCAAGGGCGCTGTTCGAAGCAGGACGTGATCAGGACCTGGAACGCCTGATGCGGCTCCAACAAGAGTGCCATCTGATGTGTCAAAACGTGTTGGGACCTTTACTGAAGGAAGGTCGTATCGACGGTGCCTATGACAAAATA
>CAUZBP010000031.1:0-48827 GCA_963578105.1 Planctomycetota bacterium
GGACTTGCGAATTCTACTGCTGACGCCGGTCGCCATCTGCGCGGATCCGAATGGCTGTTAGTCGACAAAGACCTCGTTCTATGGTGCTGCAACAAGTTTATTGGCGTGCCGTTTAAGAAGAAGGACGGGCGCCGGCAACCAAGGAAGGCAAATCCCGGGCTCCACTGGCTGATTAAAAACGGTAGTAAACGTCCAGTTGATTTTGGTTGACGTTGTGCAAACGCCTGTTCGAGAAACAGTTCCTGATCACACTGCAACCGTCTGCAGAACCTGGACGGAGTGGCTGCTGAGCGATGCCAGTGCTCAATGCATGCAGCTCAATTACGCCGTGGCGTATCTTTTCCTCCTTCCCTTGAATCATACGCTGCGCGACTTGGCCTGGATCCTGCTGGCGCTCTGCACAATCCTCCGTTTACGAGTTACGTGGCGTGGTTATAAGCGTCTGGCATGCGACCCGCTGATTGCAATTTTTGGACTGTGGAGTTTGTGGCACGGTGTTTCGATTTTATGGAGTCCGAATTGGACATGGGGTGTTGACGAATGGACCTCTTATCGGACCCTCTTGCTACCATTCCTGTTGTGGCCCATTCGTCGACAGGCCGATCTGCTCGTGGCAGGATTGCTGGCCGGAATTTTCCTGGCCAACGGCGTGCAATTGGTTCAATATCTAAATTGGTTCGGAATGACACCCAATTTTGAGGGTCGTCTGCACGGTTTGCTACATCCGACCCAAACTGGCGTCTTCTGCCTGGTGGCCATCAGTTGGCATGCTGTCGGGCTGATTCAATTTCGATCCATTCGTCAATCTCACTTGTTGCTGTCCTGCCTTGGTTTGTGCGCTGCGATAGCGGGACTGATTTCCACGGGTAGCCGAGGACCATGGATTGGGGGGATCTGTTCGCTTTCCTTCGGATTGTTGCTAATCACTTGGCGCCAGCCTTGCAACAGAAAAGGTGTGCTGACTGTGACCGCCTTCATCCTGCTCAGTCTGGCTGCGACGTGGCTCTGGTGTGGGCCATTGGTATCGCTGCGACTGGAGAATTTGAGGAAAGATCTGGAACGCGTGGCAGAACGGGACTTTGCCACCGATAACGGTCGTCGACTTGTGTTTTGGGAAACCGCCTGCAAGATTTTTGTGAGGCAACCTTTCCTTGGAACAGGAGCCGGTGGGTTTTCGCAGGAGATCGATTTAGACAAGGTGGGTTACGACCACAGGGAACATGGGCACGCCCATTCCATCTATCTACACGAGTTAGCGTCGAAAGGCGCCCCGGGAGCATTTCTTTTGCTGGCTAGTTTGGGGCTTTGCATGAAGTACTGTCTCACGAACTCGTCCCGTTGGTTCTATGGGATGGGGACAGCTATGGCCCTGGGCGGATGGGCAGTGAGTGGCACCTTTGACACCTTTCAACTAAGTGCCACAACCTTTGGTTTGTTCAGTTTCATCGCCACCCTGGCTCTTTCCGCGCAGTTGCCCGGCGAGCATCAGCAACCCTCGATCACCTCAACTAGCCGGGACATGGCAAATCAAAATCTGCATCCTTAACTCTCGCTAAACCAGTCGGTTTGTGCGAGCCCGTAACATTTTTTTAGAAAATTTTTGTGCCGACTCCAGGCCGCACCGACTGGGAGCGCGGCGGCGGGTCTCGGCGATCAGTCTGCGGAAATCAACCGGGCCGGACTGCCCTGCAGCACGATCGGTCTGGATCAACCCCACCAAAACATGCTGCCGCAAGTCGTTCAGGCCGGCTCTTTCAAAGGAGCGGACATTCGAAGCCTATCACGACGAAACAAGGCTCACTACGGTCCGGTGATTGTCGGCTATTCTCCATATTTCACCAGGATTTAGGTCCGAAGCGTTCAACCACCACGACGGGTTCCCTTACCCTGCGGGGATTGTTCTTACCCTCTTGTCCAGATAGAACTCTCGTGGCAATTACGGAAACAGGCAATCCGAGAAAGCCCCGCACCCGGCTTCATCCAGCCCTCTTCGAGCCAAAAAACAAAATTGGGTTGACGAAAGATATTGTCAACCGGCCAACTGACGCTGCGGGTATCGTAATTTTTGGACAAATTTCATGCTGCTATCTTGACCACACTTTTCACCTTGCTAAAAATGACTCCTGTTTGAAATGTAACGCTGAACTTGCAAAGACAACCCATTTTAGTTCGCCGGTTGATGTCAGCACGTAGTAAGCAGTAAATACTGCTTACTACCGGAATCACAGCGGCAGCTATTTTCGGGGAATGGAAGGTGTGGTCTCACTTCATGTACCGTCCGATTTCGTTTACGTAAATTCGGAGCGGTGCGTTTGGAGTTTGGTGACTGTCGCTAGCAATCCCCAAAAAATTTGTTTCTGGAATGGAAAGTCCTTGCTCGTATTTGGCCCGTATCATTCTCGAGGATGGACCTAAACAGAAGAGTGGAACATGGCTAAAGCATCATCCGCTGATGACTACAAATTAAGTAGCAGTTTTGAAGAACTTCGAAAAACCCTTTCGGACCATAAATTTACGGATCGCCTAGGAAAACCGTTGGCTTACTGGGCACTTCCAAATGATCGTCGCCTGCCCTTAGCATTTCTCGGTCGCACCCTGGGGAACCTGCTTGAAACCCCATACACAGAATTGGCCTCAACAGCCGGTATCGGTCAGAAAAAGATCAGTTCACTGGTCAAGCTGTTGCACAGAGCCACTCGCGACGAACCGCCCGCCGTTCCGTTCGGAATTGATAATTTCTCCGATGCGGGCGAGGCAGAAGGTGATGGTCAACTGATCAAAACGAGGAATTTCGATCCTTCACTGGTTTCAGAAGTCCTCTGGTCTCAATGGCGGGAAACGGTTTGTACCAATGGAGTCGGCGACGAAAAACTCGGCCGCTTAGCTCCCACCTTGCAAGCCTTACCGACCGTCATTTGGAATACACCGCTGAGTGAATACGTAAACTACTCGGTAACCGAAATTCGGCAACTCAAAACACACGGCGAAAAACGAGTGCGGGTCGTGTTGGAAGTATTTTATCTGGTTCACGAGCTCATCACTTCAGCCGACCAACAGCACTTGGATGTGCGGCTGGTCCCAAAATTTATTCCACCCATCGAAGATTGGATTGCCTCGGTATTGGAATGCCGGGTGATTCCTGCACGTGACGAGGTGAACAAGCGTTTGGCCCAACCGATGCTCGCGCAAATCGAAACCGATGCGGGACCCACCGTAGCTCAACTTGCGGCCGATCGACTTGGAATTGACACAGCTCCACGCAGCGTCCGCATGCAATCCCGCAAAATGGGAGTCACTCGTGCTCGGGTTTATCAACTGCTGGATGACTGCAGCAAGATCATGGCCGTGCGCTGGATAGATGGTGAAAGGCACTTGTCCAAACTTGCCACCCTCTTTCAGGAGACAGGAACCGGCAACGAAGATCTACGGCTTTTTCGCGCGATAGGCGAGCTGTTTTATCCGAGCAAGTACACGCCGCTTCAGGATGAGGCGCAGACAAGAATAGAAACAGGATGATGCGGGACGCCAGGGTCATGAACCACGTCTCAGTCAAGCCGGTCTCCTGACAAACCACCCTGTAGTGCAGTTTTTCGCAACCGAAGAAGGTGACTCTTTCTCTTGGACGAGTCGCCTCTTTTTTTGCCGGGAGAGGAATTTTCCGCCTGGCGAGCAAGTCGCACACTAAAGAGAAGCCTTTTTGGCCATCCGGGCCGGCTTCAGGGCTGAAACGCTCCAGGTTTTGCAAAACTCGAGTCGATCTTCTATTCCCTGGTGTTCCGCTTTTTCAGCCACATGAGGTGTCCCACATCCGTTTCCGCCGAATCGCGCGCAAAAACCCCGGTGCCCCGGCGGATGATCATTTCTGGAAACCGTGAGCGTACCCTCCCTGTGCGGCTGATTCTGCCGGTAACGAGAATGTGGTACGTTGGCCGACGTTTCTGCCGTAGGCAATGTCTCTGAGGCCTGATGATGTCCACACCGGCTGCCCGTTATTTTGTGTTTGATATCGAAAGCGTTGCAGACGGCGCGCTGGTTTCTAGATTGCGTTATCCGGACGAGCAACTTGACCCCGCCGAGGCAGTCGCCCGTTTTCGAGAGGAGCGGTTGAAGCAAACCAATAGCGACTTTATCCCTTATACCTATCAAGTGCCTATTTCCATCGCGGTTGGAAAAGTAGCTGCTGACTATTGTCTCAGGGAACTCGTTGTGCTTGATGCACCCCATTTTCGTCCGCATGCAATCACCAAAGACTTCTGGCGCGGCTGGGAAGCCTATCAGCAACCAACCCTGGTCAGTTTTAATGGTCGCACCTTCGACATACCGCTGCTCGAATTAGCTGCCTTTCGTTACGGAGTTGGTATTCCAGCCTGGATTGCAGAAGGTGCCAGGCCGTACGAATCACCTCGCAATCGGTACAACGCGACCGCGCACTTGGACCTCCAAGAAATGCTGACCAATTTCGGAGCTGCTCGCTTCAATGGTGGTTTAAATCTGGCGGCCAACATCCTCGGAAAGCCGGGAAAAATGGCTGTTCATGGCGACATGGTTCAGGACATGTACGAGGAAGGGCGATTAGTTGAAATCAACGATTACTGTCGTTGTGACGTGCTGGACACGTATTTCATTTTCCTTCGATCGCGCGTCTTGGCTGGCAAGATTACTTTGGAGCGGGAACAGGAGATTGTCATGGAAGTCAAAGATTGGCTGACAGGAGAAGCTGAGAAAGTCAAAGCTTACCAGACTTATTTGGCCAACTGGCAAGATTGGGGGAATCCGTGGACAGACTCCGTTTGACTGTCTGTGTCACTCCTGAGGGCGGAGCGTTCTGAAAAGGTACCGACCCCTGTTGGAACTCTTAAAACCGAGTCGACAATTCGAGTGTCGACACGTCCGGCATAATCGATTCAATCAGCACCAAATAAATCAATCTCGGGGCGGCATACTGCAGCTTTTGGAGTCTGGAAGTCGATAAGGGTAAGGCGGACTCGTGACCAATCGACTTGACTAACTCAAAAAGGATGGTGGGTATGTGGCGCGCATTTTTCCTCGCGATTGGTGTTTGTTTGCTCATCCTGGGAGGAGAGTTCATGCTGGTGGACCGGGTCGTATTGCACCACGCACCAAAAGCAGGAAGTGCAATCGGGACCATGGCAATCCTCACGGATACCGAGGTCAGCGACGGTAAAACCTATTCACCACCTGACTGGACACCCTGGAGCCTGTTTTCAGCAGGTGCGGTTGTGGTGATTTACTCGTTTACCATCCCCAAACGGGTAAAAGACTAGTCGTTACGTTGTGGCAATCGAAACAGCATTCGATGTTGGACCTGACTCCAAGTGCCTGAAGAGTGGGGTTTCAGAAAATACCTCGCCTGTCCCCTTTTCAAAACTCCGTCACATCGCGTCGATTCCGAATGACGACTGCCCGGCAACGGCCTAAAGGAACCGGCCCGCATGAGGTGCTCATTCGGATCCCTGGAACGAGCTGATGTACTCGCGCACATGTTCGCGGTGAGCTTTCGGCAATCGCTTTCCGATGAGCGGATCGCCCTGCTTGCTCTTAAAGGATTCAAACTGTTTTTTGATTTCTATTTTTGTGTCGCCCGCCCTGTTGGGTCCTGACACTTCTCCGACAGCGACCGCTTTGCCGCCCAGCGGCCCGGCTTGCACCTTCGAGTCGTAGAAACCGGTGTTGGTTTCTTCTTCCGGGCGCGGACCCAAACCTTGTCCCTGGCCCAAACCTTGTCCCTGGCCCAAACCTTGACCTTGTCCCTGGCCCAAACCTTGTCCCTGGCCCTGGCCCAAACTTTGAGCCTGTCCCTGCCCGGCGAGATTCGTATCTGCGGCACAAGCCGCACAGCCAGCACCACCACAGCTTTTGCAGTTCATCGCATCCTTCGACCTGGCAATCTGATCGAGCGCTTCGTCCAACATTTGCCGTTCATCGGACGCGGTTTGTAACTGCTGTAGCTGGCCGGACAGCTGATCCAACTGAGCCAGGGCCATTTGGCGAGCCGATTCTCCCGGGGCCTTCTTTCCCGCTTGCTGGCCTTGCCCCATGCACTGGGCACATTGGGTCATTTTTTGAGCCATTTGTTGCAGTTGCTGCATCTGTTGATTTTGTTGATTCAACCGATCCATTTTCTGTTGCAGCTTTTGCACCCGATCGAGATCGCCCCGTTCTCTGGCTTGCTTGATTTGCTGGCGAATTTGACCGGTGGCTTGTCGATGCGCGTTTGCCATTTGCTGCAGCTTCCGGCCCATTTGTTGCAACTGTTCGGCCAACTTGTTTTGATCCTCCAGACTCACATCTCTCTGTTCCAGTTTCTTCCTGAGATTCTGGACTGACTTGGCCGCCTTACTGTAGTTACCGCGCTTCAAGTCTTTGGCCAGGCTGTCGGCGGGTCCTGACTTAAGACTTTTGAGTTGGCTAAATTGTTTTTTCAATTCTTCAGCACCACCCAATGCGTTGCGTCGTTCTTGCATTTCCGTGCTCAGATCATTCATTTTTCGTAACGCGGTGCGGCGGCTGGTGTCTTCAAGTTGACGAAGGTCTTCCAGGCCTTGCTCCAACTTATTGAAGACGCGTTGGGCTTCCTTCATTCCCAGTTTCTCCGCCCTTTTTTTTCGCTCGATAATTTTCTTCTTTAAGTCCCCCGTTGTTCGCCGGATCTGCTTCTTGACCGCGATATTATTCATTTTGGCCTGAACCTCTTTCGTCTGCTGCGCGTCTGGCAAAAAGACCAGGAGGAGGGCGATGATGGCGGGAACCAGCGGCAGGGCGGACCGCCAGTCGAACTTGACGGGAAAGGCAGTCGAGACGTCCACCCGGTCAAGACGTCTTACAGCATCTGCCAGCAAGGCTCTTCCAGCTTCTCCTTCCAGGTCCTGATCATCCATGGCCAATGAACTCGAGACACGTTCCTTCAACTGAAATCGCTGGTCAACTTCAATCGCCGCCTGAACGGGGCTCAACCGGGTGCGGTAAGCCCAAGCGCCCGCGATCAGCGTCCCCACCAGGGAAGTGCCAAGCAACCAACCCCAATACCAAAATCGGGCGTCGACACTCACAGCCCAGAATTTGGGAATGGCCACCGCCAGCACACCAAACAGCAGGCTGGCAAACAGCGACCAGCCCAAGCCGGCTACAAAACGTTGCAGCAGCAATTGACGGTGGGCGCGCTTGACTTGAGTTTTCAGCGTCGACAAAGCGTCGTCGCGGCTCATATCCTCTCTCCTTTAACCAGACAGGAATTCGGTTCCGGCGGGCGTTTCATGGCGGCGCTTCGGCGGGTCCCGTTAGTGGACGAAATCCAATCGACAGGCAACGGGAAAATGTTCCCACCGAGACCCAGCAATTATACGGCCTCTGCGGAAGGGTGTGTTGCTGAACCAGTCCCTTCTTTTAAAAATTTAGCTGAACATTTACCTGAAGCGGCGGTCGGAAGAAGTCCCCAGCACGAAAAACCTAGATGCACATGGTCGCAAAAAACAGCAAGATACAAACGAAGAAAATCAAAAATGGTGGCTTGCATTTCTCCCAGCGCGTGATCACGTAATAGACTTGGTAGAGTCCACCGGTGATCAGACTCGCGACCCCATGGATGACGGCTTCCTTAAAAGCGATGACCAGCAGCCAGAGCCAAGTCACGCAAACGAGGGTTGTGGTAATGGCCAGGAGTGCCCCTTTGGCGATTTTTAGCCCGGAAGGCCCATCGACTATGTTGCCCTCTTTCAACTCCTCGACGGTGATCCCCAAATGTTCGGCCAACTGCTTGTCGGTCGGATCGCGGCCCAGTTGTTCTTTAAGTTGTTTCTTGGCCTCTGCTAGTTCCGAAATCCCGCTCAACCTGGATGTGTAAATAGCCATCAGAAGTACCAGTAAGGCGAATCCAAACAGGAGCAGTCCGACCAGCCAGGAAGTCACACCCTCACCCCCTTCGGCCACTCTTTCCCCTTTCTCGTGACTGACCTGGTTCATCGCCTTGCGCAAAGTTGGGTGCAGCTTTTCCTCGTCCCTGGAAAGACCCTCGGTCTTGAGCTTGCCCCCCGTCAACCGACTGTAGCCACAGTTGACACAAATGACGCTAGTTTCGAGAAGTTCGGCGCCACATTCAGGACAACCGTGTTCAGATTGTTCCTGGGTGACAATGCCCTCCTCTTCCAACAGGTCAGCCAGACCTCCTGCTACAGTCGCTGGCTGAGGATTGCCAGGAGGCAAGGTCAGCACAGCCTGGCATTTGGGACATTTGGCTTGTTTTCCGGCCAGTTCATCCTTCGCGGTAAGAACTTGACCGCAGCGGCAGCGAATCTTGATGGACATACCTTCTTATTGTGAACGGATAGCCCGTTTTTCTCAATTGCGACTGGCTGTCAAAATGGCAGATCGCCGGCCCCCACGATGGGTCCCGGCTCCTCGGTGAACCTGGATTGTGTGCCTGCGGCGATGTTTAAGGCCGAATTTAGGCCATGATTGTGGTCCGCCGGAGCCCTGGCGGACCGTTTGGCGCGCCGATTGCATATATTTTGCCTTGTCCAGGGTAACTCTGCGTATTTTGGCAGCCAGCCCGTAGGTCGGAGTACGCGGCAACCGTCGCTCAAATCTTATAAAGAACTTCTAACACAGAATTCGTTTTCGGAGGGGATTCAAACATGGCAACTGCTACAAAAAAGAGGCCCTCGGCGGGCGTTACCATTCAGCCGCTCGGCGATCGCGTGGTGATTCGACGGGACGAGTCGGAAGATACCACAGCTGGGGGTATCGTGTTACCCGACTCGGCTCAGGACAAACCTGCGCGTGGCCGTGTAGTCAGTGTGGGCGACGGCAGATTGCTGGATGACGGTTCCCGGGGTGAAATGCAGGTGAAAGCTGGCGACCGTGTTCTTTTCAGCAGTTACTCTGGTGAATCTATCCAACTGGGCGAAGAAGAATACATACTGATGGGCGAGGATAACATCCTGGCAGTAATCGAATAAACCAAATTTGAATCAAGTAACCTCAAAGGTGTATCGGTTGATCGAACAGTAGATTTTCGAGCCATACACGCTGACATAACTTACGATTATCACGAGGAGATATTTACTCATGGCGAAAATGATTGCTTTTGACCAGGAGGCCCGAGAGGCAATTCGACGCGGTGTGGGCAAATTGTCCAAGGCCGTTAAAGTGACTCTCGGCCCCAAGGGACGCAACGTCATTCTACAGAAGAGTTTCGGATCGCCCACGGTCACCAAAGATGGCGTGACCGTCGCAAAAGAGATTGACTTGGAAGATGTCTACGAAAACATGGGCGCACAAATGGTGCGTGAAGTGGCGAGTAAGACGAGCGATGTGGCTGGCGACGGTACGACCACTGCCACCTTGCTGGCCGAGGCGATATTCAACGAGGGTTTGCGGGCGGTCGTGTCCGGCGTCAACCCTGTCCAGATGAAGCAGGGCATTGAACAAGCTGTCGAAGACCTCTCCAAAAAGCTCGGCAAAATGTCGATCAAGATTAAAACCAAGCAGGAGATGGCCAGTGTCGGGAGCATCGCTGCAAATAACGATGCAGAAATCGGCAAGATTCTCTCGGATGCCATGGACAAAGTCGGCAAGGATGGCGTGATCACGGTCGACGAGGGCAAGAGTCTGGCGACCGAGACCGAGTGGGTTGAGGGAATGCAGTTTGATCGTGGTTATCTATCGCCTTACTTTGTCACCGACCCGAATACCATGGAATGCGTTCTCGAAGATGCTTACGTCCTGGTGCTCGAAAAGAAGATCACCAACGTCAAGGACATGGTTCCAGTGCTGGAAGCCATCGTGCAGCAGGAAAAGCCATTGTTGATCATTGCCGAAGACGTGGAAGGAGAGGCTTTGGCAACGCTTGTCATCAATCGGCTGCGGGGCACCTTCAACGTGTGTGCTGTGAAAGCACCCGGTTATGGTGATCGCCGCAAAGCGATGCTGGAAGATATTGCAACTCTCTGTGGTGGAACGCCGGTCTTTGAAGCGCTCGGTCTGAAACTGGAGAACTTGCCCATCAGCGATTTGGGCCGTGCCAAGAAAGTAATTGTCGACAAAGATAATACCACCCTGATCCAAGGGGCTGGAAAAACGGGTGACATCAAGGCTCGAATCGATCAGATTCGTCGCGAAATCGACAACTCGACCAGTGACTATGATCGGGAGAAGCTGGAAGAGCGCTTGGCAAAATTGTCGGGCGGGGTTGCCAAAGTAAATGTCGGCGCAGCAACCGAGAGCGAAATGAAGGAAAAGAAAGCGCGTGTCGAAGATGCTCTGCATGCGACGCGTGCCGCCGTTGAGGAAGGTATTCTACCGGGCGGCGGGGTCGCTCTGCTGCGGGCTTCTTCCTCAGTGAAAGTGAACGAGAATATGACGCACGACGAAGTAGTCGGCTACAACATTGTGATTCGTGCCTGCCGATCGCCCCTCACCTGGATTGCGGAGAACGCTGGCCAGGATGGTGGGATCGTCTGCGAAAAAGTCCTCGATGGTAAGGGGAATTTTGGCTATAACGCTCTCATCGACAAATATGAGGATATCGTGGAAGCCGGAGTGATCGACCCCACCAAGGTCACCCGAACAGCTCTGGTCAACGCCGCCAGCGTCGCAACCTTGCTGCTGACCAGCGATGCCCTCATTGCGGAAAAGCCCAAGGATGACAAGGGCAAGAAGGGTCACGGTGGCGATTACGACATGTATTAATCGTTAGCTTTGCCTACCGAAAAAACTTCAGCCCACCAGTCCCAATGACTGGTGGGCTTTTTCGTTCACCAAAAACATCCCCTATCATTTGAGTCTTCTGTTTTTGGTAGCCAGGTTCTCTACCCGCTCCCTCAAGTATCCGGCGATTGTCCAGACCCCGGGGCCGCTGTTTGTTGAGGACCTGCCATTCGGCTGCTTGGGATCGGCTGACACCAACAGGAAGTACGAGTTGACAAGATTCAAGCTAAAAATTATGTTTTTAGTAGCGTTGTGTTGACTTTGGCCCTGGACGGCGATGACTTTTCTTGGGCGAAACTCTTCCACGATTGCCATGGACGCCTCGCCGGGGGTAGGTCGGTATTCAGGGCGCGACGATTGGTGTCAAGTGGATGCGACCTTTGAGGCAATCGACCCGTGGATCAAACCATCAAGCCCTGAGGACTGGCGGGTTTCAGGGCTTTTTTGTTGTCATGGGATCTGTCAACCAGAATCACATGCTCAACTTCAAAAATACAAACCACGGACTCCAAGCCTCGCATGCCCGCTTTCCCACCGTTCCACGGAATCTTCGTTTATTAGCCCCACTTTGCACAGCCATTTCTTCCCAACCGACGTACAGATCAAGGCAATCGAATGCAATCGATTCAAATTTATGATACCACGCTCCGCGATGGGACCCAGGGCGAAGGAATCAATCTGTCATTGCAGGACAAGCTGTTAATTACAGAACGACTCGATGACATGGGCTTCGATTTTGTGGAAGGTGGATATCCACTTTCGAATGAAAAGGACGCTGAATATTTCCGTAAGGTCCGAAAATTAAATCTGAAACACATCAAGGTCTGCGCTTTTGGAATGACTCGACGTCGGGGTCTACAGGCCGAAAAGGATCCCGGGATGCAGGCCTTGGTCGCGTCTCAGGCGGCGGTGATTACTATCGTTGGAAAAACCTGGGATTTTCACGTGACCGACATACTGCGCGTCTCCGTCGAGGAAAATCTCGACATGATCCGCGACACCATCGGCTTCTTGTGCAATTCGGGTCATGAAGTCATCTACGACGCCGAGCATTTCTTTGACGGTTGGAAAAATAATCCTGACTACGCCGCGCGCACCATTTGCGCAGCGGCCGAAGCGGGAGCCCAGTTGGTTGTGTTGTGTGACACCAATGGTGGTAGCATGCCGGAAGAAATTTCCCGGTACGTGCTCGCCGCGCAAAAATTCCTGGCGAAATATTCGGTGCCGGTCGGTATTCATTGCCACAATGACTGTGAACTTGCCGTCGCAAACAGTTTGGCCGCCGTCGATGCCGGAGCGATACAAGTCCAGGGAACTGTCAACGGATTTGGTGAACGGTGCGGAAACGCCGACTTGATTTCAGTCATTCCCAATCTGGCTTTGAAGAAGAACGACTACCGCGTTCTGGGGGGGCGCAGCCTGGAAAGACTTACCGAATTATCTCGATTTGTTTACGAAGTTGCGAACCTGCTCTTACGAAACAGCCAACCCTTTGTGGGCCAGAGTGCTTTCGCTCATAAAGGAGGCATGCATGCACATGCCGTCGCGCGAGCCGTCTCGAGTTATGAACATGTGGATCCCGGCCAGATCGGTAACGAGAGAAGAGTCCTGCTGAGTGAACTATCCGGCCGTTCGAACATCGTAGCCCTGACGACAAAACATAACATCCAACACGACAAGAAGCTGATGGATCAGATCCTGGCCAACGTGGTGGAGCTGGAAAACAACGGATATCAATTTGAAGCTGCTGAAGCATCTTTTGATCTTTTGGTCAAAAAATGCGCCGGGACCTTCTCGCCCCACTTTGAACGCCTCAAGTATCATGTGGACGTCGAAAACGAAAACGACCAACTGATCACTGAAGCAACGGTCAAATTGCAGGTGGGGAACCGGGTATTACACGAAGTTGCGGAGGGGGACGGGCCAGTGAATGCTCTAGACGCCGCTCTGCGAAAAGCGCTAAATGAGGTCTTTCCGCACCTCGCCGCAATGCGCCTGGTGGACTACAAAGTTCGTGTCGTCAATTTCGAAGCGGGTACGGCAGCACGGATTCGCGTTATGATTGAGAGCGCCGATGACCACGACGTGTGGGGTACCATTGGTGTCAGTGAAAATATTATTGAGGCGAGCTGGATCGCGCTGGTCGATGCGATCGAATACAAATTATTTAAAGATGAGACGGATAAAGACTGAAACATGTCAACTGCTTTCTCTGCTGACACGATTCCCAACCGCTTCGATTACGAACAAGCGCAACAACGAATCTACGCGTTGTGGAAAGATCGCGGCTTGTTCCACAGCGAGGTAGATGCTGATCGTCAGCCATTTACGATTGTTATCCCACCCCCAAATGTGACTGGTGCACTGCACCTGGGCCATGCCCTGAATAACACTTTGCAGGATGTCATCATCCGTCTCAAACGGATGCAGGGTTACAATGCCCTCTGGATACCCGGTACCGATCACGCGGGCATAGCCACCCAAGCAGTAGTGGAAAGACGATTGCTGGAAGAAGAAGGCCAGTCACGGCATGACCTGGGTCGGGAAGAGTTGGTGCGACGGATTTGGGCGTGGAAGGACCAGTATGAAACACGTATCATCCAGCAACTCCAACAGATGGGATGCAGTTGTGACTGGCAGCGGACTCGGTTCACTTTAGACGATGTTTGTGCCGGGGCCGTGCGTCACACCTTCTACGACCTGTTCTCAAAAAAACTGATCTATCGGGGTAAACGATTGGTTAATTGGGATACTTTCCTGCAAACCGCGGTCAGCGACGACGAAGTCTTTCACGATACGACCCAGGGACATTTCTGGCACATACACTACCCGGTCATTGATCCTCAGCCTGGAGAACCTGCTCGAGTCACGGTCGCTACGACTCGTCCCGAAACCATGCTGGGAGATACTGCGTTGGCAGTCCATCCGGATCCCGCAACCGCTTTGGACACCGTCGAGAAAGAACTGGGGGTGAAATTGGCAGCGGCGCCCGCCAAGGACCGCGAGGCGATCGAAATTCAATTGGAAAACGTTCGCACACAACGCCAAGAAAAGCTGCCACAACTGGAACAGCTTCGCGACATGGCGCTCGACGGGCGACAGGTTCTTCTGCCTCTGCAGGAACGACCCATCCCGCTGATTACCGATCGCTGGGCCAAGCCTGAAATGGGTAGCGGTTGCGTAAAAATCACCCCTGCCCACGACCCCAACGACTATGAAGTCGGACTGCGTTGCGGTCTGCCCATGGTGAATATCCTTAATCCCGACGGGACGCTGAATGAAAACGCCGGCAGGTACCAGGGGCAGGTCATGGCGGCCGCCCGGCAGCTGATTGTGAAAGACCTCGACAAGCGGGGGCTGGTCGGAGAAATCGAGGATCGTGAAATCGATCTGGCCCATTCCGACAGAAGCAAAACACCCATTGAGCCCTACCTGGCAGATCAGTGGTTTGTAGCGATGGATGAACTGGCGCAATCTGCGATCGATGCCGTCGAAGGGGGTCGCGTCCGAATTTTACCCTCGCGCTATTCGAAAGGTTATCTCGACTGGCTCGGTGAGAAACGGGATTGGCCCGTCAGCCGTCAGCTTTGGTGGGGACATCAAATTCCCATTTGGTCGCTGCACTGTTCAGATGAAGCCTCGCAGCAGAAACTGACGGCCGTCATTTCCCAAGACCCGGCCGTATTGGCGGGCACCGCTTGCTATCGGTTAGAAACGGATCCCACTGAAAACGGAGCGGCGACGATTCACGTTTGCATTGCCGAAGAAAACAGTTCGGCCGAGTTACGGATGGAGCAGCTTGGATTCCAACGCGAGGAAGACGTTTTGGATACCTGGTTTAGCTCGGCCCTATGGCCGCACTCGACACTAGGATGGCCTGAAAAGACTCCTGATTTGGACTACTACTATCCAACCAACGTTCTGATCACGAGTCGTGATATCATCACTTTATGGGTCGCCCGCATGGTGCTGACTGGACTGAATAACATGGGAGAGGTTCCTTTCCACGACGTCTTCATTCATCCCAAGATTCTGGATGGATATGGCGAGACCATGTCCAAATCGAAAGGGAATGGCGTCGATCCACTGGATGTTATTGAAAAATTTGGACCCGACGCCTTGCGCTTCGCACTAACCTATTTGACGACTGAGTTGCAGGATGTACGGATGCCAGTCCAATTTGAATGCCCTCATTGCCTGGTACTGATCGACCAAACCAAAGAAA
This sequence comes from Planctomycetota bacterium, assembly GCA_963578105.1. Classification (GTDB taxonomy): domain Bacteria; phylum Planctomycetota; class Planctomycetia; order Pirellulales; family Pirellulaceae. The sequence continues at coordinate 14,951 of CAUZBP010000031.1, forward strand.
ACCGTAACCTGCCGCGCGTGACCTGCAAAAAATGTGGAGAAGATTTTTCAACCCAATGGGCACGAACAGAGGAAGACCGGGCATTGCCACGTGGTGCAGCCGTGAGCGAACGATTCGATTTGGCCCGCAAATTCTGTAATAAACTGTGGAATGCGTCTCGATTCTCGCTCATGAACCTGAGCGGCTACACCGACGGGCCGATCGACCACGATCAATTGAAGATTGAAGATCGCTGGATTCTGAGTCGCTTGAGCACAGTGACGCGACAAGTCACTGAGGCATTGGAAGGATACCACTACTCCGAAGCCGCACGCATGCTCTACGGTTTCGCCTGGGATGACTTTTGCGACTATTACATTGAAATGGCCAAGGTCCGGTTGTCAGCCAACGACGGTCAAACCACGGCCCAGCGCGTTCTGGCTCATTCGCTGGACACGCTTTTGCGCCTACTGCATCCCATGATACCCTTTGTAACGGAAGAAATCTGGCAACTCCTGGGGCAAGCCGCTCCCCGACGAGGTCTCGACACAACAGACGAACCGTCAACATGCCTGATGGCCGCTTCCTGGCCAAGCGTACTGCCCCAATGGCAGGATGAGAAAACCGAACAGCGCTTCGAGCGATTCAAGGATGTCCTTCGAGCTCTTCGACGAATCCGTTCAGATCAGAACATTTCCAAGCGTAAATCGATTAAGTTTTCTGTCCGATGCAATGCAGAAACGGTCGAATTGTTGCAACCCCTAACGGCTTACTTTGAATCCCTGGAGTTTGCGACTGCTACGGCTTGGGGCATACAGGTAGAACCTTCACCAAGCTGTGCTCAGGTCAAGCTGGCTGACATGGAAATTTTCGTGGACCTGGCTGGTTTGATCGATGTCGAGGCAGAAATGGCCCGGCTCAAGAAGGAACTCGAAAGGGTTCACAAGCAGATTTCTGGAAAAGAACAAAAACTATCCAACGCGAATTTCGTTGATCGTGCACCAGCCGATATTGTTGATCGAGAACGCAGCAGCTTGCTTCAGTTGCAGCAACAAGCGATGTCACTGGAAGCTGCGCTGGCTGCACTGGGAAAGAGCGGGTCGGCCGCGGATTAAATTTGTCAGTGGATGGCTTGAGCGCATCGTAATACCTGTCATCCTGAGGTAGTCTCGGAATGACAACTTGTCAGCAAAAGAAACTGCCGACAAGAAATATTTATTCTTGGAGTTGTTCCTAAACCATCAAAACGAAGCAAGCAGGGAGAATTTCTGATGCCGGAACAACATGTCGTGATGCAGTCGATTTCGTGGCGGGATTTCTGTCCCTGGCTCATCCTTTTCCGGACCTTCCGGCTGGCCGTTAGTTTTCAGTTGCTGTCCCTCGCTACGGCGGCAGTGCTCTTGACTCCAGTAGGCTGGTGGTTATGTGGCCAACTGTTGTTTGAGGTCGATAGCGGGAATTTCAAGAATGCGGCGGGCGATAACGATGCCGGTCAAATCATCAACGAGCTGGCTAGTTGGCCGTCCGCTCAGGCAGTGACGATTCCTCCGTATTCGCCTCGGTCGCCTGAAGAAGGTAATGATTTCTATCAAGCCGTCTTTCGGGTTGTCAGCCATGGCCCGGTACTGGGTGTTTGGCAACGTCTAAATCTGCCGTTTCGTCACTTACTGGTGGAACAAGAACAAACCTTATCTCGCTTTACCTACTTTTTGATCGGTGGCTTGTGGACGATGCTGGTATGGTCGTTCTTTGGAGGTGCGATCACACGTTCGGCGGCGCTCCAGTTGTCAGCAGAAGAGCGGCCTTCCTTTCGGGAGGTGTTGAATCACGCCACAAGTAAACTCGGTTCCTACTTTGCAGCACCGTTTTTGCCGATGCTGCTGGTGACCGCCATGGCCCTCTTGGTGATGTTTAGCACGGGCCTGCTTTCCCGCTGGAATGCCTCATTGTGGCTGGCCGGAATCCTGTGGGGACCCAGTCTGTTGATCGTAATGATTGCGATGATCGTGTTGTTAGGATTGTACTTGGGGTGGCCACTGATGTGGGGTGCAATCAGCACCGAGGGGACAGATGCATTTGACGCGATTAGCCGATCCTACAGCTACACGTTTCAACGCCCGCTGCACTACCTGTTCTATATCGCAATCACGGCGATTTTGGGATCGCTGGGCTGGTGTTTCGTATATTATTTTTCAGAAGGCATGATTGCGTTCTGCTCCAAGGTCATTTCCTGCGTGGCCGGACAGGACCGTGTCGAGTTACTTCGCGGCAACGGACCCGATAATTCACTTGACTCCCAGTGGCTGCTGGTGGGATCTACGATCATCAGTTTTTGGATCCAGCTGGTCCGAGCAGTTGCATTAGCCTTCACTTTCAGTTTTTTCTGGTCCTCTTTGTCAGCAATTTACCTTCTTTTGCGGCGTGATGTGGATCACACAGAATTGGATGAAATCTATCTGCAGGTCAAGGAGGAGCAGGACGATTTTCCTTCCTTCGAAACGGTCGCATCTAAGTGATGTGGACAGGAACCGGTCAACGCCAGTTCATTGTGTGATTAAGCAGCTTCTTCATTCGGTCAGACCGTCTTTTTCAAACCTTGTTGCGCAACATTCGAAAGCCGCTTGGAATCAGATTTGAGTCAACGGAGTTGATATAACAGCATGAACTACTGTTGATGACAAGCCACTGACACTTACCCGGGATGCCCCCTTCGCCACCTCCTCTTGAAAACCTTCTCACGCGAATCATGTCGATAGAAAAGCTGGGACCGTACCAAATCAAAAATCCCATTGGACGAGGCGGAATGGGTACGGTTTATCGTGGAGTGAACGGGGACACCGGCGAACCCGCGGCCGTCAAGGTGCTGTCATCTCTGCTGGCAGCTGACGAAGCGTTTCGAGAGCGTTTTGACGCTGAAATCGAAACACTTCGTGCGCTCAAACATCCCAATATCGTTCAGCTATACGGGTACGGTGAACAGGATGGTCATGTGTTCTTCGCCATGGAGTTGGTGGAAGGGACCAGCCTCGAAGAAGAATTGCAAAACGGGCGCCGGTTGGAGTGGCGTGAAACCCTGCGGATCGGCGTGGAGGTATGCCGTGCTTTGAAGCACGCACATGATTGCGGTGTTATCCATCGGGACCTGAAACCCGCGAACTTGTTGTTGACTCAAGACGAGCAAATCAAACTGACCGATTTTGGAATCGCCAAATTATTCGGCCATACGCAAATGACAGCACTTGGTGGCGTGCTGGGTACCGCCGACTACATGGCCCCCGAACAGGCAGAAGGCCGCCCCGTAACCCCTCGATCCGACCTCTACAGTCTGGGAAGCGTGCTCTACGCACTGCTCACGGGAAGACCACCTTTTCAAGGTAAATCGATGGGTGAGGTCTTACACCTGTTGCGCTATGCCGAACCCAAACCGGTACGCAATCGGAATCCCGAGGTTCCGGCAGCCCTGGAAAAAATCATCATCCAACTTCTGGAAAAAGATCCCCGGAAACGGATTCCTACAGCCCTCGCCCTGTCCAACGTATTGCAGGCCACGGAACACGCTCTCTCTTTGACTCCCCAAGAAGAAGTGCTGGAATCATCCCAGTCGGTCCCCCAAAAAAAACTGGACCCTGGTCCCAGCGTGGATACGGAAATCGATGCCACTGCCTTGCTAGATTCAGATGTGCCAACACAAGCCAATACGGTTCCTGGAGCCGTCAAGGAAATTCAACCAGTTACAGAGAGGCAGGCAACGCAACCGGTCGACAGTCATTTCACCACTGTCGATGAACAGGAACTAGGCCACCGCCCGACCTACAGCAGCCAAGACACCGACGGGAAACCGCTGTGGATGAAGGTCCTCATCGCGATTGGGCTCTTTACCATTGCCGCAGCGAGCGTCTGGTATGTTTCTCTTCCGGTCCCCGCACTCGACGCCGATCGGTTGTACGCCCAGATTGAACCGGTCGTTAGCACGAACAACAGCCTGCTGCTGCTGCAGTCCGAGGACTTGTTGAGACAGTTCGTCGAACATTTTCCGGAGGACAAACGCTCGCAAGCAATCGGCACATTGCTCCTGCGTATTAATCTGCAGCGGCAACGCAACGGCTTTGAAATCAGGACAAAAAAAAGGTTGCTTTCCAACTCACTCTCGTCAGTCGAACAAGCCTATTGGGAATTACTGCAAATGACGGATCCCGAAGAGAAATTGATTCGTCTCGAAGCCTTACTTGATTTATACGATTCACAGACAGATTCCGATGAGAACTTGAACCGGTGCCTGGAACTTGTCGAACTTGAAATCCGTGCGCTGCACAATCAACTGGATGCCTACAGCAAAAGTCACCGGCAAACACTGGAGGAACGATTGCTGGTGGCCCAACAGCTCGCCGAGACCGATCCCGAGCAAGCACGTGCCATCTGGAAGGGAATCATCACGCTCTACACGGATAAGTCCTGGGCAAAAGCGATTGTACAGCAGGCAAGAGAAGCATTGCAGAGAGAAGCACCTGAATGAAACGGGACCGTTAGGATCTCCAATCGGTTCTCCGGTGGCCGTTGTGGAGGGGCCCGGCAACAAAACCTCTCATGCCGAGCAGTTACATACGCAGCAGGTCCAGCAGCGATTGATGCAGCTGCTGCTGATTTCCGAGAAGCTCCCTAAAGATCAGAAGCAACATGCCCAACGCAACCAGGAAGTAGCCAAATGCCAATGGGTTCAACGGGGATCGCTCCTGCTTCAGTGAATTTCGGAGTGTTTCCCGGAGGAGTTTCCAACCCAGTGGGTCTTGGCATGGACCGGCGGAGACAAGTTGGATGCAACGTAGCCGGCTGTTCGCTTCGATGGTGAAATGAATTCCCAGGTTCGGTAACACTGCTGTTTCCCCAGCCCAACGCACTCCTGCATCCATGCCCCACAGCAACTGCTCGAGCAATCGGTGCAAATGCCTGGCATCCAGGTTATATATCACCAGCCTGGGCCTTCTGGATAGCGCAATCCAGGTCACGATGAACCAATAGAACATGATGAGCAGAATCCAGACTCCGATGCCGACCCAGTGACCGATGTCGAAGAAAAATAAAACTCCGTAGTACATCAAGTAACTGTTTGGATAAAACAATTCCAAAGGACCTATTACTACGAATCCCGTGATCGCCAGTCCCAAAGCGATCGTGTCAAACGTTCCGGTGGTAAGAACGGAACGACGATTCATGTTGACAACACCGAGCGCCACAGCGTAGACGACCAGAGGTATCAAGGCGATGGATGTGCGAAGTGGGTCCATAATGAAATAGAATCTCTAGGAACCGGACCATGGGATAATTGGTGCTATGGGCGTGATGAAATTCTGAAACGCAGCGAACGCCTTGTCAAGCGGCAAACTGGTGTGTCGATGCAAACCCGTGGAGACTGCCTTCTTCCCTTCTCAGCGATATGGTCCCGCGGTGTAGAGACAACCATTTCTCGATCTACTTGCAGTCCTCGGATCGATCCTAGCGACCCGTCGACTGCATGAGTTTGCGGGCCGGCGTGGGAGCTTCTGCAAACAATCCTCGCGCACTGGACGGCAGGGATTTGGGGGCTGCAGATGCGTCGCCCGGTGGATGCGCTATGCAGCGGTCAATGAAGGCAAGTGTTCGCTCCGTCGCCCCCGAGCGTGCTGCTACAAATTGACGAGCTCGTCTGCCCGCTTCCTGCCTGTATCCGGGCTGGTCTAAACAGCTTTCTATGAAACTGGCGAGTTCCTGTTCATTGTGGACAATGACTGCAGCCCGAGCAGCTAACATCGGTTGCACGATATTCCGAAAATCACTTGTATCCGGGCCGAAGGCAACCGCCGCGCCGAATGCAGCCGGTTCAATCATGTTTTTTCCACGCCCTCCCCACAGACTTCCACCAACCCACGCGATGTGACAGGTGCCCCACCAAGCACCCAATTCACCGATTGTGTCAACGAGCAGAATTCGCGCCAAGGGATCCGGACCAGAAACATCCAGTTGGCTACGCAATTGCCAACGGATCCCGCAACTTTGCAACATTTTGGCGATGGCCGGGCAACGATCGATATGTCGCGGTGCCAGAATAAGCCGCAAGCGTGGATGGGTGGGGGCGAGCCTCTGAAAAGCGCTCAGGACCACGCGTTCTTCGCCCCGGCAGGTGCTGCCGGCCATGAGAACCATGTTGTCTTCATGAATATCAGCTAGACGTCGGAGGTGTTGCGAGAACTTATTTTGGGGATCGCTCTCGACCACGGAATACTTCATCGAGCCAGCAATTCGAACGCGTTTCGGGTCCGCACCCAACTGGATGAAGCGACGAGCGTATTCCGATGACTGCACTCCGACCATGTCGAATTGCCGCAGGGTACTGCGAAAACAGGGTTGTATCCAACGGTAGTACCTGAAGTCGCACTCGTTCATCCTGCCGTTTACCAGCAACACGGCGCACTTCTTACGCTTCACATGCTGCACCAGATTCGGGCAGAACTCGGAATCAGCCAATACCAACAACTGGGGTCGCAAGCGCTGGACAGCCTTGCACACCGACCAGCTGAAATCGACAGGCAAAGGAAACACATAAAGGTCCGGAAAGAGACGCTGTGCTAACACATAGCCGCTGCTTGTTGAAGCCGAGACAATACAGTCCCAATTTGGATGCTGGTGTTGAAACTGTCTCACCAGGGGTTCGATCAGTTTGACCTCACCCAGGCTCGCTGCTTCGAACCACGCACAGCATCTGGATCCGTGGCGAACAGCAACCAGGCCCAGCAGTCGAATTCCCAAGGTGCCACGGTATTTTCCCCGCACAAAATAGTGATAGGCTAATCGTGGAAATGCGCAAAACAGTACACCCAGGTAAAACATGTTCAACAACCAGTTGACCAGCTTGGGAAATAACATGGGTGAGTTCGCCGAACGTTTTCGATAGCGTTTGGGTCTTGGTCAGGATTAAAAGCAAGTCGTCTTTCCGATTGGCACAACGGAAAGTCGTGTCCATCATGTCCTTCTGCTGAAACTCAGCCCCATGACGGAGACGTTAAGACGGTTGTCCTCCGCAGGTAAGGTGACCGCGGTGGGCAAGATTTTTCGACAGCGACTGGTTCGCGGATTGGATCGTGCCGGGACAGCACCACATCGCAAGCTTGGCAAACATCTTCAACACTAATGGCTCGCATGGCGGAGTTGTCCGCTGTTCGTCGAACTCGGCTGCTACCTTGCTGGTAATAGGATTGCACACAAACATGGCCTTCCCCGTAAGGTCCGCTCTTGGATCCACGGGTCGTGCCGTGCAAACTTACGCATCTCGTGCCAACGGCGACTGCCAAATGCAGAGGGCCCGTGTCGGTACCCACGTACATCTGCGCCATTTCCAGCAAGCCCCCGAGTTGTTGAAGTGACGTCTCCGGTGCCAGGCACAGACTACCATCGCTGCCGGCAACAATTTCAGCAGCCTGCCTTCGCTCCTCTGCTCCAGCCCAGACCACTACCCCCTGCAGTGACCAACGGCGAGACAGGTGTCGTGCCACCGCGGAGAATCGATCCAGTTCCCACATTCGCGATAACCAACTTGCACCAGCATTCACCACATAAAAAGCTGGTGCAAGTTGTTTTTGACGAACAAAGTTGCCAGCCCATGTTCTCGCGGTCTCGTGGATGGGAAGATCAAACACAGCCTTTGGATTGTGAATGTTAAGTGGTTGTAACAGTTCCAAGTATCGGTCGACCACATTTTCCGTTGTCCGCTGAATCAAACAATTATTCAACCAGGGACTGAGTTCACGTCCTTGACCCGTCTTGAACCCAATACGCCTTTTGGCACCGGAAAGCCATCCCAATAGAGAACTCTTGGAAAGTCCCTGCGGGTCCAGCGTATAGTCAAACCGCCTGCGTCGCAATTCGTTCCTCACCGACCACATCCGCGAGGGCGAGGAATACCAAGTTCTGGGAACGACGATCAATTCGTCCAAAGCCGCATGCCCATCGAGCAACGAAGCCACAGGGGGTTCAACGATCCAGGCGATAAAAGCCTTGGGGAACGTCTGCCGCAGTGCACTGAGCATGGGTACGGTTTGTATGCAATCTCCAATGTGACTGAGACGTGTAATCAGAAAACGCGGCGATGAAGAATTCGTCATCGATCTTATGCCGCCATGACGGGGGGAGAATCACCCGCTTCTTCCAGGCTGGCTGACAATTCGGCCAGATCGGTATCGACCATCATCGCCACCAATTCTTCCAAGTCCACTTCAGGTTCCCAACCCAGTTGCCCTTTGGCTTTTGTCGCATCGGCAACAACCACTCCCGCTTCGGCCGGTCTGAAGAAACGAGGATCAATCACGACGTAATCATGCCAGTCAAGTCCCACGTGAGAAAAAGCTAATTGAACAAATTGTTCGACTTCGTAAGTCTGGCCCGTCCCGACCACGAAATCTTGAGGTTGGTCCAATTGCAGCATGGACCACATGGCTCGCACATAATCGCCCGCAAAGCCCCAGTCGCGCCGTGACTTGAGATTTCCCAAACGTAATTCGTCAGCCATTTCCAATTTTATCTTGGCCACTCCATGCGTGATTTTCCTGGTTACAAACTCCTTCCCTCGCCGGGGAGACTCGTGGTTGAAAAGAATTCCGGAACAGGCGAACAGGTTGTAGTTTTCCCGGTAATTGATCGTGATCCAATGTCCGTAGACCTTGGCCGCCGCGTAGGGACTGCGTGGGCAAAGGGGCGTTTCTTCGTTCTGCGGAGCAGCTTGAACCCGACCAAACATCTCACTTGTGCTGGCCTGATAAAATCGGATGAAGCGATCCGTTTCACGAATGGCTTCCAACATTCGTACCACTCCCAAACCAGTAACTTCCGCGGTCAGCAATGGTTCTTTCCAACTGGCAGGAACAAAACTCTGGGCCGCCAGGTTGTAGACTTCATCGGGCTTCACTTGCTTCAGCAGTCTGCCCAAAGAAACAGCATCGATCAGATCGGCGTCGTGGAGCTCCAGCTGATCGGTTAAATGCTTGATTCGCTCCAGATTGCCAGAACTCTCTTGGCGCACGATCCCGTGCACCTCGTAGCCCTTCTCCAGCAACAACTCGGCCAGGTAGGAACCGTCCTGGCCTGTGACACCCGTGATCAACGCCCTCTTCTGAACCATAGGATTTCATTTCCTGTCTGCAAAGCGAAATCATCGCTCACGAGGCGCCAGAAAAACCAAATCGCAAAATTGCTATCGGGTCGTCGTCACAGGACAGGCAGACCCATGGCTTTCGATCCTGTAACCCTAAAATGGGGGACTCAAAATCGTAGCGATCTAAAGTCCCTGACACAAGAGATCTTCAGGAATCGCCTCGGCCGACTATTTAAGATCAAAACGCGATGTCTCGGCAGCTGGAACGTGGATAAATCCAACTAAATAGCTGCCAAACAGATTCCTCCCATCGAGTTTCCACTACCGCGCAATGTTTCCGTCGCCCGCAGGTAGTCTCTTCAACAATTGCTGGAAAAATGGGCAAGGGTTGAGAAAGGGATACAACACCTGCATCCCAGATTTTTTCATCCAAGGTGCCCAGGACTTTACGTGCGCCGCTCGTTCCCGCCGTTCCCCCTAGCTTGCAACCCGGCCATCCTGGTCGTAACCAACCTCGAAACGGCTGCTAGCTCACGGCCTGAACGACTGCTTCCAAGCACCCAGGGTGACCTGTTTCGTCAGCTTTTCCTCGCCACGCTGAACAACAACCTGCACTTGTCGGCCTGGTAGATGGGCACTGATCAGTTGCCTGAGGCCATTGAAATCCGTGACTTCCTGGCCGTCGTAGCTCAGAATGATGTCATTGACGCGCAGGCCGGCCTCGTCGGCCGCCGTCCCCTGCTCCACATGTTGCACCAAGCAGCGACTCGGTGGGCTTGCACAACCAACTCCTAATAATCCACCCCGTTTATAATCGACCACATCCTCTGGCAGGGCCGTAATCAACCCCTGAACACCCTCTCGCGACACGGCCGTGCCGTAAAGCTCCAATTTCTCCAATTGCTGCTGCGCTGCCAGATCGTCCAGACAATTGTCCGAGACTGGAGTAAACCAGATCCTTAAAATGTGCAACTGCTCTAAAGTACGTAACTTGGTAATTCCCTCGTCCGTAACCTTCGTGCGATTCAAATGCAGGTGTTTTAAGTTTTTTAAGGCCAGAACAGACATCAGCCAGTGGTCATTTGCTTCCGGATGACTGACGGTGAGTCGATCCAGATGTTCCAACCAAGCAAGGTGCTTCAAACCGTCCAATTCGCCTCGCCACTGGGGACCAATCCTGATCCAATCGACAACATCCACAACGTTAACGCCTTGATGTTCTGAAGACTTATGCAATTCCGCGCCCAGGAGTTCCAGCTCGTTTAGCGCTGCCTCTTGCCAGAGAGATGTCAGCCGTGCCAGTGATTTGGTGGCGCCCCTTTGGGCCGTTGAATCTTCACCCGCGGCCAATTGAATCAATGCCTGGCGGGCAGCCTCCTGAACGTGGGAATTTTCCTCGAGCGCCAATCGCTGAAGAATGTACACGGCCCGCGTTGTCACTTCGAGGCTCGATCCGTTAGCCGCCTCTTTGGTTAGCCGTATGGCTGCCAAACCGGCAGTGACCAGATGATTCGTGGCAAGTTCTCGGTCCGCAAAGCGGTCGGCATCCAATTGTTGAATCCAGCGGCGCATCTCTTCTTCCAATTCCGCCGCGGCTTGATCGTTTTCTGTCGCAGCCGATTCGGCCGGTTCTCCGGCTGGACCTGCCACAGACAGGCCCAGGTCCAGACCCTGGATGATTACGGCCAGAATCAGCATTCTCGATAGCGCCTGGAACGAAAGGTGGATCTCGCATTTTTCAAAAAGGTTAGCGCAGGCCGGAAACAAATTCAAATAGAATACTTGCTGGGCTTCTTCCTTCATCATTCAATTTCCCTTGTTCAACGTTCGACATTTTCCATGTCACACCCTTCTGCCGACTGCTCGTTCATCACGCGACGCTCGTGGCAGAAGAAGAATATTTTCCTATCTGGTGCGGGGTCGCAGGCCACCAGTTGCAAAGGATTAAATAAAAGTGGTGACCAAGATGGGGTTTTGGCCTCATCGATCGAATCACAAACCTTTCTCTCTGTGTCCCTTGATGACCCAGTGTTACTTCTTTTGTTATCGCCGGTTTTCCCTTAGATTATTGTCTCGTCTCCGTTCACCCAGTTCCAGCCCGATTGTTCATGTTCCCCCAGAATCAATACGAACTCATCGATTTTGGTGAGGGTCGAAAACTGGAACGCTTCGGTCCCGTCGTATTGGATCGACCAGCCCCAGCGGCTCAGGGTCTGTCTCGTCGTTTTCAGTCTCGCTGGAAGCGCGCGGATTTTATCTTTCTCGAGGGAAACCAGTCAAAAAGTCAATGGAAGTCTAAAACCGAGGTACCTCAACCATGGACGATCACCGATGGTCGCATGACCTGGGGTTTAAAACTAGCCGAATTTGGCCATGTGGGTGTGTTCCCTGAACAAGCCTCCAACTGGGATTGGATCGCTCAACAAGTGAGGCGTGCGCAGCGCCCTTTGCGGGTTCTTAACTTGTTTGCCTACACAGGTGGGTCGACACTGGCCGCTGCTTGGGCTGGTGCCGAGGTGGTGCACGTCGATTCAGCAAAAACCACTGTCGCCTGGGCGCGGCGAAACGCCAAACTTTCGGGTTTGGCGGATCGCCCGATTCGCTGGATCGTAGAAGATGCTGTAAAATTTGTCAGTCGTGAAGTCCGCCGTCAGAATTTTTACGATGCGATTATTCTCGATCCTCCTAGTTACGGACACGGGCCCAAAAATGAAACGTGGAAAATTGGTCGGGATTTGCTACCTTTACTCTCTCAATGCGCCCAACTGGCAAAGCCTCCGAGGGCGTTTGTGCTTCTCACGTGCCACTCTACCGGAATGGAAGCCGCTGAACTGGAGGCGCAACTGGCTGACAGTTTTTTTGGAAGTTGCAGCGCTGGTGCTCGTGCCACATCGCTCTGCTTAAGAACATCTGCGGGTCGTCGGCTGCACGCCGGAGTGGTTGCACGTTATCCTGGCTGAGCCTGGAAAAACTAAATGGGAAAAATCATCTCGAGCCCCAGAAACCGACACGTTACCGCTGCTCTGCGGCTGCGAGATCGACGAGGTCGAGATCAGCAGGGCCGAATTATTGTGGATGGCGCGCGAGAATTGCTACGGGCCCTGGAGGGTGGAATCGAATTCCTGGAAGTATTTTACTGTTCTGATGTTGGTGATGATGGGGAGTGCGATCAAGTCATTCGCGCCTTGGCTAAGACACCAACCGCTATCCTGACAGTAACGCCCGAAATCATTCGTCGCGTAGCCTACGGACAACGTGCTCCGGCGCTCGTAGGCATCGCCAGAAAGCCATTGCGTCACCTGAAAGATCTTGCTTTGAACGCCAACCCACTTGTTCTAGTGTTAGAGTCTGTCGAGAAACCCGGCAACGTTGGCGCAGCAATTCGTACTGCTGATGGCGCAGGGGCTTCGGCAGTCATCGTCGCTGACGGTCAGACCGATCTGTTCAACCCCAACACGTCACGGGCCAGTTTGGGCACAGTGTTCACTCATCCTCTCGGTGAAGCTTCGGGTCAAGAAACGGACCGGTGGCTTCAAGAGCACGGCGTCAGGGTATTTGCCGCTCGAGTCGATGCTGAGAAACTGTACACAGACCAGGATTTTACGGGTCCTGTGGCGATTGTTCTGGGCAGCGAGGCCTCGGGTTTAACACCCCTATGGCATGCGACACATGTTACGCCAATTCAACTTCCCATGTTGGGAACAGCTGACAGCCTTAACGTATCAGCAGCTGCCGCTGTGCTGTTGTACGAAGCGCGCCGTCAACGGTCGGCCGGGAGAAACATCTAGGGCTTTAACAGGGACGCTAGGGTCGCCTGGTGCGGTCAGATTCCCCAGTGGACCGTCGTCATTCTTCAGACAAATCCCCTTTCAACCCTGGACCCTAGGACTCGACATGCTGTAAGGTTGCGGCTGAAATGGTGTTGTGCAGGAGCATGCTGATGGTCAGCGGACCCACCCCCCCCGGAACTGGACTGATGTGACCGGCTACTTCTTTCACCGCTTCAAAGTCAACATCTCCCACCAATCCGGATTCGGTACGATTGATTCCCACGTCGATTACCGCCGCACCAGATTTCACCATGTCAGCCCGAATTTCAGCCGGTCGTCCGATGGCCGCTACCAATACATCGGCAGATCGTGCAATCGTCGCCAAATCGCGGGACTGGCTGTGGCAGATGGTGACCGAGGCGTTGGCGGCTGTAGGGCCGCAGGTTGAATCGCGCTGCATCAGCAACAGCGCCAGCGGTTTACCGACGATATCACTTCGTCCGACCACAACAACATGTTTGCCAGCGACTTCAACGCCAGCACGATGTAGCATTTGTTGAACACCGTGAGGTGTACAAGGCACGAATCGAGGTCGACCCTGAACCAACCGACCCACATTGTCCGGGTGAAACGCATCGACATCTTTCAAGGGATGCACTTGATCCAGGATTGCACTTTCAGCAATTTGCTCCGGAAGGGGTAACTGAATCAGTATTCCATGGACCAGGGGATCCGCGTTCAATTGCGCAACCCGGGCACTGAGTTCTGTGGCTGAGATGGAAGCTTCCAATCGATGCAGTTGGCTTTCGATGCCGACGCGTTGGCACGCTTTCTGTTTGTTGCGAACATAGACCTGGCTGGCCGGATCGTTCCCTACTAAAACAGCCGCCAAACATGGCTTGACACCCGTTTGCTGCACGAATTGATCGGCCTGGATCTGAATCTCCTGCTCGATTTCTCGAGCCATTTGTTTGCCATCAAGAATGTGAGCCATAAATCATTTCTCTAACGGTACCGTTTTTTGGAAATGCTGTTTCGCGCGAACCCTTTTGAAGAGCCTCGCTCTCTGGGTTGTTTTAGTCAACCGTTGATTGCTTGGGGTGTCATTCACTCCATTGTCTGGAAACCTTTTCAGCGATAACGGCTGAAATGAAAACACCGGCGAGTTCTCTGTTTGTGTCGGCTGTGGCGAGCAATCCCAATGAGTCCTGTTCGCTGGCTGACGGAGCGGTCTGGATATCGATGCAAAAGCTGCTACGCGACCGAAGTGAAATCGATCGGTTGCGAGGTTTTGACAACGACGCCCAAGCGGCAGCGGGGATCTTCACTATGACGCTGGAAGCTGCAACCGGTGTCACCGCAGATCGATTGCAGCATGGCTTCGACTTCTTGCCGGCAGTCTGAATACGCCGACTCTGAATTCGGTGCTAGAGCGCGGTCGTTGATAATGACTTCAAACTCCTGGCGACTGAACCGCAGAGTCGCTGGCCGATCGAATTCGGATTCGAGTTTCTGACAGGCACCGATGGCAGCTCGTAATGCTTGCTTCAGACGATCGGTGTTGCTGCCCTCAACCACAGCCTTGCGGTTGTAGACCAACCCACAACGATCATCTGCCTCATCAAAAATATAGTCTGCTTCATGACCCAGCAGCACGACGCTGGGACCGGCTGGGACATGACGATAGTCGGCCACATCGATCAGCAATTCTTCAGTAATTTGTTGAGAGACCCAGCGGTGAAAAACCTCGATCAGCTCTTCCGGATCGATCCGCAGTTCTCCCTCAACATAGATTTTAACGTTAACGTGCTGAAGTTCCATTACTTATAATACCCGGCTCCGAGCGAATGCGGTTGTAACAAGTGTGGACGGCCTCGACGAAGAGTTGTGCCTCTTCGATGAAATGATGTGCCGACTCCGCAGTATATTCCACGGAACCCGCAGAGAAGGCATCGTAGGCGGCGAACAAGTAATTGGCGAACTTGGGACCGGCAAACGGATCAAGAAAAATCTCTGTCTCAAAATAGCGATCTCTAAATTCTTCGATGATCTCGTCTGCGTCGTTAGTCACATCGTCGTACTGTATCTGAACCAAAGCCTTGGCGGACCGCAACATGGTAGCATACGCTTCTTCTCCGGCCTGCTGGGGATTGCCGTCCTCCAATGAGACTTGAGCTCCAAAGATCATCCGTTCGGCAGCGGCCATCTCAAATTCATATTGCGTGACAATCTCACCCGCACATTCACCTTTACCGATGTCACCAATACTGTACTGGCGGGAGTCGCCCCAGTCGGCATAGAACGTAGGTTCTACTTCTGGTTCAGGAAGATCTTGTGTTAAGTCTTCCAGGATCTGGCGGATCTTGGCCTTGCCAACACGGCCCACAAATTTTGTAAATACTTCGCCTGATTCACGTGTGCGAACATATAAATCAGTAATTCGTTCCAATGCGTCAGGAACCCTCTTGGAGGGAATCGCCACAATCGGAAGACCGTAGGAACCCCCGTTTTCTTCCCACTGCCCGCCTAACACCACCTGAAAGTGCGGTACCTTGAAGCCTTTGACAGTACGATTGGCACCGTAAAATCCGATGTCGGACACGTGGTGTTGCCCGCAACTGTTAAAACAACCGCTAATCTTGATGTGCAGGTTGCGGATAGCTTCGTCCAGCTCAAATCCCTTCCGTTCCAGGCGATTTCTTAACTCGGCAGCCAAGCCTCGTGAAGAAGAGATGCCCAGTTTGCACGTGTCGGTGCCGGGACAAGCGACAATATCTGTGATGCAACTGGCGCCCGGTTCGTTGAGCCCGATTTCTCCCAACGCTTGGTAGAGTGCTGGTACATCGGCATTGCTGACCCAGCGGATCACCAGGTTTTGTTCCACCGTGGACCGCACCGTGCCTTTGGTAAATTGACGCACAATATCTGCCAGGCCGCGCATTTGGTAAGGCGCCAAGTCGCCCAAGGGAAGTGTCACGGTGGCCGTGACATAGCCTTCCTGCCGCTGCTGACGGAGATTCTCTGACTGCCACTGATTGAAACGTGGATCGTCGCTTGCCGGCAGGGGTTCGCCGGCTGGATGGAGCGGTACTTCCTGCCAGCTGTCGATGTCTTCAAGGTAATCGGTCCAGCACGGGTCTTTTTCAAGATTTTGGCGCTCTTCAAGGACTTTCTGTTTGAATTGCTCCATGCCCATCTTTTCGATCAAAAATTTGATCCGAGCACGACTGCGCATTTTTTTTTCACCATGCTTGCCAAACACCCTGGCGATCGCCTGGGACAACGGGAGAATTTCTTCCGGTGTCACAAATTCGTCAAACAACTTGGCCTGCCGGGGAACTGCTCCCAGTCCACCCCCAACATACATTTTGAATCCGCGCTGCTTCTCGCCGTTGACTTCGCGAATGGCAGCCGTGAATCCTAAATCGTGCATGGCAGTCAAGCCGCACGAATGCTGAGCACAACCGCTAAAGGTTGGCTTGAATTTGCGACCGAAGTTTTGGGCGTCCGGATGACCCAGCAGAAACTGAGTCAACGCATGTGCATACGGTGTGACGTCAAACGCTTCGTCCTGGCAAATGCCGGCAAACGGACAACCGGTCACATTACGAACTGAATTGCCACAAGCCTCACGTGTCGTGATTCCGACCGTTGCCAGACGTCGCATGATTGCCGGTGTATTTTCAATGTGGATGTAATGCAGCTGAACATCCTGGCGCGTGGTAATGTGAGCGATGCTGTCGGAGTATTCTTCCGCCAATTCCGCCAACAGTTCCAGTTGTTCCGGATTCAAACCACCGTAGGGGATCTTGATCCGTTGCATGCCGGGTGCGTCCCAGAATGTATCAGGTCCCTTGGTCTGCTTCTGATCTGAATACCCGAGTTGTTTAGATTCGGTACCGTCGTGCCGTTTCCCGTTGTCATATCGCTGGCCGTAGACGCCTCGCCGCAAGCGAGTCTCAGCAAAAACCTTTTCGTCGACTTTGCACTGACTGCGCAGTTGTATTTCAACCTCAAAAGTATCAATCTCTTCGGCAAACTGTTCCGGAATTTTACCTGCCAGGCTTTCCTTCCACAGCTTATGACTCGCTTTCATCAGGTTCTTTCTCCCTCGCGTCTAGGTGCTCTCAAACCGCCTGACTGAACTCCCGCACCTTACCAAAACAAAACCTTCAAAGCAATTCGACAAGCACACCACAAGGCTTGCGTTTCACCGGTAGCCGCTGGGAAGACGTAGACTCAACCTCACCCCGGGCAGTGATGGGACAAATGATCTGGCCACCTGTGTGTGACGAAAACCTGACTGTTACGACAGGTTCCATCCCGTGTTGGTCCGGACTGGTTAATCAACATAGTTTGTTGCCAGGATGTTTGGTATAGTCACGATTATTATGCAAAGCGACCATGAATTGCGGATTTATGATTCGATCCTTGGCCTGCTTTCAAATGAGGAAAATCCTACCCCTTTGGTTCGGCTCAACCAGGTCGTATCCTTTCAACACACCCGGGTCTATGCCAAGCTGGAATGGTTCAATCCCTTCGGATCCATTAAAGATCGGGTGGCAGCCAGTCTGATCGAAGACGCCGAAGAGCGTGGCATTTTGAGCCCGGGAAAGAAGCTCGTTGAAGCAACTTCGGGCAACACAGGCCTGGGAATGGCCATGATTGGTAACCAGAAGGGTTACAGTCTGCAAACTCCGCTCTCCAAGGGGATTCCCTTGGAAAAACGGACCATACTCCGCTTCTTTGGCAGTCATGTGATCGAATTAGACGATTCTCTTTGTCCAGCGCCGGGGGCTCCCGAAGGAGCCATTGCTCAGGCTCACGAGAAAGCCAAGTCGGACCCGGAATTTGAGATCCTGGACCAGTACGCCAATGAAGCAAATCCCGCTGCGCACTTCCGCACCACGGGACCCGAGATTTGGAGACAGACCGAGGGCCGGGTGACACATTTTGTTGCTGGGATGGGAACTTGTGGAACCATCACTGGAACCGGTCGATTTCTTAAGGGTAAAAACAGCGAAATTCAGATCCTGGGTGTTTGCCCCGAGGATGGACACGACATCCCGGGCGTCCGCAGCCAACGGCAATTGCAGCAAACCAAACTTTACCATCCTGAAGAATATGACGCCGAATTCGAAGTTGGAAATCGTGACGCCTACAATCTGTGCGCACGTTTGATCCGTGAAGAAAGCATCATCGCCGGCCCCAGTTCGGGGATGGCCTTGTTTGGAGCTCTACAACTTGTTCCCGACGAGCCGGGAAATCTGGTGGTGGTGATTTTTCCCGATGATATCTTTAAGTACGCATCTTCGATCATACGTCACTTCCCGGAATTTGCTCCGCCTGACGAACAGGAATCCGGCACGGTAGCTGGCAAGAACGATCTATTGGTTGCAGAATTGCTCGAAAACCTGAAAAATCCCCACGACTCGATCAAAGCCAAGGACCTAGATCTGGCGGTTCGCGGAGCGGTTCCGCCTCTGGTGATCGACATTCGCACACCCGATGACTATGCCGAAATGCACATTCCCGAGTCGGTCAATATACCGCAGGAGGATTTAAAACAGCGGATCGGCGAATTGACTGCGGATCGAGATGCTCCGCTGATCATGGTGTGCAACATCGGGAAATTTTCCAAGCAAACCGTGCTCTATTTAAAATCGATGGGTTATCGCAATGTCCGTAGCATGAAAGGCGGACTCAACGAATGGGTTCGCAAAGGCCTGGAAACCGACTCGAAGACGGCGTCGATCTAGGCTTTCCGATTTGAATGCTGGTTCAGCCCTCACGTGCACCCGTCGCTCTGCTAGCTGACATCGATTTGCCTGCTGGTATTTTTCGGTGTGCAACTTCCTGACACAGCCTGTCTTTCATGTTTGCACCCGCCGAGCAAGTGCTTAGAATAATGCCGCCTTCTCGGTGTGGAGTAAACCGGGTATTCACGTTTCATCTTAAACGAACGTACGCCGTGCGCAATGTGGTCAGCAGGCATAGGTACTCCTTCTGGATGATTCGTTGGCCCGGGGTGAAATGGGACCCAGGCTCGACATTCGAAGTAACCGCGGGACGCATCTCAACGAAGAAGATGGACCGATCATGCCAGGCACAACACTTCGCCCCAGGGGAAAAACGGCGCGCGTCTGGTTGTTCGGAACTCTACTGGTCTTCGTGATTCTTATCTGGCTCGCGCCGAGCATCCTCGTCCGATCACCATTCAAAGTTAAGATTGCCGAGTGGATGTTGCCGGAATATCGGGGCAATCTAAAAATAGGTTCGCTTCAGTTAGGCTGGTTTTCTCCGACCGTACTTTGCGACGTTTTTGCGCAGGACTTGCAGGGCGAACACCTTCTGACAATTGAAAAAATCGAGGGCGAAAAGACGCTCTTAGACCTATTTCTGAATCGGCGGGAATTGGGCCGCTTCCATATCCGCCGCCCCGTGTTGCAGCTTGTTATAAAAGACACTTTGACAAATCTGCGGGACGTGTTGTTACCGGTATCTGGAACTAGGGAGGGTACTCCTGACCGCCGCAACCACATCCAGGGTGAGTTCCAGATTCAGGACGGTCGTGTGATCGTCGTCGACAACAGCACTCGCCGCGAGTGGAACATTACCTTGTCGGAACTCCGGGTGAAAACCGTCCCCCGCGACTTGCTCGGTTTTCAGCTCGACGGATCCGCCGTTATCACCAACGATCAACAAATCTCGGGGACCGTAAAAGCCTGGTCCGAGAATGGCAATGTGGAACTCCAACTGGATGCATTGCCTCTCGATCTGGCCGAACCGTTTCTGCGGCAAAAAATAACCGACGGACAAATCCGCGGACTTCTTAGCGGTCGGTTTCGTTGCCACCCCGCTCAAGAGCCAGAAAAGTTGGGTTTCACCGCCACGGCTGATTTTCAAGTGGAGCAATTTCAGCTGGCATCGGTCGAACACTTCAAAAACGATGTTCTACGATTCGCCATTCTAAAAGCCCGTGGACAAATTCGACTCCGGGAGCAGTGTTTGATTTTTGACCGTCTCCAGCTAACTAGCGACATGGCTGGTATGACAGCTCAAGGAACACTCCATTTGGACAACAGTACTGGTAAACATTGGACCGGGTCGCTGGCAACTGAAGATTGTGACATCCATGCCACCATTGACCTGGCACGTCTGGGACAACTCCTACCAGAGACTTTGGCAATTCGTGAAGACACAGAATTAACTGCCGGGAAAGCGGACCTGTTTTTCACAAGTAACAAAACAAAGTCAGGTCGGCGCTGGACAGGCCGTGTCAACACTACCAACTTGCAAGGCACGACTAAAGGAAGGCTCATCTCCTGGCGAAAGCCCCTCCAGCTTGACTTTCAGGCCCACGCCGACTTGCGAGGCACGGTGATTGACCAGCTCACTTGCCGTTCGGATTTCATCCGTATCGATGGACACGGCACCACGGACGCCGCAAGTTTCGAGGCGCAAGCAGACTTGAGTCTACTGGTGCAGCAGCTGGGCCAGTTTGTGGAGGTCGACAACTGGCAATTGGGAGGTACCGCCTCGGCCCAATGGAAATGGCAGCTTGACAAGGGTCACATTCGTGCCCTGGGACAAGCGGTCGTCGAAAACTTCAGGTGCAAGGAAAGCGGCAGCAATCGACCCTGGACCGAGTCTCGGTTGGTGATGGAGTTGTCAGCGCTGGGAACTGCCGGTGAGCGGGGTTGGAAAGAAGTGGAAAGTGGTTCACTGCAAATCACTTCCGGAACCGATTCGCTGGTAGCTCAACTGTTATCTCCCATCAATCTAGGGCAGGGGCAGCCCCTCCTACCAATCGATATCGGCGTGAATCTACGGGGCGACCTTGCTTCCTGGTATCCTCGCCTTCGCCCCTGGGTACGATGGAACGACTGGACGGTCGTGGGTCAGATCGAAGTGGCAGCCCGAATTTCTGCGCTGAGAGAATTCATCAACGTCGAATCAAGCCACGTCGAAATCAAAGGTTTCGAAGCCATCTCCGAATCAATGCTCATCGCGGAACCCCTCGCACAGCTAGAAGCGGCCGGTTCCTGGGATAAGGCTGCTGGGATCTTCCGTTTCACCCGAGCCAGCATGGCCTGCACTTCTCTCTCGGGCCTGGCAACCGGTCTGGAGCTCCGGATCAAAAAAGGCTCTTCGCCGGCCATCCAGGGTGAGATCGCCGTTCGCGGGGACCTGAACCGACTGTCACGCTGGCTCCGCCAAGCGGACCAATCATCTTCCCCGCGGATCCAAGGCAAGTTGACCGGTGGCGTCACGTTGCAGCACTTGCAAGGCAACACTCAATGCAATTGGGATTTCGTCGTGTTGCACCCGGTCATCGAAAAACGTCATTCGGCCAAGTCGCAACCGGCCCTTGGTAACCTGACCGTCAGTCGTAGCAAGGCGTGGGAGCAACTTTGGAAGGAGGAGCAGATACGGCTGACCGGAAACGGGATCCTTACTCGGGCCCTGGATTCTTTTCAGCTGAATGATCTTCGAATCAGTTCTAAATTAGTTACGTTACAAGCCGCTGGCGCTATCACCGGCTTGAACGGTCCGCTAGACATTCGAGTCACGGGACACACCGATTTTGAAATGCAGAACGTCGTCCAATCCTTGCAAGGCTACCTGGGGGACAAATTTACACTTCGCGGACATTGCCGACACCCTTTATTGATTCGGGGACCACTTCAACCAGCCTCCAGTCACGCTGCAAAAAAAGGAGGAACGGACGGATTGATCGTGCAAACCGGTATCGGCTGGAAATCGGGTGAACTCCACGGCTTGACGTTAGGACCCGCGGATATCACTGCCAAATATTCAAGTCGCTGGGTCACTGGAAGAAAAGAAGAAGCCCTGGTCTTTGATTCGATCAAGGTCTCGGTCAACGACGGTCTGCTGCGCGCACAGCCTCAAGTTCTGTTGAATCCACTCCCCACTCTCACAAACGAGAACCCTGGTCCGTTGTTGTTGATGGGCCAGACCCAGCTCTTGGAACGTGTCTCCATTACTCGTGACATGTGTGCCGAATGGCTCAAATATGTAGCGCCTTTGCTCGGCGATGCAACACGGATTAGAGGTCGGCTGTCCGTGGGTCTGACTCATGCACGGATTCCAATCGGTGACATGAACTCGGCGGATATACTTGGTTCTCTGACCGTTCATTCTGGTGAAATCCGACCGGGTCCACTCACGGAACCTTTTGTGCGTCTCGTGCGCCGCATCCACTCGATCGCCGGAAAAAACATCCTGGGGGAAACGAACGCCATCTTGAGAACGACGGAAAGAGAGATACCTTTTCGTCTCCTTAACGGGCGCGTGTACCATGAAAACATGCTGGTCCGCACCGGGGAGGTCGTGATGAACTCCTCTGGATCCGTGGGACTTGACGAGTCACTGGACCTGTTGGTTCAAATTCAGATCCCTGACCACTGGGTGGAGACAGACCGTTTATTGGCCGGCTGGAAGGGGAAGGTGATCGACATTCCCATCCGAGGCACCCTGGAACAGCCTGACGTTGATGAGCGTGCATTGCTGGATCTCGCGCGTAATCTGATTCGAGATCCTATCCAGAAAATCATCGATGGCGGTTTATTACGAGGCCTGGATCGCCTCCTGGACCCTGATCGAGGCCAATAGCTGGTCATACGGCCTCCCCACAGACCAGCTACCGATCAACAGGCGTACTGCTTCACCGGGCAAAGTTCTTGGAAGTTGCGCCGATGTTCTTCAGACACCGGTTCTTGCTGGGTGACTGGTTCTATCAGAACCCTCATCTCACGATCGTGGTTGCCGTTTTCGAGTTGAAACGATCCTGAAGACACTGCACATCCATGTCTTCTTCACGAAGCGCTTCCATGGCTTTCACAGCCGCCTCGGCAGCCTGAGCGGTGGTGATACAGGGCACGCCATGCTGCACCGCGGCTGCTCGAATCCGTCCCTCGTCCGTCCGTGCGCCTTTGCCGCTGGGTGTGTTCATGATCAATGCAACTTCCCCGTCGTTCAGATGGTCAAGCAAATTCGGGCGACCTTCACTCAGCTTCTTGACCAGGCGCACAGGAATGTTTTCTTTCTGCAGGTGACGCGCCGTACCTTCGGTAGCCAGCAGGTTAAATCCCAAGGCCGTCAGCCGGCTGGCCAGATCGACGAAAGCATCTTTGTAGCGAGCTGAAACACTGACGAAAATGTTTCCTTCCGTGGGAAGCACCACGCCGGCGGCCAGTTGACTTTTGGCAAAAGCAATCGAAAATCGTCGACTGACGCCCATTACCTCGCCCGTACTGCGCATTTCCGGTCCGAGAACAATATCAACTCCCGCAAATTTTCTAAACGGAAAAACACTTTCCTTGATCGAAACATCGGCTGGTAATGGATCAGACAGAACCCCGAGTTCCTCCAACGTTTGTCCTGCCATGACCTTGGCAGCGATCTTGGCCACCGGGAGTCCCGTCGCCTTGGCGACAAATGGAACCGTGCGACTGGCCCTAGGATTCACTTCGATCACATACAGGTTGTGTTTACCGTCTTCCCGCTTGACTGCATATTGCACGTTCATCAAACCCACCACCCGAAGTTCGCGGGCCAAGGCAACGGTTGCTTCGCGAATTTCCTGGATCACCGGACCAGGCAGACTATAGGGTGGTATCGCGCAGGCCGAGTCACCCGAGTGCACTCCCGCTTCTTCGATATGTTCCATCGTGCCGGCAATAATAACCTGTTTGCCATCACTGATGGCATCGACATCGACTTCCGTGGCATCCTCGAGAAAGCGATCGATCAGTACCGGTTTCCCCTGAGAAACGACAAATGCTTCGGTAACAAATCGTTCGAATTGCGATTGATCGTAGCATATTTCCATCGCTCGGCCCCCCAGTACAAAGCTGGGTCGGACCAGCGCCGGAAAACCAACCTTCTTTGCCTCGGCCCGGGCCTGGTTCATCGTGCGGGCAATCCCGTTGGCTGGTTGCCTCAGTTCCAGGCGTTCCAAAAGTTGTTGAAATTTCTCCCGATCTTCGGCCTCTTCAATCGTCTCCACACTGGTACCAATGATGGGCACGCCCACAGTATCCAATGCCCGTGCCAGATTGAGCGGTGTTTGCCCTCCAAATTGCACAATGACACCGTCCGGTTGGACACGATCAAAAACATTTAACACATCTTCGGCAGTCAAAGGTTCAAAAAACAACAAATCGCTAGTGTCATAGTCCGTGCTGACTGTTTCCGGATTCGAGTTGACCATGACGGATTCGATACCCATTTCGCGCAAAGCGAAACTGGCATGGCAACAGCAGTAATCGAATTCGATACCTTGGCCAATTCGATTAGGGCCGCCACCCAAAATCATGATCCTTTTGCGACCCGGCACCTTGGGAGGTGTTTCGTCTTCGTCCTCATACGTTCCATAGTAATAAGGGGTATGGGCCTCGAATTCAGCGGCGCACGTGTCCACCGACTTGAAGGTGACCGAGATTCCACGTCCCTTCCGCTGGTCACGAATATCCATTTCTGAGCTGTTCCACAGACTTGCCAGCTGCCGGTCAGAAAATCCGAACTGTTTGGCCTTGCGGAGGGTGGCGTCGTCGACCTGCGAAATATGTTGCCACTGACGCAACTTCTCTTCCATTTCAACGATCTCAGCCAACTGGTTCAAGAACCAGGGATCGATCGAAGTCGCCTCGTAAATTTCATCGACCGTCATCTGGGCCTTCAATGCATAACGGAGATACCAGACTCGCTCAGGGACAGGGGTTCCCAGCTTGACTCGGATTTCTTCAAGTGTGGGTTGATCTTCAGAACCCCACAAATCCTTACCGTCACAACCAAATCCAAAGCTTCCAACTTCGAGCCCTCGCAGAGCCTTTTGGAAAGATTCTTTGAAAGTGCGGCCGATGGCCATCGTTTCTCCCACACTTTTCATCTGCGTTGTCAGTGTCGGATCAGCCTCCGGAAATTTTTCAAAGGCAAAACGTGGAATCTTCGTCACAATGTAGTCGATCGTCGGCTCAAAGCAGGCCAACGTCTCCCGCGTGATGTCGTTGGGTAGCTCGTGCAATCGATACCCGATCGCCAGCTTGGCAGCGATCTTGGCGATGGGAAAACCAGTGGCTTTCGATGCCAAGGCGCTCGACCGGCTTACCCGGGGATTCATCTCAATCACAATCATGGAACCGTTTTGAGGATGTATCGCGAACTGAATGTTGGATCCGCCGGTTTCCACTCCGATCTCGCGGATCACCGCCAGGCTGGCATCGCGCATCCGTTGATATTCTTTGTCCGTTAAGGTCTGTGCCGGTGCTACCGTAATCGAATCTCCCGTATGAATTCCCATTGGGTCGAAGTTTTCAATGGAACAAATGATCACGACATTGTCATCCATGTCGCGCATCACCTCCATTTCGTACTCCTTCCAGCCAATCACTGATTCTTCGATCAAAACCTCGTGGATGGGAGATTGCTGCATACCCCGTTGGACCAGTGTTTCAAATTCGTCCTTGTTGTAAGCAATCGCGGATCCACTACCGCCCAGGGTGAAGCTGGGGCGTACAACACAGGGCATACCAATCTTATCTGCAGCCCGACGAGCTGCCTCCAAGTCTTGTACGGTTTCTCCCCGACAGACTTCCAGCCCTATTTTTTCCATGGCTTTTTTGAACTGATCCCGTTCTTCCGCCTTCGCAATCACCTGGGCGTTGGCACCGATCATTTCCACATCAAAACGTTCCAACACACCTTCACGAGACAGGTCCATCGCAACATTCAAACCGGTTTGCCCGCCCAAAGTAGGCAACAGCGCATCTGGCCGCTCTCGCTCAATGACCTTGGCAACTACTTCCCAGGTCAAGGGTTCAATGTAGGTTCGATCCGCCGTGTTGGGATCCGTCATGATCGTCGCGGGATTCGAGTTCACCAAAACGACTTGGTAACCTTCCTCCCGTAACGCTTTGCAGGCCTGCGTGCCCGAGTAATCAAATTCACACGCCTGGCCAATCACAATCGGACCAGAACCAATGATCAGAATCTTACTTAAATCGTCGCGTCTTGGCACGTTTCTTTCCCGTGGCGGGCGGCCCGGGCCCGCCTAGTTGGAATAAAAAGTCTCGATATCAAAAAATCCAATGAAACCTCTTGATGCTACCAGTGGAGCTGCTCGTGTTTCAAGCCCTAGCTGGCTTGACGTTTCAGCAATTACCGGTGGACGGGCGAACCGGGGCTCGGCCCGAATTTCGTTGTTCAAATCTGCCAATGGAACCGTGGGCTGCCTGGCCCACTTTTGCCGTAGCCTGGTAGCCCGCCTTCTTCCGGAATCCACAAGTGGCTGACAGGGCCTAGCTGATACGTTCTTCATGTTTCTCACGGAATCTCTGATTTTAGATCTGGCAGGCAGACCTCAGCCGCAGGGTTGTGCACTGAATAAACAGGCTAATCCATACCGCCCAAATGATCGTGCCTAGATTCTGGGCACTCCGCTTGGGTGATAGTTGACGACTCGTCGTAAACCATTTAGCATGAAGGTGTTGTTTAATTTGGAGGTGGTTCTGCAGCAGCGATAGAAATGAGGCACTGGTGACTAGTCCCGCCCGTGGAGGGGTTTTTAGCAAGGCGACGGATGACCGGGTCATTCGTTTCACTGAAAGCATCAGCTTCGACTGCCGCCTGTATGCTCACGACATTGGCGCGTCGATTGCCCATGCGCGGATGTTGCTAGATGTTGGCTTGCTCTCGAAAAATGAATTTTCCCAAATCGAGGCCACGTTAAGGGAAATTGAGCAGGAAATTGAGCGGGATCAATTCAAGTTTGACGAACGCCTGGAAGATATTCACATGAACATCGAACAGGCACTGATCGACCGCCTGGGAGATGTGGGTCGCAAATTGCACACCGGACGTAGCCGCAACGATCAGGTCGCAACCGACCTTCGTCTTTGGTGTCGCGACGCGATAGACGAAATGGACGCCAGGATCATCGCCTTGCAGTCAGCGTTCGTAGCGCGCTGTGAGCCTGACGAAGGCGTCATTTTACCTGCCTACACGCACTTGCAGCGAGCACAGCCAGTTTTAGCGGCTCATTACTGGCTGGCCTACTGCGAAAAATTCGAGCGTGACCGTAGTCGGCTATCTGACTGTCGTCGTCGCTTGAATGAGTGCAGTCTCGGGGCGGCCGCCCTGGCTGGGACAAGTTTGCCGATCGACCGTCAACAAGTGGCAACCAAGTTGAGATTTGACGGTGTTGCCAACAACAGCTTGGACGTGTCCAGCGATCGGGATTTTGTGCTCGAGTTAGCTTTCGTCTTAACCATGGTTGCCGAGCACCTGAGCAGTTGGGCCGAGGAATGGATTCTGTGGTCGACGGTGGAGTTCAATTACATCGGTTTGCCCGAACAATTTTGCACGGGATCGTCGATTATGCCCCAGAAAATCAATCCGGATGTGCTGGAGCTCATTCGTGGTAAAACAGCTCGAGTGGTAGGCAACCTGACATCGCTTTTGACTCTGATCAAGGGTCTTCCGCTGGCCTACAATCGGGATTTGCAAGAAGATAAGCCTCGATTGTTTGACTCGGTGGACACGGTGGCTGCCTGCTTGGATCTGGCAGCACCTCTGGTACAAGGTGCGGAACTGAAACGCGAGGCAATTTCCGAACGTCTAGAGCAGGGCCACCTGGATGCCACCACGCTGATGGAGTGGATGATTCGACGTGGGATTCCGCAACGTACTGCTCATCATCTGGTGGGTGTTTTAGTTGCTAAAGCCCTGGAACAAGGGGTTACTCTCCGTCAACTTCCTCTTGAAGACTTCCAACAAGCACATGCGGATCTAGATGAGCAGGTTTATGAAGTGCTGGGGGTCGAAAATGCGGTCCGGGCTTTTGTCAGCCAGGGATCTACGGCTCCCATGGAAGTGGCCAGTCAGGTTGGGATTTGGCAAGAAAAATTGGGGCTTGTCAGTTAGCATCCGCCAATTTCGATAGAAACATGATTGAGCGTCACAACATCGTCAGGACACAATCAAATGCTTGGATCATTCGGTCCTTCATGATTTTGAAAAACCGCTTCCATTCGTTAAGAGAGCGACCTTTTTCCCTTTGTTGTCTAACTCACCCCACAATGGCATGCATCTAATGATCGAGCTGACAGGCACGAGACGACGGAAGACCGCACTCGGGGGATGTTTCCTCGTGGTGGTATTTCTGCTTACCCCTTCCATTTATTCTCAATCCCTGGAAACAGAGGTCCCGCAGTCGCTGGAAACCGACCCGGTTGTGCTGGCAGTGCTGGGATCCGGTCCCCAATCCCCCCCGGAATTGTTAGAAGCAACTGAGATCCTGCTCAATTTGGGTCGGTTCGATCTGGCTCAGCAGTATCTGGATCGATTACTCCGAGCGGAAATCGACGACGAAGGTCTGGCTGCACTTCAACAGCAATTTGGATCGGTGTTGTTCTACCGCTTTCTGCGGGAACCCCAATTGGGACCAAGCGGTATTCAATTTTCCAACACTGTTCTCCAGGCCACCCATCGAGTATCCCGTGACCCGGGTCGCATCGAACGTCTGATTTCGCAGCTGGAGGATCCTGCAGCTGAGGTTCGTCAGACAGCAATTACCGACCTGCAACAAGCAGATACTGCGGCTATCGGACCCTTGTTGCAAGTGGTGATCGATCCTGAACGCATCTCGATCCATCAGTCCGCTCGTCAGATCCTCAGGTCGCTTGGCAAACCGGCAACCGATCCGCTACTGGCTGTATTGGAATCCCGTGATCCTGCCTTCTATCCAGTGATCATCGAATTGCTGGGAGACCAGGGTGCTCCGCATGCTGTAGAAAGTTTGTTACAGCTGGCCATCGGTTCCGGGGTGGACCCCTCCTGGCAACAAGCCGCTCGCCAATCACTGCAGAAAATCGCCGGCGTAATACCCCGGCGCTGGGAAGCGACAGTATTTTTGCGCCGTCGGATCGACCACTATTGGTCCGGACAATCCCCCTCGGCCCCCGATCACGAGAATCTTGTCCGAGCCTGGCGCTGGGACCAGAAAAAACAGCAGTTGACCTCATCGAAAGTTACCTCCGAAATGGCAGCTGTCTCCCGGGCGGCGCATCTGGCTGAGGACTTGCAGGCATTGAATCCAGAGGACCTGGAAACCAACCGACTGCGCCTGATGACATACCTTGCGGTATCCAAATTGGTAGGTGGTATGGATCAACCACTGTCCAAACAGGTTGTAGAGAAAGCCCACTCCTTCGGCTTGAACATGTCAGAATGGGTCTTGACCGAGGCCCTTCAAACCAATCGTCCAGCCGCTGCGACGGCGGCCCTGGAAGTGTTGGGACAAATGGGTCAGGCGGATCTGCTGCGCTCCGCCTCATCGTATCCCCGCTCCGTCGTGCTGGCCTTGGATCATCGAGACAGACGCGTACGGTTTGCTGCCGCTGGCGCAATCATGAACATCGATTCGCAAAAAGCTTATGCTGGATCGAGCTCGTTGGTGAAAACTCTGGCCTACTTTGTAGGCGCGACGGGTGGTCGCCAGGCTTTGGTGGGCTTTCCTAACGCGGAACGGGCTGGTGACCTGGCGGGCTTGCTGCAATTGCAAGGCTTCGAGACAGAGGTCGCCCACACGAGTAACAGGTTGTTTCAGTTGGCCACCCGTCTGCCGGATTGCGAAATCATCTTACTCAGCGACGCTTTGGCGCGACCGGCTGCGAGTGAGCTGATACAAACTCTGCGCCGCGATGCCCGGACAGCAGAGATTCCGGTGGGACTGATGGCCCGTTGGGATAACCAGGCCTACGTTGAAGAAATAGCCGCCGGGGACGCCCTGACATTGGCAATTCCCGAGTTACACACACCAAGTGGAACACAGGCTTATGTGGCCGACCTGCTTTCACTGAGAAGCCTGCCATTCGTGTCTTCCCAAGAAAGAACTCAACATGCACAGATGGCTTTGTCCTGGTTGACAACAATTGTGGAACAGCCAGCGGATTACGGTTTCTACGATGTCTTACCTTGGAAAAATCCGATCGAATTCGCTATCTACAAACCCGAGCTTTCTGCGCAGGCCTCCAAATTGCTGGGCTTGTTGGGATCCCCCAGTAATCAGAGAGTTTTGGTCTCTTTTGCCAGTCAACCGACTTGGCCACTCGCTCTACGTCAAGCGGCGGCCGAGGGACTCCGACTGGCCGTTAACCGGCGAGGAATTCTGCTGACGAGACGTGAAATCTTGCAGCAATATGATCGCTATAATCGCAGTCGCGATCTGGGCCGATCGACGCAAGCCGTGCTCGGTTCCATTTTGGATACGCTCGAAACACCTCGCCAGATCCGTTTGCTGAAAAAAAGTGTAGAAGAACAAACCTGACGGCAAAGGTATCGCTGCTCCTTTGCTCGTCGTAATCCTTCCCCATGCCTATCCATCCATTGCCATCCAACCGACTAACAGGACCTCCGACACCTGGAATCATTGGTAATAGTCCGGCTATGGAGGAAGTCTACAGAACCACCCGCCAGGTAGCCGGCAGCAATGCCTCGGTGCTTCTACTTGGTGAAACTGGTACCGGCAAGGAACTCATTGCTAATGCCATTCATCAGCTGAGCGACCGGGGAGGCAGTACTTTCGTGAAAGTCAACTGTGGTGCATTGCCGGAAAGCTTGTTGGAAAGCGAACTGTTCGGTCACGTGAGAGGTGCGTTCACGGGTGCGCTGGTTAACCGCACCGGAAGATTTGAAGCTGCCCATGGGGGGACAATTTTCCTGGACGAGATCAACTCGACGTCCCAGCATCTCCAGGTCAAGTTATTACGTGTTCTACAGGAGCGGGAATTTGAACGCGTTGGAGATACACAGACGATTCAAGTTGACACGCGCGTGATCGCCGCCAGTAATCAAGATCTGTTGCGCGCGGTAGAGAATGACGAGTTCCGCGAGGACCTTTACTATCGCCTGAATGTTGTACCGATTGACATTCCTCCACTGAGCCAACGGCGGGAGGATATTCCGGAGCTCGTGACCCATTTTCTCAATGTCTACAATGAAGCTAATGATCGTTACGTAGTACATATTCAGAGAGAAGCCATGCAAGCGTTGCAGGAATATGATTGGCCGGGGAATGTGCGAGAACTGCAAAATTACGTGGAACGTGCTGTCGTTCTTGCGGATAGCGACGAACTCACCTGCGGCCTCTTACCCGGCTGTGTATTGGGAAAGGGACCACAACGTAAAAGACGTCTGGCAGCGGCCAACCTTGAGACGCTCGCTTGTGAGGTGGTCCAACAAGGGCTCGCGGAAGCCGGGGTCGATGAGGACAGTTTGCATAAGAAAGTCGTGAATCGTGTGGAGCGAGAATTGATTGCTCAGGTCATGACATCGTGCGATAATGTGCAAACGAAGGCAGCCGCTAAACTGGGAATCAATCGCAATACATTGTATAAAAAACTCAAGGCCTACGGTTTGGAGAGCTAGGCAGCATTTGGACACCCTCAACGGCGCTTCCTTAATCTCGGGCGCCAGTCTTCCGACAAAGAGTACGAAACCTAAAACCCCTTTGACACCGTTATGCTTTCCGAAATTTCCATCGTCTGTTTCGCAGCCAGTTACAGTGTGTCACTCGGTCTCGAATCGACGCGGTTACTCTTCCGGACCCGAATCCGCTATCCGCTTGTCGTCGGTTTTGGAATCGCCGGTTGGATTGCGCATTCACTTTTCCTTGCTTTCCGAATTAGGCAACAACTCGATGGTGGCCTACCTTTGTCGAGCTGGCTCGACTGGTGCCTTTTGGCTGCCTGGGTTTTGGTTGCCATATATCTCCTGAGTGCTCTTCTCAATCCGCGAGTTGCTACAGGTTTGTTTTTACTTCCAGCAGTCCTGATTCTGATTGGACTGGCTCGTTTGCTACGTGACTTGCCAACGTTTTCGCAAGATGAGTCCACTCGTTTGTGGGGAATGTTACACGGTTTGGCGCTGCTGGTGGGAACCGTTGTGGTTGTGGCCGGATTTGTAGCGGGGGTGATGTATCTCGTGCAGGCCCATCGCCTCAAGCATAAACTGCCACCACGTGCGGGCCTGGAACTTCCAAGTCTGGAGTGGCTGCAAAGGGCCAACGAACGTGCTTTGGTATTCTCTTCGTTCTTGCTGGTGCTCGGTGTCGGTTCGGGAATCATCCTCAATCTTGTCAAACACGCTCGACTGAACACGGGGACTCCCTGGACAGACCCTGTTGTGTGGGGATCCGGCATTCTTTTGCTCTGGTTGACCGCCGCACTGCTGTTCAAGGGACTGTACAAGCCGGCTCGTCAGGGCAGAAAGGTGGCTTATTTAACTGTTGCCTGTTTTCTGTTTCTAATGTTGGCAATTGGCCTGGCTTTGATGGCCCAGCATGCGAGTGTTGCCGACCAGCGTCCCTCAACTGACCTCGGCCGGCGGCAGTCCGTTGACTGGTCGTTAGCCGGCAACAAGAAGAAGACGAGCCTTGGAGCCAGAGCCTTGCGATGGCAGCCGTGGTGCCTTTCTTCTACAGGGGGTGCACGATGAAACTGCAAATCATCGGCTGCAGTCATCACACGACTCCTGTAGAAGTTCGTGAACGCCTGGCATTTCAGCCAGACCAGATTCCCATGGCGCTCCGCCAACTGCGCGATCGTTTCCCCTGCTCCGAAGCGGTGCTTCTTTCGACATGCAATCGAGTGGAACTATTCTTGGCTGATGAAGATCCCCGTGGCGGCCTCAGTCAAAATGAAGTAGCCGATTTTTTTGCTGACTTTCACGGCTTGAAAGCGGTGGACATTCTGAATGACCTGTTCGAGCGGACTGGTGAGGATGCGATTCGGCATTTGTTCAGCGTGGCAGCTAGTTTAGATAGCATGGTCGTTGGCGAGCCACAAATCTTGTCCCAAGTCAAGCGCGCTTATGAACTGGCAATCAACGGTCGCAGCGACGGGCCACTTACGCACGCAGCTTTCCAGGCAGCGATCCGGGTAGCCAAACGGGTAGCGAACGAAACAATGATTCAACGCCGCCGAGTGAGTGTTGCGAGCGTTGCAGTCGCTGATTTTGCGCGGCAAATCTTCGAACGGTTTGATGACAAACGCGTGCTGGTGATCGGAGCCGGCGACATGGCCGAGGAAACGTTGCGATATCTGGTCGATGAGGGTGCTCGAGATATAACAATCGTCAACCGAAATGTCGAGCGCGGTAATAAATTGGCGGAAGCATTTAAAGGGCGTGTGGAACCATTTGATCACCGCGTCGAGCTATTCGTCGATGCGGACCTCGTCATTAGTACCACCGGAGCAGAAAAGCCGATCATTACTCGAGAGAACTATGCTGCAGTGCAGCATCGCCGGAACCAGCGGCCCCTGTTTGTTCTCGACCTGGCGGTTCCCCGTGACATTGAACCGGAAGTGGGCGAGTTTATAGGCGTGTACCTCTATTCCATTGACGATCTACAGCGTGCTTGCGAGTCCAATCGGCGAGCTCGCGAAAAAGAATGGCCTAAAGCCGAGAAGATTATCAACGAGGAAACAGCCCGATTTATGGCGGATCTTAACCACCGCGCAACAGGCCCGACGATCAAACGCCTGAAAGCCACGGCTAACGATCTGAAAGATAAAGAACTGGCTCGGCTGTTCAATAAGCTGGATGAACTCGATGAGAAAAGTCGGGAAGAAATTGGGCAAAGCTTTGAGCGCTTGATCAACAAGCTGCTGCACCCGCCCCTGGAATCGTTGCGAGACGAGGCCGAAAGTGGTGCGCCACTTGGTTTGCTGGAAGCCCTCAAAAAATTGTTTCAGATCAAGGATTAGTCAAAGCTGTAGAACACGACACGGCTATCTCAGGCCATTGGTCGCTCGCCATCTGTATTAGGCCTACGCTACTCATCCACTGCGTCTTTATCCACTGCGTCTTTATCCACTGCGTCTTTATCCACTGCGTCTTTATCCACTGCGTCTTTATCCACTGCGTCTTTATCCACTGCGTCTTTATCCACTGCGTCTTTATCCACTGCGTCTTTATCCACTGCGTC
>CAUZBP010000032.1:0-47987 GCA_963578105.1 Planctomycetota bacterium
GAGTGGCTGTCTGGTCGGCCCGGCGGGTTGTGACATCGGGAGATTTCGGGGTCGGGCTTCCCCGAATCGTCGTAACTCGAGTACGCCTGGCAGGAATCGAACCTGCGACCTACGGTTTAGGAAACCGTTGCTCTATCCCCTGAGCTACAGGCGCTGATCGTGTGGTCCCCGGATTCTAACACGTTTGCTCCGCTTTCGGCACCAAAGCGAACCAGCCCACCCGGCCAACTGGTCGACGAGCCACTGGAGGAGAGTTCCCCGTGCCCAAAAGGACAGCCTTCCACAAGACGTGTCGGGACTTCAGGGCCTGCTGCCGGCCGAGTCGCCGCATTTTTGCAGGGCCTGTCCGGAAACCGTCAGGGTTTGGACGTTACCGGCGGGACAAACCGGTCAGCACGGCCTGATTGGCGACTTCCAGCCAGGGTCTTGACATCAAGAACGCACAAATTAGTGTAGAACAAGAGCCGGGAAATTCTGGTTTCCAACGGCTTCTAATCTGTGTTGTTGCCTGTTCTTTTTTCGCTGTTGCTCATGAGCGATTGCCACAACTAACTGCCTGATGGCCCTGCTGCTGACGCGGGGTGTGAGGCAGCAGGGTGGGCACAGGCACGCGTCTTCTGGCGAAATCTCAGTCCGGCGTTTTGCTACCGGACGTTTTTCCTCTTTCGGACTCTCCGCGATACGGTTCGCGTTGGGGACGGCGTGGTGCCCCGGGGCGAATCCGCCGGCCATCGAAATGACGGTGTTGTGGCAGTACAACCGTATTGAATTCTGGAGAAGTAATTTTGAAACAAGCAAGGCTCACTGCATTGCGGCGAACACGAACCAGGACATTGACGATGTTGTGGTTCGTCGTTTCGTTAGTTGCAACAGCGCGTGGCGAGTTGGCTGTGCAGAGGGTGCAGGACGACGCGACGTGGGTTGTTGGTTCTGCACTCGAACGAAGCTGGACGACCGACGTTTACCAGGTAACGACCCGGGACTACTACGTGACCGCCAGCAACCCGCCGGCCGGTGGCGATCACATGACCACGGCCGGAACCGCCGAATTTGGCCTGAATCACGACGGTGTCGCCCGGCTGCTGCTGGACACCCATCCTTCAACGGGTATTGTCTCTATTTGCACAGGCTCCCTGCTCTGGTCGGGACAGCATATTCTCACGGCGGCGCACTGTCTTACCGACGGGACGGGCGAAATTGACATCCTGGATGGACTGGACGGCAACAGCGCCACCTTTGAATTAAACAGCGGCAATGTTGTGGTGCCGTTTACGACGTCCGGTGTCACCACGCATCCCAGTTTTAACGGAGACACACATGACGGTTTCGACCTGGCGATCATCTCGCTGACAGCGCCGGTCCAGGTGTCCGTGCCCCGCTACGATATTTTCCGTGGGCCGGGAACGGAACTTGGCCTACCCGGTGTGAAAGTCGGATACGGCCGGTCGGGTCACGGAAATACCGGCGAGGGACCTCCCGATCCGCCGGGGATTGGGGCGGGAACGAAACGCGCCGGGTTGAACGAATGGGAATCGTTAGGGGTGGGTGGCAGTCCGTTTTCCGTGCCCGGTTTCAGCAATGATCAGGTGATGTTGATGTACGACTTCGATAATGGCCTGGCCACCAACGACGCCTTCGGATTTTTTGCAGGCACCAGTGGCCCCCTGGGCAGTACGGGAAATGCGGCCTATGACGATCCGGTTGGGTTCGGCCTGGATGAAGTGATGGCGGGCGGGGGCGACTCGGGCGGCCCCACCTTCGTCGACGAAGGTGGCGACCTTGTGATTGCCGGTGTTACCTCTTATGGCTTGAGTCTGGCTTTCAGCAACGGTGATTCGTCGGACGTTATTTCCGGGCCGGGCTCATCGTTTGGCGAGTTTGCCATCGACGTTCGCGTCGCCAGTCCCGAGATTGCGAACTTTATTGACGGGCTGGTTCCGGAACCGTCGAGTTGTTTGCTGGCGACTCTGGCGATGTGCGTCATTGTGGCGAACATGCGGTGTCGGCGGTGACCTGGCCCCCGGAAACTAGGGCTTCAAGTGGCGGTCGAAACCGACTCGTAAATCCTCGTTTTGGCAGTCACCCATTGGGTTCCGCTGTCACTTTGACATGAAACACGTCAAATCCCTTGTCTTGAAGGGTGTGGCGCAAATTGCCCGCCAAAGCGCGGCAACTCACCTGGGAAATGCGGGTCAAAAAGAATAGACGCGTTCAGCCGTCCTGCGCAAGACCCAGTCTCGCTCGTCTGCCGAAAGGAAGTCGAGATTGTCGCGAACCAGCGCCAGCGAAGCCCCATAGGTGTGCGGGGCGACCACCTGGTACGGCGCGTCACTGGCCCACATCAGACGTCGAGGTCCGAAAGCTTCGTAGACGCGTCGGATCATGGGAATCAGATCGTCATAAGGCGGCTGCTTCTTTCCGAGTGCGTAAAAAGCAGACAATTTGGCAAACGTGTGCTTGTGCTTCGCAAGTTGACACAGGTTGTTCAAGTCCTTTTCACGAATCGTTCCGTCCACACCGATCCGGGCGAAGTGGTCAATCACAACGGGTGTCTCCGGATGCTTGCGACACATCCTGTCAACCGCGGGCAGGTCCTCGGGGTTGATCAAACAGGCCATGGCCTGCCTTGTGTCGGCCGCACACTTCCACATGGCAGCCATGCCGGGGCTGGCCAGCCATTGACCGGTTCCTCCAGTCCAGGACGTGATGCGCAGTGCCGTGACATGTTGTTTCAGTAGCTTTCTCATCCTACGGTCCGGATGCGGCATTGTGTCATCGACCATTCCGGTGACACGAAACCGATCGGGAAATCGCCGAGCGGCGTCCAGCATGTAGGAGTTGTCCCAGCCATGATAAGTGTGGTGTTGGATCAGGACCACGCGATCGACGCCGACTTCTTCGGCCGCTTGGATCAGTTCCTCGGTCGTGAAACTCGGCGGGTCCAGGTCGTTGACCGTCTGGCCGGTAGCGAGAGGAAAGCTTTGGATGTCTCGTGTCCAGATATGGGAATGCGCGTCGATCCAACTCCGTGGTCGCGACGTTCCCGTTGCAGAGGCTGTCGTGGCGGTGGTCAGTCCAGTAAAACCGAGCAGGCCGGCTTTGCAAGCGTCACGTCTGGTCAGGATGGGGGAATGGTTCATGGAACGGTTTTCCTTGCTTGAGCGGGTTGCCAATAGAAAATGTAACCTTTGCCGGTCGAGGTTGCAAAGATCCGACTGCCGTGACTTATTTGGGGCTTGGGGTGACTGGTTTTGAACGTCCCGGAATTTGGTTTTTCAAGAACCAAACCGCCGGCGGGTGTCGATCCGCCGGTCCTGGCGGGCGATCCTGCCGGCAGGGGTTCGAATGACCGGGGGTTTCCCTGCAAGGAACGGATGGTCAAGATGGGGCC
Organism: Planctomycetota bacterium; assembly: GCA_963578105.1. Lineage (GTDB taxonomy): Bacteria > Planctomycetota > Planctomycetia > Pirellulales > Pirellulaceae. The sequence continues at coordinate 3,392 of CAUZBP010000032.1, forward strand.
TGACGAGTCAGTCACCAAAGCGATCGTTGAAATAGTTGGCAGCCTGGAAGGGGAAAAAAGGACCGATGAGTGATACAAAATCAGTTTTAGTGACCGGTTCGGCCGGCCGGATCGGGGAGTTTGTCTGGAAAGAGATCGAGTCTCGCGGGCACCGCGTACGGGGTTTCGATCTCCGCGCGACGCCCGGGTTGGAAGACTCGGTGGTGGGGAACCTGACCGACGTTCCGACCCTGGAGGGGGCCATGGAGGCCGTCGATACCGTTGTCCACCTGGCCGCTACGCCCGACGTGGCAGATTTTATGACGGATCTGCTTCCGAACAACATTGTTGGACTTTACAACATCCTGGAGGGGGCCCGGAAAACGGAAACAGTGAAAAACGTCGTTCTCGCCAGTTCGGTGCAGGTGGTCTGGGGTCATGAAGGACCCTTCCCCATCACCGAAGAGATGCCCTACTCACCAAGGAACTGGTACGGATCCGCCAAGGTCCTGAGTGAAGCTGCCGGACGCTTCTATGCTCATGAGCACGCGCTGCAGGTGATCTGTGTGCGGCCCGGCTGGTGTCCGCGGTCCCAGGAGCACGTCGATATCCTGCGCTCGAACTGGCAGGACTCCCAGGATTTCTATTTCAGTCCGGCCGATGCCGGACGCTGCTTCGCCTGTGCGGCAGAAGCGGAACTGAATGTTCCCTACTGTGCACTGTTTGCCTGCAGCCAGTGGGTTCACAAGCCTTACCTGGACCTGACCCGGGCCAAAGAGATGATCGGTTACGAACCCGAGGACTCCTGGCCGGCGGGAATTGAGGTGGTGCAGGACCAGGCTGAAGCATGAACCGGCTGCTTGCCGGCGAGGACCTTATTAGTCGACCGACGGCAGAATGCGGGTGTTGGTGGGTGTTCCGTCGGAGCGGTGGCCCAGCCCGTAGTGAATGGCCGGATCAAGATGGTAGGCCATGGTCCGGACGGACCCGTCCGCGAACACGGCGTTCCAGCCTGCGGGGTGGGCGCTGCCAAAGCTCTGGTCGGTGTAGAAGCCCTTGCGGTCCTGCATGGGCCTGAAGGTCAGCGCAGTACTCCGATAGTTGTCGATGTCATCTCCGGAATACATGTTTTCGTTATCTCCCGGATCCAAACCCGTTTTATAATGGTCAGGATTCAGGTACTTTTCACCGATGGCGTAGGTCAGGCTGGTGCCATCACGCACCTGGCCGTTCCGGACGCGGCTCCGCTGAAAACACAGGCCGTTGTAGAACGGGCTCTCATCGACCTCTGGAACGGCCCAGGGTGGGGTGGGATTGCCAGAGTCGGCATCTTTCAGCGACCGGGTGGCTCCATCACCTACGCCCTGAAGATTGGTTCCGTAACAGGCTGCGTAATCGCTGCGCGCTCCCCGGGCGGGGTCGTCGGAATTTACCGCCCACAAGCTACCGCCCCTCCCCGCCAACGAATCCTGGTAACCGCCGTCTCCCGGGAAGGTCTGGGATGGCCGGCGGGTGGGACAATTCATTATGGGGATGGCTGTCTCGATCATGATCTTGGCGCCCAGCCTCTGTTTGCTGGTAATGGCATACGGATCACCGTCACTTGGCAACGCCCACACGTCTTCCTGTTCGATGTAGGGCAGGATATTGTAAACCCAGCCGCCCGGTTGTTTCTTTCCGCTGCCTCGGTCCGCGTCACCTACCCAGCGGGCGCTCCAGCCGCCCGTCGGATAAACCTCATGCGCCTCATGATGCATTTGGAATGCCAGTCCCATCTGCTTCAAATGGTTCTTGCACTGCGCCATCCGCGCTGACTCGCGTGCGGCTTGAACGGCGGGCAGCATCAGCGCGATCAAAATGAAGATGATGGAGATCACCACCAGCAGTTCGACCAGGGTAAAGCCAGTTCGGGTTTGCGGACTCCGATGGCGTTGATTCCAGGGTAAAAGCAGGGATTGGTTATTGGGGCGTTTCATGGACGCATTTTCGTTGTGTTGCCGGTAAGCCGGATTCACCGTCTGGATGAAGGACAATGAAGTTCGTAAACTACTCAGTAGCCGGTGAATCGGATGGACTGAATTAATTATTTCTGCCCGGGACGCGTGCGCTGGTGGATTGTACCGCTGAACAAGAGCATTGAACGAGCTTAACATGGCAGCGAAATACGTACCATCACAAGTGCGGTGTGGAGCAGCAAGTCGGGTGGAAGACGTTGACCGGTTTTGGCGGCGGCCCGACGTTTTGTTAGGCGTCCGACCACAACATGGCACGTTCAGCGAACGACAGGTTACGGAGTTCCGGCAATCGTTTGACCGGGTTTTGGAACGCTCGTGATGGTGAATTGACACCACGACGTTTATTTTCAGACGAAAAACAAACAGGTATTGCGCAACATGATTCATCGCCTCCTTTCTGTGACAATGATGACCCTGCCGTTGGTGATAGCAGGCTGCTCCGGCCGCCCGCCGAGAATTGAGCCACCGGCCATCGACTCTGTCGCGGTTGGTACCGCAGTGCTTTCTCAGTACGACCGTGACGGGGACCAAGCCCTGTCGGAAAGCGAGTTACATGCTATCCCGTCCTTGCAGGCGGCCGTTGGTCGCGTGGACCGCGATGACAATGGAAACATTACAGCCGGCGAGGTGACCCGACGCATCCAGGATTGGCAGGAATTACGGGTGGGATTGATGCGACTCGTCTGTCATGTGAAGTTGGACGGTGAGCCACTGGAGGGAGCCAGCGTGACGTTGACTCCCGAACCGTTTCTGGGGGATGAAGTGCTGTCGGCCGTGGGACTGACAGACGTCCACGGGATGGCGCCACTCTCGATTGCCGAAGAGTTTCGCATCGAACCGAATATTACCGGTGTCCAATGTGGCTGGTATCAGGTTCGTGTCTCCAAGTTGGAAAACGGCCGGGAAACACTTCCGCCGAAGTACAACAGCGAGACGACCCTGGGCTGCGAAGTCGCCAGCGACAACCGAAATATTGTACCCGGATTGCAGTTTGATCTGTCGCGCAACTGATGGGCCAAGCGCGTGCTCGGCCATGGCAGGCCAACGTTTCTTTCGATCCTCGAAGAGCCTGTGCCTCCGGTCGCAGGCCAGGTTACGGTTTGACGGGTGGTAGCGCCCAGCGGACCGCCTCGACGTGGGTAGTGTTGTCTGTTCCACGGTAACTGTGAACGGAGCACAGGGTCCCGTCTGACAATTCGATGGTGTTGCCGAATCCACCACCACTGCTTCCATGGTTGACGTCACCGATCAGGATCCGGTCCCGCGTGAAGTCCCAGGTGCGGCCCTCGTCACTACTGAGAATTGCCCTCAGCCCGAGACTGTGCCCGTCGGTGGAATTACTGCGCACCGTAAACGTCAACAGCACCCGGCCGTCGCGAAGTTGCAGGAATCGTGCGTACATCTCGCCGTAGGTTCCGAAGTTGCCGTGAGTGCCGTGTTTGCGCCAGCTTTGTCCGTCGTCGTTTGACTCCCACAGCATCATGCGGTCGCCCTGGTCGCCACGTTCATTGGGAAGTTTCTCCGGGGTACCGGGAATGTGCCAGTGCGGCCCCGTACGATCGACACGCACCGGGTGCAATAGAAGGCCTGAGGCGGTGCGGAAGGTGACCGATTGGGAAAAGTAGCCGTCCACATCGAACCAACCTGCGGTATCAGGATGCAGCGATTTGTCCCAGGTTTTACCGCTATCCGTTGATCTCCAAAGGCGTACGACCTGGGGCGCCAGTTGTTTGCCGCTTTGCATGCTGACACCCAGGCAGGTCACAAAGTCACCCGGATGGTCTTTGTCGGGAATCTCAAAGGCCATCCACTCGGTTACCGTATTGGCCCGATCCGGAAATCCGTCCGGCCCGATACGAGTTTCGGACCACGTTTTCCCTTCATCCACCGAGCGGAATATCTTGCTGTACCCGTGCCGGGACGGATTGAGCGCATCTTGACCCAGCCAACTGCAGGTCATCAGCAGCGTGCCGTCGTGCAGCGTGGTCAGGCCGAACTCCCGTCCTCGAATGTCCGGACGTTCTTCACGGGGCCCCCACGTTCGGCCACCGTCTTTGGATCGCCAGAAAACGGCGCGTTCTATGTAGCCCTCGATGCCCTCGATCGGCCCGAAGCAGAAGGCAACGATTAAAAGGTCGCCGCTTTTCAACTGGGTCACGAAGGGCTTGTAGTCCTCGGGGATTCCCAGTGGCGTTCGCTCGGCGGGAATGTCCCGGGCGGGGAGTCGCTGGGCATTGAGAACGAGAAGCGGTCGCGTCGTTGGCTGTGCACCTCGCACCGCCGGTGAGAACCATAACCCGACCGGAATCACGCAGGACAACGCGCCAAGTAGCAACTGCCTGAAAACGAGCATGAGGCATGGTCTCCAAGATAAAGGGTGTTGAGACTACTGGCCGGCACGATCACGGACTTGTTAAAGCGGACACGGATGTTTTAACATCTGATTTCTTCTTAATCAATCAGCGCAATCTTTCCAACGGAAGATGACACCCAACATCGATTTGTCACGCGCTAACGCCATCTCATAGGCCTGCACCATATCGCTGTAGTGCAGGCGATGGGTAATCAGGCGTTTGGGTTCCAACCGGCCGTCTTGCATCAGGGAAAGGATGTACTCGCAATTGCGATTCAGCGCAAATCGTTCAGTTTCAGCGGGGTAAAGGTCGCCTGCGCTGCCGGAGACGGCGATCAGGGAGATTCCTTTTGAATAGAACCAGCGCATATCGAGGGGGTTAAAGTCCAACGGTGGCTCGCCCCGTCCGGGAAGGGAGACGATCGAGACGCGTCCGTTGTTGCGTACTACCTGCATGGCGGTTTGCATTGCGGGCCACGGGTTGGCGGTTTGAATTACCAGGTCGATGCCGGCCCCGCCTGTGAACTCGTCCAGCTTGTGGACGAGTTGCGGGTCGTCTGACAGGAAGGCCGCGTGGGCGCCCATGGTTTCGGCCATTTTTAGCCGGACCGGGCTGTTTCCCAACGCCACGACCCGCGCACCAAAACAGGGTCCCAGGGCAACGGCTCCCAAACCCAACACACCCAGTCCCACGACGGCCACGTTTTCGCCAACCTGATAGTGGGCCTTGCGATAGCAGAGGGAACTCAACGAATAGAGGAACGCGTAAACGGCGTCCTCGGGATCCACACCGGGGGGCACGCGGACCAGGGGGCCCGACTCGTTGGCGATGTAATCGGATTGGTGTGGAAGGCTGGCCACCACCCGGTCGCCGACTTGGAAACGTGTGACGCGATTCCCGACGCCACGCACAATGCCAAAATTGCTGTCACCGACCCAGCGAGGGTAGCCCGGCGCGCCAGGTACTTGTTCGGCCCCCTCGTAGTTGCCGCGATCGGTGCCGATTTTCAAGGCGGAAAGTTGTGTTTCCACCCAAACTTCCTCCGGTTGAAGATTTTCGGTGTCGAGCGACTGGTCTTCGATCCGCAAGTCCCGTGGGCCGTGTAGGATAGCGATCTTCATGTCAATGTTCCTGGCTGGGTTGTGAACAGGGACCTGTTACTGTCGAGGTGGGAGAAATCTTCGGCGCTGTAGATATAGATTTTCTGGATTTGGTTAGCAAGTCTCCAGACAGCACAACGGAATTCATGGGCAGGCACAGGTTTAACATTCTCCAGGCGATTCGCAAACACCCCGGCAAAGTAATCCGGTGGCTCGTCCGAGGTGGATAGGGTGCACCTCATCTTGTCAACGGTCGCTTGCCGGTTGGCAGAGGCCCGCTAGAATCAACGAAAACATTCGTACGAGGTTCTTTTATGCTAATGTTCGTGATTGGTGTGGTGGTAGCGCTGTGCGGCTTATTGGTGGTGATTGTCCATGTTGGGCGCCGCTGGCGAGCAGCACAGAGGCACGCCCTTGTCGAAAAAGCACAGCGAGAGTTTCCGGTGCAGCGTCAAGAAGCGGAGTCGCAGTTTATTAAGCAGGCCGCCAACAGCGGCCGGCCGCGGGGACTGGTCTGGAAGGAAGTGGAGTTCGCAGAGGAAGTGTTGTTTGCCAGCAACCTGGAGTCGGGCCAATTGATTGCCCTGGTGAGTATTACGATCAGCTTCGAGGCGGTTGCAGGAGGCGAGATGGAAGAGGTTGAGGCGGTAGGGAACCTGCGTGCCGGTACGGCCGTCTTTTACTTTGAAGCGAACCGCTGGCAGACCCAGGGGCGCGCTGTTTTTAATTTGGATCCCGCCGAGTCCTTGCAGCATTTTCAGAACCAGTGGGAGGCGGTGGGCTTGTTCGCAACGGCTGATAGCGGACCCGGGTGACGACTGTTTTGGCGGTTGTCGACCGAAAACGCTTCTGAAGCGGACGGACTCCTCGATCGTCATTTCCGAGGCCAGGTCGTCCGTTCGCCGGTTATTCCTTCAAGAGCATTCTGAGAACCGTTTGCAGAATGCCACCGTTTCGGTAGTAGTCCAGTTCAACCGGTGTGTCGATTCGAATCTGGGCTTGAAATTCCACGATGGAACCGTCCGGACCGGTGGCCCTGACAGTGGTGCTGCTGCGTGGCGTCAGGCTGTCGTCCACATCGATGTCGAACGTTTCTTCACCGCAAAGTCCCAGGGATTGCCATGTCTGTCCGTCAGGGAATTCCAAGGGCAGGACTCCCATGCCAACCAGGTTGCTGCGGTGGATTCTCTCAAAACTGGCAGCGATCACCGCTTTCACGCCAAGTAGCTGGGAACCTTTCGCCGCCCAGTCACGGCTACTCCCCGTACCGTATTCCTTTCCCGCCAAAACGACCAGTGGAACGCCTTCCTCCTGGTACTTTTCCGAGGCATCGTAAATGGTCAATTGCTCTCCATCCGGAAGGTGCCGGGTCCAGCCACCCTCCGTACCGGGTGCCAGCTGGTTTCGAATGCGAATGTTGGCAAATGTTCCACGATGCATCACCTGATCATTTCCGCGTCGCGATCCATAACTGTTGAAATCTTCCGGAGTCACACCCTGTTCCAGCAGATAACGTCCTGCCGGGCTGTCTTGTGCAATGGCGCCAGCCGGTGAGATATGATCAGTCGTGACGGAGTCTCCCAGCAGGCAGAGGACCCTGGCGCCGTGAACCGGCTGAATAGACTCGGGCTCGCGCTGCAGGTCAACCATGAACGGCGGTTCCTGGATGTAGGTACTGGACGGGTTCCAGGCAAAGAGTTCGCCTTCGGTAATTTTGATTTCATTCCACGTTTTGTTGGATTCGAACACGCCGCCATAGCGCGCCGCAAACAATTCGGGTTGTAATGCCTCGTCTTCGGCTTGTGTGACCTCTTCCTGGCTTGGCCAGATGTCGCGCAAGTAGACGTCCTCTCCGGCCGTGTCCTGACCGATGGGTTGCCGGGTCAGGTCGATGTTCGTCGTTCCGGCCAGAGCATAAGCGACCACCAAAGGTGGACTGGCCAGGTAATTGGCCTGCACCAGGGGGTTGATGCGGCCTTCAAAGTTGCGATTGCCACTGAGGACTGCGGCAGCGACCAGGTTTCCTCCCTGGACCGCTTTGGCGACAGGAGGTGGAAGCGGACCGCTGTTGCCGATGCAGGTGGTGCAGCCGTAGCCCACGGTGTGGAACCCTAGTTGTTCCAGTTCCTTGCTGAGTCCGGCTTTATCGAGATAGTCACTGACCACGCGTGAACCGGGTGCCAGGCTGGTTTTGACATAGGGTTTTACTCGCAGTCCCCGTTCATTCGCCTTTTTGGCCAGGATTCCGGCCGCCAGCATCACGGAAGGATTGCTGGTATTGGTACAACTCGTGATCGCTGCAATGACAACAGCTCCATGCCCGATTTCGGCCGAATAACCGTTTTGGATAACAGAGGTTTGCTTTAGTTGTTGCTGGTCCAGGGAGAAGCCCCGTTCGCTCACCGGCGCACGAAGTGCCTCCTGAAAGCTGCTTTTCATGCCCGACAGGGCAATCCGGTCCTGTGGCCGCTTGGGACCTGCTAAGGAGGGTTCCACGGTGGTCAGATCCAAGGACGCCGTTCGCGTGTAACGAGGAACGTCGGCCCTGTCAGTTCGGAAGATTCCCTGTTCTTTGGTGTATCGTTCGACCAGTTCGATTTCGTCGGGGGACCTGCCGGTTCGCTGCAAATACCTGAGCGTTTCGTCGTCGACCGGAAAAAATCCCATGGTGGCACCGTACTCGGGAGCCATGTTGGCAATGGTCGCTCGATCAGCCAATTTCATTTCTGAAATTCCCGACCCGAAGAATTCGACGAACTTTCCCACCACGCCCTGCTCGCGAAGTATCTGTGTAACCGTCAGCACAAGATCCGTCGCAGTGGCTCCGGGCGACAGACGTCCGGTAAGTTCAAATCCCACGACTTCAGGCATCAGCATGAACAAGGGTTGGCCCAGCATTACGGCTTCGGCCTCGATGCCGCCCACTCCCCATCCGACAACTCCCAGGCCGTTGATCATCGTGGTGTGACTGTCAGTACCCACCAGCGTATCGGGTACGGCGACCAGTCCCCGCGCATCTTCTCGCAGAAATACGCATTTAGCCAGGAACTCGAGATTGACCTGGTGAACAATACCCACGTTGGGAGGTATCGCCCGGAAGTTATCGAAGGACTGCTGGCCCCAACGAAGGAATTCATAGCGTTCTTTGTTGCGTGAGAACTCGAGCTCCACGTTCATTTGCAGTGCGTCCGGGGACCCGAAGCGGTCCACCTGAACCGAGTGATCAATGACCAGGTCGACGGGAATCAATGGATTGACCTTTTTAGGATCACCACCAAGCCGGTGAATGGCGCTGCGCATGGCCGCCAGATCGACCACTGCGGGTACACCCGTGAAGTCCTGCAGAACAACTCGTGAAGGTTTGAACGGTATTTCAGTTTTGGCAGGAGATTCCGCCTGCCAGTCAGCCAGGCAACGCACATCGTCTTCGGTGACCACGTCACCGTCGCAGTTTCGCAGTACTGCTTCCAGTAGTATTCTGAGGGAATAGGGTAAGGCTGAAATCGTGCCTAGCCCGGAATCTTCAAGGGCTGATAGCCGGAAGATACCCACCTGACCAAAACTGGTGTTAAACGTGTCACGGGCACCAAACGGATCGCATCCGGTTCTTTTCTCTGTCATCTCGAATCCTTTGGGAGCAACAGTAAAATCATCACGGGCAAGGCGTTCATCCGGAAGCCAACCATTGGGCAGGCAACGGTTGGGCAGGCAACGGTTGGTCGCCAGGCCGACGACTTGCCCCAGCGAGATTCTACAGAATGAAGCGGTTCGTGTCTGCCGCTTTGCGAGAGCCACCGCGGCGCAAGGGCCTGCTCGTGACTTCAATTCAACCCGTATGGGTTGTGATTATCGTTCCGCCGGCGAGTCACCGGGAGCAGCGGTGTCGACCGGTTGCCTGGGGTTTGGGAGGCATTTACAGGGCTCTCTCGACCGTGTCGAAACCCCGACTCGATCATTGCTGTTCCCTGCCTGTCAGGCTACTTCTCAAAACCAAAATCGAGTGTCAGCTGAGGATTTTCCTCGCCGTTCGGATTGAGTTCCTTGTAGAGGAGACTGGGCTGGATGTCGTGATTGTTCTGATACTTTTCGCTCTGGTACTCCGTGATGTTACCCTTGATTTCGTGATAGAAAATTTGGCAAATGGGGATGCCGGGATAGATTCTGACCGGTTGTACGGCAAACATTTCGACGGTCCAGAAGCCGCGGAACCCGACATCGCCAAAGCCGGCGGTCACATGAACGAAAAGTCCCAGGCGTCCGACGGAAGAACGCCCTTCGATCATGGGTACCAGATTATGGGTGGTCGTGTGCTCAATGGTTCTTCCCAGGTAAAGCTGGTTGGGTCCCAGGACAAGTCCCTCGGCGGGAATCGTTATCCGGCGGACACGATTCGGGAGTCGCATATCCAGCACAACCTCTTCGTAGGTCAGGAGCTCGTCGTGCAACGTCAGGTTGTAGCTGTTGGGATTAAGGTTGTTTTCATCAAACGGATTGATGTGAATGTTGGAATCCAGCTGAGACCGGATTTCGTCACCTGATAAGATCATCTTGTAACTCGGCAGGGAAATGAAAGTCAGAAACAAGAGACTCGGGAACTGCCAGGTTGCAGCGGTCAAGCAGGGTGTCTGCAACCGAACTGGTTCTCATGGTCTCGCCCTTAGTCAACTCCAAAGCGTGGACAAAATTTATTCATTCCACACGTATCACATTTTGGCTTGCGTGCCAGACATACTTGACGTCCGTGGTGTATCATTCGATGAGAAAAATTAATCCATTCTTTTCTGGGAAGTTGTCCCATCAGTTCGTATTCGCACTTCACCGCGTCTTTCTGGTCGGTTAAACCCAGTCGCCTGCTCAATCGCCCCACGTGGGTGTCGACGACCACACCTGTTGGTAATCCGAAACCGGTGCCCAAAACGACATTTGCTGTTTTGCGGCCGACACCAGGCAGTTGGACTAACTCCTCCAGGTCCTTTGGAACTTGACCATCGTACTCTTCAATCAGTTTCTGACAACAGGCTTTAATGTTCTTTGCCTTGTTGCGAAAGAAACCCGTACTTTGGATGTCTTTTTCCAAACGGCTCAACGGCACACGGGCAAGGTGGACAGCCGTGGGGTACTTGCGGAAGAGGACCTTGGTCACCAAATTAACCCGTTTGTCAGTGCATTGGGCCGAAAGGATGGTGGCCACGAGCAACTGGACCGGTGTTTCGTAGTGCAGTGCACATTCAGCGTCGGAATAGTCCCGCTGGAGGGTCCGTAGGACCCTGGAGACATGTCGTTTTGCGGCCTTGGTCACCATCCAGGTACGTTACGCGTGGGAATTCTATGAAATACCAGATTGTCAGTCCCGATTTGCTATTCTCAGTAGCTGTTGCCAAGTGTCAAGTGTCGGAAGACCAGTGCGATACTGCCAACCTTTCATTTGCGGTATCTTGGGAATAGAATTTAACGGCAGAGAGAATTTTTAATTTCCCAGGAAAAGACTTGTTCACTGATGGCTACAGAAGACTACGATTCCAGATATCTGCAGGGTATTGAATATTTCAATGACTGCGAGTTTTTTGAGGCGCACGAGATTTGGGAAGAACTCTGGTCAGACAGCCAGGGGCCCTCTCGTAAGTTTTATCAGGGGTTGATTCAGGCTGCCGTGTGCCTGCACCATTTTGGCAACGGCAATCTGCATGGTGCCCGTAAACTGTACTACAGTTGCCGTGAGCGCTACTTGGAACAATATCGCCCACTCTACCTGGGCGTGGATTTGGACAGATTTCTGGAGCAGTTGGAAGCCTGTTGCCGATTGATTCTAGATGCAGACGCGGATCTTTCGCAGGTCGAAATCGATGCGGAAACGATTCCGGAAATCCACCTGGGATGTTCCCCGGGTGAGGCCCCCGCTGAGTCTTTATAAGCTATCCTTATAAAGGCGGGCCTTGCAGGTGCTGGAGGTCAACCGATAGACAGAAGGACTCTCGCATGAATTCCTCCGACGACATTTCGTTTTCACCGGCAGAGTTCTCAGGGGTTACACGCCTCTTTCCACTGCCCAATCACGTGATGTTTCCGCACGTAGTGCAGCCGTTTCACATTTTTGAGCAACGCTATCGAGACATGGTGGAAGACGTCTTGGAGAGTGACCATCTGTTTACAATGGTTCAATTGCTGCCGGGTTGGGAGCCTGAGTACGAGGGTCGACCGCCGGTTGCGCCGGTAGGCTGCCTGGGAAAGGTTCTCTCGCACGTTCAGCTTGAGGGGGGGCGTTACAACCTCTTGCTGGCGGGTGTGCAACGCATCCAGATCCTCGAAGAGTTGGAGCCGACGGCCTCGTACCGGGAAGCACGAGGAGAACTTCTTGAAGATCATTACGAGGCAGGAGGTGCAAGTCGGCGGCAAAAGATTCGCGAACAACTGTTGAGTTGTGTGCGATCATATGTTCCCCAACTGCCGGAAGTTCATCAGCAACTGGACGAACTTCTGGATTGTGCCGCACCGTTGGGAATGCTCACAGATGTGGTATCGCATCTGGCCCAACTCGATGCGGGAGCGAAGCAGGACTTGCTTTCCGAGACAAGTGTCGACGTGCGTGCTCAGACGCTTTTGAACGTGTTGAAGGATCCGGCGTCACAGGCAAGTATCTTCTCTCGTGGCACGTTTCCTCCCGGTTTCAGTCTCAACTGAGGTGGAAGCAATTTGTCGGTTTTCTGGAATGATGGGACAAAAAATTTCACCAAGGAACAATGGAGACAGGAAGGGCTACGCCTGAATGGCCGGTGAAACGTCTATGGGGCGTGACGTCAGACTTCGAAGGAGTCCGCTCTGTGTGGTCACGGTCAGCGATTGCAAGCAATGGTTGGGCTTCTCTTTTGTAAAGGATGATTGAAAGAGCACCGGTGGAGTCGACCGGCAGAGTTCGAGGGCAGGAACTAGGCGAATCATTTCCGTGTCAGGCCACGGAAGAGGAAAACGGATGACGGGCATCATTGAAGACGTTCTCGCTGCCATGAGCGACTCGCCGTTGATTGACGCTGCGACTTCGCTGCGCCATCGTTTGTCTGTCCCTGAACGTCCCGGATTCCGCCCCTTGCAGAACGCTGAGATCGTTCAATTGAAACAACAAGGGAATCGCTGTGGAAATTGGTCCCTAGTGCAGGTTGGCGACAGATTTAAACCTGATTTTATTTGGGATAATCGCTTTCAGGGTGTTGTAGTTCTCGGTAGTTACAGTGGCAGGCAACGCGAGTTACCGGACAACGTTCGCCTTCCCACGGGACTTTACAGTTCCACCTTCTGCGACGTTGACCTGGGAGATGAAGTCCTGGTTCATCGAGTGGGACTGGTGAATCGTGCCTGGGTCGAATCACGGGCCTCTCTGGTTCAGTGTTCGACTATCAGTTGTGACGAACCGGCGACATTCGGGTGTGGTGACAGCCTGCATTTAGGGGTCGAAACCGGCGAACGTGACGTGCGCAAATTCGCGGAGTTGACGGTTGAGTTGGCAGAGCGACTGTCGTATTCGTTGGCGGACGCCCACCTGAGAGAGGACTACGATCGCCTGATAGACGATTATGTAACGAAAATTCAAAGCTCACGTACCGTGATCGGACCGGGCGTTATCGTAATGAATACTCGACGCCTGGTGAGTTCCTTGGTGGGGCCCGGTGCCGTCATCCATAATGCCACCTGCGTTGCACGCTCGGCAGTCGTTTCCACGGAGGAGCAGGCGATCTACGTGGGCGACGGTGTTTGTCTCCGTGACAGTGTCGCACAATGGAGTGTGCGTCTTGATTCGGGCGCCTTGGTGGACAACTCGTTGTTGTGTGAATCTGCCAAGGTGCAGCGGCAAGCCAAGGTTTCCGGTTCGCTGATCGGTCCCAACACCGAGGTCGAACAGGGAGAAATTACGGCGTCCTTAGTTGGTCCCTTCGTGGGTTTTCACCATCAGGCCTTGTTGATTGCTGCCTCCTGGCCGGCGGGGAAAGGAAACATAGGTCACGGTGCAAAAATCGGTTCGAATCACACGGGGCGTGCACCTGATCAAGAGTTTCGCGGAGGTGAAGGTGTGTTTTTCGGGTTGGGGACGATGATCAAGTTTCCGTTTGATTGTTCAGGCAGTCCTTATTCAATTTTTGCCGCGGGCGTTGTCTGTCCGCCACAAAAAATCTCCTTTCCTTTCTCGCTCATCAAATTGTCTGACTCCAGTGAGGATGCCGAGTTTTCAGGCCAACGAGTATTGCCAGGGAACGAGATTCTGCCTGGCTGGGTCTTGCAACACAATGCGTACGCTTTGAAACGGTCTGAAAAGAAATTTCGAGAACGAGACAGAACCATTCGCGCACGAATCAATCCCGCCATTTTACGTCCGGACATTGTTGATGCGATGCGGGACGCTCTGCAACGTTTGACCGTTGCCGGGGGACAAGCCAGCTACACGGCAGGGGACTTGCCCGGGTTGGGGGGCAATGTTTTAACGGAAAAGTCTCGCCTGGGGGCGATCAGTACGTATGGAAACTGGATTGACTACTACGCCCTGGAGGGACTGAGATTGCAGTTGCTGGAACGGTCACTGCCTGCTGAGGCTCCGGAGGCAGTGGCACTGCTGCAGCTTGTTTCGGATGAGGGAAGTTGGGAACATCAGCGACAGGTCCTGGTTGAAAGGCAACTGGTCTGTGGAATACCAGTGTTGCTCGAACGACTCGTCCACTTGGCGAAGGAAATTGCCGAAGGTGTGGAACGTTCCCGCGAACGGGATGAAAGACGTGGGCAGGAGATCATGCCGGACTACACGCAAATCCATCGCCCCGTTTCAGATGATCCTGTGGTTCGACAGGTATGGGACGAGTTTCACTTGCTGGAATGCAGCGTGCGGAAGATGCTCGCATCTTGACCGTGCCACTGGAGATTCCTAGGATGAAGGTCTGCCGGGGCACGGGATGACACCTTTTCCGTCACCGTCTGCGACCCGCATGGGCGCGTTTTGGGTTGCGGGCCAGGTTGTCGCGAAGCTGGTCCGTGTGAAGTCTTGGCCGATCAAGTTGGCTTTTACTCCATCTGGCTGGACCGGTTGGGGTTGTGTAAGTCCGGCGAAATAGGGTTTCGCCGGAAGTGGGAAATCCTGCGGCGGAATTTTGACGGGTAACAACAGTGACACATTCAACGGATTCTCCATCTACGCAGCAGGCAGCGACTACGGACGAAACGGTCGGTGGACCAGCCCCGTCGGATGTCACGACAGGGTCGGCAGGTGTCGATTTGGCCCGTATCGAACGCGCGGTGCGGGAAATTTTGGCCGCCGTAGGTGAAGACCCGGACCGTGAAGGTCTGCTGGAAACACCTCAACGCGTGGCTCGGATGTATGCGGAATTGTTTTCCGGATTACATCAGGACCCACGGAATCACCTCCAGAAATTCTTCACGGAAAAGTATGACGAGGTAGTCCTGGTCCGTGACATCAGCTTCCACAGCATGTGTGAACATCATTTGCTTCCTTTCATGGGAAAAGCCCATATTGGTTACATGCCCGACGGGCGAGTTGCGGGTTTGAGCAAGTTGGCACGCGTGGTGGAAGTGGTTTCTCACCGGCCACAAGTCCAGGAACGGATGACGGAGGAAATTGCGGATTTACTTCTGGAACAGTTGAATGCCAAGGGCGTGGCTGTTGTCGTGGAAGCCACTCATTCCTGCATGACGATTCGTGGAGTACGAAAGCCGGGTAGCCTCTGTGTCACCTCGGCAATGAAGGGGATTTTTCGCTCGAATCTGTCATCACGTTCTGAGATCATGCAACTCATTTATGGTGACCGGCGGTAGGCTGAGTGACGATCCTGATACAGTTCATTTTTCGTCTCTCGTTCGGATTGGCGCTGGCGATGTGGGTCACCCCGGCCCGCTTCGTGACGAGCGGTTTTTATCGAGTCCACCTTTACGTTCTAATGGGACTCAACGTACTTGCCACTCTGGCGGCCTGGTCTCATTCATCTCGAGAAGAAGCCTGGCTGGCAGGCATCGTCGCGGCCATGAGTTACGTAGGTTCTGTCCTCTGGCTTTACGAAAAGCCGAGGGCGGGTAGCGTTGCGCTTGGTTTGATCAGTGTGGTTTCCCTGTTGGGGGCGATCCAAGCTGCAGATTTGTCAGCCGCCGCGACCTTCTTGGATTCTTTTCTTGAAATTGCCGACCTGGGTTCCAGCGGGCTTCTGATCGGCGTGACACTGGCGGCAATGCTGTTAGGACATTGGTATCTGAACACCCCCACGATGGACCTGGTTCCTTTGCGCAGGTTAGTTCGGCTGCTCTTGGTGGCGGTGATGGCTCGCAGTCTGATCTGTGGAATTGGAATGATGTTAAGATTTTCCGAAAGTGCGAATTTCGGGGCGGATTCTACCACCCTTGCCTTGTTGGCCTTACGGTGGTTGTCGGGGCTGGTGGGTTTGGCGGTCCTGGCTTGGATGACTTGGGAGACGTTGAAGATTCCCAACACGCAGAGCGCCACGGGGATTCTCTACGTGGGTGTCATTATGACTTTTCTGGGCGAACTGACTTCGCAGCTACTGTCAGCCAACCTGCCTTATCCCGTATGATAACAGGAGTGCCTCGCGTGTCTGTGTTTGAGGGATTTTGGTTCTGGATGGCACACCAGGCCGTGTTACTCGGAACACCGGCCCTTGGGAGGGTAGGTTGGGGACAAAACTAACGTATGACTCCGTGGTGTTAAACCGGGTTAAGAGCTGATGTGATGGTTGCCCAGAAATTGCTTTTCGACGCGAAGGACACGAACCGTTGACCGCCGGCTCAAATGTGGTTCTAAAAACACGTCATTCCGCCATGGTTACTCAGATACGGTTTGCCTGTCCCCAATGTGAACAGACGGATCTCCAGTCACTGAGCGCTCAAGATACCAAGTTGGGCTGTTCCCATTGCGGGGCCGAATGGGCAATACCCACCGGTGCGATCAAGGATGACCGGGTGTTACGGTGTGTAGTTTGTCCCAGTCAGGAACTGTATTTACGTAAGGATTTTCCACAACGTTTGGGACTGGCGATCGTTGTCGCAGGGTTCACGGCGAGTTGTGTCACTTGGTATTACCACCAAGTCCTGTTGACATTTTTCGTGTTATTTGCCGCGGCATTGGTGGATGTCATCTTGTACGCGTTCGTGAGCAATGTGCTCACATGCTACCGTTGTCACGCGGAATACCGTGGCACGCAGGAGTCGGACCACGTCGAATTTAATCTAGAAGTTCATGAGCGACATCGGCAGCAACGAGCACGTTTGAAAGAACAGCCGGATGAATCAGAATCAGGAAACGATCGAAGCCGATCTGAAGGGTTTGCTTGAGGGCGAAGTTCGTTGTGACGACCTGTTCGTCCAAATCTACGCCAGTGATGCAAGCATCTACGAGGTCAAGCCCCTCGGCGTCGTTCGGCCCCGTCATGCCAGGGATGTGATTGCCTGCGTTCAGTACGCGGCCGAAAATCAGATACCGGTTCATGCGCGTGGAGCGGGTTCCGGATTAGCGGGCGAGTCGCTGGGACGCGGTTTAATCGTCGACTTTTCTCAGTACATGCGACGTCTGGTGTCGGTCGATCAGGACACGGCGCGCGTGCAACCCGGTTTGACATTGGCCCAGCTCAACAGCCAATTGGAACCCTACGGCCGGGTTTTCGGGCCTGATCCGGCGACCGGAGACGTGACCACGATGGGCAGCGTGTTGGCAATTGACGCAGCGGGAAGCCATTGGCTGAAGTACGGTTCGGCCCGCGAACACGTGGTCAGTATGAACGTCGTTCTGCCTGATGGAACGCGAGCCGAGTTGGCGCGCCAGCCTCTCACCGAACCCGGGCAGACCGAAGCTGCGCCACGCGTGCGGGAAATTGCGAATGGACTTTCTCGAATCCTTTCACGGGATGCTGACCATATTGTTGCTCGCACTCCCCGGACCTGTGTCAATCGGTGTGGATACCAGTTGGAAGGAGTTCTGGAAGACGGGCAACTTCATTTCCCGCGGTTATTGGTCGGATCCGAGGGGACCTTGGCGATCACGCTCGAAGCAACCGTCAGAACGCAACCGTTATCGGCTCACCGCGCCGTTGCCCTGCTGCTCTTTGACCGTCTGGATGCTGCTGCCCGTGCGGGAGTCGAAACGCCGGGGATGGGAGCTACGGCGTGTGATCTGATGGATCGCCGGTTGCTTACACTGGCACGCGAGAGAAACGTCCACTTCGACTTGCTGATTCCAGAGGGAACCGAAGCAGTGTTGTTGGTCGAAACACAGGGTGACGATCCCGGTGAGGTCCATGATCAACTGGACCACATTGTGGACCGATTTCGCCGACGGCGAAAAATGGCATTTGGGGCCCGGATTGCGTCGGATGCTTTAGAATACGATCTCTACTGGCAGTTAGCCCGCCAGGTGGTTCCCACACTCTATCGTTTGACCGGAACCAGCCGGCCCCTGCCATTTATCGAGGATGCCGCGGTACCACCAGAAATGCTTCCCGATTTTCTCGTGAAGTTGCAGAATGTTCTTAAGAAGCACCAGGTGACGGCCTCGCTTTTCGCCCACGCCGGGCATGGTCAGCTGCACGTTCGGCCTTTTCTTGACTTGGCCAATCCCAACCATACCCGGCGGCTACATGCGTTGGCTTCGGACTTCTACGAGGAGGTCTGGAAAACGGGGGGAACAATCAGTGGCGAGCATGGCGACGGGTTAAGCCGGAGTTCATTTATCGCGCAGCAGTACGGACCGCTTTATCGAACATTTCGAGATGTGAAACAACTTTTCGATCCACTCGGCGTGTTCAACCCGGGAAAAATTGTGGGGAATGATCCCCATTTGTTGACGAGTGATTTGCGGCCTGTCACCAAGTCCCTTGATCCGGTCGCTACCGGGGTGTCGGCAGGTGGAAGTCAACCCGGAAGGAGCGATGATGTGACGTTGACGCCGGTTGCTCTCCAACTGACGTGGAGTGACGAGGAACTTGCACATACGGCTCGATCATGCAACGGCTGCGGAACCTGTCGGACCCAATCTGCGCATACTCGTATGTGCCCAATATTCCGCTTCGCACCGCGAGAAGAGGCTTCTCCACGGGCAAAGGCGAACCTGATGCGGGCGATTTCGACCGGGAATCTGGACCGGGCCGAATTTCAGGGAGACGAGTTGAAACGTATTGCAGATCTTTGTTTCAATTGCCACCAATGCCGACTGGAGTGCCCGGCAAGTGTCGACATTCCCAAACTGATGATCGAGTGCAAGGTGCAATACGTTGCCACCAACGGTTTACGACCCTCGGATGCATTTTTCACCCGCCTTGAGTCATTTTCCACCTTGGGAAGCATGATTCGACCCGTGGCGAACTGGGCATTTGCCAACCGTCAAATGCGTTGGCTGATGGAAAAGATATTTGGTTTGGCCCAGGGACGCAAACTTCCACGTTTTTCTAAGAGAGTCTTTCTACGACAGGCTGCTCGCCGGAAACTCACCCGTTCCACCCGCCGTTCCGGTGCCAAGGTGTTGTATTTTGTTGACGTGTATGCGAATTGGTATGACTCGCAACTCGCTGAAGCGTTTGTCGACATTTTGCAGCACAACGGCGTAACGGTCTATGTACATCCGGATCAACGTCAGTCGGGTATGTCGATGATTTCGATGGGAGCTTTGGATAAGGCCAAGGAAGTGGCACGCCATAATATCAAACTCCTCGCTGAGGCAGCACGCCAGGGATACCAGATCGTTGCGACCGAACCGGCCGCTGCACTTTGTCTGACTCACGAATATCTCAACCTGATCAATGATGATGACTCTCGGTTGGTGGCCGAGAATTCTCACGAGGCTTGCGGTTTTCTCTGGAACCTGCACCAGAGTGGTAGCCTGCGTTTGGACTTGAATCCAGTAAACACTTCGGTGGGCTATCACATGCCCTGTCATTTGAAAGCCCTCGGAACGGGCTCCCCGGGTTCCAATCTTTTGGGCCTGATTCCCAGTCTCAACGTGCAGATCATTGAAAAAGGTTGTTCCGGAATGGCGGGCACGTTCGGATTTCGACGTGAAAACTATCGATCAAGTTTGCGGGTTGGTTGGGGCCTGATTTCCGCCCTGCGTGCTCCCGGTGTGCAACTGGGCACAACGGAATGTAGCAGTTGTAAGATTCAGATGGAGCAGGGAACCACCAAGCCAACGATTCATCCACTGAAATTGCTGGCGTTATCCTACGGCTTGATGCCCGAAATCAGCGACTTACTGAATAAGCGGGGAGAGGAGTTGATCGTAACGTGAATTTTGAAGTGAAATTGTTTGCGGGGGCAAAAGAGATTGCCGGGAAAGACCTGGTCGTGGTCAGTTTGGAGGCCGGGGCGACCGTGGCAGATCTGCGAACCGCACTTGTTCAGAGCCTTCCGGCCCTGCAAGAGACGATCGAACACGTGAAGTTTGCGGTGAATCACGATTATGCTGACGATGACACCCGCTTGTCACCAGATTCCGAAATTGCCTGTATCCCTCCGGTCAGTGGTGGGTAAAATACAGCGGACAATAAAAGTCCGTTACTGCTACCGGCTGCCTGGTTACCAATGCCCCGATTAACTCACGAGCCCATCGATTCAGCGTGTTTGCTCAGGGAAGTTCAATCCACCCGTGCCGGGGCGGTTGTACTGTTCCTGGGTACCACGCGAGAATACACGCACGGTCGACGCACCGCGTCACTGGAGTACGAGTGTTATCGGGACATGGCCCAACAAAAACTGGAACAGTTGCAGGCAGAGGCCTGTCAGAAATGGTCACTGGTCCATTGTGTCATCGTGCATCGCCTGGGGGATGTGGATTTGGGAGAAGCCAGTGTTGCGGTCGCCGTGAGCGCTCCGCATCGTGAAGCCGCATTTGCCGCGGGTAAGTGGCTGATCGATACGATTAAAGAAGCGGTACCTATCTGGAAAAAAGAAAACTGGCATGATGGAACAAGCGAATGGGTGCATCCGGGAATGTCGCAATGAGGGTTGGAAAACGGAGGCAGAAGGCAAACGGCAGGGAGGAGATGAAGGAAATCAGAGCCGCGTGGCGGCGTGGTAAGAATGGTTTGATATGAAGCAAGTATCGGAGATTAGCCGGGGTGATTTGCTAATCGTTCAGGTCAAGTAATAACTTTTATTCTGGTACACGCGCAAGGAATTGCGGCGACGGTGCAAAGCATGGCAATATTTTCTCCCTTGGTCGACCGCTTGGAGCGTGTCCACACCAGTCTGAGACTGAGTGTTACGGACCGGTGCAATATCCGTTGTTTTTACTGTATGCCCGAAAGCGTGCAGTTCATGCCTCGTGACGAGATTTTGTCCTACGAGGAAATCTTGCGTTTTGTCCGCGTCGCGGCCCGCCTGGGGATCAACAAATTGAGGATCACCGGGGGTGAGCCGCTCGTTCGCTCGGACCTTCCTGATTTGATCGGCATGCTACGGGAGGTTCCGGGAATCGAAGATATTGCGCTGACCACGAACGGGATGCTGTTGTCGGAATCCGCACAAGCACTGAAGGATGCAGGGCTCCAACGCTTGAATATCAGTTTGGACACGCTCGACGCCGACACCTTTCGGAAAATATCGAGACGAGATGGTTTGGAACGTGTGCTCGAAGGAATTTCTACAGCCCAAAAAGTTGGGTTTGAAAAATTACGACTCAACGCCCTGGCGATTCGCGGTGTCAGCGAGGGGGATATTGTTCCTTTGGGGAATTTTGCAAGACAACAGGACTTGGAACTGCGTTTCATTGAATTCATGCCTTTGGACGCGGAAGATAACTGGGAAATGAATCAGGTCATTTCGGGATCCGATATTCGGGAAATATTGGAACGTGCCTTCTGTCGCCTGGTTCCCCTTGATTCCCGCGACCGCAGTCAGCCCGCGGTGGATTATGGCTTCGAGGATGGTCGGGGACGCATCGGCTTCATCAATTCAGTGACGGAGCCGTTTTGCAGTACCTGCAACCGTTTGCGTCTGACTGCGGAAGGGCAGATCCGGAACTGTCTGTTTTCGACGGTTGAATGGGACGCTCGCACCCTCCTTCGTTCGGAAGGAAACGATCAGGATCTGGAAAAATTGATACGGGATTGTGTCCAAGCCAAGAAACCGGGGCACGGAATCGATTCAGACGACTTCCAAAAGCCTGCCCGGGCCATGTACCAAATCGGTGGTTAGAATTGAATGGAACCATGCTTCTTGATGGTCTCCTGAAACTTGTGTCCCAGTTGCCGGAGTGATTGAGTGATTGTTGGTGCGTAGGGCGTTGCAGTCACCATCGGGTTGTATCAAAGCCCTCGGCAGGAAGGAATAAAAGGTGTGGAATCGGGAGTGAACACGGGTAACAAGATTACAGATCTGTCCCAGTATTTTGCTGGTTGTTTAAGTCCGGCGTTCGCTCTTGCATCCCTTGGTCGTTTTTTAATTCGTAAGTCGTTCGCAGTTTCCACGATGCCACCCACGTGATTCGCCAGGCTACCGCTTTTCGTGTGTTTTCTGCGGCCATTCTCGCCAACTCATTCGTCATGGCTTCCAACCGAATTTATCTCGATCATGCGGCTACGAGCTGGCCTAAACCGGACTCGGTGTACGAAGCAGTTCAGCGTTGTATGCGGGACCTGGGGGCACCTGCCGGCCGGAGTTCTTATACCGAAGCCAACGAAGTGGAACGATTGGTGTCTGCAACTCGCCGGTCTCTCTCGCGTTTGTTGGGCGCTGACCATTCCAGGCAAATTATCTTTACCAGCAATGGTTCGGATGCTTTGAACCTGGCGATCCACGGGCTCCTGGGGCCCGGTGACCATGTGATTACGTCCCAGGCGGAACATAATTCCATTTTGCGCCCACTCGCTTATCAGGCTGCGACCAACGATGTCACCGTGAGTTACGTGGGTTGTGGTCAGCACGGTATTGTGAGTCCGGATGAAGTGCGGGCTGCAATTCAGGATCGAACTCGTCTGATCGCCCTGACGCACGCATCGAATGTAACCGGTGCAATTCAACCTGCCGAGGCTGTAGGACAACTGGCTCGGGAGCACGGTATTGTTTTTCTACTGGATGCAGCTCAGACCCTGGGCCATCAGCCAGTTGACGTGAAACAATTGCAGGTCGACCTCTTGGCTGGCTCTGGACACAAAGGGTTGCTCGGACCACTGGGGACCGGATTGCTCTATGTGGGTCCGGGAATCGAAACGCAATTGGCACCTTCCAAACAGGGGGGCACGGGAACCGACAGTCATTCCGAGTTGCAGCCCGATTCGCTTCCGGAGAAATACGAAGTCGGAAATCTTAACGTTCCGGCCATTGCTGGTTGGGGAGCAGCAGTGGAATTTCTGAGCCAGCGGGGACTTCAGGAAATACAGGTCCAATTGTGCGAACTTACGGCCAGACTCTTGTCCGGTTTAAGGGGTATTCCCGGCATTCAGATTTTCGGACCTGTTGGCTCGGAGCATCGAGTCCCCGTGGTGAGTATTTCGCTGCCTGGTGTCGATCCACAAGAGGCAGCGTTGATGTTGGATTCGGCCTATCAAATTCAAGTCCGATCCGGTTTGCATTGCGCTCCACGGATGCACCGGTGCTTGGAGACAGATTCCCGGGGCGGTACAATAAGGCTGAGTCTGGGGGTCATGAACACAAGTGACCAGGTCGACACCACCGTCAATGCACTGAAGGAAATTGTGACTTCGGCAGCTTCTTAAAAATATTGAAAGTTTGTCAAACTGGCATTCAACATTTGCTGCAGATTCTTCTGGACGACAATTCCCGTTGGAGGCAAGGCTCGCGTCCAACGCGGTATATCAGTTCATCCGTCGTGAAAGAAATAATACCGATGGCAAAACTCCCTTGGTACAAAGATGGTTTGAAATTCGAATGCACGCAATGTGGCAATTGCTGTACCGGTGCCCCCGGTTTTGTCTGGGTGAACAAGGCAGAGATTGCTGCGCTCGCCGAGGAAGTGGGATCCGCCAGTCTGGAGGAGTTTGAAAGCAAATACGTGAGACTGGTAGGCATACGCAAGAGTCTGAAGGAACTTCCGCATTCGAACTGGGACTGTGTTTTCTTCGACAGTCATACGCGGCACTGCCGGGTGTACGACGCCCGGCCACAGCAGTGTCGGACATGGCCGTTTTGGGATTCGAATTTGCGTGACAGAGACTCTTGGCAGCGAACGTGTGAAACCTGCCCCGGCAGTGGTCGGGGAAAAATTTACCAGCTGGCCACCATCGAAGAGCAAAGAAAAAAGGTCCGTGTGTGACGATGGGGCAAAGTTTGCGTTCTCGTTAGCCGATAAGGGAATTCGAGAAGCAAGGTACTGCAAGTGGTAGATTTCGGGAATCAATCGAACGGATTCGTCGTTAATTATTTGCAGCTAAGAAGTTACGGTCTGAAAGTATGTTTTGGATTGAATTTCTTTTTCCTAAGTTCTTTGGCAATCAGGTCTTAATCAGCATTTCCCATAAAACAGGGGGACCTCGCTAGTCGATCGCCTCGAGGGTCGAAATAGGTCCGTTGCGGACCGCTTCCAGCCGGATAATCTTGACTCTAGTGCTTATGCCATTTACACTTGGAGCATGAGCGATGCCAGTTCTGGTACCCCTCTTCCTCGCTCAAATCACCACCTCGGGAGAGCTCAGTCGTGACGAAAAAAGAGATAGTCAAAACAATTTCGGATGAAATCGGACTGACCCAGCTGAAGACAAAAGAGATCGTGCAACGCACCTTCGATGCCATTGTGGAGACGTTGGTGGAGGAAACAAAGCGTCAAATTGACAAAGGCTGTGAAGAAGGGACTTTAGGTCGCATTGAGTTGCGAAATTTCGGTGTCTTTGAGGTCAAAAAACGAGCGGCACGTAAAGCTCGTAATCCTCGGACTGGTGAACGTGTCGATGTAGAAGCCAAATTTGTTGTAACCTTCAAGCCTGGCAAGGAGATGGAAGAAAAAGTCCGTGAGTTGCAGGAGCACTCACGGAGTCGGACGGACGAAGCTGGTCCTGCAGGCTCGCCTGATGTGGGAATGCCCGGAGCAAATCCTCAAATTCCCGGAAGTTACGGTACACCACAAGGTTACGGGAATAATCCGGGCGGCGTCGAGTAGCTGCGGCCCAGAATGGATTCATTGAAGGCCACTCCCCCAGGACTGTCAGCGCACCATCTCGGACCCAGCCGACTTGTGTTTTGCACCTGACTAGTTTGTCCGGCGGTTGCTTGGATTGTTAGGTCGTAGCGAATTCCACCGGAGGGTTGTGTTGACGGGTCACCGGATTGATACAAAGTCACGTGCTTGAATGCTTCACTCAAGGAGGAGTCCTGCCATGCGCAGTCTAGTTTTCACGGTGCTGGTCGCTTTTGCTGTCAGCTCAAACATCGGGTGCATTATTCCAGCTTATAGTGGGGATCCGAACCGTCGAGCTCGACAACTTGTGATTACTTCAGAAAATCTGCGTATGGCTCTCGAAGAGTGGGAACGATTCTGGTTGTTGGACCAGCCGTCTCATATGAGTCCTTTCCGAACACATGGTGGGATTCTGTAGTCTCCCCTCCTGTTTTTACACGATAGTCGCTGCTTGCGCGCAGCCTCCTGCCCCATCTCGCTTCGTCTTTACCGCCACACATGGCTGGTGTTGGAGCTGACGTGCTTCGGTGCCCCTTGGCAAGTGGGACGATTCAGGATTACAGTACTGGTTTGGCCTCCTGTTTTGTAACCAAATCATCTTCTTTTGCAGGATCACAGGTAGCTGCCCCGGCTTCCGACTTCCTGCCCCGTTTTCATTGACTGGGAAGATGGGCGGAGTTTCGCGTTGGAAATATGACACCAGAGAGGGTCGAGGAAGCGTTTGCAAACATGCGTAACGAGACCAGTATGGACCTTTCGACTCAGCTAGGGCGTCTTCAACTCCAGAACCCGATTCTCGTAGCCTCCGGGACATTTGGTTACGCACGCGAGATGTCGGCCTTTGTCGATCTCAATCGTTTGGGGGCGATCGTACCGAAGACAATCACACAGGAGCCACGGCGCGGCAACAGCCCTTGGCGCACCGTTGAGACGCCGGCAGGAATGCTAAATTCGATCGGGTTGGATAACGACGGCATCGACGCTTTTATTTCTCACCATTTACCCTACCTGAAGGAATTTGAAGCAGCCACTATTGTGAGCATTGCTGGACGAACAGAAACAGAATTCATCAGCATGGCACAGAAATTGGATCAGGCGGAAGGTGTATCGGCTTTGGAATTAAATATTTCGTGCCCCAATGTGTCTGGCGGAGTTGATTTTGGGACGGATCCGGAAGCCTGCCGTCGTGTTGTGCAAGGTGTCGTGCGCGCCTGTCATCTACCCGTGTTGGCCAAGCTGACTCCGAATGTGACCGACATCGTATCGATTGCTCAGGCAGCTGCAACAGGAGGTGCCGACGCGATTTCGGTCATTAACACCTTGTTAGGTATGGCTGTCAACTGGCGCGACCGTCGACCCATGTTAGGCAATGGGATGGGGGGGGTGAGTGGGCCAGCCATTAAACCGGTTGCACTTCGTTGTGTCTACCAGGTGGCCCGTGCCGTAGATGTTCCCGTCGTGGGAATTGGTGGTATTTCTACCATCGATGACGTCATGGAATTCCTCGTGGCCGGAGCGTCTGCGATTCAATTGGGAACTGCGAACTTTTTCGATCCCACGGTGTCGGCCAGGATTCTCACTCAACTTCCTGCGGCACTCGCTGAGGCAGGAGTCAGCAGCGCCATGGAAATCGTTGGGACCTTGGAACATGATGCGCCGCAGCCGGCAATTCCAGACGGTTGTCATTAGTTTTTTGTTTTAGAACGACAAGCCACCAGCAACCACAAGCTCCACCCTAATCACCAAACACCAGAGACTGAGCTGTCATGCGAGTACTTTCTGGCATTCAACCCACGGGACGTTTTCACTGGGGAAATTATTTTGGAGCGATTCAACAATATATCCAGCTTCAGGAGGAAAACGAGTCTTATTATTTCATTGCGAACTTGCATGCTTTGACGACCATCCGTGATCAGGAGCAGTTGAGGAAACTAACGCTGGACGCAGCCCTTGACTTGCTCGCGCTGGGGCTCGATCCGGAACGGGCAACACTTTTTGTTCAGTCCGACGTTCCGGAAGTGAGTGAACTCACATGGTTGCTCATGACGAGGACGTCGCTGGGGCTTTTGGAGCGTTGTCACGCTTACAAAGAAAAGAAAGCAAAAGGACTGGCGGCAGATGCAGGCTTGTTTACCTATCCCGTGCTGATGGCGTCGGACATCCTGGCTTATGACTCCGATATTGTACCGGTGGGTGAAGACCAGATTCAACACATTGAGGTCTGTCGGGATATTGCCGGGAGTTTTAATCATTTGTACGGAGAGACTTTTGTGCTTCCGAAGGCCAAGGTCTTGGAAAGCACAAAAAAAGTACCGGGTACCGATGGCGAAAAAATGTCCAAAAGCTATGACAACACGTTAGAAATTTTTGAGCCCCTGAAAGCTCAACGCAAGAAGATCATGCGTATCACAACGGACTCCCGTCCGATGGAAAATCCGAAAGATCCAGATACCGATCACCTGTTTCAACTCTACAGCCTCTTTGCCGACGATTCTCAGAAGGAGGAGATGGCAGCCAAGTATCGTCAAGGAGGTTTCGGGTATGGTGAAGTAAAAAAATCTTTGGCAGAACTTTCTGAAAAATATTTCCAGGAGGCACGCCAGAGGCGGGAGGAATACCAGAACGATCCGGAACGGGTGGCAGAAATCCTGGCGGAGGGGGCGTCACGAGCCCGTCAGCAAGCCGCTGCGGTGCTCCGACGAGTCCAACTCGCATGTGGAGTGAAATAAAAAAGAAAATGCAGATCCTGGGTATCGGAACGGACATCATCGAGTGTTTGCGGATTGCGCAAATGATCGAACGGCATGGCGATGTTTTTTTACAGAGAGTTTACACCCCGCATGAGATCGCTTATTGTTCGCAGCGCAAGGCGGCGACGCAGCATTACGCGGGACGCTGGGCTGCGAAGGAGTCGGTCTTAAAGGCGATGGGTACCGGCTGGGCACGTGGGATCAGTTGGAAAGATATTGAAGTCCAAAACGAACCGGGAGGTGCTCCCTTGATTGTCCTGGCTGGTGGAGCCCGAGAGGTTTGCGAACAACGAGGGATGACATCCATCCTGATTAGCATTTCCCACTGCCGGTCGCACGCTACGGCTTATGCAATTGCAACTGGTGAGAGTCCACCAATGAACGAAACGGACGAATTGTGATCATCGCCGGTAGGAGGTTGTCAGTAGGGCTCGGTTGCGTGATCTGCTGCCGGAATGACTCGAAACAAGTCCTCCTGCAGATCGAGTCACAGCCCTGTCTGGCATCGGGGCCGTGGCATTGGTAGCGTGCAACTTCTGGCGAACAGTCTGGCGATACACGTCACCGGCAATCAAAGAGTGCCGGTGTTTTCCGCCGAAGTGTTTTGTGTGGCGATGGGGCGCACCAGGTCGTAGACGAACAGTCCCGCGCTCCCGATAAGTCCCAATGCGGCGGCCGCCATCATCGGTTCTGACGAATTGAAACCAGGGGCGTTGGGATCCCACAGGGCGTCCGCAACCCAACTGTAAACGGCGCTGCCCAGGCCTGAAAACATGATCGTGCAACCAATTGCGGTAGCGCGCAGATGATCGGGCATGTGGTCGGACATGTATCCGGCGTGTGACCAACGCATGAACTGTCTCGTAAACTCGAATCCGGCGACACACAGGAAAATCTGCCATATGAAAGTGCTCAACCCAATTCCTGCCAAAGTCAGGGAAAAGCTTCCCAACATGATCACGGCCACCCATCCTGGTGCACGCTTTCCGGCCAGTAACCCCACGGCCGCTCCGCCCGGTATCCACATGAATGTTTTTAGCAACTGCAGCCAGATCCAACCTTGATCTGCTGAACCCTGCTTGAGTCCCAGGTCTTCGGCCCGATAAGGTAAAAACTGATTTGAACCCTGGAAAACCGGCCCTCCCAACAAAGCCAGGGGAATGACTAACGCCCAGAACTTTGGATGGTGAATCAAATGACCAACGTCCTGTAATGTACGGGACCAATCAGGCGGCTCGTCGCGCTCAAATCGTCCGGGTCGTTGTCCTGCCAGGGCAATTACAGCGGCTGAGACAACGGTTGTGAGTATGAGGAGCCAAAAAATTACGAGGAAATCTTCCTTCTGAGGCGTGGAAGTCAGGTTGGTGAAGTTAAAGAGTCGTGAGCAGACTCCCCCATAGTCCGACTGAGACAGTAGTGGCTTGAGTTCGCCCAGGTAAATGATGAAGCGGCCGATTAAGGCACCGAAGACAGCGCCGACACCCAGGGATACCATGACCAGGGCATTGGAAAATCCCTTGCGGTTATCGGGCACCATTTGAATGAGTGAGACGGCCGCAATCCACATCAGGGCGCCGGTCAGTCCTTGCCAGGCAGACAGCAGAATGATCACCCGGGGAGTAGGGTAGTAGATCAGTCCCAGCAGCACGATTATTTTTCCCAGTAGTGCGCAACTCCAGACCCATCGTTCTCCGTAACGTCGCGATAACAACCCGGCCAGTGCTGAACCTGCAATCCAGGTGGTCAGCTTGTATTTGATCAATTCCGACCACATACCACGGTCGATCTGAAGCGCATCAAAGTAAAGCGGGAGCGCATATTCCAGGATGTTGGTGTAGAAAAAACTGGCCACCGCTACCGGGACTGCAACATGCAGACGGGCGGTGCCCGGCATTGGGTGATCAGCTGAGGTGGAAGGCATGCAACTTCCGGAGTTTCTGGATAGTGCTGGCCGGCATCAAACGCAGCAGGCAGGGACTGGCCATTTGCCAAACGATCGCTGAGAAACGTCACAATACCCGCTGGATAGGTTCAGGTCAACGAACGTCGTGGTCTGCGCAGGCTCAGAGAACCGCCCGTTGACGACAGATGACGTTTGGAGAGACGCTGGGGTTTCTCACCAGTGGAAACTCGGTGGACAAGATCGGTTGTGGGTACGCAATATGGAAAAGAGTTTTTCCGTTAGGACTCTGATGCACGATCAGACGAGGCAACAGAAGGCAATTCCAATGGCATGGATTTACGCCCGTGGGTAAAAGCGAGGTTTTCGCCATAGGGGCCCGGGGAAAAAAAATGCATACTGTTCGGGTTGAGCCAAACCTTGACATTGGATCCGGAGGTGACCGGTCGGGCCTCTACCCGGGCGACAAGCGGGCACGCGTCATTTGCATGAAGAAAAACGTTCATCGACCCACCCAAAGGTTCGACCATGTCGACCCGGCACTCCATGTCGGACTTTCCTGCCGGACTTTCCTCGTCGGGATTGAGGACAACGCCTTCCGGCCGCAGGCCGAGTACCACTTTTTGACCGATGGCGTCTGCCAGAAAATCCGTGTGTTGACGGTTTACAGGGATTCGTAACCCGTGACCATTGAAAAAGAGAACTCCGTCGACCCTCTCCAGTCTCCCGTCGATGACATTCATTACAGGAGCCCCCAGGAATCCGGCCACGAATCGATTGGCTGGTGAATGGTAAATGTCGATTGGAGTGCCACACTGTTGAATACGGCCTGCCGACATGACCACCATGCGGTCTGCCAGGGTCATTGCTTCCTCTTGGTCGTGGGTTACGTAAATCGTTGTTGTTCGGAGACGGCGGTGCATGCGTTTTATCTCGACGCGCAACTCCAGCCGCAAATGTGCAGCGAGATTTGAAAGTGGTTCGTCAAAGAGAAACACTGCCGGTTGTCGTACCATGGCACGGCCCAGCGCCACGCGCTGTTGTTCACCTCCCGATAGCGTTCCGGGTTTACGGTCAAGTAGGTCACGTAGCCCCAGGATGTCAGCGACGCGGCGCACGCTTTCGTCGATTCGCTGTGGTTCATGCTTGCGTAACTTCAGGCTGAACGACATGTTCTTGTAGACGTTCATCTGGGGGTAGAGGGCGTGACTTTGAAAAACCATCGCCACATCCCGCTCCTTGGGAGGGAGCTTGTTGACCACCCGTTCGCCGATCAGGATTTTTCCGGCCGTGATGTGCTCCAATCCGGCAATCAACCGCAGGATCGTCGATTTGCCGCACCCGGAAGGTCCCAGTAACACGATGAATTCCGAATCGTGCGCTGTAAAATCCACTTCGGTAACGGCCGGGACATTTCCGGGATAGATCTTGGAGACATTCTGTAGTTGGACTTGAGACAATGTGTTTTCCTGTTGACAGCCATCCCGGCTGTCGTCATTTCCGCGGGCCTGTCGCGTCGTGTCGGCCGTGAACGCGCCCCGGCAGAGGCCGCACGGAACCATTAAAAAAATTTCGACGTGACCTAGCCATTCATAACAGGTTTCAGGAAGATAAGAAACGCCGCGACGCCTATTTTCACAGAGACACGTAAAACTGTCGAACCTTACACCCTGTATTGGTTCTTTCAAGTTGTTGTGAATGACACCAACGGTGCGTTTTGGACGACGCAAATCGGCGAATTTATCACGGGACAGGTATCCGTGTTTGCAAGTGAAATTCGGGAGCATCGAAATGGCGGGATCGGAAATTTGTTTCATGACAGCGACGGATCTGGCGCGGTGCATCCGTGAAAAGCAGCTTTCCGCCACGGAGGTCATGCAGGCGCACCTGGCACAGATTGAACGAATCAATCCGCAGGTGAACGCCATCGTGACGCTGGAGGGTGAACAGGCATTGGCCGCCGCAAAAAAATCGGACGATGCCGTCTCCCGGGGGGATGCCTTGGGTCCTTTGCACGGTTTGCCCGTCGCCCACAAAGACGCAGTGCACACGGCCGGCATGCGGACAACCTTTGGTTCTCCCATTTTTAAAGATTTTGTTCCGCAGGAAGACGCCCTGATTGTGGAACGCCTGCGCGGAAGCGGGGCAATCACGATTGGCAAAACGAACCTGCCCGAATTTGGGGCTGGCTCACAAACGTTCAACCAGGTGTTCGGATCGACGTTGAATCCTTACGATACGACCAAAACCTGCGGTGGCAGTAGCGGTGGGGCGGCCGTGGCGTTGGCTTGCGGAATGCAGCCACTGGCCGATGGAAGCGACATGGGAGGGTCCTTGCGCAACCCTGCCAGCTTCTGCAACGTGGTGGGGTTGAGAACGTCACCAGGCCGGGTTCCTGTGTGGCCGGCACCCGTGGCCTGGTTTCCGATTTCGGTGCAGGGTCCCATGGCAAGGACCGCGCAGGATGTGGCCCTGATGCTCAGTGCCATCGCTGGTCCTGATCCACGCTCGCCGATTTCAATTTGTGAACCGGGAGACCTGTTCACGCGCCCACTGGAGCGAAATTTTCAGGACGTGCCCATTGCGTGGTGCGATACTTTAGGAGGCCTGCCGTTCGATCCAGAAGTCAAAGCCGTGGTGGACGGCAACCGAGGCGTCTTTCAGGCATTGGGTTGCAACGTGGTCGATGAGGAACCTGATTTTCGAGACGCGGACGAGATATTTCGTGTGTGGCGGGCGTGGCGGTTTGAACTGGCCTTTGGGCCGCTGTTGAAAAATCATCGCCACCAAATGAAGGATACGCTCATCTGGAATATCGAAGAAGGTGCGGGGGTGAGCGGGTCCGAAATTGGTCGAGCTGAGTGCAAGCGGACCGACCTTTATCACCGCGTGCGACAATTCATGGAACGTTTTGAGTACTTCATCCTGCCCGTCAGCCAGGTGCCTCCCTTTGATGTGAATCAGCCCTATGTTACCGAAATTGACGGGACTAAAATGGACACCTACATCGACTGGATGAAATCGTGTTACTTCGTCACCGTGACCGGATTGCCCGCGATTTCAGTCCCCTGCGGTTTCACGTCCGGGGGTCTTCCCATCGGAATTCAAATCGTCGGACGACACCAGGATGATTTTGGTGTATTGCAACTAGCGCACGCGTTTGAGTTGGCAACGGGGCACTGGAAAAGAAAACCGTCCTTGGTGGAAGACTGAAAGGAACGATCTGGCCGGATTTCGGAGACGACTTTCAGACCCGCCCGGTTCAGATCGTGGAACGGAGGCGGCGGGAACGGACCCTTTAGTTTTCGCTCGGTAACGTTTGCAGAAACGCCAGCAGATCAGCGGCTTGCTGGGCTGTCAGGTCCTTGAGAACCTGGTCTGGCATCAAGGACTTGTTTTGCCTTGCTAACTCCTCGATGTCTTCCGTTGCGATGCGCACCTGTTTGCCACCGGCCTGTTTCAATATCACAAAGTCCTCACCACGTTCCAGGATCAGGCCCGCGTAAATCTGACCTGCCAGGGTGACGACCGTGTAGGCCGCAAACTTCTCATCGATCTTTTTTGAGGGCTCCAGGAGGCTTTCAAGAATCTGGTGGCTGGCCGTGTTTGTTTTCATGCTTTTGAGGTCGGGACCCACGTTATGGCCTCGTTGCTGGTAGCGGTGACAGTTCAGGCATGACAAGTGGTCTTTTCTCATGAACAGCCTCTGACCACGTAAGGGGTTGCCCGGCAATTTTAATATCTGGGTCGGATCAATATTTGTACCCAGGGTTTGGGTGCGTTGTTCCTCGGGCAAGTAACGCTCAAATAACCTGCCGGCGGTACTCAATCGTAGATCTTCGTGAAACGCCAGTCGCTTGGCTTGTTCCTGCAATTCGGGTGACAACTGGTTGTTGTCGATGGCAGCGACCAGTGCCAGCGCTCCGCTACTGCTGCGCAGCAGTCGGTCGAGCGCCGCGTTCGAATGTTCCGGGTTGGTTTTGGAGAGATCGACGATTGTCTTTTGGACAGAATCCCGCGGGCTGTCAGCCGGTCCCATCGAAGCGATCCACTCTCGTAGCAGTTGCAGCCCTTGTTGGTCCACATGGTGTGATCCGACACGGGGCATGCGGCCCCCGACAAGGGTGGACATCCGATAAATGATGACCGATTGATGGGGCGCGCCGGGGGAGATGAGCCGGGCATCGGTGAGCCCGAAATCACCGTGTAAAGGTTTTTCGTCGATGGTTTTGGTCTGTCCCGTCTCGATGCTCTGACGCAGGTTCATCTGAGCATTACCGCCACCTGCGGGTGAATGACAAGTGGAGCAATTGACGTGCAGGTAGGACCTTGCCCTGGACTCGAGGTCGGCGGTTGGATCGGATGGGTCGGGCATCCGGGTAAAGGTTTCCGGTGCATCGGGCAACAGGCTGGAGGTGGGTGGTTGACGCTGGCCGGTGATGTCGGTGACTACCGTCAGTCGGGCTTCGATGTCTGGTCGCTCCTGTTCAGGTAACTTGCTGTTGTTGATGTTCGTTGTGATCTGAGCACGCCAGTAAGTCGAAGCCAGTTCTTTCCAGTCCACCCTGAGTAAATCGATCCTTTCAAAATGTCGTAATTGATTGTAGGGGTACCCGTCGTAGTTGTGGGATCGATTCAGTTGTGGTGTGGTGACTCCTAAAACAAAATTGGCCGCCCGGGAATGACAGCCTTCGCACGCGCTGCGGCTGGGGACATGCCAGCTGCGCCCGTCGGCGAAGGTCTTGGAGGTGCCCATTTTGTCGACGAGTAGAGCATCGGATTGATCGTCATTCCAGAGGTAGGAGTAACCGGCCCACTGGTTGTTTTGCAGGGTCAGCAGTCTCGTCTCCAACCGACGTGGCGAATTTTCCTGGTCGGACTCGGGTTCCCAGGCGAGGGATTGGCCCAGAACCGTTCCTGCGGGGAATTCCCAGTTGGCGGAACTTTTAAAATCGATGGTGGGGAGTTCCCATCCTCCCTCCTCCTTTGCCGTGGCGGGGAACGCCATGAACCTGGTGGCCCGGGCGCCGTCGTGCCAGCCCGGGGCGTTGACGGAATAGGGAATGACACCAGGTTGCAGTTGGTGGTCCGAAGTGGAAGTGAACAACCCTGTTTCGCTGAGCCGGATCGGGAAATCAACGGGTTGGTCCACCCGGGGATTCCGCTCCAGGCGATAGAAACCATCCTGCTGATGGCCGGCGATCATGAGTTCACCGTCGCTATCTTCGGTGAAACAGGAGATGCTCAACGTCGTGTCTGCAATCTCGCGGTGCCAGACAACTTTCTGGCCATCGTGTTTGGCTGCCCAAATTTTTCCCGTCGAATAGTCGCCGTAGATGTAGGCGCCGACCAGTTCAGGGAATTCGCTGCCGTAATAGACCACTCCCCCGGTAAGCGACCGGGCTTCGGCGTGGTGATGCTCGATCGTGGGATGTACGTGGGGAGTCGGGCCAAGTTGACGCTCCAGATAGAACGGATGGCTGCCTTCGTAGACACTCCAGCCGTAATTCGCTCCCCGCTCTACCAGGTGGATTTGTTCCCACAGGTCCTGCCCGTTGTTTCCCACCCAAACGTGACCGGTCTGGCGATCCACGGCAATGCGCCAGGGGTTACGTAATCCGTAGGCCCAGGTTTCCGGCTGAGCATCGGGCATGTCCAGGAAGGGATTGTCTGCAGGAATGGAGTATTGCTTGGGCGCGACCGGGTGATCGACATCAATTCTCAGCACCTTGCTGAGAAAAGAATCCAGTGGCTGTCCCGTGAGGTTCCTATCTGAATCGGACGTGCCGTCCCCCGAAGTGACATATAGCATGCCGTCGGTGCCGAACGCAATTGCCGCGCCGTCGTGACCGGCCGATGGCCAGGCGATGATCACTTTGGCTGAGTCGACGTCGAACTGGAACGGTGCCTCGGTCTGCATGGTGTAGCGCGTGACGCGAGTTTCTCTTTCACCGTTGGAATCTTCTTCGTTGCTGCCAATGTAGACCCAACCATTTTCCCGGAAATTTGGATGGAAGGTGATGTCGTAGGCCGTGCCCCTGGAGGTATAGTCGACGAGGGTTTTCAGTGAATCCGTGGTACCGCCATCGGCGTCGACTTGCAGCAACTCGGGGCCGTCCCGACCGCTGATCAACATTTGCCGGGAACCCGGAATAAATCGCATGGCGATCAGAGATTTTATCGTTAAGTCAGGAAGTGTTCTGACAACGTGAAAAGGCGCGGGTGGGTCCGGGGAACCAACCACGCGAGAGGTCTTCCAGGGTGGGTGTGGAGGTTGTTCTTTTGCCCCGAGAAAACGGAGTGTGGCGTAATCTTCGTGCCGGTGGAAGTCTAGCCGCTGCAAGGGTGCGCAAGTGGATAGTTCGGGTGTGTCATGGGCTAGGTTGTAGTCGTAACGACAGATGGCGAAACGCCACACCTCCCCCACCGCCGGCCGTCCTCCCGTGCGAACGAAATCGGTCCAGGGGATCTTTCCTTCGACGGACCAACCCTGGTCCTGATCGGTCCGGACGTTGAGTGTTCCCCGTTGTATGACCTTCGATTCGAAATTGAAGGGCTGCGCGCTCTTGAAGCGTTCAAATAAATCGCCTTGCCTCTGTGGGATAAAGATGTCCAAGTGGGTTCCGGCTGCGGTGACATGGAACTCGTAGTAGCCCGGCTTGGAATCGCCCGGTTTAAAAAACAGTTCGAGCACATCGTTATGCCATGTTTTTCCGTCCCGTTGATCGATGTCGGCGAACAGGTCCTTGTCTTCGAGGTCGGCAAAAAAGTACAGGTGCTTTCGGTCCCACAGGAGACGAGCGCGGGTCGCGGTCCGGGGCGGTTTGGCCTGGCTGCCCAGCCAGGGAAGATAGAAATGGTCGATCGGCTGAGCATGTCCCCAGGCGGGTTCGTCCGCACGGCCATCGATCACCGGTGGCGAATCCGTCCAGTGGCATTCAAAGGAAGCGGGGGACGGTTGGTTGTCGTCGACGTGGTCACCCCAGGCGAAACTTCCGCAGAGAATGCTAATGACCGTGTAAGGTAAGAGTACTTTGGTGATGGTCTTCAAAATCGTACAGCCTCTCAATCAATGCTTCCGTTTGTCAGCTGAATGAACCGTAGGGTGGGATCCGCAACGTGGCCTGTGAATGATGAAGGAAAACCGACACGCGTGTTCTACCGGGGCAATATTATAGCACGAAATGATTGTTCTCGTTGCCGAGACGCTCGACGGCAAACTGGTGTGGTGGCGGTGGTCAACCCGGGAGGTGAGCGACGTAGTCATTGGCAGGCGAATGTTTGACAGACTACGGGGCCGAAAGACTGAGTTTATCGGCTGCGCCCGCAGTTGCATACAATGCCCGCACACGGTGGATGAGCGCGGAGTCCGCTCCGTGCAGACGAAGGTGACGGGGAGCCAGCAGTCCCAGGGTGTCCGGAATGTCACAGACGCGAAGCACGTTGAGTAGCTGGGGAGCGTGTTGGTTCATGTGGGTTTCCGGTGGTGATGTCAGGTCCAATTGGGCAATCGCGGGTTCGAGGACCGCTGCGTAGGCTGCCAGCACAGCCGCCGCGCCTTCGCCACGAAGGACCACCTGCAGATGGTCGGGTACCTGTCGACGAACATAGCGGTAGGTGGCTGCGATGTCCCACACCCGCCCTGCGTCAACCGTCGTGCCAAGTAAGGCATGAGACCGCTCGACGAAATTCGGGGGGTTGTTGCTCGTCCAACGGGACGCTCCGACGCCCCGTGGTTCGAGGATGTACTGGTTGACCGCAGGGCGACGCTTTCCAAGAGGCTTAGTCGTGACAGTGAGAGCCACGGGTTGTTGCTCCGAGGCAATGCCGGGAAGATGCAGTCGGACCCGGATGCCCGGTTCGGTGTTAAGCGTCGTGATGCGAAGGTTTGTTTCATGAAGCGTGG
Source organism: Planctomycetota bacterium (assembly GCA_963578105.1). GTDB lineage: Bacteria > Planctomycetota > Planctomycetia > Pirellulales > Pirellulaceae. Next base: position 40,510 of record CAUZBP010000032.1, read on the forward strand.
CGACCGGAAACGGTTGGGGAAAGCCACGAAACGTCACGTGCCGCAACTGGGCGACCAGTTTCTCCTTCCACCACTGGTAATCTGCAGCCTGGGGAAGTTCGACGTGGGCGACAGGGACAAAAACTTCGTCGACGGTTGCATTGATCGGGTCGGATGGCAGGTCTTCGTCGGTGGGAAACACCCGGAGTTGTTCGAGTGGGATTTTAGGGTTTCCATTCCGACTGGTCGCCAGATCGACTTCGCTGTCGAGAACCTCTGCCGGGTTTCCCTGTAAATGCATGTTGATAAAGCGATAGACGGCTTTACGGATATCCCGACGGTAATTGTGATCTCCGGCACTGATCACGGCGTCGACCTGATCGCTGGCTCCGTGCAGACCGTACAGTCGTTCAAGTCGGTTGATGACGCGATCGTTGGCATCCATTGGAAAGATCGGGTCGTGATCACTGTTGACGAAAAGAAGGGGGCGTGGTGCAACCAGCGAGGCGATACGGGTCCACGGCCACTGGAAGGTGTTGTACATCATCATGCAATCGCAATGACCGTTGATCAGCCGATTGGTCACGTAGGAGGGCAGGTCTGCCATGCCACTGACCGGTACGGCGAGATGCACGCGCTCGTCGGCCGCCGCGATCCAAAAGGTGGCTGCGCCACCTCCGCTGATGCCGGTCACTCCAATCCGGTCCGGGTCGACGTCCGGACGGCTGGTCAGGTAGTCAATTCCCCTGATACCGTTCCAGCATTCGACGCCTGCCGGGGTGTAGCCGCGCGAGTGCCACCACCAGCGTTGTTCCCGGTAGGTTCCGTGGTGAATGCCGGCAATTTCTCCCAACTGAAGGGTATCGACAACCAGGCACACATAACCGTGGCGCGCAAACCAGATTCCGTTCGAATGATACGATGTCTTGTTCCCATTGCGACCGTTGGACGCATGGCCGCACACATAAAGCACGGCGGGAAGTCTCTGGCCCGGTTCGATCCGGGCGGGTCGATAAAGATTACCCGTCACGTACAATCCCGGCCGGCTTTGATAGTGCAGCATTTCAACAACAAAGCTGTCTTCCTGCAGGGTACGCGTGACCGTGGCCCGCAGCGGTGTTTTGGCAGGCAGGGGCCACAAGCCGAGCATGTAGAAATATTCATGAAGGTATTCTTTTCGCTGACTTTTCCAGGCCTCCAGAGAAACCAGGTCCTTGTCAAAAGACGTGTGGATCGAACGCGTCCTGAGGGCCAGGTACTGTTGGATGGCCCGGTCACCCGGTGACGCGCGGTCGGGCTGGCCGAACGGTTGGGCGAACAAACCCGTTGTGGTGACAATTGTGATGAGGAGGGTGTTACGCAGGTGGGATATTTGCATTACTTTGATGATGGATGCTCCGGCGTCAATGGTCCTGTCTTCAGATCCCAGCGAGTTCCACAGATGATAGAATTCACGCTCGAAGTATTATGGACAGGGAGTTTGGCGCTGGCTAGAGTGCCGGACTGCCGGTTGTGGCTGGAAGAAAACCTTCAAAGCATTGGTTCCTCTGACAAATTGTCTTCCCGCAGAATAGAAAAGTAAAAATGGATGTCCGCAAACAAGTGATCCACCGTGCCAGTGGTGCCTCCGAACATGTTCAGCAGTTCGGACCTTACAAGATCGAACCGCTGTTAACCGAGGCCGAAGAGTCTGCAGCCACCGTGTATCGTGTGAGTGTAGAACCGCATCAGCAAACGACAACCAGCTACCACTTGGTGGCGGAGGAGTTTTACTTCGTCTTGACCGGCACCGGAACGGCTGTTCTTGACGGGCAGTCCCACCCGCTCCGGCCGGGCGATTTTCTACGACTACCACCCGGCACCAGGCACGCATTCGTGACACTTGACGAACCACTGGAAATGCTTGATGTCCATGTTCCGGGATGCCGTCCCGACCGGGATGCGTATTTTGTGGAGGATTCCGAGGACAAGTAACGAGGACAAGTAAATCTGCCGCGGGATGTATCAGGGTGCGCGGTCGTTCTTTCTTGTCAATGGATACGGCATCGTCCTAGTCGACGGCCGCGGACCGCAAACGGACTTCCTTCAGCATGGGAGTGCTGCCTCCGTCGGGAGTGGAGAGCACCGCGCGGTACTGAAGCCAGCGGGCGCTCGCAGCGACCTGCAGCGGTGAACCGGAATGTTCGAAATAGCCATCTTGGCCTTGTGGTCCGGTCCACTTTGCAGTGGAGAGACCACGGCGAGTCGCGGCGCTGCGGATTTGAAACCGGACCGCGGTGTCGTGGGGCGTGGCCGCCTGCCATTGAAGTCGCGCAGGTCTCTGGCCGGTGGGGCATTCGAAGGGTACGGAGAGGTAGTCTTCTTCCAGGCGCCGGTCGTAGATGTTTCCGACATCCCATCCTAGTCCGAAATGTGGTCCGAACGTGGGGACCCATTGGCTTCTGCGTTTGGAAAAACCATCGGGTCCACCCCAGAAAAGATTCGACCCGATGGTATGGTCACCGTGGAATACGTGGTTGCAAAGAAATAAGTCCACCCAGCCGTCCTGGTTGTAATCAGCAACGGTCAGTGCACTGGACGACTCGGCAGGCACCGTGCTGCGTCGTGATTCATGAAAACTGCCGTCCGCCGCGCCCCAGTAGATGAAGGCGGGGATGCGGCGAGTGAAATAAGCGTGGTAGTTTGAAAAAATGATATCCAGGTGGCCGTCGTTGTTAACATCGGCCACGGAGGATTCCAGAGAGTCGAAACTTTCCAGACGTAAACTTTTTTCCTGATGATACCCATCCGCACCTCCCCACATGACGAGTGCAAATGTGGTGGGATGGCCCAGTTCGTCCAGGTTCCAGCCTCCGCCGAAAATCAGGTCCAGCCATCCGTCCCGGTTCAAGTCGGCAATTTCAACCGTCGAAGCGTTGTGCGCCTGGAACATCGTCTGTCGGTGGTCCGTGTAACTGCCGTCGGAAGCCCCCCAGAAAATGTGTGTTTTCCCGGTCATGATGCAGGGAAAGAGCAGGTCGAGAAAACCGTCTTTGTTCAGGTCTGCAATGTTGACACTTTGACTGAAGAGGGTTTCCAGCTTGAGTTCTGTCCGGTGATTACTGTCGTAGCCATTTTCTCCACCCCAGAGGATCGTGCCCCGGGTAGGACTCTGGTGCGTCTGCTCGTCAGGAAAAAGAACACGGGATCCCTGCGACAGGACGAGGTCCAGATAACCGTCCCGATTCAGATCAGCAACGTCCACCCCGTTGCCTTCCAGGGCCGCAGCGGTTTCGAAGAGAGGACGGGGTGCCGCAAACCCATCGGGTCCGCCACGCGAGATCATGCCTTTGCCGACGCCGACGACGTCCACGTGTCCGTCCTGATCGACGTCCGTGATGGCGACCGCGCCCGGGTTGGGCAGTGATGCCATGGACGAGGGGGAGTAATGGTGACGGGAGTTGCCCCAGTAAACCTGCAAGGGCGGCGCGGTGGCGCCGCCGCTGATATGGCTCACCAGTACCAGATCCTGGTGGCCATCGTGGTTCAAGTCACCTGCGTTGGCGCTGTCAGGGGAAAAGCCGAGTACTTCCTTACGGCTTGCCGCCGAGAACCCGTCGGGGCTGTTCCAGTAGATATACGAGTTGACGTCGCGGGTCTTACCGTCGGAAGTGTTGGAAAAGACGATATCGGTTCGCCCGTCGTGATTGAAGTCAGCGAGCGTGACGTCGGTTGCCTGCAGGGAGGGCAAGGCGGTCCTTCGGGTGGCAACAAAACCTTGCTGACTTCCCCAGTAAATAAATGATTCCGTGTGTTGGTTGGCCACGACCAGTTCCGGCATGCCGTCCCTGTTGAGGTCCCCCACCGCGCATTGCAGGGCCTTGACGGTTGGCAGGACGACACGTGGCGTCATCTCGAATCCCTGTCCGTTTCCGTAAAATAACTCAAGCTGGTTGTTTTTATGTAGCAGGGCCAGGTCCATCTCGTGGTCACCGTCCAGGTCCGCGATCCGTATCGAGACGGGATCATGTGATTTCCAGCTCGTGCGGCGGTCCACCGAGAAACCGTCGGATCCGCCCCAGTACAGGTAGACGCTTTTCTCCTGGCGATTGTTGTTCACGAACATGAGTTCCGGGTATCCATCATGGTTGATGTCCTCCGCGGCGCAGTCCACGGCAGTGGAGGTGGGCAGAGAGGTTCTTCTGCGGACGTCAAATCCGGTGGGACCATTCCAGTACACATAGGATTCCAGGTGCCCGTGCGGCGGGATGTCTGGGAGCCACTCGAAATTGCCCCGGTTGGCAAATGCCAAGTCGACAAACCCGTCCTGGTTGAAGTCTGCCGCCACCACCCCGCCGGGCAGAAGCGTCGGTAGTTCGGTCCGACGGTCTGCCCGAAATCCCTCCGGACTGTTCCAGTAGATCAAGGCGTTGGAGTAGATAGTGTAGTTGTGCTTGAAGTTGCAGAAAATAATTTCTTCGTAACCGTCGTTGTTCAAGTCCGCCAGGATAGAGCTGCCTCCTCCGTCGCTCGGTAGCCGGAGGGCCCCGTTGCGTCGTTGTTGCACTTCGTTCAATAATTTCAGTTTCGGTAATTGGTCGGCAAGCGGCGGTAGCAGGGAACGAGGTCCTTGAGGGGTGCCCCAGTAGACCAGCACGTCAGCCCCTTCGATGGAGTCGTGGTCGTTGGCTACGAACAGGTCCAGGTAGCCATCGTTGTTAAAGTCGAGTCGGTTGATCATCTCGACTTGGCCGGCACGCGTCACGTAAAGGTTCGTTCCTCCGTCACCAGGCGTTCCCGCTGCAAAGTCTGTAAAATTTGTGTGACTGATCCAGGGCTGATCCGCGTGCAGCGTTTGCCAGTTGGCCGGAAAGAGGACGGTGAATATGGCAGACACGATCAAGGTGCGGGGTTTCATGATGAATTCTTGTGGTGAAGGGAAAGGGATGTGCGGTTTGAAGGGACTTGCCTGGACGGGAATCCGGAAGGCAAATTGTTGAAGTAATAGCTGGGCTGCCGGTGATGGTGGTTTGGATTGTCGCCAGGGGATCGTGCCACGGCGTGAAAGACAGCGCGTTCATTATTGCACATTTTTAAAACGGGGGGAGACGCCTGTTCAACTGACAACGAGTCCGTCCGGATCCTCGTTAACGGGTTGAAACGATTTGCTCCGGCAGGGGGACTCCACGATGGGTCCGGGCCACGCAGCGCGACGACTTTCGGGAGTTCTCCAGGCTGGAAACACGCCCCACGTACCATTTCAGGATGTCAGGCCATCCACTATAAACAACCGGAGTCGACCGTTGACCAGCAAACTGATGCCCGCCATGCAAACCCTTCCCGCCCACGAGATTGAACGAGCCCTTCAGGCCATTGAAACGGATGGATTTGTTTTGCTGGAGGATGCGATTTCTGCCGTGGAAGCGGCGGAATTGGCCGAACTCGTGTTAAGTGCGCCGGAGCGGGCACCGGGGGGCCGGGGTTACGAGTTTGTCGTCTCCTTATTGAATTGCGATATCCGTTTCCAAAAACTGGTGACACATCCATCAGTGTTGGAGTTGACCAGGCAGCTTATCGGCGGTCGCACTGAACCCGGTTCGCAGTTTTTTACCTGGCCGGTCGAGGATCAAATTCGTTTGGGAAGTGTGGATGGGCTTTTAGCGCATCCGGGATCGGAACCGGGCAATTGGCATCTGGATTCTCCGATGGGACAGTTGAATCCAGCTCGGCCTGTGCCGGATTTTCCCATTGGCGTCAATTCATTTTGGATTCTGACACCATTCACGAAAGAAACAGGTGCCACGCGTGCTATGCCGGGAAGCCACAAGTTGCGGCGACTGCCTCCCGCAACGAATGATTCACTCGCAGGGGAGGTGGTCTGTTGTGGGTCTCCCGGTAGCGTTGTGATCATGCCCAACACGGTCTGGCACGCAGCCGGATCCAATGGCAGTAAGCAACCACGGGTCGGCGTTGCCGCCTTCTACCAGCCATGGTGGGTCGGACGACTGACGATGGACATGTATCCGGTACGTCCTGACGTGTGGAAGACTTTGTCACCGGAGGCTCAGGTGCTTACCAGGCATCAGCTCGACTGGAATACCGATTTTCAGGGTGCAGTGACTTCCCCTGATGACTAATAGGTCGGCGAGATTCTGTGAAAGGGATCGCCGGGCTGACAAGCGTGCCCGCTTTCTGCAGGGACCGATGTTTCTGTTTCCGTGACGATGTTTCTGTTTCCATGACTAGGGGTTTGTCGATTCGTTGTCTGGAGCGCGGCTTGGGGCCTGTTCCGCCCGGGCCTTGGCGAGTGCCATCTGCGTGGCTTCGTGTTGGGGGTTCAGTTTCAGGGCTTCTCTCAAATGGTCCACCGCTTCATCCAGGCGTCCCTGTTCGCGACGTAGTTCACCAAGCAGCAGGTGGGCGTCGGTTTGTCGTGGATTATTTTGCAGCGCTTTGAGGTAATGCGAGGCGGCGGCTTCTTTTTCACCCGCCAGCGTAAGTACGCTTCCCATGCAGAGATGTGCCTCCTCCGAATTAGGATGCAGGTTGAGGGCCGCCTGAAAGTGCATCCGGGCTTGCCTTAAGTTTTTCGTACTCACCGATATTTTTCCCAGGGCCAGATGCGCATCCAGAAGACGGGGGTCTACGGCAACGGCCCGGGAGTAGTGTTGAGCTGCTGCAGCGAGGTCGCCCCTTTGACTCAACGCCACCGCCAACTTTACCAAGCAGCCGGTGTTACGGGGGTTGAGTCGAACTCCTTTTCGCAGTTCTACTTCAGCTTGTTGCCAGTTTCCAGCGCGAATGTGGGCCGCAGCCAAATGCTCATGACCCACGTCGGGAGCAGGGCGGTAATCGGGCCAGTTCAGACAGGTCAGCATTGAAAATGCCGCCAAAATTCCACACCAGATGTGCAGGGCGTTCCAGTCGCGACGCCCAAGGAGTTCGGCGAATTTGACGATCGCGAAGGCGGATCCCAGTAGAAGGAAGGGGATGATGGGAAGGCGGTACCGACCGGAGACGATAAAGGCCATGATGGTGGCAGAGTAAAAGAGAATGAACAGAACAATCAGGGATACGACATGAAACTGGTTTCGATCCGGGGCCGTCCATGGTCCGGGGTCAGCACGTCTACGCTGGATGATCTGGGTACTGAAGAGTGCCAGTCCAGTGATAGCCAGGGCCAGGATGGCGGGAAACGGGAATGGTAGTCGTCTCAATAAGGGGGAATGATGTTTTTCAAACGTGGCATCGTTTTCGTAGTTGCTGACTTCCACGGGAGCCCAGAAAAGTCCCAGTTTCCGTACCGTCAATTGCAGGGCCTGGTGTGGGTGTTCTGCAATGAAACGTAAGGCCCTGTTGGTGAAGTGCGAGGACACATCTGCATAAGAGAGAGGTCGATTCAGTTTGGTTTCCAGATTGCGGACGATCGATGAATAATCAAAGCAGGACCACGAACCAATTTCAGGATGAGAAGCCTCAATACCCTGACTGTAGTCGTTGTTTCCGAAGAAGAAGTTGAT
>CAUZBP010000033.1:0-46389 GCA_963578105.1 Planctomycetota bacterium
GGTAACTCACATTACTTCCCGCTTTTGCACAACACCTCATAGCACTCAGGGAGCACGACGACCGACATCCCAACGGGCCAAAAGACAGTACCTTGGAAAAATGTGGGTGTCTGGCTTCTACAAATTTTCCTGTCGCCCTTTACTCGTTTTCTACTATGGATTGAGCCTGTTCTACATCCTGCTGCAATTGCTCCTGCAAAGCAGATACGGAATCAAACGGTTGAATGTCACGTAGTCGGGAAAAAAAGTCAAGCTCCAACGGTTGGCCATAGAGATTGCCTTCAAAGCCAATCAGATGAACCTCAACCTTCGATTTTTCTTCTCCGAAAGTCGGGTTGGGACCGATGTTCACCGCAGCCGGGTGCCTGGCCTGACTGGTCTGTGCCATCCCCGCATAGACCCCCTGGCCCGGCAACAAGGTGTCAATTGCCTCCACATTCGCCGTCGGAAACCCGATGCTCGCACCGCGACCCACGCCGTGGGTCACCATGCCCCGTATTCGATATGGCTGGGTGAGCAACTCGCGTGCCTGTGTCACGTCGCCCAGCCGGATCAGCTCGCGAATGCGACTACTGGAAATGTAGCTTTCCCCAACCTGCAGAGGCTCAACCACTTCTAACGACACTTCGTGCTCGTCACACCAGTGCTGTAACGTCGTAACATTACCTTCGCGATTCTGACCAAAAAAAAAGTTAGGGCCTTCGACAACCGCCCGTGCCGCCACTTGTCCCAAAACCACCTGGAAAAAAAATTGTTTAGCGGTGAGCGTAAGAAATGTTTCATCAGTCGGATAGGCGACCAGCACATCGACTCCCAGGCGGGCCAGAAGTTCCGCCTTTCTTTCGGTCCAGGTCAGAGGGGGTGGCGCCGATTTTGGACGTAAAATACGTACCGGGTGTGGATCAAACGTGAACACGACCGACGGACCCGCAACTTTTCTTGATATCGCACACAGGCGTTCCACAATTCGTGCGTGCCCCAGATGCACTCCGTCGAAGTTGCCGATCGACAGGGCCCCATGCCGATGCTCGTTTTGTAAATCGTCAATGCTGCGCAACAGTTCCACGATACAGCCCAGCCATCCCTAACCAGCAGACAGGGGAAATTCCAAGAGAATGAACCGAACAGGACTTCAGCCGACGGCTAATTTACCCGCTAGTCTCCCTGACCGCCATGGTGCTCTTTGAATGCCAGAGATAAAAATTCGATCAGGTCGCTGGCAATCATTGAAATCTGTCCTTGCTCCTGGGCGGCCAAATCGCCGGCTCGTCCATGCAGGTAAACCCCCAGACGGGCCGCCTCGTAGCATGCCATTTTCTGCCCGATCAGTGCCGTGATGACCCCCAACAACACGTCCCCGGAACCGCCCGTCGCCATTCCCGGATTTCCGGTCGGATTGCGGCTCGAGCGACAGCCGTCGGTCACCAGGGTGCGGTGCCCTTTCAGCACCACCACAGCCCGGCTCTTGCGAGCCAACTGTTCAGCCTGCGCGGTAGCATCCTCACCCTGCAGTCCCATTGCCTGGATCAGACGGTCGAACTCGCCCGGGTGTGGCGTCAAGATGCGCGGCCCACCTGCTTGCCACACCACTTCGGGGGATTCCGCCAGAGCGTTCAAAGCATCGGCATCCAGCACCACGGGTTGCTGGGCAGTCCTGTAAAGCCACTTTACCAATTCAGTGATCTCTTTCGAACGCCCTAAACCCGGACCACAGCCGATCACCGTCGCCGAACTGACCAGTCGTTCCAGGCAGGTTCGGGCGGAAACCGAAATCCGGCCCTCGCGGTCGGCAGGCAACATGGCAGTCATGTAGCATGGCTCGAATGCGGCTGCCAGGTCGAGACATGGTTCTGGAACGGCAAGTGTTACCAGCCCCGCTCCACTCCGTAATGCAGCTTTTCCCGACAAGGCAACGGCACCCACCATTCCGCGTGAGCCACCTATCAGCAAAACACGTCCGTAGTCACCCTTGTGACTCTCGACAGGCCGTCCGTTCAAGCGGGGTAAAGAGGCCTCCGAGTTGTCTTGTGAGGGACTCATGTCACCAATGTCAACTCATGATCCGGTTGGACGTACGAGTCGCTTGACTCGATGGAAGCTCAACCATCCGAGGAATCCAGGGCGCGATGTTTCTGTGTAGCGATCATGCCAGCAACATAAGCCGCCTTAAATCCCGCATCGATGTTAACCACCGTCACGTTCGCTGCACAACTGTTGAGCATACTCAAGAGCGCGGCCACCCCGCCCAAACTTGCTCCGTAACCGACACTGGTAGGCACACCGATCACGGGGCAGGCAACGTAGCCCCCGACAACACTGGGCAAAGCCCCTTCCATTCCCGCCACGACGACGACCACATCGGCATGACGCAACATCTCGATCTTGGCGGGCAACCGGTGGGGCCCTGCCACTCCTACGTCGTAAATCATCGAGACTTCAACGTTCATCCAGCGCAGTGTTTCACAGGCTTCCTCAGCCACAGGCCGATCACTGGTGCCTGCCGTCACGATGGTGACGTGTCCCAGCGGGGAACCCGCCTGGTCCGGAAAGCGGACGGTGCGTGCCAGCGAGTTGTACTGAGCCTCCGGAAAATCGGCCAGCAGCGACTCAGCCTGCTGCTGGTCAATGTGTGTGGCGAGCACAGGTTGTCCCGCTTCAATCAGCCGGGCAAATATCTTTCGCAGTGATTCAATGGTCTTTCCCTGTCCGAAGACAACTTCCGGGAAGCCGCAGCGTTGATCCCGGCCTAAATCCAACGTAACATCACCCATTTCGACGGATGAGTTTTCACCGAGGCATTCCACAAACTGGGGAATGTCCAAGCTGCCGCCGACCAACTGCTCAGCCAACTTGATAATATGATCCTGATCCATAGCACCATCCTAGCGTGCTCAGCCCATCACGGGCAGGGTATTTATAGCCTGTAAAAGATTGATTATGATGTGCCAGATGTGGAAAGGTTGAACCGGACTGGGGTGCAACTTCCCCCGTGACCAAGCGGCCGGTATCTACATCTCCATGTTAACTCCCGCATAATGACGCTACTGTTTGTCATTTTTTCACCAGCATTGTCTCCAGCACGAAGGAAATCCCCACAAGATGCCAAGTTGTGTTTTAGCCTACTCTGGCGGTTTGGACACGTCGGTCATTCTGGGCTGGCTACAGGACGAAGGGTACGAAGTACACGCTGTCTACGTCGACCTCGGCCAACCATGTGAAGACCGTGACGCCATACTACAGAAGGCACGGGACATGGGAGCAGCCAGCGCGGCGATCGTCGATACGCAAGAGGAACTCTGTCGAGACTTCGCCTTTCCGGTTCTGCAGTGGCAAGCCAAGTACGAATCAATTTACCTGCTGGGTACCGCCATCGCCCGCCCTTTGATTTCCAAGGCCTGCTTGCAGGTAGCCCGTGAAGTGGGTGCGGAAGCTTACGCCCATGGAGCCACGGGCAAAGGCAACGACCAATGCCGCTTCCAACTAGCGGCGGACAGTCTGGACCCCAAGATCCAGGTCGTCGCCCCCTGGCGGCTCGAACGTTTTCGCAATTCGTTTCCAGGCAGAACTGAATTGATTGCTTATTGCGAGGCAAAAAATATACCGATCAAAGCGTCGACGGAAAAACCGTACAGTTCCGACGAAAACTGTTTGCACATCAGTTATGAAGCAGGAAAACTTGAAGAGCTTGACATGAATGGTGTGGAACTGGTCGATTTCGGTATGACCGTTTCTCCGCAAGAGGCGCCTGATCAGGTCGAAACAGTTCGGATTGCCTTTGCAGCGGGGGTCCCAGTCGAGGTGAACGGCAAACCATGTTCTGCGCTGGAGGTAGTGCAAACCCTCAACGAAATTGCAGGCCGCAATGGCGTGGGACGCATCGACATGGTCGAAAACCGGTTCGTCGGCATGAAAAGTCGTGGTGTCTACGAAGCTCCGGGAATGACCGTCCTGTACGATGCTCACATGGTCCTTGAACAACTGACGGTCGACCGTGATCTCCTGCACCTGCGAGACCGACTCGCCCCGGAAGTCGCAGAAATGGTTTACTATGGATTTTGGTTTACCCCCAAAATGGATGCCCTGATGTCGTTCCTTCAGGAAGCCCAAAAACCTGTGACAGGCGAGGTCTGCCTGCAACTTTACAAAGGCAACATTATGGTCGATGGGCGTTCCAGCCCCAACAGCCTGTACGACACAGGCGTGGCCACCATGGAAGGGGGAGGTTCCTACGACCAGACCGACGCAGAAGGATTCTTGAAAATCCAAGGGCTCCCCAGCCGAGTCCAGGCCCGGATTCGACCCAGGAAATATTAGATGCCGATACGAGACGCGTCCGGGATAGGTTGAGATCCTGCCAGCGGTCCCAGGCACTTTCGCTCAAGTTGAAACCGAGGCCAGATCCCGATGGATTGCAGACATGTACCTCTTTGAGAATGCCGTCTTGCAACACGGATTGCTGACAAATCTGCGCATGACCCGCGGATTCATTTTGTTATTCGCCTACAATGCCTTGCTGGGCCTAGTGGTATACATTGCCTGGCCTCAACAGGAACGCCTGGACCTGACGACCAACCCCGAAGCGGCCAAACAACTGGTCAACCTCTTCTTTCTGGGACAGTACGTGTTAGCTTCGCTCATGACCCCCAGTTTTGCAGCTGGCGCGATCACTTTTGAGAAAGAGCAAAAAACCTACGAAATGCTGCTTGCCAGCCCGATGAAACCGCACGCCATCGTGCTGGGCAAGCTGCTATCATCATTGACTCATCTGGCCATCCTGATTTTTGCCTCATTGCCTATCGTCATGCTTTGTCTGCCTCTGGGCGGAGTATCGATGTACGAGGTGCTGGCAGCCTATCTTGGCCTGATCATCTCGGTGATCACCTTCGGCATGATCAGTATTTCCTGCAGCAGCTTCTTTAAACGTACAGCTTCGTCCCTGGTGGTTTCCTACCTGCTCATTCTGCCGCTGGCCCTGCTGGGAATCATTTTCTGGAACGCCCTCGCGGCTGACGGCAAGTTTCGTTTATTGATGACCATCAGCTTGATGCCCGCTGTCTGTGGTGCGATTTGTACAGCACTCTTTATAAACACGAGTGCGCGTCTGCTCCGCCCTCCAGACGTCGGCAGCGAAGGCAACGAAGTCATCGACATCGAAGAAGAGGCTCAACAGGCGATCGGGTTGGTTATTCAGCGCGACCAGTTCCCGGATCGCCTGTTTGCGCCCGCCAAACGCGACGAACTGCTGCAGGACAACGCCAACCCGGTTTACGACAAAGAAATACGCAGTGAAATTTTCAGTCAGGGCACACTCATGCTACGCCTGGTGATTCAGGTCAGCATGTTTCTGGCGATACCGCTGATGGCCCTGTACCTGTACATCTATCCTGACCATGCTGGTTGGTACATCGGTTACGTGATCGTGTTTAATATGCTGGTCGGTCCCGTTTTTTCGGCAGGCACCGTCACGAGTGAACGCGAACGTGAAACGCTCGATTTGCTGCTGACCACCACCATCACACCCTGGCAAATCCTGTGGGGCAAACTGATTGCCGGCCTGAGAGTCTCCAGTATCTTGACGATGTTTTTATTGTGGCCGGTTTTATTGGCCAGCGTGATGGTCTCTTCCTACTGGAACAACCTGCTTGCCCTGGCTGCCTATCTGGTTATCGTCTTGCTCACCTGTGTGACGACCGCGATGCTGGCACTCTTCTGTTCCGTCATTTTTCGAAAAACCTCGCACAGTATGATGACCTCCTATCTGTTCATCATTCTGCTGTTTTGTGTTCCCCTGGCCCTGATGATTTTTACACAAACTTTTTACGAGGCAGCAACGCCCGTCGCCGAATTACTGACCATCAGCAGCCCCTTGTATGCCGCCTCGCAAATCCCTTTATACATGGATTTTGTAGATGATACGAAAGCGTCAGGTGAATGGTTTTTCTTTTTTGGCTACACTGCGTTTAGCTTGCTACTCAACCTATTTTTGTTGCTTACCATCATCTGGCTGTTCAACACTCGCTGGCGTGTAGCGAGATAAGATGCCGGAATCGCGCGGTCCCGAGGTCGAACCCGCCACACGGAAACTATTCCCCGGTTTACTTCTTTCTGTTCGCGGCAGCCGTCTTATCGCGCCCATCTGATTTTGCCTGCCGCAAAGCTTCGTCGGCAGCAAGAGACACTGCGCTCGCTGGTGCACCTTTCCGATGGAAAGCGAAGCCGGCACTTAGCGTGACCTGAGGAAGACTGTCAGGTAACGCCTGGCTGCAGGCAGTTCGCACCCGTTCGACGACGCCGACTGCCGCTTCCCAATCCAGTCCGGCGAACAACACGCCAAACTCGTCGCCTCCCAGCCGAGCGATAAAGTCGGGTTCCCGCAAACCCGCCACCAACGCATCCGCTACTTTTTTCAGCACAACGTCCCCGGTCGCATGCCCTGCCTGGTCGTTGACCGCCTTGAAGAAATCAATGTCGTAAACCGTCAAACAGACCGTGCGTTCCATCTGATCTGCATGGTCCACCTGCAGCCGAAGCTGTTCCTCCCAGGCTCGGCGGTTGGGCAACCCTGTCAGCGAGTCCGTCAGTGCCATCTGGCGGAGTGTCTTGTGGATTTCAACGCCTTGTTTCTGCTGGCGGCGTAAACGAACAATCTCGGTGAGCAGGCACACGGCCAACTGAATTTCGCGGTCAGTCGCCTCCGCCCGCAAATGAACGTCCGCAGGACCCTGAGTGTCGAACAAAACAACCCCCACCTCCCCTTGCGCCAAGTCCGCCAGTTCAGGACAGTCGGTTCCTGACGTGATCGCCGAGTCCGTCAGGACCACATCGATTTCCCGTTCCAATTTCTCCGATCCGGTATGTCCGATGGTAACGCCATCCAGTGGGTCCAAGGCGGCCCGCCACTTCGCCAGAAGTTGACGGTTGGTCGTCCTGAGCAAGAGGTGGGGGTCAGAGCTCATCACTTGTTGGGATACCTCGAAGAATCCTGATCCCCCTGAAAATTACCTTTGTGGCAGGTGGTCCGTGGGGCAACCTTGTTGTCAAACCCGTACGGTGAAAGCCCGGCCAGCGGGGTTGCTCATCACGAATCCGGCAATGACACGATCCAGATTAGACTTTTCACGACAATGGACTACCACTTCCTTCGCTTTCTTCAGCTCAACAGTTCTATTCTTGCCAGTATAATCCCACCTAGGGCGGGCAGTCATTTCCTCGAACAGGTTGCGTACCTCCGTACCGCTGCTAAAATCGCACAAAGGACTTCTTTCGGAACAAACCGTGGGTAGGCGATGAGTTTTGAACTCGACGAAATTGATGTCATCCCTGAAAGCTGGACCAGATCCCATTTGCTGGATCTGGAAAGTCTGTCTGCCGAGGAACTTACAACCATTCTGGATACGGCAGGACGATTCAAAGAGGCTACACGGGGCTGCAAAAAAAAACTCGACGTGCTGTCCGATCACACCGTCGCCAACCTGTTCTTTGAAAACTCGACTCGCACCAGAAACAGCTTTTCGCTGGCTGCCCGACGACTCGGGGCAGATACCATCGAGTTCAGTTCCTCAGGAAGCAGTCTGTCCAAAGGGGAAACCTTTATTGACACGGCCAAGAACATCGAGGCGATGAATATCGATGTCGTTGTCGTTCGCCACGCCACCCCGGGCACTCCCCACCTACTTGCCCAAAATATTGAGTGCTCCGTCATCAGTGCCGGTGACGGACCCCACGAACATCCAACGCAAGGTTTACTCGACATCTTAACCATTCGTGAGCATCGGGTAAATCTGGCGGGTTTGACGGTTGCATTGGTGGGCGACATCGCCCACAGCAGAACTGCACGTTCAAATATCTGGGGTCTTATGAAACTCGGTGCGCATGTCATCGTGTGCGGACCGTCGACCCTGGTGTCGCGTCGCTGGGAAGAACTGGGCGTGGAAGTGGCCTACAATCTGGATGACATTTTGCCGCGCTGTGATGTACTCAATCTTTTGCGAATTCAATTTGAACGGCAATACACCCGTCCTTTCCCGTCCGTCAGAGAATATGCTTTGCTCTACGCCATGAACGGTGATCGAATGCGGAGAGCCAAGGACGACATCCTGATCATGGCTCCCGGACCGATCAATCGTGGTGTCGAGGTGACTCCTGATGTAGCAGACGGCCCGCACTCCGTCATTTTAGATCAGGTCACCAACGGCCTGGCAGTCCGGATGGCTGTCTTGTGGTTGGTGACGGGATCCCGGGAACGCTAGTCCATGAACCACCCTACCAAACCTCGCATTCTCATTCAAAATGGAAGGGTCATTGACCCCGTCCAAAAGCTCGATCGCGTCACAAACTTACTCATTGAAGACGGAAAAATCGCCGCTTATGACGTAGCTTTAAACGGCCAGGATGTGGTGCTTGACGCGACCGATAAAATCATATCTCCGGGACTGATCGACCTTCACGTTGAGTTGCGGGAACCTGGCTGGGAAGAAGATGAGACAATTGCTACCGGAACGGCCGCTGCACTAGCGGGCGGGTTCACTTCGATTGCCTGCATCCCCAACACCGATCCCCCCATCGACACACAAGCGGGTGTCGAATTCGTTCAACATCAGGCGGAACGGGCCCGGAACTGCAACGTTCATGTGCTGGCCTGTGTAAGTAAACATCGCAAAGGTGAAGAGCTGGCCGAAATCGGCATGCTGGTGGAAGCCGGCGCGATCGGATTTACGGACGCCGAACGTCCGATTCACAATCCAGAGCTGTTACGACGAGCCCTGGAATATTGCCTGATGTTCGATAAGCCGATATTGAATCACCCCGAGGTTCTCGAACTCACGCATGACGGCATCATGCACGACGGCTTGTTGTCGATGATTTTGGGTTTGAAAGGTTTACCGACCGAAGCCGAAGACATGATGACGGCTCGCGACCTGCGTCTGGCGGAGGCAACAGGCGGCCGACTGCATTTGATGAATATTTCAAGTGCGGAAAGTGTCGAATTGATTCGTCGAGCCAAAACCCGTGGAGTCATCGTCACGGCCGAGGTCTCGCCTCACAATTTCTCCCTGACCGACGAATCGCTACGATCTTTCAATTCCAATTGCAAAGTGAATCCTCCGCTGCGCGACCAAAGGTGTATCGAAGCCTGCGTGGCTGGTTTGCAGGACGGAACCCTGGATGTGATCGCAAGCAGTCACGCTCCACGGGCTTCCGAAAAGAAAATGCAGGAACTCGACCAGGCTCCGTTCGGCATATCAGCCCTTGAGACAGCGCTCGCACTCGTCATTTCAGAATTGATCGAACCGGGACACCTGGACTGGGATTCCGCCCTGGAGAAACTCACCGTCAACCCCGCCCGGGTGCTCGGGCTTGCCAAAGGCACCCTTGAA
This sequence comes from Planctomycetota bacterium, assembly GCA_963578105.1. Lineage (GTDB taxonomy): Bacteria > Planctomycetota > Planctomycetia > Pirellulales > Pirellulaceae. Next base: position 9,378 of record CAUZBP010000033.1, read on the forward strand.
ATCGGAGCCGACGCCGATGTCACCATCATAGATCCTCATCACCAGTGGACGGTGACACGCAGCAGCTTTCGATCGAAAAGCTGCAACACACCCTACCTCGGTCGTTCACTGAAGGGCAGGGCAGACACGGTACTCGTGGGCGGAGAAGTGCGATTTCAGGTGTCCTGAAACCATCAGCTCCGACCACGAAAAGCCACCACAACCACTGCCGGCAAGGCTGCCATCCTGTCTTGTACAGGAGGGCGGACCCAGCGGGAGGGGAACTACCAAGCCCGACGCGGCCCCCCGACCGTCACAACCGGGGGACGGGTTGGCCAAGCCACAGATCCCGCAGTGGATCTGCTCAGAAAGCATAGGCTTGACTGTCAATCACCACCGTGATGGGTTCGTCGATGGCCAGGTACTTCGCCAGCCTGGGTCCATGCTTCCGAATCAATTCGAAGTACTGCTCGCCAAAACGTTCCACCGAAATGGCCTGTTGGCGCTCGGTTTCGTCTAGTTCAGATTCCACCCACGTCTTTCCTCGCCGATAAAACGTTTTGCCAGCAATATAACGCACGTTCCGGACTGCAACGCGTTGGTCGTCGTCTGGTCGAGAATAGAAGGCGAAACCGGACGACGGCGCCCTCACAGCATCCAGGAACTTGCCTTTACTCCTTCTCTGGTCAAATCCCGCCTTACCCGTTGGCTCTTGCAAGCGTTCAAGATCCTGGGAAACCGTGTTCAGACGGTCCGCCCTGTTTTGAGCCAATGCAACGGGCGAATCGTCGGCCAGGAAGGAGGTGTAGGGCGTGACAATTCCGTGCCGGGTTGCCAGGCGAACTAATTCGTCAACAAGTTCCTGGTTCTTGCCGTTGAGATCAATCTCGTCGATGATTTCACCCACGCGGCGGGTGGCCCATAGTTTGGCGACAAAGGCATGTGAATCGTCAGTCGACTCCTGCTTCAATTCGACCGGAAAATGAAACACTCGTTTTTGATCCGCAATCGATCCTCGAACTGTCACCTGAACCTGACCGCCTTGACGATATCTGCCCACCACCACCAGTTGCTCTTCCGCGAAAAGGTCCATTTCCCCCCGCGGGTAGACGCGATTCACGAGAGAAGCTTGGCCCCGGGACTGATCACTGTCCAACTCGACTGACAGGGTGACGTTGGTCAGCACAGGCGACTCAATTCGTCGGAAGAGACGCGAAACACTTGCTTCAATATTTTCATCCGGTCGCACGTACTGGCTGAAACCGAAACCGGTACGAGACAATTTGTCCAACAGCCGACTGTTGACGTCGTATCCCACGCCAAATGAGAAAATCCTGGCCCTCGCCAAGTTAGCCGACATGGCGTTGGCGACAATGCGAGCTTCCATGGTTTCCCCCACGGTAGGCAGGCCATCCGTGAGGAAGATCACGTAGGTGGGACGTTGTTCGTCGTTCAACAACTTCAACGTGGTTTGCAACGCCCCATCGATGTTCGTACTGCCCCCGGCATGCAACCCCTCCACAAAACCAACCGCTTCTTCACGTATTTCCGGGTCGAACCGTTGCAACTCGGGCCGAAAACTTTCCACCTTGCTGTCATATGCCACAATATTGAAGGTATCACCTTCGCGCAGATTGTTCAGCACGAACTCCAGAGCTTCACGTGCTTGCTCAAACTTCTGTCCTCCCATGCTTCCGGATCGGTCCAGCACAAACACAACTGTTTTGGACACGGGCGGTGAGTCCAGCTTTTTCATTTCGGGACTGACTAACAACAGAAAATACCCTTCACTTTTGGAATCAGGACGATAGCTGATGACACTGGCGCCAACTTGCCGCGCCGCCGTATCGTAAAAAATCCGGAAGTCTGCAACAGGAACCTGATCCTGAACTTGATACGAAAGGATCGCCCGCCGTTCTCCCTTCCGCTGGATCTTCACGTCATGTGACGAGCTATACAAATTCTTGATGGGCGCGCTGCCCTGAATCGTTACACGCACACTCAACTCTTCGAGCGGCTTGGAAGTGTACTTGGCAGTGCTGAGCGGAAAAAGAAACTCGTTCAGACCTCCCGACTGACGGCAAAGTTGCGTGTAACGCAAGGTCACGGTTCTTTTCTGACCAGCGGGAACGGGAAAAACGCTGGTCTGGAACATACCGCTTCCCAGCCACTCCAATAAAGCAGGGTCCTTGTTTTGACGCACGTAGCCTTCGTAGATTTCTCGAGCTTCCTTCGCGTCCAGCAACTTGGCGGGATATTCCTTTCCGTCAACCATGAAAGTCATATTCGTCACCGCACCGTCGTAGGGAATTGGAAACACGAAAGAGGCCTCCAGTTCACGCCTACCCGTATTGGAAAACGTTTGTGACACCTGCACCCTGGCAACCTGATCTTGAATTGCTGCGTCGATGGCCAAACGGGTAATCTGGTAGGAAGTCCGGGGCAGGGGATGTGGTTCCGGACGAACCGGTGGACGTGGCAACCGGAATGTCCTGTCGTGCACATCAACGAGTAATCCCTGAGCCAACACTCCCGACTGCATCCATAGCACCGCCAGAAGAGCAAAGTATTTCCGTGAACAACGCATGGTCTGCTTCCCCGTGATGATAAAGTGGGCTGGAGAACCCCACCGGCGTTCTCTCACCCTCTGAGACGCACCCAGCGGGCGCGAAGTTCCCCAACGCGTGTTCCAAAACCGTAAATTTCCACAGAAAAAATCACCGGCATGCAGAATCTCCGAAAAGCCGCCGCTAGCAGCGGCTTGTGAAAAACTCTTACCCCTCTTCCGGTGGATGCTCTTCACGGCACGTGATCTTGCACCAAGCCCGGCTTTCCGCCACACTACCGCCCCATTTGCTGGGCCACTGCATCACTCAATGAACCGTAAATCTGATTCGAGTATTCAAACAACCCATGCGTTGTCTTGCACCGCGTTTGTCCGTGCTGATTTTGTTTGTCTGTGGATGCGGGTACTCGGCCCACTTCCCGACACTCGGCGTATTTGATTTGCCCGTCCCGCCAGAAACTCTCCCCAACCCGGTTTACGTCAATTCGCTCAGCCGTGATTTCCTCTGGAACCAAATCGTCGATTCGGTCGACGACCACTTCCGTATCAAACGGGAGCGGCGCGTGCAACCAATCGGAAATGTCCTCACCGACGGACAACTCGACACCTTTCCAAGGATCGGCTCCACTTACCTGGAACCCTGGCGAGGCGACTCGGCCTCCGGTCACGAAAAGGCCCACGCCACGTTACAAACCATCCGTCGGCAAGCCGTGGTGACGGTGGCCCCGGACCGACACGGTTATTTCATCGAGGTCACCGTGCTCAAGGAACTTGAAGCTGTCGCATCTCCGGAGTTCTCGTCCTCCGGCCAACTGATGCCACGTCACGACAATTCCCTCGTCACGCGGCGAAATATCCGGGGAGCGACACGACGGACCGGTGGGGGCAACCAGGGATGGATCTCTTTGGGACGGGATTTTCAACTGGAACAAAAAATCCTGATGGACATCCACGGTCGTTTGGAGGAGTATCAGGCAGAATTAAGTCCCTGAGACTTTTACTCGGATACAAGATTCCAAGGGTCGCCTGAGCATCGACTCCGCAACTGCACCCTTACAAAAATCGATGGACCCTGCAGGCACCGAACAGTGCGCACCCCTCAAACAACAGTTCCGTTGCCAAGCTGCGCACCAAGAGATTCATTGCTGGATTTCGCTGATCACGATGAGACCCGCGAAGAATCCACGGGCAACGTTGCAGGAGTCGCAACTGGTATCCGGGCTTCTGGCCGAGAACCCGCCGCCGGCAACATGATGATAAAAGCAGTACCCTTGCCTACAGTACTCTCCACTCGAATCCGGCCTTGGTGCGATTCCACAATATCACGACACGCCGAGAGCCCCAATCCCGTCCCGCCCTTTCCGCTTTCGTCAGGACCGGACTTGGTGGTATAGAATCGATCAAAGATCTTCGGTAGTTTGTCACTCGGTATCCCCGCTCCCGTGTCACGGACCATCAAATGGACCGCGTGCTTCTGCTGATCGTAGTGCAAGGCGATCGTCAACAGACCCCCTTTAATCATGGCCTGGCGACCATTAATCAACAAGTTTAGTAATACCTGCTGAATTTGATTCCCATTGACCAGGGCTTCGGGAACTGGCTTGAACTGTCTTTCCACGGAAATCCGGTACTTATTGAGTTCGCGTTCGAGTAAGACCAAGGTGTCTTCGATAATTTTCGTCAGGTCGGTAGGTTCGATTCCGGGGGAACGATTGCGAGCCATTCCGAGAACGCTGTTGGAAATCTTGGAAGCCCTTTCACCTGCTGACAGGATCTTCTGCAGGGCCCGGTCACGAGTCGCCTCGTCCTTGTGCCTTAACCCCATCTTGGCGTAGTTGATGACGCTCATCAGCACATTGTTGAACTCGTGCGTTGTCGTTCCCAGCAACTCACCCAGTGCAGTCAGTTTCTGAGCTTCCATCAACTGTTGCTTCAGGCATCTGATCTGGTCCTGCAGCTCCGTGTTGTCCAACGCCATACTCCGCCTCGCCTTTCTGCAACGATCACTTAATCGTATGTTTTGCCAGTGGGGCCACCAGCTTCACCTATTTACCATCTCCGTTTGATCTTACTGTTTTACCTGACGGTAACACCTTAAACCCTTGTTGGATCAACTGTTAGCAGCAATGGTGGTATCGTCGAAACGGTATCGATAACTAAAAGAGAAGCCGCTATAATCACCGCTTCAAGTGCTGTAACACTACAGATCTGGTGGTATGGAAAAGCTGGGATGCATACCGTTGAACTTTTAGAGCAAAGTCTAAACGTCGTCCAACAACTCGGGTACTCCATTCGTCACGAGTGGTTAGATGGGGACGGCGGCGGGGTCTGCGAATTTGGCGGCAAGAAATGGGTTTTTGTCGATCTGGCACAAAGTGCGGACGAACAATTGGAGTCGGTCGTTGAGGCGATTCTTAACGAACCGTCCCACACTCAGTTGGAAATCACGGGCACGCTAGGAAGTTGGATCCACCGCCAAAAGGCTGCTTAACCTGATTGCCCCTGAAACAGCAAGATCAGCAAAGTGCCAGCTGAGCATACCTCCCATCAGGCGCCGGGCGACGCGTTGTTTCGTCACGGAACGCTCCGCCAAAATTACAATTCAACTCTCGGGTTCCTGATACAGGCCGTTGGTCTGGATGTACATCTCGACAGCACGTGGAATCTGGTAGCGAACACTCCGGCCTTCTCGTATTTTCTGGCGGATATCGCTGCTGCTGAACTGCACGACAGGCATGTTGACTAGATGCGTTTGAATCTCTGCCAGTCGCCGCTCGTCCACAAAATCTTCCAGCACGCTGAAATCTGCAGCAGGAAAGTCGGCCCGTTGTACGACAACGGGTGTGGCAAGCTGGCACACGTTTGCGGGCTGACGCCAGTTCGGCAAATCTGCCAGGGTGTCGGCTCCCATCAGTAAATAAAGCTGAGCGTCGGATTGCTCTCCGCCGATCTGTTTTAGAGTATCGACTGTATAACTGACTCCAGCCCGCTCCGTTTCCATCCTGGACACGACCAGACCCGGGTGTCCCGCAACAGCCAATTGCATCATTTGAAGGCGATGTTCAGCGGACGTCACCTCATTCGTCTGCTTGTGGGGGGGCACCGCGGCCGGCAAGAACCAAACCTGGTCCAACTGGCACTGCTCGCGGCAGCACTCGGCCAGAATCAAATGGCCGTGGTGGACAGGATCAAAAGTACCGCCAAATATTCCCAGTCGCATGATCCCTCAACGGGTAAAAATCCGTCACCAAACTCCGCAGGTCCGAAAGTGTCGATCGTCGATCGACAAGCCTCATCAAAGTCATCCTCTCGGTTTCATTTTAGCAGACCGGCATCTTCCTCCACACTACGGTATTTCCAACGAACAAAGCGGACGTTGGTCTTGCTGATACCCTTCCATCTTTCGCTGTCAGCGGCGCAACCATTTAATTCCACAATCTGCGCATAGCACCAGTTGTCACGGTGCGTCATACTGCCAAACCTCGATTTTTCCTGTCAAAATGACGCTGCCGACGCAGGATCCCTCGCCTGCTGACATGGAAAGTTGCCCGGAGCCGGCTGCGGACCCTCTGCCTGTCCTTCCCCGAGGTACCAATGATAGAATTCCGGGGTGCCTCAGCCAATGGTTTTACGACACCAACGTTCTGCCGGGCGGGCTACAAATCAAAAAGGAGACAGAACCCCGATGTTCAGACCCAGCTGCAAGTTTTTACGACAGCTGGCAAGGCATTCAATCCCCTTGCCGGTCCTCACTTATATTCTGTTTCTCGGACTGCCGGAAATTCCGTTCGCTGCAGAATCCTACTGGCCCCAGTGGCGTGGACCACTGGGCACGGGCGTCGCACCCGATGCCAACCCACCGGTTCAGTGGAGCGAAGACGAGAACGTGCGTTGGAAAGTTCAGCTTCCCGGACTGGGGCACTCCACACCGATTGTGTGGCAAGATCGAGTCTACGTCACCTGCGCCGTACCGTACGGTGACCCAGTCGCTCCGTTTTACAGCAATGCGCCGGGTGCCCACGACAATCTTCCCGTTACCAGTCGTCAACGGTTCGTCGTTCTAGCAATCGACCGGGGTAACGGAAAGGTGGTCTGGCAACGAAATGTGGGTGAAGCCTTGCCCCACGAGGGAGGACACTACACCGCCAGTTTCGCCTCGAATTCACCGGTCACCGACGGCCGGCACGTATTTGCCTGTTTCGGCTCCTACGGACTCTTCTGCCTGGACCGAGCAGGAACGGTGGTTTGGCAACTGGACATGGGCGACATGCAAAGTCGTCACGGGCACGGCGAAGGCAGTTCTCCGGTACTTTACGGTAACGTGTTGGTCATGAACTGGGACCACGAAGGCAAATCGTTTGTGGTTGCGTTGGACAAGGAAACAGGCAGGCAGCGTTGGAAAGTCAAGCGTGACGAAGTCACATCGTGGGCCACGCCCATTGTGGTGCAACACGCCGGCTTGTCTCAACTGATCGTCAGCGGCACCAACCGGGTTCGAGGTTACGACTTATCCGATGGCCGGGTCCTTTGGGAATGCGGAGGCCTATCTCGAAACATTGTCGCTTCTCCCGTCGCCTCCGACGGCATGGTCTATGTCGGAAGCAGCTACGACACGCGTGCCATGCTGGCGATCACCCTGGATGGAGCGCGAGGCGACATCACGGGAACAGACAAGGTTGCCTGGAGTCGCTCACAACGCACACCTTACGTCCCCTCGCCGCTGCTTTACGGCAACAAGCTCTACTTCCTGCGCCACTACCAGGGAATCCTGACCCGCCTGGACGCAAAAACCGGAGAAGAAACAATCGGTCCCTTTCGTCTCTCTGGAATTCAAAATGTCTACGCGTCTCCAGTAGGGGCGGCCAACCGTATCTACGTGACAGATTTGAAGGGTGTTACCTCGGTCTTCAGCCACAACGGGATACTGCGACCTTTGTCACTGAACCACCTGGAAGACAGCTTCAGCGCATCGGCTGCCATCGCTGGTTCCGACCTGTTTCTGCGAGGACGACGCCACCTTTATTGTCTTGCCGAGAACTGAGAGGGTCTGGTGGACCGGGACGGGCGGGCACCCGATTGCATTCCTGGCACCGGGGCGGTGGATCTGTCTCAAGAGATTCTTGACGATCACCGGTGAAACACGGGGACACCGTGCTCCTGACAGCAGCCCCCTTGGTCAGCCCGTGGAACTCGCCGGGAAGATTTCCAGTCATCCTGCCAGGGGTTACGCTTGCCAGCAACATGATCGATCGACGATAATAAACGCTTGAAGAAATCACCGTTGCGGCTCTGCTGCGGCTGACCAGGTGAAAGTTTCTGCCGGCCAATTTCCTGTCGTGTGTGTCCTGTTAGTGTGCCTCTATTTTAATGACGTTCAACCTGACTCGTTCTGCGTTCAACCCGGCCCGACTCCAATTGTAAAGGACGCCGCTTTCGATGACCCATTCGAACAATTCCCCGACCAGTCGTCGTCATTTCCTGAAGCATTCTAGTTGTGTCGCGGCTGCCTCGGCCGTTGCGAGTACCGCAATCCACCCTGTTCACGCTGCGGAGAACAACACCGTCCGTGTAGCACTCATTGGATGTGGCGGGCGTGGTACTGGTGCGGCGAAGAATGCACTCTCTGTCGAAAACGGCCCCCTGCAACTGGTCGCCATGGCCGACGTGTTCGACGACCGTTTGCAAAACAGTTTCAAATTGATCTCCGAAGCTTTTCCGGAACAAGAGAAAATAAACGTACCCCCGGAGCGTCAATTCACAGGCTTTGACGCCTATCGTCATGCCATCGACTGCTTGTCACCGGGTGATGTCGCCATTTTTGCCACACCGCCTGCTTTTCGTTGGGTGCATTTCACGTATGCAATTGAAAAGGGAATCAATGTCTTCATGGAAAAACCAATTTCCGTGGATGGACCGACATCGAAGCGAATGATGACATTGGGAAAACAAGCCCGCGAAAAAAACCTCAAAGTAGGCGTAGGCCTGATGTGCCGCCACTGCGACGCTCGCGGGGAATTATTCGACCGCATCCAGGCTGGCGAAATCGGAGATCTCATCGCCTTGCGGGCCTATCGCATGGCAGGACTTACCGGCAGCGCGACGGTACCTCCCCGACCCGAAGAAATTTCCGAACTACACTATCAGATCCGTAAATTCCACGGCTTCCTGTGGCTCAGTGGCGGAGCGTTCAGCGATTTCCTCATCCACAATATCGATGAATGCTGCTGGATGAAGGACGCCTGGCCGATACGGGCGAAGGGTTCCGGTGGGCGCCACTACCGCGGGAACGACATTGATCAAAACTTTGACGTTTATTCGGTAGAGTATACCTATCCTGACGGGACGAAGCTCTTTCTGGACGGCCGTACAATGCCTGGCTGTCACGGCGAGTTTGCCAGTTATGCGCAGGGCAGCAAAGGCTCGGCAGTCATTTCAACCGCGGCACACACTCCCTCCAAATGCCGAATCTACCAGGGATACAACAGCAAACGTAACGACCTCGCCTGGGCGTTTCCTCAACCGGAGCCAAATCCTTATCAGTTGGAATGGGATCATCTGATTGCGGCCATTCGTGAAGACAAACCACACAACGAAGTGCAACGAGGTGCCGAGGCCAGCCTGGTGACCGCCATGGGCCGTTTTGCCTGCCACACCGGACAGGTTGTCACTTATGACGACATGCTGGAATCCGATCAAGAATTTGCACCCGGCGTCGACAAATTGACCCTGGATGCTCCTGCTCCATTACGGACGAATCCCGACGGGTTGTATTCGGTACCGAATCCAGGAATCATTACGAGTTCAGAATACGCTTGATGTATGTCTGCCAACTCGAAGGCTGTCGCACGGTCGCGTTAGCTCAACCAGGGAATTCAGTCACGGGACTACGGATCACCGGCTATTACCCCAAATTCCTTTGCTGGACAGATGCTTCGTTAAGCAGAGCATTGAACTATTCACTTCCACCGAAGTTTTCCCTCCTGCTGCTGTAACATTCAACCGGTATCAACAACCGCGGATTACTTACCAGGCGTGCCAGACAATCAACAAAACCTGTTCGACACCGAGCCACCACCTTGGGAACTGGACGACGCGGGACAAGTTCTGGTCGCGTCAGTCGTGTTGCCCGTAGGGCCCGAAGGCCCTTTTGATTATCTTGTTCCCGAAAAACTGCGAGCCGGCCTGCAGGCGGGACGCCGCGTGCGAGTTCCGTTTGGTCGTAGCAACCGGTTGGTGATTGGCTACTGTGTGAATGTCGCGACTCGCGAGGTGGTTGGACGAAAGTTGAAAGAAGTCGGGGAGACTGTCGATTCAACCACGCTTCTATCCCCGGCCATGCTCCGTTTGACGGAATGGATGTCCCAGCGATACCTGTGCCCATGGGGCCAGGTTCTCGAAGCGGTTGTCCCTATGGCGGTCCGCGCACGTGCGGGCACCAAGCAAGTTATTTTTTTAGATGTCGATGCTGAACGGATTGAAAAATACACAAACGACCAGAACAAACTTTCCGATAAACAGAAGCAAGTCATCCGCTATCTGTTAGATGCACCGCACCCGCTGCCGCAGTCTCACGTGGCGACAGCCGTCGGATGCACGGAGGGGCCGATCCGAGCGTTGCGCAAAAAAGGGCTCGTGCAAACAACGACTCGACGAGTCCATGCCAATGAACCCGAAGAAGCCGTGGTCGCGCAGGAACCGGACTTGCAACTGAATTCCGATCAACGTCTCGCTCTTGACTCCATCCTGGAAGTGCTGCGGGGCCAACGGCACGAAACGCTCTTGATGCACGGCGTCACTGGAAGCGGCAAGACCGAAGTCTACATCCAAGCCATTCGCGAAGTCGTCAGTTACGGACGTCAAGCGATTGTTCTCGTTCCGGAAATCAGTCTCACACCGCAAACTCAACATCGATTTCGATGTCGTTTCGAAAATGTCGCCGTACTGCACAGCCACATGAGCCCTGTTGAACGACATTGGCATTGGAGCAGGATCGCTCGCGGCGAGATCCAAGTAGTGGTGGGAGCTCGCAGTGCCATCTTCGCTCCCACACCCCATTTGGGGCTTGTTGTTCTGGACGAAGAACATGATTCGTCTTTCAAACAAGAGACGGCGCCTCGCTATCATGCGAGGGATGTCGCCGTTCAACGTGCTTCCGCCGAACAGGTTCCTCTGATACTCGGGTCAGCCACCCCGTCGCAGGAAAGCTGGTACCGGGCCACCGAGGGAGAATACCGGTTGCTCGAACTGCCTCGCCGGGCGCTGAACCGGAAGTTGCCCGACGTTCAAACGATCGACTTGACACTCGACTATCGGGACCGCTACAGCCGTGGGGCGTTGAGCCGCCGGATGCGCCAGGCAATTCAAACATCGCTCGGCAAAGGAGGCCAGGTCATTCTCTTACTCAACCGCCGGGGATTTTCCACACACATTCAGTGTCGTGCCTGTGGCGAAGTGGTCCGTTGCCCCCATTGCGACATCGCTTTGACACATCACCGACAGGGTGAAAAAGCCAAGTGTCATTATTGCGATTTCATGGACGACGCTCCCATCCACTGCCCAGCCTGTAGCTCTCCCGGAATTCGCTACAGCGGACTGGGCACCCAGCGTCTGGAGGCGGAAGTTCGCGCTTCTTTTCCAACCGCATCGTGTTTGCGAATGGATTCTGACTCGATGAGCAAACACGGCAGTCATGAGGAGGCATTGAATCTTTTTCGCCAGGGCAAGATTCAAATCCTGCTGGGAACCCAGATGATTGCCAAAGGGCTGGACTTTCCCAACGTGACTCTGGTGGGGGTCGTCAACGCCGACACCGCCCTGCACCTGCCGGACTTTCGCGCAGCGGAGCGTACGTTTCAATTGGTGACGCAAGTCGCCGGCCGTACGGGACGAGGTGACAAAGGTGGGCTGGTGCTCGTTCAAACGTTCAGCCATGATCACCCGGCCATTCAAGCTGCAACAAGACACGACTATCACTCTTTTGCCAGCCGCGAATTAGAATCGCGGCGGGAATTCGGCTATCCGCCATGTACCGCAATGATCCGTCTGGTGGTGAGAGGCCCGGAAAACAGCCTCGCAGAACAGTTCGCTGAACGCATGGCGGCAGACATTCGACAGGAGGCCGTCCAGCAACAGGTAGAGACGAGACTCCTTGGCCCCACGGAAGCGCCGCTTGCCAAAATACGTGGAAAATACCGTTACCACATGATCCTGCAAGGCGACACTGGCGATGCGCTACGAAAGATCGTGTCGGCGGCCACCCGCGGCCTGCGCACTCCCGACAAAATCCAGTGGATTGTCGACGTTGATCCGGACAGCATGCTGTAGGATGCAGAACTTATTCCATACACAACGCCGCTTCGGTCTCGCAATCGCCTGGCTTCTGACGGGGGTGCTGTTCTGGCTGGCGTTGAACTCAGATGAGCGTCTGTATGGATTAACCCTCAATACCCTGTTACTCTCTTTCGCCGTGTGTTGCATCGCCCTTCCCCTGGGTACAGGCCTTGCGATCCTGCTTGTGCGTACCGACACCTGGGGACGCCACTTGGCGCTCGCCCTGCTGGGCAGTCTGCTTTTCGTACCCCTCTACTTCCAGTGTGCCGGGTGGCAGGCAGGCTTTGGCTCCCAGGGTTGGTACACATTGATTTGTTCAGCACTGCAATCACCGCCAGTCCTGGAAGGCTGGAAAGGTGCCATCTGGGTCCACTCGATGGCCGCAATCCCTTGGGTGGTGGTCATCGTGAGCGCCAGCCTGATCTTTGTCGATGCCGAACTGGAAGAAAGTGCCTTACTGGATACTCAACCTTTCCAGGTTTTCCTGCGCGTGACTTTGCCACAGGCCGCTTCAGGAATTTACGTGGCTTTCTTGTGGGTGATCGTGAGTACGGCCAGTGAAATGACCGTCACCGATCTCTTCATGATTCGCACCATTACCGAAGACTTGTACACCGGCTTCTATCTTGGTGCCAGTTCACTGGAACCGGGACTGGGATGGTTACCTTGTCTGTCACTCTGTCTGGCTTTATTCTTGACGGCCGTTCTGCTTTGTGAACGTTTGGTTCCGCGACCCTGGAGGATTTCAGATTCCGGCCCCCTGCTATTTCGCCTGGGACGGTGGCGATGGCCGGCAACGGCAATCGTCTTACTGTGCTTATTGTTGTTGGCAGGAGTACCCTTTGGCAACTTGTCCTACAAAGCGGGAGTTGTCGTTGACCAAATCGGCGAGTCGCGTGTGCGTCATTGGTCGTTCTGGAAATTTCTCGACACGGTAGGAATCAACGCCAATTTCTTTCGCCCTGACCGTTGGAGATACGGCCGAGAAATCGGCTGGTCACTGGGAATTGGTGTGCTATCCACTACGGCAGCAGTCGTGTTATCCATCCCCCTGGCATGGAGCGCGCGAAATCATCGACGAGGAAAATTGCTGATGGTCTTGGTAATTGCCACCTTGTTATCGCTTCCAGGCCCCGTCATCGGTCAACTGTTGATCACAACGCTGAACCAACCAGGGACAGAAGTGCTGGCATGGCTTTACGACCATTCGATCCTGGCTCCCTGGCTTGCGCTTTGCATGCGCTGTTTGCCCTGGTGTCTCTTCATCGTTTGGCAAGCGCTGCGCACGGTTGCTTCCGAACCGCTCGATGTGGCGGCCACCGAGGGCGCTGGTTCCTGGGCACGCATGTTACGCATCGCAATTCCCCAACGCTTGCCAGCCCTTGCCTGTGCATGGGTCGTCGGCCTCTCTATCTCATTGGCCGATTTGGGAGCAGTCGTACTGGTAAACCCACCGGGGGTCGACCTTCTCTCTTTCCGGATCTTTGGACTGCTGCACGCGGGGGTGGAGGCAGAAGTTGCCGGAATTTGCCTTGCGCACACCAGCACACTGATGGTGATGATGCTGGCGTCATTCTGGGCGTTCCAACGCTGGAAATAGCTCCCACGAGCCCCCACGGAGTCCGATGTTCTGAACTTCCAGGGCATGAGCTATAGTAGTGAAAAAGGCACGGATCGGCACGTTGGTCGTTGTTTTCCGGAACAACACAAGGGGAGGATGTCGTCGGTCGACGAGAAACAACCCTTTGCCGGTGACCTGGAACGCGAGAAAACTCCGCTCTGTTTCGGGCCGTACCACAGCCCAGGCGACAGGTCTCCGACTGAACCGTGTAAACCCACGCAACCTTTTTTAATCGACCCCCTGGCCAAACGGATGAAACCTGCCTGGATCATTTTAATACTGCTGGCTCTGACACCCTACGCGTTCGCTGCGGAAGATATTGTTCTGCGCCGTGATGGCAGGAACATCCATCTGTCGGGTGACATTGTCGTGGAAGCTTCCGACGGGGGAGTCCTGGTGTTAACTGCCGACGGTTTTCTATGGGCAATCCAGCCCCAGGAATTGCTGACTCGAGAAACCAGTCGATTCCCTTTCAAGCCTTACAACGCACGTGCCCTGTCTGAGCAACTACTTTCCGAATTACCCGCAGACTTTGAAATTCACAAGACGATTCATTATCTCGTTTGCCACAACACATCTCGACCTTATGCCCAGTGGTGTGGAGTTCTTTACGAACGCCTTTATCGCGTCTTTCACAATTACTGGAAACGCCGCGGATTCACGTTACACGAACCCACCTTCCCTCTCGTGGCCATCGTTTTTAAGGACCAGCGGTCCTACGAGCAGTATGCGGCATCCGAACTGGGCGACGCAACACAATCGATCATCGGGTACTACAGCCTGCACACCAACCGGGTCACCATGTACGACCTGACAGGCCTGGAATCGCTACGCGCACGAGGCGGGGCAAATCTCACTGCCCGGGAAATAAACAGCTTGCTGGTCGGTCCCGAAACGGAGCGGACGGTCGCGACGATTATTCACGAAGCGACCCACCAAATTGCCTTCAATTGCGGGATGCATCAACGTTTTGCTGATATTCCCCTCTGGCTGAGCGAGGGCATGGCGATGTACTTCGAAGTCCCCGACCTAACAAGCTCTCGTGGCTGGCGAAATATCGGAGCCGTCAACCAAGTTCGTTTGCGCGAGTTCCAAGCACACCTCACCACTCGAATTCCGGGATCGATGCGGAAACTGATTCAAGACGACGGATTATTCAAAGATGCCAATCTGGCCAGGACAGCGTATCCGGAATCCTGGGCGCTCGCGTACTTTCTTATCCGCAGTCGTCCCCAACAGTTTGTCGCGTACCTGCAGACGCTGTCGCACAAACAGCCACTGGGAAGCGACTCGCCCGACAAACGGTTGATGGAATTTCGTTCCGCTTTTGGCAAGGACCTCGAACAACTCGACGACGCGTTTCTTAGGCACGTAAGTCGCTTGCGTTAATTTCAGCAATGGGTCCGGTCGAACCTGGATCGCCACGGCAACGCACCCTTGCAAACCCTGCTTTTCAGTGCGTCCCTGCCGACAGCCACCAACCGTCCACCGGTCCGTCGTCGGTTTTCCGGGTCGCTCATCTAGACAAGACGTCAGTAGTTAAATCGCACACCCCGTCTCCGGAGATCTTCCTCAACCTGCCGCGGAGACTGATACTGCACCGCGTCGAATCCAAAGCGTCGAGCTGCTTCAACGTTTTCATCCATATCATCGATGAAGAAAATTTCCTGTGGTGACAAACGGGCAGCCTCTGCAGCGGCGGCATAAATTTCCTCATCAGGTTTCATGGCTTTGACTTCGTAACTAAGAATATAGATTTCAAACACAGATTGCAGGATACCAAATCCCTTTTGAAGACAGTGCTGCCAGTGCGCTTCGCAGGTATTGGAAAGCACACCCAGACGGTGCCGTGCCAGGGCGAGTTGCACGATGACCGGCACCACACCGACATTCAATTGGAACATATTACTGCCGGCCTCCAACAAGGAATCGCAGTCTGTTTCCGCCCCGGTTTGCTGGCAAAACAACTCGCAACACTGCCGCGAACTGAGCTCACCGGATTCGTAACGCACCTGAACCCGACCGTCCTCGAGGATCTCGCGAATCTTGCTTACGGGCACCCCGGACACCTCTGACATTTGGCGATAGGCTGTGGCCCAGGAAAATTTCAGCAGAACATTTCCCAAGTCAAAATAAAACATTTTGGGTGTGGGTAGTGTCGGTGCCAACAATGCCTCGCTCTCAAAAAACCCGGTATCATCGCTCCCGTATCACAACGCTCCTCGTTTTCTAGTCGGCCGGCGTTGCTTCCGCAAGAGGAAATGAATCCGCCTTCCTCGTCTTGCCCGCCACGCAAGACGCCTTAAAATGTGGATTGTAGTTTATTTTCACCGAACCGGTTTTCCCGAGAGAACGCATGACAGCAGACGTGCTCAATAAATACAGCCGACGAATTACTCAGCCCAAGATTCAGGGCGCTTCGCAAGCCATGCTCTATGCAACCGGCATGTCCGAGGAAGATATGCAAAAGCCCCAGGTAGGCATCGCCAGTGTCTGGTATGAAGGCAATCCCTGCAATATGCACCTCCACGACTTAGGAGCGAAGGTCAAGGAAGGTGTTGTTGCCGCGGGCCTCGTGGGCATGAGGTTCAACACGATTGGGGTCAGTGACGGAATTTCGATGGGTACAGAAGGCATGAGTTATTCATTGCAATCTCGCGACCTGATTGCCGATTCCATCGAAACCATCATGGGGGCCCAGTGGTACGACGCCTGCATTACAGTTCCCGGTTGTGACAAAAACATGCCCGGCTGTCTGATTGCGATGGGCCGCCTCAACCGCCCGTCCCTCATGGTCTATGGCGGTACGATCCGATCCGGCACCTTAAACGGTGACAAGCTCGATGTGATATCGGCTTTTCAATGCTATGGCCAATACCTTTCCGGTTCCATCGACGAGGCGAGGCGCAAACAAATCCTGCGCAACGCCTGCCCCGGAGCCGGCGCCTGTGGGGGGATGTACACGGCGAACACCATGGCGTCTGCCATCGAGGCACTCGGAATGGCACTGCCCTACAGCGCTTCGATTCCTGCCGAATCCCCGCAAAAGCAGACCGAATGTTTGCAAGCCGGAGCGGCCATCCTGAACCTGATTGAACAGGACATCAAACCGCGCGACGTCATGACCCGGGCTGCATTTGAAAACGCCATCGTGCTGGTCATGGCACTTGGAGGCTCGACGAATGCCGTCTTGCATTTGATCGCTATGGCCAGGGCTGTCGACGTTCCTTTAGACATCGACGATTTCCAACACTACAGTGACCGTGTTCCCTACCTGTCTGATCTCAAACCAAGTGGCCGTCACTCACAAGAAGATTTGCACCACGTGGGAGGCACGCCAGCAGTCATGAAGTACTTACTGGCGGAAGGTTTCCTGCACGGTGACTGTCTTACTGTGACCGGAAAAACCATCGCCGAAAATCTAGCTCCCCTCCCTGATTTTCAAGCCGGGCAGAAAATTGTCAGCACCGTTGACAATCCAATCAAAGCCACAGGACATATCCGCATTTTGCGGGGCAACCTTGCACCCGAGGGGGCCGTGGCGAAGATTACGGGCAAAGAAGGGTTGATTTTCGCCGGTCGAGCCAATGTCTTCGATTCCGAAGAGGAGATGCTGAGAGCATTAGAAAAAGAACAAATCCGCGCGGGCGATGTTGTCATCATTCGATACGAGGGTCCCAAGGGAGGCCCGGGCATGCCCGAAATGCTGACACCCACTTCCGCGATTGTCGGAGCCGGACTCGGCAACGAAGTGGCACTGATGACGGATGGCCGGTTTTCGGGAGGTTCGCACGGATTCATCGTGGGACACATCAGTCCCGAAGCCCAGGAAGGCGGGACGATTGCCTTGGTCGAAACGGGGGATGAGATCACCATCGATGCTGAACAAAATCGTATTGATGTGAAACTCTCCGCAGACCAGTTGGCCGAACGCCGCTCCCGCTGGACTCCACCTCCCTACAAAGCCACTCGCGGCACACTCTACAAATATATCAAAAACGTGAAATCCGCCTCCGAAGGCTGTGTGACGGATGAGTAGTCGAGCAGCCAGGAGATGGTCATCGACAGATAGCAAATGGACCACAAGGTCGAAGGCGGCCCATTCGTCTCGTAACCCTGAACGCACGACACACACCATTTTCTGATAATGATCTATGTCAACATCCGGCAACCGACCAACCAATCTGCGTGAACTTCGTGACCATGGCTGGCAATCGAAATCCGTCAAGCGGGAACTCCATGACAATTTCCTGAGAATGCTGGCGAATGACGAAGAGTTATTTCCGGGAATCGTCGGTTATGAAGACACGGTGATACCAGAGATCAACCTGGCCCTGCTCGCCGGGCACGACATGCTGATCTTGGGGGAAAAGGGGCAGGCCAAAAGCCGCTTGATGCGAAGCCTCGTCCGTTTTCTGGACCCTGAAATTCCTTATATCGATATTCCGGAAGCCCCCCTGCACGACGATCCCCTGAGCCCGATCAGTGCAATCTGCCAACGTTTCCTGCAAAGGACGCCAGCCGAACAAGTCCCCATCGCCTGGTGGAGTCGCGAAGAACGTTATGCAGAACGCCTGGCTCCCGGCACAAAGTTTGCGGACATCATTGGCGAGATCGACCCCGCCAAAATCGCAGGAGGCGTGAGCATGTCGACGGAAGACGCCTTACATTTCGGCCTCATTCCCCGCATGCATCGCGGCATCTTCGCCATGAACGAGTTGCCCGAACTGGACGAATTGGTGCAAGTGGGACTTTTCAACATCCTCGAAGAACGAGACGTGCAAATTCGCGGATACCCAATTCGCTTCGACATCGATGTGCTGATTTTGTTTTCGGCCAATCCTGCCACCTATAATCGAAGCGGCAAAGTCATTCCTCAATTAAAGGATCGCATCGGATCGACGATTCATACGCATTATCCACGAGCACGTGATTTGGGAATCCAAATCATGGAACAGGAAGCCGAGATCGATCTGGATGGAGACTATCCTGTCACGGTCCCTTATTTTATGCGCGAAATTATCGAACAGATTGCGATTTGCGCTCGAAAATCAAAATACATTGACCAGCAATCCGGCGTGAGCACCCGTTTCAGTCTCGCCAACTATCGCATCCTGATCGCCAGTGCCCGTCAACGGGCTGTTCTGTTGGGTGAAAACCCGGCAGTACCTCGCATCAGTGATTTAGGCCATCTCTACTCATCTTCGCTCGGCAAACTGGAACTTGACCTGATGGGCAGCCACCAAATGTCCGAACGGCAGGTTCTCGAGTCGGTGATTGGCGAAGCAACCGGCATTGTCTTCGAAGAGTACGTCGAACGACACGGCCTGGAAGAGATCGCCCAAATCTTTGGACAAGGCATCAGAATCGAGGTAGGGGACATGCTACCATCTTCGGCTTATGCCAAACTGCTGCAACGGGTTCCACCGGTGTGGGACAAGGCATTCGAAGTAAATGCCTCCCAGGTTCCAGCGGTTAGAGCGTCATGCGTCGAGTTTGTTCTGGCCGGCCTGTATGCCAGGGACCACATTTCGCGTTTCCAAGAGCATGGCAAAGTGACTTACGAATTTGAGTGACTTGGTCGGCCCCCGGTTGAGCTTCGTTTTTCCGTTGTTTCGCTGCCGATTCGCTCCTATTCCGTGTGCGAATTGTAGTAGCGTGATCGGCGCCGCGAGCGACGCACTCTGCCCGACTGACCATTGACCAGTCCCTGGTCCCCTTCCACAAACCAGTACCCCCCCAAGAACCGGTAAAAGAAAAGCAAAACAAAGGCTCCAGTGGTACCCAGAGCAAAACCACCCATACTGATAGGGGTAACTTCCATATCTTTTTTGAAGAACGCCAGCAGCCCACAGCCAATCAGTGTTCCTCCAATTCCCATCACCAGGGTCGCAATGGATCCGCCTGGGTCACGCCCCGGCATCAAGGCCTTGGCAGCCAACCCGGTGACAGTACCAAATCCAATCCAGACCAGCATCAATTCACACCAGTGCTTCAGCGTATCCGCAAAATCGAGACTCACGGCAGCGGTGACAGCAACTGCAGTTTCTTCCATCGATCCCTGATCTCCACTTGGTCCTACCGGAATTGCGTAACCTGTGACAATTGGAATGCCCAATCACCAGAAATCCGTTATAATTGGTCTTACTAAGTTATAATTGGTCTTAGTAATGATCGACAAATCAGGCCGCTGTAGTTGCAGGTAATTCACAGAAATGGTCCGCAAAAATCCCCTCGGCGGGATCATACATACCTACCAGAAATATGACCCACGGCGGTTTCCTAGCCCCTCGCAGCCGTCTCCTGATCTGGTTTCGCCTGCTTTGGAACACATGTTGATGTTTGGCAGCATGCGCGAGCTGACGGAAGATGAATTGGCTCGAGCAGTGCATCTCGATCCAAGCCAGATTGAGGGTCTTGGTCCCAGTATCGACGCACTGCTAGCCCTGCTACTGGAACGCAGGAGAAAAATTCTCGAGACTTACGAAACGGACACGGTGTTGCAGGGAGTCCGTCACGACTATCTGCTGCAAGGTCATCAGGTCCAGCCCCCCCAACGTCTTCTGAAGCGATTCCAACAAGCTTTCGCTGAAGAGCAGATCTATGATTTAGAACGCCTCTGGTATGCGACAGAAAATGAACGTTCGGCGTTCGCTCGAAGCCTTGTGCAACTTATCGAACGCCTGGGTGAAAAGTACCAGGTCGAAGAGCTGGCGGCCAAGTACAATTTTACGGGTCACACCAGCCTCACTGTTCCCGAAGCATTGGCGATCAAAGAAGAACTCGAAAAGATTGACGAACTGCTCAAACAGCTGGAGGAAGCTCGGGAAACGGCTCAAATTACCCTGATCGACATGGAGTCGCTCGCTGAATTCACCGAGCCTGGTGATCTGACCCAGTTAGAATCGATGCGACAATTGGTGGAAGACTATGTCCGTGAACTGGCTCAGCGACAAGGCCTCACCCAAGACGGTGGCGCATTCCACTTGACCCCCAAAGCCTATCGTTTATTCCAAGGCCGTTTGCTGGAAAAAATTTTCAGCCACTTGCAAGCCTCACGCTCAGGTAGACACCAGGGTGCCATCGTCGGCGAAGGTGCTGTCGAAATGCAGCAAACGAAGCAGTACGAGTTTGGCGATTCCCTGGCCCACATGGACCTGCCCCAGTCCTTTATCAACGCCATGCTCCGGCAGGGCCCGGGCCTGCCGATACAACTCAGCCCGGACGATATCGAAGTCCATCGAACTCGGAATACTCCTAAATGTGCCACCGTGGTCGTGATGGACATGAGCGGCTCCATGCGGCAGGAAGGACAATACATCAATGTGAAGCGGATGGCCTTGGCACTCGATGGACTGATCCGCTCCGAATACCCAGGCGACTTTTTACAGTTTGTGGAAATGTACACTTTCGCCAAACAACGACGATCTGGAGAAATTGTCAACCTGATGCCAAAGCCGGTGACCATTCATGATCCTGTCGTACGTTTGAAAGCCGATATGAGCCGGGCCGACATCAGCGAAATGCAGATTCCACCACATTTCACCAATGTCCAACATGGACTTCAACTTGCTCGACAGATGTTGAGTGTGCAAGATACAACCAACCGCCAGATCATTCTGATTACCGATGGCTTGCCTACCGCCCATTTCGACGGCAGCGAATTGTATTTGCTCTATCCGCCCGATCCACTGACTGAACAGGCAACCATGCGTGAGGCACTGCTTTGCCAGCGTGCAGAAATCACAATCAACCTGTTTCTTGTTCCCAGTTGGTCCCAATCCGAAGAAGACATTCGCTTTGCCTACCGCGTCGCGGAAACGACTCAGGGGCGTGTCTTCTTCACTGCCGGCCGCGACCTCGACCGGTACGTCGTGTGGGACTACGTAAGCCGCAAACGGGAAATCGTGGCCTCGTGAGAAGTCGAAAATGGCTTTTCCGTTCGGCCTGCTGATCTGGACCCTGGCAGCGATACCACAAATGACGCGACACCCACCATTGACAGAACCAACCGCATATAGAAAATAGGGACCCTGGGGAAAATATAGCGGGTGCAACTGTGATATCACGCCGATTTCTATCATTTCTGGTTTATGGACTTCCCGTCCTCGTGGTTTCCTTTGGCGTGTTGATGGGCGCCAAGGCGCTGGCCCAGGAAACGGGGGATGCTACTGGCTCCATGCTGCTCTGGCGAATTGCCCTGGCCTGTTTGCTCCTGTTGGTCGTCGACATTCTGCTCCTGGTCGGTGTGCTCGGGCTGGAAACACTTTCGGGCGCCCGACCTGACGATGAAGACTAGGCCCGGAAAGGCCCGGCCAAAGTCACCCGGGAGAAAACAGAGGTGATTGCCAGCCTGTCGGTGGTCGCCAGGAATTTCCGGTAGTCTGGCTTGCTGGCTGCTTCCTCTTCTCCCACGAACCGCACGGTTCGAGTGTTGCGCCACTTGATTCACGATTGACTTGCTGCAGGGGTGACCGACAATAGTGTAGTGGGTGACGGAAGTTAACTTGGTCCCCACCTATCTTTCGGAACCAGAGGAGAACCTGATGACCGCTGCATTCCGGTCTGGAATCTGGACTGCGATCATCTTTGCGCTGGTGCCTGGCCTGCCTGCTCCCAAACCGTGTCTTTTTGCCTCCGAGATCACTCTCAAAAACGGTTTTCAACTCTCCGGACGACTGGGTAAGGTTGGCAGCCTGATGCAGAATCCTCTGCAAAATCAGGCTCGAGAGGGCACCAACCCAAGATTGATTGTATTGGTACATGACGACCTCCGGCGTGTATTCGTGTCGACTTATCAGATTGCCGAAGGCGGTCTGCGGGAATCGGAGCCGTCGGGAACAGAACGATTCAAGATTCCCCAACGAGTCGCCAAGAGCGGCAAGCGGGTGGGTGGTGTGGGTACGATTATTCACGTCAGTCCCTGGGACAAATACGGACGTCGCGTCTTCTCGATGAATGTGAAAGGCCGCGGCAGAGTCGACATCATTCAGGGGATCACGGACATCACTCCTCGCTGGACCAAGGCCGAGGGTTTACAAGGTGATCAGCCAATTGCCTGGGACATGCGATTTGCCACCAGTTCCATACCGAGGGACCAACTGACTGCAATTTTGGAGCAACACCTGGACCCCAAGCGAGCAGAGAACCGCTTGCGGGTCGTCAGCTTCTACACCCAGGCCGAACGCTATTCCGAAGCGCGCCAAGAATTAACCGCAGCCATTCGGGAATTCCCCCATCTGGAAAATCTGAAGAATGAAGAGAAGGCACTTCGCCAGTTGGGCGCGAATCAACTGATACGTGAAATCCAACAACGCCGCCAATCGGGCCAGCACCAGATGGCTTTCAACCTGCTGTCAAGCTTTCCAGACGAAATGGTTGCACAGGAAACACTCCTCAAGGTAAAGCAGTTGCAACAGGAATACGAAACAGCGAAAGGCCGCTATGCCCAGGTACTCGAACTGATCGCACGTCATTCCCAGACCATGCAAGATGGCGGCCTGGTCGATCAAGTCCAAGCTATCCAAGCCGAAATCTCCGCACGCTTAAACGTTAACAACCTCCACCGCTTTAACGACTATCTTCGGTTTGCTGATGATGACACCCTGGCCGCTGAACAAAAGCTCTCCCTGGGGCTCAGTTCCTGGCTGCTCGGAAATGGCTCAGGTATTCAAAACCTGACGATCACATTTTCTTTGTATCAAGTACGGGATCTGGTGCGGGAGTACTTACAGACCGATCTGGTTGCCCGCCGGACTGAAATCCTGGAAGAATTAGAGAGTCTGGAGGGTGGCGTCCCCAGCCTGGTTTCCAAATTGGTCCAACAGATGGACCCGCCGCTCAAGACCGAAATGGCCAGCCAAACGGAAATTCCAGGAATGTACAAACTCTCCGTTGCCGGATTGACAGGCCAGGCGGACGTAAATTATTTCGTTCAGCTACCCCCGGAATATGATCCCTGCCGATCCTATCCTGCCCTGGTCACATTGCATTCAGCAGGGACCACACCCGAGTTGCAGATCGACTGGTGGGCCGGCAGCTACAGTCCGGAAAAAAAACAGCGACTCGGACAGGCTACGCGCCACGGTTATATCGTGATCGCACCCCAATGGACCAAAGCATACCAAGCGAAATACGAATATAGCGCCAGGGAACATGCGGCGGTATTATTTGCACTGCGAAATGCCTGCAAACGATTTTCCATCGACACCGACCGAGTCTATTTATCAGGTCATTCAATCGGCGGTGACGCCGCCTGGGACATGGGTCTGGCCCATCCCGACCTTTGGGCGGGAGTGCTACCGATAGCTGCCACGGCCGACAAATATGTATCCAGATATTGGCGAAATGCTCACCACGTACCCTTCTATTTTGTGATGGGTGAATTAGACGGTAACAAACTTGCATTAAACTCGCGCGACATGGACCGCTATTTGACTCACACGGGATTCGATACCATGGTGGTGGAATATCTGGGACGAGGACATGAACACTTCCAGGACGAAATCCATCACCTGTTCCGATGGGCAGAACTGCATGAGAGAAACTTTTCACCGACGGAGTTCAACTACGAGTCGATGCGTAGCTGGGACAACTTCTGCTGGTGGATGGAACTCGACAATTTTCCACCACGTTCCATGGTGCCACCCTTTGCCTGGCCAGGCAAAGGAGGTTCCCGGCCAGTCGTGACAAATGGAAAAACGCTGACTAATAACCAATTGCGAATCAAAACAGGAGCCGGCCGCTGCACGGTATGGCTATCGCCTGACAACATTGACTTCAGCCGCAAACTTACTATCGTGGTCAACGGCCGCAAGCATCTGAACCCCGAAGATGCCGTGCCTCGTCTCGAAATTCTGCTCGAAGACGTTCGCACACGCGGCGATCGACAGCATCCGTTTTGGGCAAAGGTTGAGCTACCCACCGGCCGCCTAAGAAAATGAGAAGCGAGGGAAGAATCCGCAAACAAACGCATCAGGAGAGCGTTGCGGAATCCAACGGGACCTGAAGATCTATCATCCACCAATGAACCCCGGACACCGACCTATCCCATGATCTCCAAAATCACAGGTACCTTACTGGCAGTTTCCGAAACCGATCTGACGGTTTCAATTGACGCCTTTGAATATCAAGTTCGTATTCCGGAGTTTGTCCGCCACCAGTTGCAACGGTCTGTGGGGCAGGAAATCAGCCTGCATACGATTCAATATTTAGACGGCAATCCCAACCAGGGCCGCTTGGTGCCTCGTCTGGTGGGCTTTTCAAACGAAGCTGAACGGGAGTTTTTTGAACTTTTCTGTTCCGTCGACGGCATGGGAGTCACCAAGGCGCTACGTGCCATGATCCGGCCGGTGGAAGAAGTGGCTGTTACGATTGAGAGACAAGATATTAAAGGTTTGTCCGCTCTCCCGGGGATTGGTCCGGCCACGGCGGAACGGATTGTTGCCAAGCTACGCCGCAAGGTGCCGAAATTTGCCCTGCTAGTGACCCACGAACAGGACGACGCTACTCAAATCGAACGGGACCTGATCAACGAAGTCTTTGAAGTTTTGTGTAATCTGGGTCATTCCGAGGCCGACGCCCGCAGATTACTGGACGGTGCACTCGACACGAAGAAGAAATTCAAGGACGTTGAATCGTTGATTCAAGGCGTTTATCAATACAGTCACAGTGGTCAAGCCTGACCAGTGAAAGTCGCGCGGGGCCGGTGACCGACGGGAGGGACTGCCCGGTGTTTCTTTGCAAGGTTCACGTTTTGCATTGAACTCCCATCTGGTATATTACTCGACCATGGTGAGAGAACCTCTGATTATTGATCCCGCTGGTGGCGGCGATGACGAGGATCGTAATCTGCGCCCGCATCGCATGGAAGACATGGTCGGTCAGCGTGAGGTATACGAGCGCCTGAGAATCGCAGTGGACGCAGCCAACAAGCGTGATGAGCCCATTGGCCACATTCTGTTCGACGGCCCTCCCGGACTGGGAAAAACAACCTTCGCCACCTGCATCCCGCGCGAGCTGAATGTCGAGGTTCAATTGACGAGCGGTGCTGCGCTGAGCGCCCCCAAGGATCTTGTCCCTTATTTAACCAATGCTGCTGCGAAGTCCGTACTGTTCATCGACGAGATCCATCGCATGCCGATTTCCGTGGAGGAATACCTTTACACCGCCATGGAAGATTTTCGTGTTGACATCGTTCATGGCGAGGGGACCAATGCACGCACGCTTAACCTGTGGCTGAAGCCTTTCACGTTGATTGGTGCAACAACCCGGAGTGGCAACCTGTCTGCTCCCTTGAGAGACCGGTTTCAGATTCGAGAACATCTGGACTTCTACAGCCAGGAAGAACTGACGGAAATTCTGAGAAGAAATGCGGCCAAGCTGGCAGTTGAACTTGAGCAAAAAGCAGCCGGAGAGATTGCCACCCGGAGCCGAGGCACACCCCGTGTGGCTAACAACCGGTTACGGTGGGTAAGGGATTACGCGACTAGCCGAGCAGACGGGCGGATCACTTCGGAGGTTGCTTTGGCTGCCTTAAAAATGGCAGGGATTGATAACCGGGGGCTAGACCAGCAGGACCGCAAGTATCTGCTCACCCTTGCCCGTGTTTTTGGTGGTGGCCCGGCTGGGCTGGAAGCCATTGCCCACACGATGAATGTTTCGCCAGAAACGTTATCAGACGACGTCGAGTTGTTTCTTCTGAGAAGCGAACTGGTGGTACGCACCCCTCGAGGTCGCATATTGACGGCACAGGCATATCAGCACCTTGATTTACCCGCTCCTTCCCAGGAAGAACCCGGGGTGGAACACCAGACCCCGCTGTTCTAGTGGCCATTCCGATTGAAAATACCGGCTCCCATACCGCAAACCGCAGGTTGACATAGCAGAAGCGGATCTCTACGATGGGTGTTTCTGATGTTCAACTAGCCTGACATTCGGTATTGGGTTAATCCATGGCAGTTCCCAAACGAAAACATTCCAATTCCCGTACAGGAAAACGCCGTTCTCACGATGCCTTAAAGCCACGCCAGTTGGCGTATTGCCCTAAATGCAGTGCAGCGACACCCACTCATGTGATTTGTGACGGATGCGGGCACTACATGGGCCGAACCATCGTGGAACCAGAGGAATCTTAAGCCGTTTTGAGCAAGATTGCGTTTCTTTTTCCCGGCCAGGGAGCTCAGATGGTTGGCATGGGGCGGCAATTAGCCGAGTCGCTTCCTGTTGCGCAGCGCCTCTACGCTCGAGCTGCCGATGTGCTTGGGTACGATCTGGCCGAGCTTTGCTTTGACGGCCCTGAAAACAAACTGGATTCAACCGTCATCAGTCAACCAGCACTTTATGTGACCAGCCTGGCCGCACTCGAATCTCTGCGTGCTTCGAACCCAGATATTGTTGAAAAATGTGGGGCTGCGGCAGGTTTGAGTTTGGGTGAATACACGGCCCTGGCATTTGCAGACGTTTTCGATTTCGAGACAGGCCTCCGCCTGGTCCAGAAACGTGGGCAGGCCATGCAAGATGCGGCCGATGCAGCACCCAGTGGCATGATGAGTGTCCTGGGCCTGACGCCGGAAAAAATAGAAACCCTGTGTGACGAAGCCCGCCTGGAGGGAGAGACGCTCCAGATTGCGAACTTGCTGTGCCCCGGAAACATCGCCGTCTCGGGATCTAATCATTCGTGTGAACGGCTAGTGGAACTCGCCCAGGACGCGGGAGCAATGCGGGTCGTGCCACTCGCCGTGGCAGGAGCGTTTCACACGCAGTTAATGGAGCCCGCAGTCGATCAACTGGCCGTGGCCCTTGCCAACGCCGACATGTCACCTCCACGCGTTCCCGTTGTTTCAAACGTCGATGCTCAAGCTCATGACGATCCGGAGCAGATCCGTCAGTTGCTACTACAGCAAATCGTTTCACCCGTACGCTGGGAAGACTCGATCCGTCGACTTTTGGCAGATCACTTCAGCCGTTTTTATGAAGTGGGTCCTGGACGGGTGCTGCGCGGACTGATGCGCCGTATTGAACGAAAAACCGCCTCTTGTGAAAGTGTAATGGAGTAAACCATGGCATTTACGCCTTCCAACGAAATCCGAATCGACCTTTCAGGACAAAGTGCAATTGTCACCGGCGCCTCTCAGGGCCTGGGGCGAGCCATCGCCTTGCGACTGGGTGAAAACGGAGCCCATGTTGCCTGTGTTGCAAGAACCCCTGAAAAATTAGCAGAAACTGTAGGCGCGATCACAGCCGCTGGTGGCTCAGCCCAGGCGATCACCTGCGACGTGAAGGATCGCAGCAGTGTTGAAGCGGCGGTCGACCAAGTGTCCGATCTCTGGGAACGAGTCGATATTCTGGTCAACAATGCCGGAATCACACGCGATACGTTGTTGCTACGCATGTCCGACGAGGAGTGGGATGATGTCATTGAAACAAATCTACGGGGTGCCTTCCTCTTCACTCGCGCAGTCAGCCGACTGATGATGCGCGCTCGTTATGGACGAATCATCAACATGGCAAGTGTCTCGGGGATCATGGGTAATCCGGGACAAACCAACTATTCCGCCTCCAAAGCGGGCCTGATCGGCCTGACACGCAGCTTGTCCCGCGAATTGGCCAGCAGGAAGGTGACGATCAATGCCATTGCCCCTGGATTTATTGCAAGCGAAATGACAGAAGCCCTAGGGGACGCTGTTCTACAGGAAGTCAAAAAACGGGTTCCCGCCCGCCGCCTGGGCAAGCCGGAAGAAGTCGCTGATGCGGTACTTTACTTGTCAAGCGTATCTGCCAGCTACATCACCGGGCAGGTCCTCGTAATTGACGGAGGGCTCACCGGCTAGAGGTCTACAGGAGAAATGGCAGAAATTTAGCCCCAGAAAGTCAAAATTATGATTCATAATCACTCTGCCAACCTTGACCTGTTTTGCAAAAATACTCTATCTTATGTGTCTTCGGAGTTTACAAAGGCGTTTCGCAATTTGTCGAAGCATGTGTTAGGGCCTACCAGTAGCGCCCGATATTTTTAGGACAGGAGGAACACCAAGGTGTCATCTGTTGCAGATCGCGTCATCGGCATTGTCGCCGAGCAACTCGGTGTGGATAAGGAAAAAGTCGCTCCCGAAACTTCGTTTGTGAATGACTTGGGTGCAGATTCGCTTGACACCGTTGAGCTCGTCATGGAGTTGGAAGAAGAATTCGAAGTGGATATACCGGACGATGCGGCGGAAAAAATCCAAACCGTCGGACAGGCAATTGAATTCATTGAACAGACTGAAACATCTTCCAGTTCCTCTTATCCAGGTGTTGCCCAAGAGCAGGGTGCCGACCAGAAGGAGGTCGGCAACAAAAGGGGTCCCAACCGCCTCAAGGGGCCGTCTGCCAAAGATCGGCGTTTCTAGGAAACGGTCGTGCAGAGTTGACTGTATTCCGTAAACCTTCTTTCGAGCTGGAACATTGCTAGCTGCCTCCGACGATGGTAAGAAACGGCGCGTGGTCATCACGGGCTTGGGGGTTATCACATCCCTAAGCTGCGAAGTGGAAAGTCTGTGGCAACGCATTCTTGCAGGTGAAAGTGGAATTCACCACCTGAAGTGTTTCTCCACCGATGAGTTCAAGGTGAAATTCGGTGGCGATATCTGGGACTGGCCAAGTGATGACTCTGGCATTTCTCCTAAGGACCTGAAACGACTTGATCGTTTTACGCAGTTTGCCATGGTCGCCGGGCGGAAAGCTCTGCTTGACTCCGGGCTGGAATTTTCCAAGGAAGATCCCTATCGCTGCGGTGTGATCCTGGGATCGGGAATCGGTGGCCTGGGAGAAATCGAAACGCAGATGCGGCGACTGTTTTACAAAGGTCCCGACCGCGTTTCGGCGTTAACCGTCCCCAAGATGATGCTGAATGCTGCCGGATCCAACTTGTCCATCGAGTACGGTTTACGGGGCCCTAACTTCACGGTCGCAACCGCATGCGCCAGTGCCACCAACGCCATCGGCGATGCATTGAAAACGATTCAACACGGGGATGCCGAGGTGATGGTAACCGGAGGCACTGAGGCAGCCATGACCCGTATGGGGCTGAGTGCGTTCCAAAACATCAAAGCCCTTTCTACTCGCAATGAAGAACCGACCAAGGCCAGCCGACCTTTTGATGCAGACCGAGACGGATTCGTGTTTAGTGAAGGCGCCGGATTAATTGTGTTCGAAGAACTGGAACACGCGCGGGCCCGTGGGGCCAGAATCTACAGTGAAGTCCTGGGCTTCGGTGCCAGTGGTGACGCCGGACACATCACGCAACCCGATGGAGATGGGGCTGGCGCCGCCAGGGCGATGTCAGCGGCCCTTCAAAACGCCCGGTTGGCTCCTGAAAGCGTCGACTACATCAATGCCCATGGAACGAGTACACCGCTTGGCGACAAGGCAGAAACGTTGGCTTTAAAATCCGTCTTTGGAAAACATGCCTATCAACTCAGCATTTCCAGCACAAAAAGTCAATTGGGGCATTCGCTTGGAGCCAGTGGCGGGGTCGAATTGATCATCACTGCCAAGGCCTTACAGGAAAACATTGTTCCCCCGACAATCAATTTGGACACCCCCGATCCCGATTGCGACTTGGATTACACACCCCACGAACCCAAACCTTGTCACCTCTCTGTTGCAATGAGTAACAGCTTCGGATTTGGTGGCCATAATGCATCAGTGATTCTGGGAGAGTTCGGCAACGGTAAAGCTTGAATTGTTGTCAACATTTCGGCCGGTTGCCGGTTGGTTTTTCCACGGGACCGACTTTCACCTGATTTAAAACTCAACCCGATCGGGCATCCCTGCCGCGGCCCCCCCCCAAACACCCCCCCCTGGCCCTCACAGCCCGTTCAGACGAAACTATTTTCACCTGTCGGGTTCCAACACTCCCCGATTTCCTTCCTGACAAACCGGCCAACCGTACTGACGTACATGAAGCGTCACGCGCTACCGAGCAGTGGAATCGGTGCATTCCCCCGTCACAGGTGCCGCACAAATGTGCAGCACCTGCCTTCCGACGCATCACAAACAGAACGACGTTTGAATTCCCACCCGAAAGATCCGTACAAACCGTGTAACAAATAATCCGTAGTAACACTTGTAGAATTAGAAGCCGGAGATCCGGAAAGCGTTGCCAAACCCAAATGAGCGTTCCCTTGGTTCCATTCCCTTTACTTCACGCGATACTGGAATTGGTCGATGAATGACACGATTCAATTACTGACAAGAAATTTCGGAACAAAAATGTTCTCTACAGCCATTCATGGAATTCGATCTAATGTCACCGGACTGCGTGCGATGCCGGGTGAAATCAGCAATTGTGTGACACACGGTCTGGGGCTGTGTCTCAGCCTGGTTGCCTCGATTGCCATGCTCTCGTACGTGGTCCTGCGTGGAGACAACTGGCACCGCCTGGGATGCTTGGCGTTCTTGCTGACCATGGTTGCCGTGTATGCCATTTCAACCTGCTCGCACGGTGTCACACACTCCCGCTTGCGCAACTGGTTTCGCAAACTGGATCAAGGCCTGATCTACTTGTTCATTGCCGGCTCCTATACACCCTGGCTACTTTGCCATTTCCGCTTCACTTGGGGCATCTTCCAGCTGTCAGCTATTTGGACAGCTGCTCTGTTCGGTTTTTTCTCAAAGGTCTGGCTGGCTCATCGTGTGACCCATGTGAACCTGATGCTTTATGTCCTGCTGGGCTGGCTTCCGATTCTCCAGTACAAACTGATCATTCAACTGGTTCCCGTCTTCGGATTTGTCTGGCTCTTCATCGGAGGAGTGTTCTACATGATTGGCACGATCTTCTGGAAACTGGATAAAACGCGTTATCATTTCCATGCTATCTGGCATGTCTGTGTCATGCTGGGAAGCGCGTGTCATTATTACGCAGTCTTCCACTACGCAATTCCATAGCCTCGGCTTTGTCTACCTGCATCCCGGTTCTCGTTGCTGGTGTTTGCGATCCATTTTTTCCCTTGGTCCCTGCTGGCTGTCCACCTTCTCCCCTCCTTACAGGACCCGGGGTAGAATGCTCACATGAGTTCGAAACAGGACAATCTGGCGGCCGGTCTTCAGCCGAACACACCCATGCAATTCATTCCGGGCGTGGGACCCCAACGAGCCAAGCTGTTTCAGAAACTGGGCCTCCAGATTGCCCGGGACGTGTTGTTTCATTTCCCGCGTGAATACGAGGACATGAGCCAGTTGCGAAAGGTGGAACAGTTTGAGGAAAACGTTCCCTTGAGCGTATGCGGTGATATCGAGGAAGTCGACCTGCGCCACACAGGGGCTGGGAGAACCGTTTTGGGTGTGCTGGTGCAGCAAGAAGGACGATACGTGCGGGCCCTGTGGTTCAATCAACCCTACATGCGTGACCGATTTTCACAGGGACAGCGAGTGGTCCTGTCGGGAAAGGCCAAACTCAACAGTGGCCACTGGGAGATGGCACACCCGCGAGTCGAGACCCTGACTGCAGATCAAACGGCACCTGCTGGACAAATCTTGCCATTGTATTCTTTAACAGAAGGAGTTAGCCAAGGCCAAATGCGTCGCATCGTCCAAAGCGTACTGGATGGTTGTCTGGATCAAATGGATGAAGTCTTCCCTGACACATTTTTGCAGCAACACAATCTCCTTGCACTCCGATCCGCTTTACCTCAGGTCCACTCTCCCGACAATCGCGAGTTATTGGAGCAGGCCCGTTACCGGCTGATTTACCAGGAATTACTGGTCCTCCAACTGGCAGTCGGTCTCCGTCGACAAATGCTGGCCGGTAACTTTCAAGCACCACAACTGCAGGTCAACGCCAGAATTGACGCACGCATTCGTCGACTGCTTCCTTTTGACCTGACAGAGTCTCAGGACCATGCTGTCCGGGAAATCGCCGTCGACCTGAACCGTACGACTCCTATGAACCGCTTGCTACAAGGAGACGTGGGAAGCGGCAAGACCGTGGTGGCTGTGTACGCGATGCTGGCCGCTGTCGCTCACAGCCGCCAGGCGGTTCTGATGGCCCCGACGGAGATCCTCGCTCGTCAACATTTCGACACCTTGCAGCATCTCTTGGAAAAGAGCCAGGTCCGGATTGGCCTGTTGACCGGGACTCTCCATCAATCGGCCCGTCAAAAATTACAACAGGACATGGCGGCCGGCAGCGTCGATCTTGTCATCGGCACACAAGCGCTGCTGCATTCGGGAACCGAATTTTCGCAATTGGGATTGGTGGTGGTTGACGAACAACACAAATTTGGTGTCGAGCAACGCGCAGAACTCCGGAGCGCAGGCAGGGCACCGCACTACCTGGTGATGACGGCAACACCCATTCCGCGGACGATCTCCATGACAATATTTGGTGATCTGGACATCACCACTCTCCGCGGTAGTCCGCCGGGTCGCCAAGAGGTTCACACCTACCTGGGTTACGAGTATCAACGTGTAAAATGGTGGGAATTTTTCCGTCGCAAACTGCGCGAGGGGCGCCAGGGTTACGTCATCACGCCCCGAGTCGAGGCCAAAGGTTCGATTCGTGGAAAAAGCGTGGAAGAAGCATTCGAGGAACTTACCAACGGAGAGCTGGAGGCGTTTCGACTTGATCTGGTCCATGGTCGCATGTCCGGCGAAGACAAGGCTGCAGCGTTAAACGCATTTACGAGGGGACAGACGCAGGTACTGGTAGCCACCTCCGTCGTCGAAGTAGGAATTGATGTCCCGAATGCGACTCTGATGACCATTGAGAATGGAAATTACTTCGGACTGTCCCAACTCCATCAACTACGGGGCCGCATCTCGCGCGGAAATCACCCTGGTTACGTATGCGTCTTCGCCAGCCCCACGGCGCATGAATCACCCGAAAGGCTGACCGCATTTTCCGAAACGACGGATGGGTTCGAGTTGTCTGAAATCGACTTTCGTCTGCGCGGCCCTGGTGACCTGTTCAGCACCAAGCAACACGGCCTGCCCCCGCTTCGTATTGCTGATCTTATTCGAGATGCGGAGATCCTGGAAGTTGCCCGCCGTGACGCACGTCAATTGCTTGACAAAGATGCGCAACTCCATGACCCGATGTACTCCAAGTTACGACGGATGGTGTTGACGCGTTACGGAGAATCACTGCAATTCAGTGACGTGGGGTAAACAACAATTCCCGGCCGGTCAATCACGCGGAATTCTGACCGGACAACTGTCAGAAACCGAGAGAGCGGGGATATTGCGTAGAAATCCAAGAATACCCGCAGATCGTTTTCACACGACTGACAGCGATTCCCCAACACGCCACTGGCTCGGATCGTGCGCATCGCGCTCCACTCGGTGGTACAACGTGTCACGCTCGACCGGCTCCCGACCAGCCTCGGCAATCAATCGTCGGATCACTTCAATCGAAAGCACTTCCGGCGTCGTCGCTCCTGCGTCGTGATAGATCAATTCATGCCGCACGGTACCGTCCAGGTCATCGGCACCGTAGGCGAGTGCAGTCTGTGCCGTGCCGATCCCTAACATGATCCAGTAGGCTTTGATATGCGGGATGTTGTCCAGCAACAACCTGGAAATCGCCATCGTACGCAGATCGTCCAACGCCGAAGGTTTTTTCAGGTGTGACAGACCCGTGTTATCGGGATGAAATGCCAGGGGAATGAAAGTCTGAAAGCCTCTCGTTTCATCCTGCAACTCACGTAAACGAAGTAAATGGTCAACGCGATGGTACGGTTTTTCAATGTGACCGTAGAGCATAGTGCAATTGGTCTTCAGACCTAATTGGTGAGCCGTGCGGTGAATGTCGAACCAGTTTTTCGCATCGGCCTTGTGTTCACAGATTTGATCCCGTACTTCTGGATGAAAAATCTCGGCGCCGCCACCCGGCATGCTTCCCAGGCCCGCTTGCATGAGGTCATCAAGGATGGACCGGATTGACTTCTTCGTCAGGAATTCAAACCAGTTAATTTCCACCGCTGTCCACGCCTTGAGGTGAAGTTGAGGATAAGCCTCATGCAGGACACGCACCAGGTTGACGTACCAGTCGTAGGGTTTTTGATGATGCAGACCGCCCACGATGTGCATTTCCGTACAACCGTGGTCGACCGCTTCCTGACCGCGGGCCAGAATTTTCTCGTCGTCCATCACATAACTCTTCGGGTCGCGCAAGTCCGAGCGAAAGGCGCAAAAAGAACAGCGATAAACACAGACGTTGGTCGGATTCAGGTGTGTGTTGATGTTGTAATAGGCACGATTACCGTTGATCCTCTCACGAACCTGATTGGCAAGTTGCCCCAGTGCGTTAAGCGGTACTTCTGGTTCGTACAACTTCAACCCGTCCTCCAAAGAGAGTCGTTCACCAGCTTCCACCTTCTTCGTGATAGATTCCAAAGTCGGTTTTGTCATGGTCTGTGTTCTTCTGGCCGTTGCGAGAATTCCCGTTTCAAGAATGATCCAGTGTAGGGGGCGACGAACAGACTGTCTATGCTCGGCGTGAAGGACGAAAGCCAAAACACGTCGAAATGCCCGAGTCCCGGGGACACTCCTGATTTCTCCCGCCGGGCCCGGCAGAGGAGTGGCCGACTGCGCTTGCCCAGCTAGCTGGGCTGCGGGCTTGTTGACCGTAACACCTCGCGTTCGTCTGCCAACCTGGTGCCCAAATTTTGTGTTGGATTGTCCCGCAACGCGCCCGGATGGCTGGTGAAAATCTCAACCTGTTTCAGGTTCCGTCCCGAAATCCTTGGCGCGCGGGTGTCGGGAGATGCGTGGCAGGGGTTCGGTGTTTCCGCCGTGGTGTTCTGTGGCCGAATCGACGTCAATCACAACCAAACTGCCCATCTTGGCAACTGTCGCAAGTGCAGGCGTCAACCACAGATACGGAGCGGACTTGAGAACACCGACCAGCCTTTCTCCACTGTGTATTGAGCCTCAAGCGACTTTCGCCTAGTATCTCCTGCCTGTCACCAACACCTTGTCGATTATCTTGTGTGATTTATTCCGACACGTTGGTCACAATCACCTGGACCCAACTGCTTTCCGGATGATTCCCGGTCGCAGACCGCATCATGTTGGACTTTGAAGTGCAACGCTGTACACGTCGCTGCGAAAAGACCGGTCGCGAACTGCGTCCAGGAGAGCCTTTCTATTCGTTTTTGATCTTCGAGGATGCTCGTGTTGTGAGATACGATTACAGCTCAGAGGGTTGGGACGAACCGCCAGAAAATGCGGTCGGATGGTGGAAGTCGCAAATGCCCGATCCAAATGCTCGAAAACTGCATTGGGCGCCGAATGATGTCATGCTGCATTATTTTGAACAGCTGGAAGGTAAAAAAGACAAGCAGGACGTACGGTACGTCCTGGCACTGCTCATGCTCCGGCGTCGAATAGTAAAACTCGAGGACGCAAAAGCCGACGACGAAGGAAATGAAAAGTTGCTCCTGATCTATTGCCAGCGCAAAGAAACCGAGTACCAAGTAGCCGTGATTGAACCTGGTCAGCAGAGGATTGATGAAATTCAGGAAGAACTTGCGCGTCTGTTGTTCGCCAGCGCCGCGTAAAGTCAGTTGAGAAAGAAGCGCGGCAAATAGACCGGCGTCAAGTCAGACGAGTAAAAACCCGAATTTCCGTTCAACCGAACACCACGATTCCTCAACACAGCAAGGAAGCTGTTTTGGCGCGTTCGCAATACCTCCTGTTTCTCCTGCTCGTGGCAACCTTTTCCGCGGGTGGCGCCAGTTGTCCCAAACGAACCACCAGCGGCCCCGGGCTGCCACCTGCCTTTGTCGGACCGCCAACACTCGATGAAGTCATTCGCCACGTCAACGTCAACAGCGCTTCGATACACCAGTTGCAGGGGCAAAGTGCGACACTACGCATTCCCGGGTTGCCCACCCTGCGTACAGAAATAGCGTTGGAACGCCCTCAACGATTTCGGTTGCGTGCGGACCACATGCTCACGGGTAGCGAAGTGGACCTGGGAAGCAACGAAGATCTGTTTTGGATCTGGGTGCGACAAGCGGATCCTCCGGCCGTCTATTTCGCCCAAAACCAACAGTACTACTCGAGCGCAGCCCGCCAGATTCTTCCCGTAGAACCGACCTGGCTCATTTCGGCACTGGGTGTGGTCGAGTTAGACCCCATGGGTCAACACAGCGGCCCCACTTCGGCAGGCCCCGGCCAGTTGGCGGTCACCTCCAGGATTGAGACACCCGGTGGACCATTGCAACGCGTCTTAATCCTGCACGACACGCAGGGAACCGTGCTGGAACAACACCTGTATGATGCTCAGCAACGACGCCTGGCATCTTCCTACACCTCGCAACACCAGCAGGATCCCCATTCGGGCGTCATCTTGCCACATCACGTGAAAATTGAGTTGCCGATGACGGGACTCCAATTTTCCATCGACGTCGATCGTTATCACGTCAACCAGCTTGGAAACAGCCGCTGGCAACTCTGGCAAATGCCCAGACCCCCCGGCTACCCTCTCACAGACCTGGCATCTCCGAACCTGCAATTGTCCGGCCCTTTGT